>NZ_JBIISE010000003.1:0-105948 GCF_044341185.1 Flavobacterium sp.
CGAATCAATTGGTTGAAATTAGAGAATTAATTAAAAATATTGGTAAAGATAAAACCGTGTTTTTATCTACACATATTATGCAAGAAGTAGAAGCTATCTGTGATAGAATTATCATTATTCACAAAGGAAAAATTGTAGAAGACGCACAACTTACTGATTTAGGAAGCAATTTGGAAAAGGTTTTTAGAGAGAAGACGAAAGCTTAATTCATTATCAAATGCCCTGAAAACAGTTGTTCTACATTTATTATTGGTGGATTGTTTTTGAGAATCACATTCCCAGTATTTAAAATTTTTCCTGAAATAGATTGTATGGGTTTTAGAATCATATCGTTAGATCCACGTTGAAAGATTTTTATGTTTTGACAAATGAAATTTTCTCCATAAAATTTACCAGTACCAAAATAGAAATTACACAATAATTCCGCAGTATTTCCAGAAATATAAAAATTAGAAACGTGGTTAGATTCAATTACGGTTTGTGCATTATTTATATTAAAATAGAAATCGCCAGTACCGGCTTCGTCTTCATTTAAAGCAAATAATCTCAAAATTGGAAAAGTAAGCGTTCCGTCTGAATAGATGTCTTGTTCAGTTTTACTATGAATTTCAGAAATATTTGGTGCCGTTACATAAACAGTTGCAGCTTTAAAATCACGCGTCCAGTTACAGGTTGAATTGTCTTTTACTAATAAAAAATCGCCTTGTTTAGTTACTTCAATATTACCGATTATATTTGTGCCTGATTGAATGATGACTTTAAAATCTGGTCCTTCTTTTACAACCAAAGAAATTCCTGAATGCACACGAATTTTATCGAAATCAGAAATAGCATATTCTTTAGTTACTGGATTTCCTGCATTTTTTATACAATCTTCTGAAATACCACAACTGGAAAGAATGAGAACAAAAACAACTAGTATATATTTTTTTATCATAATCTAATTCCTAAAGTTAATTCTGCCGCTTCCGCTTTTGCTTTATGAGTTTTTAAACCAATTCCTGTAAATATATTTTTATTGATATAATATTTCAACGCTAATCGCTGATAGATATCAATATCGTATTTAAAAGGTTTGTACACATAATATCCAAATTGCGTTTCAATGGATAATTTATTAATAAATAACTCGTGACCCACAAAAACGCCAACTCGTTTATAATCTGTGTTAGGATCTACTGGTTTTTTATCTGGAAAGGCTACAGAAGAAAATTGAATATAATCTTTTAAATACCTTGAAAAAAATACATCTGTCCCTAATTGTATGGCACTTTTTCTATTAAATCGTTTGTCGGCATATAAACCAATGTGATAAAACTGACGCTGACCAATTCCTACTACTGGTGCTTCTGAAATTCCTGTACGAAAGGCTAAATTATATTTTATTTTTTCTGCATACGATTTTGAATTTGGTAGACTATCATTTATTATTTGATTGTCTTTATCAAAATTATAATTCAATCCAAAAGTAAAAGAATAACTATTTATACCGCTATTTGGTGCTTTAAATCGGGCATTCGAAAAATGGGTAAGCATAAATCCTGTTTGAACACCTAATGGACCAAGTATGTTTTGCTTTTGATATTGTAATAAAATGTAATTGTTATCTAAAAATTTCGAGCCAAAAGCGTTGTTTTTATTGTTAGTATCTTTATCGTATGGATTGGTTGTAACTCCAATTCCTTGTGAAATTCTGAAAAGTAAATGTCTTTTTAAAAAGTAAAAATTATAATGTAAACCTATCGCATAATTTTTACCTAAATAGTTGTTTTTGAAAGCGATAGCTTGAAATGAAATTCCATAATCTGGATAACCATAAACTTGTTGCCATTCTTTTTTACCTGATGATTTTTTATTTATACTGACCAAAAATCCATCTGGATGACCAGTAGCCAAATGGCTAACTTCTTGTGTATGTTTGAAAATATTTCCACGAAACCCTTGAACATCAATATAATAAGCGTCCAATTGATTTTGTGAAAACGAAATTCCAAAAATAAATAAAAGTAAAAATTGTTTCATAAAAATATTTAAGACAAATATAGCTTATGAAGTTTAATTACAATCAAAATTGAAATTAAAATATTTGACTGGCAATGGCTTTGATGTTTTCCGCTTTACCCATAGAGTAATAGTGAAGCACTGGTATTCCTGCTGCCACAAGTTCTTTACTTTGTTGCGTACACCATTCAATACCTATTTGTTTTACTACATCATTATCTTTGGCTTTCACAACAGACATAATTAAATCATCTGGCAATTCGATGCTAAATCGATGTGGAATTAAATTTAATTGTTTTTTTGTAGAGATGGGTTTTAAACCTGGTATAATCGGAACTGTAATTCCAGCTGCACGACATTTCGCAACAAAATCGAAAAATTTCTGATTGTCGAAAAACATTTGTGTGATAATATAATCTGCTCCGTTTTTAATTTTTTGCTTTAAAAAATGAATGTCACTATCTAAACTTGGTGCTTCCATATGTTTTTCAGGATATCCTGCTACACCGATACAAAAATCAGTTTTAGAAGAATTTTGCAAATCAGCATCTAAATAAATACCGTTATTTAAATCATTAATTTGCGAAACCAATTCAGAGGCATAAACGTGACCTTCTTTTTCTGGCTTAAAGTAAATTTCACTTTTAACCGCATCGCCACGAAGCGCCACAACGTTATTGATTCCTAAAAAATCTAAATCTATTAGTAAATTTTCGGTATCTTCTTTTGTAAAACCACCACATAAAATATGCGGAATGGCGTCTACATTATATTTGTTCTGAATTCCTGCACAAATTCCAACAGTACCTGGTCGTTTTTTTACAATTTTCTTTTGCAATAACCCATTTGGTAATTCCTTAAATTCATATTCTTCTCGATGATAGGTAACATCAATAAATGGAGGATTAAATTCCATTAACGGATCAATACTATCAAAAATTGATTGAATATTTTGACCTTTTAAAGGTGGTAAAATTTCAAAAGAAAACAAAGGTTTTCCGTTGGCGTTTTGGATATGTTCAGTTACTTTCATTTTTTTTAGGTTTTAGGTATCGGGTTTTGGTTATTAGGTAGTCTATTTACCTTAAACCTTTTGCCCAATACCTTAAATTAATCTGCAATATTTGGTGCTAACCATTTAGTTGCTGTGTCTATTGATATGTTTCTTCTTTTTGCGTAATCTGCTACTTGGTCTGATTTTATTTTTCCTAACCCAAAATACTTACTTTCTGGATGAGCAAAATAATATCCTGAAACTGAAGAAGCGGGCCACATTGCCATACTTTCAGTTAATTTCACACCTATATTTCCTTCCACTTTTAAAATATCCCAAATAGTTGGTTTTTCTAAATGGTCTGGACAAGCTGGATATCCTGGTGCTGGACGAATTCCTTTGTAATTTTCTTTAATTAATTCTTGATTTGAAAGTTGTTCCTCTGACGCATATCCCCAAATTTCTTTTCGAACTTTTAAATGTAAATATTCCGCAAAAGCTTCTGCTAATCTATCGCCTAAAGCTTTGACTAAAATCGAATTATAATCGTCTAATTGGCTTTCAAATTCTGTTGCTTTTTCATCCACTCCAAATCCTGTTGTTACACAAAAACAACCTATATAATCTTGGACTCCAGAATCTTTTGGTGCAATAAAATCGGCTAAAGCAATATTAGGCGCTCCTGCGGTTTTTTGCGATTGTTGCCTTAATGATAAAAAGGTTTTGGGTTTTGGGTTATTGGTTATTGGTTCTGAATATACTTCAATATCATCATCATTTATGGTGTTAGCGGGAAAAATTCCTAAAATTCCTTTAGCTGTAAACCATTTTTCAGAGACAATTTTAGCTAACATATTTTGGGCATCTTTAAACAAATCTGAGGCTTGTTCCCCTACAACCTCATCCGATAAAATGGCTGGATATTTTCCGTATAATTCCCAAGATTGAAAAAACGGTGTCCAATCGATAAAATCGACTAATTCTGATAATACTACCTCAACTGTTTTAGTTCCAATAAAATTAGGCTGTATCGGTTTAAAAGTATCCCAATTAATTTTGAATTTATTTTTACGAGCTTCTTCAATTGTTAAGAAATTTTTCTCTCTTGCTCTATTTAAATAGCCATCTCTTAACGTGTCATATTCTTTTCGTAAAGCTATTGAAAAATCGGTTTTTGTTTCCGTATTTAATAAATTCGACGCGACTGTTACCGCCCTTGAAGCATCATTGACATGGACTACAGTTGACTCATATTCTGGAGCAATTTTAACAGCTGTATGCGCACGAGAAGTGGTAGCGCCACCAATCATTATTGGAATTTTGATGTTCAACTTATCCAGTTCTTTGGCCAAATACACCATTTCGTCTAATGAAGGTGTAATTAATCCGCTTAAACCGATAATATCTACGTTTTCTTTTATGGCAGCATCAATAATTTTTTCAGGCGGAACCATAACGCCTAAATCGATAATTTCAAAATTGTTACACGCCAAAACTACTGAAACAATGTTTTTTCCAATGTCGTGAACATCACCTTTAACGGTTGCCATCAGAACTTTTCCGGCAGAGGACGAAGCGGTTGAATCTTTTTCTTCTTCAATAAATGGTAATAAATACGCCACAGCTTTTTTCATTACTCGGGCTGATTTTACCACTTGAGGTAAAAACATTTTTCCACTTCCGAATAAATCACCAACCACATTCATACCATTCATTAAGCTAATTTCTATGACTTCAATGGCTTTATTAGCACTTAATCTAGCTTCTTCAACATCAATTTCTATAAATTCGTCTATTCCTTTTACTAAAGAATGGGTTAATCGTTCCTGAATAGAACCATTTCGCCATTCAGCTATAGTTTTTTCATTTATCTTAAAATCGCCTTTAAAACTTTCGGCTAAATCTAATAATCGTTCTGTAGCATCTTCTCTTCTATTTAAAAGAACATCTTCAACGTGTTCCAATAAAACAGGATCAATCTCATCATAAATTTCTAACATTTCTGGATTGACAATCCCCATAGTCATCCCATTTTGAATGGCGTGATATAGAAAAGCTGAATGCATCGCTTCACGGACTTTATCGTTACCACGAAAGGAGAATGAAACATTACTTACGCCTCCAGAAACATTAGCAAAAGGTAAATTTTCACGAATCCATTTCGTAGCTTGGAAAAAATCTAAAGCATTTAATTTATGCTCATCCATTCCGGTTGCTACTGGAAAAATATTCGGATCGAAAATGATATCTTCGGCAGGAAAACCAACTTGGTTTACTAATATATCGTAACTTCTTTTACAAATTTCAATTCTTCTATGGTAATTATCTGCTTGTCCGACTTCATCAAAAGCCATTACAATTACTGCTGCACCATAGCGTTTAATCAACTTAGCGTGATGAATAAAAACAGCTTCGCCTTCTTTAAGTGAAATTGAATTTACAACCGCTTTTCCTTGCACGACTTTTAAACCTGCTTCAATAATTTCCCATTTCGAACTATCAATCATCACAGGAACACGAGCAATATCTGGTTCGGCAGCAATTAAATTTAGGAATTTTGTCATAGCATAAACGCCATCTAACATTCCTTCATCCATATTAATGTCGATAATTTGGGCACCACCTTCTACTTGCTCACGAGCTATTGAAAGCGCTTCGTCGTATTTTTCTTCTTTAATTAAACGAAGAAATTTACGAGAACCTGTTACATTGGTTCGTTCACCAACATTCACAAAAACAGATTCTTCATTAATAAAGAGCGGCTCTAATCCTGAAAGTTGTAAATTTATTTTATTGTTTCTTGACATCTTATTTACTAATCTGATAACTTATTTTTAAAATATGTTACTTATTTTTTTATAATTTTCTAATACTTCTTTCCAAAAGATTTTGGTTTTAGTAACGTACTTTTTTATTTTGATTATGCTATTTTTCATTTTTGCTTTTTTAAAATTCATTTAGAATAGTAAAATGCTAAATGACTGTTTTATTCTGATTTTCTTGGTTTAAATTCTGCTGCAACTTCTGCTATTAATTTAATGTGTTCTGGAGTTGTACCGCAGCAACCTCCAATTATATTTATTAAATTATCTTGTAAATATTCCCGAATTAAAGCCTGCATTTCCATTGGTGTTTGGTCGTATTCTCCAAAGGCATTTGGCAAACCAGCATTTGGATGGGCCGAAATATTTAACTGCGTATGATGTGCCAAACGTTTTAAATAGGGTTTTAACTGATCGGCTCCTAAAGCACAATTAAATCCAATACTTAACAAAGGAATATGCTGAATAGAAATTAAAAAAGCTTCGACCGTTTGTCCAGATAAAGTTCTTCCGGAAGCATCTGTAATAGTTCCTGAAACCATAATTGGAATATCAATATTTCTTTCTTCTTTTACTTCTTCAATTGCAAAAAGTGCGGCCTTGGCATTTAATGTATCGAAAATAGTTTCAACCAAAAGCACATCCGAACCACCATCAATTAAAGCTTCTACTTGTTGTTTATAAGCGATTCGTAAGTCGTCAAAAGTTACAGCACGATAGCCAGGATCATTTACATCTGGCGACATGGAAGCCGTTCTGTTTGTTGGACCAATGGAACCCGCTACAAAACGAGGCTTATCTGTAAATTCGTCAGCCACTTCTCTTGCAATTTTTGCGGATTGGTAATTTAATTCGTATACCAAATCTTCCATATGGTAATCGGCCATACCAATTGTAGTCCCAGAAAATGTATTGGTTTCTACAATATCCGCACCTGCCTCAAAATACAATCTATGTACTGCTTTTACCGCTTCTGGTTGTGTTATAGAAAGTAAATCGTTATTTCCTTTTAGTGGATGTGGAAAATCTTTGAATCGTTCGCCACGAAAATCTTCTTCTTCAAATTTATTGCGTTGCAACATTGTACCCATAGCACCATCTAGAACTAAAATTCTTTCTTTAATGGCTTGATGAATACTGCTTTTAGCTACTTCAGTTGATTTTGTGATACTATTTGACATTTTAATGATATTATATTTTTTAAAAAAAACCTTGACAATTTCTAAAAAATGAAAGGGCAAGAATCTAAACTTAAAAATTGATATCAGCGAAAAATGTAAAATTTTCTAGTTATCTGCTTCCTATAATAATATTGGAATAGAATGTAGCACCTTCTACAAGCGTAGGGTTGCTAAGGTTTCAAAGGGTCTAATCCCTCCACCTTTCGTGATAACAATCAGTATGTTTAAGAACAGTGCAAAGGTAATAAAAATATTCAAAAAAGAAATATTTTCTAATATTTAATATTTTTATTATTAAATTTAGTTAATTTTTCATTATATAATTTAATTTAAAGAAAATTTATCTATAAATATGGTTTGTAATTGAAAATAAAATATTAATTATAATTTATGATTTAAATATCAAATTGATTTTATAACTTTGCACCAGAATTAAAGAGGAAAAATTTGAACTGATTGCAACCTCGTAAAAAAATGCTAAAGCAGAATCTTCCCTACTTTAGTATTTCCTTGCAATTTTTTCGATAATTAGTATTTATTTATTTTTATAATTATGGCATATTTATTTACGTCGGAATCTGTGAGCGAAGGGCATCCAGATAAAATTGCAGATCAAATTAGTGATGCATTAATTGATAATTTTTTAGCATTTGACCCAAATTCAAAAGTGGCTTGTGAAACGTTAGTGACTACAGGGCAAGTAATTTTGGCTGGTGAGGTAAAATCTAATACCTATTTAGATGTTCAAACTATTGCGCGTGATGTAATCAAAAAAATTGGTTACACAAAAAGCGAATATATGTTTGAAGCGAACTCTTGTGGAGTATTATCAGCGATACACGATCAATCTGATGATATTAACAGAGGAGTTGATAGAGCTGCCGCTACAGATTTTGAATCGAAAGCCAATGCACAAGGTGCGGGTGACCAAGGAATTATGTTTGGTTATGCTACAAACGAAACAGTTGATTTAATGCCATTAGCATTAGATTTAGCACACAAATTATTACAAGAATTAGCAGAATTAAGAAGAGAAAATTCAGCGATTACGTATTTACGACCAGATGCAAAATCTCAAGTTACTTTAGAATACAATGATGACAATATTCCAGTTAGAATTGATTCTATTGTAGTTTCTACACAACACGATGATTTTGATGAAGAAACTTCTATGCTTGCAAAAATTAAGAAAGATATTATTGACATCTTAATTCCAAGAATTTTGGCTAAATACCCTCAATATGCTCATTTATTTAACGACAAAATTGAATACCACATTAACCCAACTGGAAAATTCGTAATCGGAGGACCACATGGTGATACTGGACTAACAGGTAGAAAAATTATAGTTGACACTTACGGAGGAAAAGGTGCTCACGGTGGTGGTGCTTTTTCAGGTAAAGATCCAAGTAAAGTAGATAGAAGTGCTGCTTATGCTGCACGTCATATTGCTAAAAACTTAGTTGCTGCAGGTGTGGCAAGCGAGGTTTTAGTTCAAGTTTCTTATGCCATTGGTGTTGCAAAACCTTGTAACATTTATGTAAACACATACGGAACCGCTAAAAATGGTTTATTAGATTCTCAAATTTCTGATAAAGTAGCACAATTGTTTGATTTAAGACCTTATGCTATTGAGCAAAATTTAAAATTAAGAACGCCAATTTATAGTGAAACTGCCGCTTACGGACATATGGGACGAAAAAATGAAGTAGTAACAAAAACGTTTAAATCACCAGATGGTGTTGTAAAAACAATAGAAGTTGAATTATTTACTTGGGAAAAATTAGACCGTGTAGCAGATATTAAAACTGCTTTTGGAATATAGTTAAGTCGAATGTCGAAAGTCAAAAGTCGAATATCGAAAGTCTTAATGACTTTTAATGTAATAAAAAAACCCGATTTTCAAATGAAAATCGGGTTTTTTATTTTTATCTAATATCTTGATTTAAGATTAAATCGATATATAGATTAATTTTATCTTTTAATTCTTTTCTATGCGAAATAAAATCTAAGAAACCGTGTTCTAATAAAAATTCTGAGGTTTGAAAACCTTCTGGCAAATCTTTACCTGTAGTGTCTCTAACTACACGAGGTCCGGCGAAAGCAATTAAAGCGCCTGGTTCTGCGATATTAATATCTCCAAGCATAGCATATGAAGCAGTTGTTCCTCCCGTTGTAGGGTCAGTACATAATGAAATATACGGTAATTGTGCTTCTGCTAATTGTGCTAATTTTGAAGATGTTTTTGCTAATTGCATTAAAGATTGCGCCGCTTCCATCATACGAGCACCACCTGATTTTGAAATCATCACAAATGGCAATTTATTTTCGATAGCATAATTAATTCCTCTCGAAATTTTTTCGCCAACAACAGCTCCCATTGAACCACCAATAAAAGCAAAATCCATACAACAAATAACTATGTCATTCCCTTTAGATTTTCCTACTCCAGTTCTAACTGCGTCTTTTAGTTTGGTTTTTTCGGTAACTTCTTTTAAACGATCGCTATATTTTTTCGTATCCACAAATTTTAATGAATCTACAGAAGTTAAATTGGCATCTAATTCTTTGAATTCATTATCATCAAATAAAATTCTAAAATATTCAGCACTACCAATTCGTACGTGATAATCGTCTTCTGGGCTTACCCATAAGTTTCTTTCTAATTCTTCTGAATCTACAATTTTTCCTGTAGGCGATTTGTACCATAATCCTTTTGGTACATCTTTTTTGTCCTCAGTTGCAGTTGTAATTCCTTTTTCTTTTCTTTTAAACCAAGCCATAATTTTTCAAGTCAAAAGTTAAAAGTCAAAAGTCAAAAGCCTAACAAATCTGAAAACATTCAGACATTCGACTTTTGGACTTGATGACTATAATGTATTCACGTTATTTAAATCGGCGAAAGCCTGTTCTAATCTTGTATTGAAAGTAACTTCTCCTTCACGAATCCATTTTCTTGGGTCGTAATGTTTTTTATTTGGACTGTCACTTCCTTCAGGACTTCCAATTTGTGTTTTCAAATAGTCGATTTTAGACGTCATGTAATCTCTAATTCCTTCTGTGAAAGCAAATTGTAAATCAGTATCGATGTTCATTTTAATTACACCATATGAAATTGCTTCTCTAATTTCTTCAATTGTTGAACCTGAACCTCCGTGAAAAACAAAATCAACCGGATTAGCTCCTGTGTTGAATTTATTTTGAACATATTCTTGAGAATTTTTTAAAATTTTAGGTGTTAATTTTACGTTTCCTGGTTTATAAACCCCATGAACATTCCCAAAAGAAGCTGCGATAGTAAAACGTGGACTAATTTTCATTAACTCTTCGTATGCATAAGAAACTTCTTCTGGTTGTGTGTACAATTTAGAACTATCCACATCCGAATTATCTACACCATCCTCTTCTCCACCAGTAATTCCCAATTCAATTTCTAATGTCATATCCATTTTACTCATTCTTGCTAAATATTGCTTGCAAAGTTCAATGTTTTCTTCGATTGGTTCTTCAGATAAATCAATCATATGAGAAGAATATAATGGTTTTCCTGTTTCTGCAAAGTGTTTTTCAGAAGCATCTAATAAACCATCAATCCAAGGTAATAATTTTTTCGCACAATGATCCGTATGTAAAATTACAGTTGCACCATAAGCTTCAGCTAAAGTATGCACGTGTTTTGCGCCAGCAATAGAACCTAAAATAGCTGCTTTTTCACCAGCATTTGACATTCCTTTTCCTGCGTTAAACTGACCGCCTCCATTTGAAAACTGAATAATTACAGGTGCATTTAATTTTGCTGCTGTTTCTAAAACTCCATTTATTGTACTACTTCCTGTAACATTGACAGCTGGCAAAGCAAATCCTTTTTCTTTAGCGTAATTAAAAATTTCTTGAACTTGATTTCCAGTGGCTACTCCAGGTTTGATATTATGACTCATACGTTTTTATTTATTGATAATTTATTTATGTTGTTTTTTTTGAATTTACAAAAGTAACAATTTTATTAATTTTAAAAAGGATAATTGATACCTATATTAAAAACAGTTTTAGAAAAGTTCATATCTTTCAACCATCTTTGCGAATATTCTTTAGCTGGATTGTAGGCTTTGAAACCTAAATCGCCACGAATTACAAAGAAACCAAAATCATATCGAAGTCCAAAACCAGTCCCTAAAGCAACCTCTTGAAAAGATTTTGTTCCTTTAAATTTTAATTTTTCGTCTTCTACATTATCTGAAACATTCCAAATATTACCTGCATCGGTAAATAAAGCTCCGTTTAAGCTATTAAAAATATTAAATCGGTATTCTAAATTTAAAGAAAGTTTTAAATTGGCCTCATTAAAATCATTTACACTTAAACTTGATCCAGGCCCTAATGAATAAGCTTGCCATCCTCTATTATCATTACTTCCTCCTGCAAAATAACTTCTTGAAAAAGGTACTGAATTTGAATTTCCGTAAGGAACAGCTACTCCTCCAAAAAACCTAAATGCTAAGGAGCTTTTCTTATATAAATGTAAATGTTTGATGTATTCAAATTCCGTTTTAAGATATTGCGCATATTCTACACCAAAAACAGTTTGATTGTCGTTACTATTTAATCCTTCTTTTTTTTGTTTTGCAATAAGACTTAAAATATTTCCTGAACTTTCAATTTTGGCTTTAATATTATAAAACTGCACATCATTAATACTTCTTTTGGTGCTTAAATTATAAGAAAAACTTGAAGATAAAATTAAGTTATTTTCAATCAATCTTTTTCTTCTTTCTCCAATGGTGTTAATGATTTTATAATCTGGATTATCACGCGGAAGCGTTAAAGGATATGCATTATTTGTTACCGCGTTAATAAAATCTACCGCTCCTGAAAAAGTCAAATTCCCAGCGTCATCTTCAAAAGTAGCATTTGTATTATACGTTTGTGCTAAATTATTTAATGTATTGTATGAATAATTATATACGTTAAAATAATTGTCAATATTTAAATTTTTTACAAATTGTAAGTTAAATAAATCCAATTTAAACTTTTTAGTTTCATCTTTATTTAAACCCCAATCGTAATAAAAACTTCCATAATAATTTTCTTTATCCAAGCCAATATTTGTTTGTTTAGATAAACCTAAGGTGATAGAAGTACTAGGTAACGATTCTTTTCTAATAATATTACTGGTATTTATTGGAAAGAAAATTCTTGGAAAACTTAATTTTACATCCGCACCATATTCTAATATATTAAAAAAGGCATCGGTACTGTTTTTTATACTGGCATCTTTTGAGGAACCCAAATTACCTCGCAAAGAAAAATCTAAAATTTCGGCGCCTTTAAACAAATTTCTAAACGTAATTCCTGTAAATCCAGAAATACCAAACAACTGAATGTTGGACTGGGTAAAATCACCTTTAATGTTGAAATTATATTTTTTTAATGGTGTTAATACAATATTTGCAATTAATCCATTTCCAGTAGCGTCTTCTACATATTGAATTCGAGGATATGCAAATACTTTCAAATTAGATAACGCTCTTGTAGTTAACGTTTTATCTTGTTCGCTAAATAATTTTCCCTCTTCAATAAAAATAGCATTTACTAATGCTTTAGGTTTATATTTTAGTTTCCCAGAACTATAGAAATTAAATTTTTTATACGAAATACTATCAATTCCGATCGCTCTTTCTTTTACTTGTTTGTCTGTAAAAATATTTACCTTGTTAATTTTATATAACTTAAATGGTTCCGTATAAGTAGAATCGGCATTTTTAACAATTCTATTTCCAATATTAAAAGTAATATTCAACTTGTTTTTTTTGCCAATCGTATCTATATCGGGTCTTTTAATGTAATTTTCTTGAAAATGATATAAGCCTCTATTTCGAAATTCCGTGGCAATTCGTTTTTTCTCGTTGCTTATATTTTCTGCGGTATACGTTTCGCCTGTCTTTATTAAGGAATTTCCAGAAATATTTTGATATAATGAATCTACAATTGGCGAATCAATATTTCTAAAAATACTATCAATTACATAGGGTTTCCCTGTGTTTATTTGATACGTAACTTTTACTTTTTTATTTTTAAAAGAATCAATTTTAGAAGCCACTTTCACATCAAAAAAACCTCTATTAAATTGATACGATTGCAATCTAATTTCCGATTTTCTTACTCTTGCCGTATCTAATATAGAAGGAGCTTCTCCTACTTGTTTGAAAAAATCACTATAACCAGAAACCAAAAACGATTTACCCAATCGATTTACTTGCTTTTTAGAATACAATTTTGTCATTCTTTCTAATCGGTTTGGTTTTTTTAGCAACCACGCTTGGTATGAAGAATCTGCATTTTTTTTACTTAAATTATATAATTGTAAACGGGGTTTAAAACCTAATAATTTACTGTTGGGTTTTTGATACAATTGATTGTGCAAATCCTCTAAGTTAACAGATTTGTTATTTACTATAATTTCGTTATCTTCAATAAGCAATTGTTTCTTTTGGAGCTTTCTTACTTCAGAACAAGAGTAAAAAAGTAGTCCTAAAAGAAAAAATAGTACTATTTTTGGAGTGAGATTCTTCAAATGCTTAATTTTTATCAAAAATACAATTTTTTATGGTTAGCAAAAACCAAATTAAACTAATTAATAGTTTACAACAAAAAAAGTACCGTAAGTTACACAATCTTTTCATAGCAGAAGGGAAAAAAGTGATTCAAGAACTTATTGACGCTAATTTTAGTTTGGAACATTTATTTGTAACCAAAACAGATTTGTTTGACAAAAAACACGCCGCAACACTTATTTCAGATAGTGAACTTAAAAAAATATCGGCTTTAACTTCTGCAAATGATTGTTTAGCTGTTTTTAAAATTAAAGAATATAGTTCCAGTAGTAATTCTGGTTTAGAATTGGCTTTAGACAACATAAAAGACCCAGGAAATATGGGAACTATTATAAGATTGTGTGATTGGTTTGGTATTTCTAAAATTATTTGCACCGAAGAAACCGTAGATATATATAATCCAAAAGTAGTTCAAGCTACTATGGGAAGTTTGGCCAGAGTACAAGTAGAATACGCCAATTTAGCCGCTTATTTAAAAGCTACTGATTTGGAAATTTTTGGAACATTTATGGATGGCGAAAACATTTATAAAAAAGAATTACCAACAAGCGGTATACTTGTAATGGGAAATGAAGCCAATGGCATATCTTCAGAAATTGAGAAATTAATTACTCAAAAAATTGCTATTCCGAGATTTGGAAATTTACAGCAAACTGAAAGTTTAAACGTAGCCACTGCTACTGCGATATTTTTATCAGAATTTAAACGAAGTAACTAAAAAACAACCTTGTGACTTTACGACTTAGTGGAAAGTAAAGTTAACAAAAACAGCTCTTGTTTGCATCGATTTAATATTTCCTGTCCAAGGAGAATTCGGGTCCAAATCGCGAATTAATTCATCACCCGTTCCAAAAACACCACGAATGGATGGAGAAAATTTAAAATATTCCAAATATAAATCCAATCCAAAACCAACTTCGTAATTTTGCGTCCAGGTTTTTACTCGAAATCTATTTGCTGAATTATCGTCTGTTGCTTTTTCGTTACTTCCTAAATTTAAAGTTGAAGAAACACCTCCAACCAAAAATGGTCGCACATTTCCTGTTCGCAATGCGGAATATTTTAACAGCAATGGAAAGTGTAAATTGGCTGCTTTTACTTCTCTTAATCGATCTACTCGATCTTCAATATATGGATAAATTAAATTACGTTGTGTAGCATAAAAACCAGGTTCAAATCGTAAATCGAAAAATTCTCTTAATCTTAAATTAACTACCAAACCAACATTAAAACCAGTGGCGGGTTTCAACTCAATATCTTTTCCAACCGTTTTATAATTAAATTGATAATTATAACTGCTAAATCCTAAATAATATCCAAAATGAATTTTTTTCTTCTCAAAATTTTCATCATTTATTATCGGATTTTTACCAAAGGTGCCGCCCTGAGCAAATGATTTCAGTGCGAATAATAAAATAAAAATAAGATATCTAACTTGCATTTTTTACTTTTTTGATGCTTTATAAATTGTAGCTACGCCCATGGTTTGTGGATCGTGCTTTACATCTATAAACCCAATTTTTCGTAAAATATTGTTTAACGCTTCTCCAAAAGGGAAATTTTGTGCAGAAGTAGACAAATATTTGTACGCGGCTTTATCTTTAGAAAACAGTTTTCCAATGGTTGGCATGATAAAATTGGTGTACACATAATAGCCCTGTTTAAAAGGAAATTTTGTTGGTACAGAAGTTTCTAAAATAATAAAAGTACCATTTGGTTTCAACACACGAAGTATTTCAGAAAGTCCTTTTTCTAAATTCTCAAAATTTCTTACGCCGTAAGCCACCGTTATCACATCAAAATAATTATCTGTGTAGGGAATTTTTTCTCCATCACCTAAAACCATTTGAATTTTTGAATCTAAGTTTTTGTCTGAAATTTTTTTCTTCCCCATATCAAGCATGCCTTGCGAAATATCTAAACCGATAATTTCTGTAGCCGTAGTTTCTGCAAATAATATAGCTAAATCTCCAGTTCCGGTAGCAATATCTAAAATAGACGTTGGCTGTTGAAGTTTTACCATTTGTAAAATCTTCTTTTTCCAGGTAGCATCTGTTCCTAACGAAATTATTTTATTTAATCCATCATAATTTCCTGAAATGGTATCAAACATTTGAGCTACTTGCTCTTTTTTACCTGTTTCGGAATCTTGATATGGTTTTATAGTTTCGGACATTGTTTTGATTTTGAAGTACAAAAGTAATTGAAAATTATGAATTACAATTTACGAATTACGATTTGCTTTAATAAAAGTTTGAAACGTAAAATCAAAGGCGTGTTTTTCATCTTTTAAATGCACTTCTTCAAAAATAAGATTCCATTGTTCTGGATTTATTTCTGGAAAAAACGTGTCGGCTTCTACGGTTGTATGTACGCGAGTAAGTTCAACTTTATCTGCAATATCTATGGATTGTTTGTAAATTTCGCCACCGCCAATAATAAAAATTTCTTCGTTTTTTGGACAAACTTTTATGGCTTCTTCTAAGCTTGAAACCACTATACATCCTACTGGTGCTATATAATCACTTTGACGAGTAATAATAACGTGCGTTCTGTTTGGTAAAGGCTTTGGAAAACTTTCAAAGGTTTTTCTTCCCATAATGATATAATGCTCGGAAGTTAACGCTTTAAAACGTTTAAAATCATCTGGTAAATGCCAAACCAATTGGTTGTCTTTACCCAAAGCATTGTTTGTAGATGTTGCGGCGATTAGTGTTAGCATAGTTGAAAATTTAATGTGCTAAGGTAGTGATTTTGTGAGAAATTATTGATTTAAACTTTAATAGCAATTAACGTTATGAGGCTTGCTCTCAGTGGCGTTGAACCAACACCAAGCCATTACAAATATAATAAAACATTCCATTCAGCAGCGGATTTTCCTGCGGAAAATCCGGAAGTAGCCATTGAAGCAAACCGCTGTTAGCGGCTGGATTTATTTTAATTTCAGTTTTTGTAATCCGTGTTGAGCGTCAAAAGCAATTAAATATTCGTCTTTAAGCAAATATTTTTTCTTGTTGGAGCCGAATTCATCTTGCAAAAACTCCCATTTCTTTCCGTTATTTTTTGTAATAAAATAATAATTGGTCAAAGATTCTTCTCCGTAACATACGATAACTTCAACGTTTTTAAATTTATACGATTCTTTTATGTCATACTTTTTATTATCAAATTCAAATTTTGGATTTGATATGTTGTATTGGTTTAAGTTAGGGAAATATTTTTGACTTAAGACTTTATAATTTGATTTTTCTATCAAATTCCAAGTTAAACCTAAATCATTTGATTTAAAAACTGCGGAGTCAATTTGACAAATAATAGTATTACCAGAAAGAAATACATTGTCAACGTCATTTTGTACATTTTCTATATTTATTAGTGTCCAATCTTTTCCGCCATTTTTGGTCAAGTATAAAACTGGAATAATATCTAATTTATCATAGTTTTTAGAATTTTCATTCTCAACCAATTTATATCCTCCAATGATACCCTTCAATGAATCTTGAAAATATATTGCATTGTTAAGTGTTTCGCCTTCCGAAATTCCAATTCCTTTAATTACTTCCCATTTAGAGTTATAATTATTACAAGAAATTAGTGTTGATATTAAAAATAAAAAAATGATGTTTCTCATTTGCTTTTTTTTGTGGTAATCTTGCCGCTAACTTGTATATATACTCAGTTTTTTGTTATTTAGTTGAGCATATCCTTCTATTCTCAATTAGCTTTGCTCAATTATTATGTGTTTGATGTTTTTTTTAAACCGAAACCGCTCCTTTAATATGCTCGTGTGGGTCGTAGCCTTCCAAAGTGAAATCGTCAAAAGTGAAATCGAAAATGTTGGTTACATTTGGGTTCAATTTCATTATTGGTAATTTTCTTGGCTCACGGCTCAATTGTAAATTCACTTGTTCTATATGATTGTTGTAAATATGTGCGTCACCAAAAGTGTGTATGAATTCACCCGCTTCTAATCCACAAACTTGTGCTACCATCATCGTAAATAAGGCATACGAAGCAATGTTAAACGGTACACCTAAGAAAATATCGGCACTACGTTGGTACAACTGACAAGATAATTTTCCATCAGAAACATAAAACTGAAAAAACGCGTGACAAGGTGGTAAAGCCGCTTTTCCGTTAGCCACATTTTCCGAAAAAGAAACGGTAGTATCAGGCAACACTGATGGATTCCAAGCCGAAATTAACATTCTACGGCTGTTTGGATTGGTTTTTAAGGTTTCAATTAATTCTGTAATTTGATCGATTTCTTCGCTATTCCAATTTCTCCATTGGTGCCCATACACAGGTCCTAAATTTCCATTTTCATCTGCCCAAGCATCCCAAATTTTTACGCCATTTTCTTGTAAATAGGCAATATTTGTTTCGCCTTTTAAAAACCAAAGTAATTCGTGAATAATCGATTTTAAATGTAACTTTTTGGTGGTTACCATTGGAAATCCTTCACTTAAATCAAATCGCATTTGGTAACCAAAAACACTAATGGTTCCAGTTCCTGTTCGGTCTCCTTTTTGAGTGCCGTTTGCTAATACGTGCTTTACTAAATCGTGATATTGTTTCATATAAAGTTTGTTTCAAACCTGACAGGTTGCTAAAACCTGTCAGGTTATTATTTAATGACTAAATGATTCTACGTCTTTTGGATTGTGTTTGTGTTTAAATAATATTGCAAATGCAACAGTAATAATTAAAGCATAAACTGCAAATGTAAGCCAGATGTTATGCCAGTCTTTTCCGTTTGCAGTAGTAAAATAGGTGTCAATTAAAAATCCGCTTCCTAAACTTCCTAAGATTGCTCCGAAACCATTGGTCATCATCATAAATAATCCTTGTGCAGAGGAACGAATTTTAGAATCGGTTGTGGTTTCTACAAATAAAGAACCCGAAATATTAAAGAAGTCAAACGCCAATCCGTAGACGATATTCGACATAATAATCATCCATAAACTTCCAATTGGATCGCCATAAGCGAAAAATCCAAAACGCAATACCCAAGCAATTAAACTAAAAAGCATTACTTTTTTAATTCCATATCGTCGTAAGAAAAACGGAATGGCTAAAATAAATATGGTTTCAGAAATTTGAGAAATAGACAAAACAATATTTGCGGATTTTACTACAAAAGTTTCTGCATATTTTGGTATGTTTTCAAAATCTTTAATATAGGTTTCGCCATACATATTAGTTAATTGTAAAGCGGCTCCTAAAAACATACTAAAGATAAAAAACATAGCCATTTTAGATTCTTTAAAAAGTTTAAACGCATCTAAACCAAAAATTTGAGACAATGTTTTGTTTTTAGTTTCGTCTTTTATTGGTTCAATTTTTGGCAAAGTGAAAGAGAAAATTCCCAATAGAATTGCGAAAAAAGATGCCATATAAAACTGATTGCATTCCACTGGCATATTGGTTATAGAAGCAATAGCTTTTCCTACTCCAATCCCGAAAGAAAAAGGCGGATTTACATTACTAAAAAGATTAGTACACCACATAGCTGCTATAAAACCTATGGTTCCCCAAACTCGAATGGGCGGATAATCTTTAATGATATTAAAGTTAAATTTTTTCAAAACGGCAAAAGATAGTGAGCTTGACAAAGATAACGTTGGCATATAAAAAATCATGCCCACAAGCAACACCCAAAAGAAAGTAGAAGGGCTATCAATAGCAGGTAAAAAAAGTAAAATTATTCCATATAAAATATGATGAATGCCGTATAATTTTTCTAAATTCAAATATTTATCTGCGATAATTCCTGATATAGGTGGCATAATTATGGAACCTAAACCTAAAGTTGAAAACACAATTCCAAACTCGGCACCCGACCATTGTTTAAAACCAAATCCATAACTTGCCAAAGTAGTTAACCAGGCACCCCATACAAATAATTGTAAAAAACTTACAATAGTTAATTTTAATTTTATGTTCATTTTGTAGTATTTTGGTTGGTTTTTTTATTTTTTATCTATTTCTGCTTTTATTAGTGCTGCTTTTTCGTAATCTTCATTTTGAATAGCTTCTTCTAACATATTATGTAACTCTTGAATGGAAAATTTTGAGTATATGTTTTGCGGTTCTTCTTCGCCATATACTTCTGGTTCTGAAAGTATATCGTCGTCATCTTTTTCTTCGTCAGAATGAAATTCTTGTTTGTTTTTATTTAAGAAAATTCCAGCTTTATCTAATATATTTTTGTAGGTAAAAATAGGTGCATTAAATCGTAAAGCTAACGCTATTGCATCGGAAGTTCTCGCATCAATTACTTCTTCTAATGCGTCTCTTTCGCAAACAATACTGGAATAAAACACTCCATCTACTAATTTATGAATAATCACTTGGGTAATTACGATTTCATATTTATCTGCAATGGTTTTAAACAAATCGTGTGTTAAAGGACGTGGTGGTGTAATTTCTTTTTCTAAAGCTATTGCAATAGATTGCGCCTCAAAAGCGCCAATAACTATTGGCAATTGTCTGTCGCCATCTTCTTCATTCAAAATTAAAGCATAGGCTCCATTTTGTGTTTGACTATACGATATTCCTTTAATGGTTAATTTAACTAAACTCATTTTGTACTTAAACTTTATTCAAATGTACTATAAAAATATTTTCTACAAAAAAAGGCTATCTAAATTGGATATTTCTATCGTATTTAGATAGCCTTTTTAGGAGGCACAATATATAAAAAATTTATGCGTTTGCCGCTTTAAAAGCTTTTAATTTTTCAATCAATTTTGGCACTACATCAAAAGCATCTCCTATAATACCATAATCGGCTACTTTAAAGAAAGGCGCTTCAGCATCAGTGTTGATAACTACTTTTACTTTTGAAGAGTTGATTCCTGCAATATGCTGAATAGCCCCAGATATTCCAACAGCAATATATAAATTAGCTGCAACTGGTTTTCCTGTTTGCCCAACGTGTTCCCCGTGAGGACGCCATCCGATATCTGAAACAGGTTTAGAACAAGCTGTTGCTGCACCAAGTACAGTTGCCAATTCTTCAATCATTCCCCAATTTTCAGGTCCTTTTAATCCACGACCTGCAGACACTACAATTTCAGCATCCGCAATGGTTACTTTACCAGTTGTTTTTTCTGAATTGATAACTTTTACACCAAAATCTGAATCAGATAAGGCAGGTGAAAAATCTTCTTCCGTTAATGAAGTTGCATTTTCAATCAATCCGAATGAATTTTTAGAAATTCCTAAAACTTTTACGTCTGTAGCAATTTCTGTTAAATTAAATGCTTTGTTAGAAAAAGCACTTCTTTTAACTTGAAATGGAGTCACACTTAAAGGCGCTTCAATTACATTTGATGCAAAACCTGCATTTAAATGTACAGCTACTAATGGTGCTATATGTAAACTATCTGTAGTTGAAGCTAAAATTACAACTTTAGCTCCTTCTTTTTCAGCAGCTTGCTTAATTACATCTTCGTAAGCTTTTGCATTAAATGACGTTAATTTATCATTTGTTACTTTTAATACTTTACTCACTCCGTAAGCAGATAAAGCATTGTTTTCTGTAGCATTAATTGAAACGGCAGTAACTGTTGTTCCAAGCATATCCGCTACTTTTTTTGCATATGAAGCAATTTCAAAAGCTACTTTTTTGAATTTACCTTCGTTTGATTCTGTATATATTAAAACTGACATATTTTTTTATTTACGATTTACGTTTTGCGATTTACAATTAAATTACTTTGGCTTCGTTATGTAATAAATTAATTAATTCATCTAAATTATCTGAGCTAATTAATTTTACAGCTGATTTTGCTGCAGGTTTTTCAAATTTTATTGAAGATGTGGCATTAGCATCTGAAGTTGGTTCTACAATATTCAATGCCTTTGTTCTTGCTGTCATAATACCTCGCATATTTGGAATTCTTAAATCTTTTTCTTCAACCAAGCCTTTTTTTCCTGCAATAATTAAAGGTAAACTTGATGTAGCTGTTTCTTTACCGCCATCAATTTCTCTAATTGTTGTAGCTTCTGTTCCAGAAATTTCAATTCCTATACAAGCATTTACAAAATTGAATCCTAATAATCCAGCTAACATTCCAGGAACCATACCTCCATTATAATCGATAGATTCTGTACCTGCAATAATTAAATCGTAGCCACCTTGCTTCACCACATTAGCCAATTGTTTTGCAACAAATAAACCGTCTGTTGGTTGAGTGTTAACTCGAATGGCTTCATCTGCACCAATAGCTAAAGCTTTTCTTAAAGTAGCTTCGGCATCTGCACCACCTACATTAACAACAGTTACGTGGGCACCATTTTGCTCTTTTAACACAATTGCTTTGGTTAAACCGAACTCGTCATTTGGATTAATAACATATTGTACGCCATTTGTATCAAACTCGGTATCGTTATTAACAAAATTAATTTTTGAAGTAGTATCAGGAACGTGACTGATGCAAACTAATATTTTCATTTTTATACTGATTTTATATTGATGCCACGAAATTACAAAAAATGTTTTAAAAAAATATTATGCGCGCATATAAAATATTGTTTTTTCACAAAAATTAAATAAATTTTATGAATTGTTGAATTAAAATAGGTAAAATTAAGAATTTGATAAGATATTATTAAAGAAATCGATTGAGTAAAAATATTAAATAATAATGAGTGTACTCATTAAATTTTATTATTTTTGCACTTCACTAAGTTTTAGAATTAATTTTATGAGAACAATACAGTTTAGAGAAGCTATTTGTGAAGCAATGAGCGAAGAAATGCGTCGTGATGAAACGGTGTACTTAATGGGAGAAGAAGTTGCAGAATATAATGGAGCCTATAAAGCTTCAAAAGGTATGCTTGATGAATTTGGACCAAAAAGAGTAATCGATACTCCAATTGCAGAATTAGGTTTTGCAGGTATTGCAGTAGGTTCAGCTATGAACGGATGCCGACCAATTGTAGAATATATGACATTCAATTTCTCTTTAGTTGGAATTGATCAAATTATAAATAATGCGGCGAAAATGCGTCAAATGTCGGCTGGACAATTTCCAATGCCAATGGTTTTTCGTGGACCAACAGCATCTGCAGGACAATTAGGTGCAACACACTCACAAGCTTTTGAAAACTGGTTTGCCAACACACCTGGTTTAAAAGTAGTTGTACCAAGTACCGTTTATGACGCAAAAGGTTTGTTAAAAGCTGCCATTCGTGATAACGATCCAGTTATTTTTATGGAATCTGAACAAATGTATGGTGATAAAGGTGAAGTTCCAGAAGGCGATTATATTATTCCACTTGGTGTAGCAGATATCAAACGTGAAGGTACTGATGTAACTATCGTTTCATTTGGTAAAATCATAAAAGAAGCATTTATAGCAGCTGATGAATTAGCAAAAGAAGGTATCTCATGTGAAATTATCGATTTAAGAACCGTTCGTCCAATGGATTACGATTGTATTATTAATTCGGTTAAAAAAACAAATAGATTAGTCGTTTTAGAAGAAGCTTGGCCGTTCGCCTCTGTTGCTTCTGAAATTACATATATGGTACAAGAACGTGCTTTTGATTATTTAGACGCACCAATTCAACGAATCACAACTGCTGACACACCTGCGCCATACTCACCTACTCTTTTAAAAGAATGGTTACCAAACAGTAATGATGTAGTAAAAGCTGTAAAAAAAGTAATGTATAAATAAAAAGAGTTAGGCAAAAATTATCTTTTTGGAAGTAATTTTAATATAATTATTTTAAAAATCTATAATTATCAATTTGCCTACTATTTTAAAATAAAGTATATTTGAATCCCGATTATATCGGGATTTTTTTATAATTATAACCCAAATGAAAAACCTACTAACGCTTATTATTCTAATTTCATCACTTGCTTTTTCCCAAACAAAAGTAAGCGGAATCGTTTTAGACGACACCAAACAACCTGTTTCTTATGCTACGGTGGCTTTTAAAAATTCCGCAGAAGGCGTAATTGCAGATGAAAATGGTAAATTTTATATCGAATCAAAAAAAACATATCCTTCCATAATAGTTTCATTTGTTGGCTATAAAGATAAGGAAGTACCACTTTCAGGCACATTTAATTACGATTTAAAAATTAGTTTAGAAAACGCAAATGAAATTGCGGAAGTAAAAGTGTATGGCGGAAAAACTTCAAAAAAAAACAATCCCGCTATAGATATTCTTAGAAAAATTTGGGAAAGAAAAAAGAAAAATGGATTGCGTCAATTTTATCAATACGAATACGATAAGTATGAAAAGATTGAATTTGACATTAATTCAATAGATAGTACATTTATGAAAAATAAAATCTTCAAAAATGTAGAATTTATTTTTCAACACGTTGATACTTCTGCGATTACAGGTAAAAATTTCTTGCCAATTTTCATTAATGAAACCAAAAGTAAAGTATATGGTGACAATCTAAAAAATAAAACAAAAGACGTTTTAGAAGCCAATAAATACTCAGGATTTGGTAACGCAAATAATGATGGTGTAAATGCCTTTTTAAAAGATTTATATGCCGATTACGATATTTACAACAACTACCTAAAATTTTTCGATAAAGATTTTGTAAGTCCGTTATCCCGAACTGGAATTCAAGTGTACAACTATGTTTTGGCAGACAGTACATTTATTGATAAAAAATGGTGCTATAATATTGTATATTATCCGAGAAGAAAAAACGAGCTGACTTTTAAAGGTGATTTTTGGGTAAACGATTCCACTTATGCTATTAAGAGTATCAATATGGAAGCCAGTAAAAGTGCCAATATCAACTGGGTTCGAGACATTTATATTGAACAAGAATTTGACGTACTTAACGATTCAGTTTTCTTATTGAAGCGAGATCATATGATGACGGATTTTGCCTTAACCAAAAAAGAAGGTTCTAATGGTATGTACGGAAAACGAACAACTATGTTCAAAAATCATCAATTCAATAAAGTAAAAGACGATAAATTTTACCGTGAAGAAGTCAACAATTTTAATAATGAAGCGTTTACCAAAACTGAGGAATATTGGGAAGAAAATCGATTTGAAAGTCTAAATTCTAACGAAAAAGGAATTTATGAAATGCTCGACACCTTAAAAACAGTTCCGAAAATTAAACGATTTTACAATTTAGTATCTATTTTAGGAAGTGGCTACATTCAAGTTGGAAAATTTGATATTGGACCTATTTTTTCAACTTTTGGATACAATGACGTAGAAGGACAACGCATCAGATTAGGAGGGAGAACATACTTTGGACCTAACGACCCTTGGCGTATCCAAGGTTATACCGCTTATGGTTTTAAAGACCAAAAAATAAAATACGGAATTAATGCCCGTGTAATGTTGGATAAGAAAAATCGCTTTATTGCCACTTTTGGAAACCGTAGAGATGTAGAACAAATTGGCGTAAGCTTAACCACTTCAAATGATGTTTTAGGTAGAAGTTTCGCATCTTCTTCTTTTTTCTCAAGTGGTATAAACAATAAATTAACCAATGTAAATTTAACCAACTTAGGCTTCGAGATAGAACCAGTTAAAAATTTGGTCTTCGAAAGTAGTTTTTCATATAGAACGTTATCTTCTGCTTCACCAGAATTTAAATTGGACTATTTCACAGATGACACTTTTAGTAAAACAGCTAACAAAATAACGCAATCTGAAGTCAATTTTTTAATCAACTATACACCAAATAGAAAAATGATTGGCTATGGTGTGGACCGAATGGAAGTAGATTTAAATTATCCAAGAATTTTTGTAAGTTACTCTCAAGGATTAAAAGGCGTTTTAAATAGCGATTTCAAGTATTCTAAATTACAGTTTTTTTATCGTCAACCATTATTAATAGGTGGTTTTGGTCGACTGTTTACAACTTTAGAAGTTGGGAAAACTTTCGGAACAGTTCCTTTATCCTTAATGGGAATTATTCCTGGAAATCAATCGTTTTTTATTATCGATAATACCTATAACTTATTAAATTATTACGATTTTGTATCAGACCAATATACCTCACTTCATTTGGAACATAATTTCAATGGTAAATTATTTTCAAGAGTTCCATTACTTCGAAAACTAAATTGGCGAGAAATCATTGGTGTAAAAGCCGTTTATGGTTCCGTTTCAAATGAAAACAGAGCTATAAATGCTTCTGGCCAACTATATCAAGCACCCGTAGATGGTTATTACGAATATTCTGCCGGAATTGGGAATATATTTAAAGTAATGCGAGTTGATGCCTCTTGGCGTGGTAGTTATTTTGACATTCCTGAAGCTCGAAAATTCACAATTCGTGTAGGTTTTGGATTTTATTTTTAAAAAATTAACATCCTTGTTTTTTTTTAAAAAAAATTAATTTTTCATAATTTTTCTACTGTTTTTTTATGGTAAATATATTTTTACTATTATAAAATCTATAATATAAGAAATCGAATACGTGCTAAACCCTAAGCTCTAAGTTTTTTCTACCTTTGCAGTCGATAAATAAATACAAAAATGACAGCAGATAAAGTAACAACATTTGATGTTTTGGTAGAAATCCCAAGAGGAAGTCGAAACAAATATGAATATGATTTTGATTTAAAAAGAATGCGATTTGATAGAATGCTATTCTCATCAATGATGTATCCAGCAGATTACGGATTTATCCCTGAAACATTAGCATTAGATGGCGACCCTCTGGATGTGTTAGTATTAGTAACCAAGCCAACATTTCCAGGATGTGTTATAGAAGTAAAACCCATTGGAGTATTCCATATGGCAGACGATAAAGGACCGGATGAAAAAATTATTTGCGTACCTGTTTCTGATCCAATCTGGAATTCGTTAAACGACTTAAGTGACGTTAATCCACACTTAGTAAAAGAAATTGAACACTTTTTTCAAGTTTATAAAGATTTAGAAAATAAAAATGTAGATGTAGAAGGTTGGGGAGATGTAAATGAAGCACGTGCCATCATTAAAGAATGCACAGAACGATTTGAAGCAATTGAAAACAAACCAGAAGGTTTATTCAGTATAAAATAAAAAAAAATTAACAATTTTTATTAAAAAAGGCAATTATGATTAGAATAATTGCCTTTTTTGTGTATTTTTGCTCGATTAAATTAAAATTAACTATTTACAAAAAACTATGAATAATTTTATGATTTACTTGCCAATTGTTATGGCAATTATTGGTTTGCTTTTTATGGCAATGAAACGTGCCTGGGTATTAAAACAAGATGCCGGTGACGGTAAAATGAAAGAAATTTCAGATTACATTTATGAAGGCGCATTGGCTTTCTTAAAAGCGGAATACAGATTATTAACTGTATTCGTAATTCTTGCAAGTATTGTTTTGGCTGGAATCACTTTCATTCCTGGAGTTAAAACACATTTATTTATTGTTGTTGCATTTATTTTTGGTGCCTTTTTCTCAGCATTAGCAGGAAATATGGGTATGAAAATTGCTACAAAAACAAATGTAAGAACAACACAAGCGGCTCGTACAAGTTTACCACAAGCATTAAAAGTTTCATTTAGTGGAGGAACGGTAATGGGATTAGGTGTAGCTGGTTTAGCCGTATTAGGTTTAACAGGTTTTTTTATAGTATTATTTAGATATTTTATGCCAGGTGGTGTTTGGACAAATACGGAAGATATGACCGTAGTTTTAGAAACATTAGCAGGATTCTCTTTAGGTGCTGAATCTATTGCATTATTTGCACGTGTGGGTGGTGGTATTTATACCAAAGCAGCTGACGTTGGTGCGGATTTAGTTGGAAAAGTAGAAGCAGGAATTCCAGAAGATGACCCAAGAAACCCAGCGACTATTGCTGATAATGTGGGAGATAACGTAGGTGACGTTGCAGGAATGGGTGCCGATTTATTTGGTTCTTATGTAGCAACGGTTTTAGCAGCTATGGTTTTAGGAAATTATGTAATTAAAGATATGGGTGGTAAAATCGAAGACGCTTTTGGCGGAATCGGACCTATTTTATTACCAATGGCAATTGCTGGTTTTGGAATTTTATTTTCTATCATCGGAACAATGTTAGTGAAAATTTCAAGCGATGACGCTAAAGAAGCACAAGTACAAAAAGCATTAAATATTGGAAACTGGGTTTCTATCCTTTTAACTTTAGTTGCTTGTTACTTTTTAGTTGAATATATGTTACCAACCACAATGAAAATGGAATTCTATGGAGAAGGATTGAAAGATATTTCTTCAATGCGTGTTTTCTATGCTACAATTGTAGGATTAATAGTTGGTGGCGCTATTTCATCAGTAACTGAATATTATACCGGATTAGGAACAAAACCAGTATTGGCAATTGTTCAAAAATCATCAACAGGAGCAGGAACTAACGTAATCGCTGGTTTAGCTACTGGTATGATTTCAACTTTTCCAACTGTAATTTTATTTGCTGCTGCAATTTGGGCTTCGTATGCTTTTGCAGGATTTTATGGTGTGGCTTTAGCTGCTTCTGCAATGATGGCTACAACAGCAATGCAATTAGCAATTGATGCTTTCGGACCTATTTCTGATAACGCAGGTGGTATTGCTGAAATGAGTGAATTACCAAAAGAGGTTCGTACTCGTACAGATATTTTAGATTCAGTTGGTAATACAACTGCTGCAACAGGAAAAGGATTCGCAATCGCTTCTGCAGCGTTAACATCGTTAGCTTTATTTGCTGCCTATGTAACGTTTACAGGAATTGACGGTATTAATATTTTCAAAGCGCCAGTATTAGCTATGTTATTTATTGGAGGAATGATTCCTGTAGTATTCTCTGCATTAGCAATGAATTCTGTAGGAAAAGCAGCAATGGATATGGTGTACGAAGTACGTCGTCAGTTCAAAGAAATTCCAGGGATTATGGAAGGAACAGGTAAACCAGAATATGGTAAATGTGTTGAAATTTCAACTAAAGCCGCTTTACGCGAAATGATGTTACCAGGAATTTTAACGATTGGTTTCCCAATTGCAATTGTACTTTTAGGAAAATTAGTTTATCCAGAAAATAATCAATTAATCGCTGAAATGTTAGGGGGTTATATGGCCGGAGTTACCGTTTCAGGTGTACTTTGGGCGGTATTCCAAAATAACGCTGGTGGTGCTTGGGATAATGCTAAAAAATCATTCGAAGCTGGAGTTGAAATCAATGGTGAAATGACTTACAAAGGTTCGGATGCGCACAAAGCAGCTGTAACTGGAGATACGGTTGGTGATCCATTTAAAGATACTTCTGGTCCTTCAATGAACATCTTAATTAAATTAACGTGTTTAATTGGATTGGTAATCGCCCCTATTTTAGGAGGTCATTCTGAAGGAACTAAAAAAGAGATGAAATGTACAATTATCAAAATGAATGTTGATAGTGCTTCAAACATGGGTAAATGTGACATGACTAAATGCGCAACCATGACAAAAGATGAATGCGCAAAAATGTGTGATTCTTTAGGTTGTACAGCAGAAGAAAAAGAAATATGTATGTCTCATTATGATGCTAATGGTAAATTCATTGGAAAAAAAGGAGAAAAATCTTGCTGTGCTAAAGACGCTGATAAAAAAGTTAAAGTAGAAATTACAAATACTAATGGAAAAGCAAAAGCAACAGTTACAACTTCTATAAACAAGAGTGTAAACGTTCAAACTTTTGAAGGTTCGTTAGAAGATGTTAAGGCTAAAGTTGAAGCTTTGAAATAAAAGATTCATTATAAAATAGAAAACCGCACATTGCTGTGCGGTTTTTTTTATGCATTTATTTTGTATATTTATCCTGTACATAAATATTTACTTATGAAAACCACCTATACATTTCTATTATTTTTATTAATCTCGTTGAGTTTTTCTCAAAACAATATTGCTTTTATACCAAAACCACAAAACACTTTAGTAGGAAAAGGTAGTTTTTATATTAACACAAAAACGTATATTCAAGCCGATGAAAATTCATTTGAAGCTAATTATTTAAAAGAAGCAATACAAATTCAAACAGGATTACATCTAAAAATAACTTCAAAAAACAATTCTAAAAACATCCAATTGGTTTTACTAGAACCTAAAATTGCAAATTTCAACAAAGAGCAATATGAAATAGTTGTATCTGATTCAGAAATAGTTATTTCAGCCCTAACTAATCAAGGACTTTTTTATGGTATTCAAACATTATTGCAAATGGTTCCGTTTGAGAAAAAAAACGAAATTGCGATTCCTTGGATAAAAATATCAGACGCACCAAAATACGCATGGCGTGGAATGCATCTTGATGTTTGCAGACACTACTTTCCTATCACCTTCATCAAAAAATACATTGATTATTTAGCGCATTATAAAATGAATACCTTTCATTGGCATTTAACCGAAGATCAGGGTTGGCGCATTGAAATCAAAAAATATCCGAAACTAACAGAGGTTGGAGCATGGAGAAATGGTTCAATGGTTGGACGATATGACGACCAAAAATTTGATGACATAAAATATGGTGGCTTTTACACGCAAGAAGAAATTAAAGAAGTAGTTGCATATGCATCACAACGCCATGTAACAATTATTCCTGAAATCGAAATGCCAGGACATTCACTTGCTGCGTTAGCTGCTTATCCAGAATTATCTTGTAGTGTCGGTCCATTTGAAGTAGGCAAAAAATGGGGCGTTTTCGATGATGTATATTGCCCTAAAGAAGATACTTTTACATTTTTAGAAAATGTGCTTTCTGAAGTACTGGCTTTATTTCCATCCGAATACATTCATATTGGTGGTGATGAATGCCCAAAAACTAGATGGAAATCTTGTTCGCATTGTCAAAAATTGATTAAGGAAAAAGGATTAAAAGACGAACACGAATTACAAAGTTATTTTATCCAACGTATCGAAAAATTTGTAAATAGTAAAGGGCGAAAAATCATTGGTTGGGATGAAATTCTAGAAGGCGGATTAGCACCAAATGCAGCAGTTATGAGTTGGCGCGGAACTGAAGGCGGAATTGCAGCAGCCAAGCAAAAACATTTCGTAGTCATGTCACCGGGTTCACATTGTTACTTTGATCATTACCAAGGGAAACCAGAAAATGAACCATTAGCCATTGGTGGATTTACTTCTTTAGAAAAAGTATATAATTTTAATCCAATGCCAAAAGAACTTGATTTAGAAGAACAAAAATATATTTTAGGCGCGCAAGCCAATGTTTGGACGGAATACATTCTTACTCCAGAACAAGTTGAATATATGATTATGCCAAGAATGTCTGCGCTGGCTGAAGTTTTATGGGGAACCGCAAAACCAGAAAATTATCTTGATTTTAAAACTCGTTTACAAGCACAAGAAAATTGGCTAAAAAACAATAATATCAATTATAGAAAAACTTCTTTCACAGAATAAAATAACATGACTAATAGACGAAATTTTTTAAAGAAAACTGCTTTAGCAACGGCTGGATTAGCGCTTACAAGTTTCAAAAACACGACTGAAACGGATGAAAATAAAATTGAATTAAATTCGGTACAAAAACCAATCGTGCTTTCCACTTGGCGATTCGGAATTGAAGCCAATGCAGCTGCTTGGGAAGTTTTAAGCAAAAATGGTCGAGCTTTAGATGCAGTAGAGGCTGGCGTAAAGATTCCAGAAGGAGATCCTACAGAACGCAGCGTTGGTTATGGCGGTCGTCCTGACAGAGATGGAAAAGTAACCCTTGACGCTTGTATTATGGATGAATTTTCAAATATTGGTTCAGTCGCTTGTTTGGAACACATCAAACATCCAATTTCTGTAGCTCGTGCGGTTATGGAAAAAACTCCTCACGTAATGTTAGTAGGAAAAGGAGCGTTACAATTTGCACTTTCACAAGGCTTTAAAAAAGAAAATTTATTAGTTGAAGAATCTGAAAAAGAATGGAAAGAATGGTTAAAAACCAGTCAATACAAACCCATTGCTAATATCGAAAATCATGATACTATTGGAATGATTGCTTTAGATGCAAATGGAAATTTATCAGGTGCGTGTACAACCAGCGGCATGGCATTTAAAATGCACGGCCGTGTAGGCGATTCTCCAATTATTGGCGCGGGATTATACGTAGATAACGAAATAGGCGCAGCAACAGCAACAGGTCATGGCGAAGAAGTCATTCGTATTACAGGCTGTCATTTGGTAGTTGAATTAATGCGACAAGGTTTATCTCCTCAAAAAGCTTGTGAAGAAGCGGTAATGCGAATTGTAAAACTAACTAAAAATCGAGGCAAAGAATTAAAAGACATTCAAGTTGGATTTATTGCACTAAATAAAAAAGGAGAATATGGATCCTATTGTATACAAGGCGGTTTCAATTATGCCGTTCATGATGCAACCGGAAACAAATTGATAGATGCCAATTACTTTTTGAAATAATGAAAAAATTCGAAATCGCTTGTTTCAATCTCGAATCTGCAATACTAGCTCAAAAAGCAGGTGCGGATAGAGTCGAATTATGTGCTACTATTTCGGTTGGTGGAACTACTCCAATAATTGAAATGATTCAAAAAGCTCGAGAGCATTTGACAATCGATTTATATATTATGATTCGTCCAAGAGGTGGAAATTTTTGCTATTCGGATTCTGAATTTAATCAAATGAAATCGGAAATCGAAACCATCAAAAAACTTGGTGTTAACGGATTTGTTTTCGGAATTTTAAATGAAGGTAATACTATAAATATTGAGCAAAACAAAACGTTAGTAGTTGAAGCATATCCTTATCCGTGTACATTTCATCGTGCTTTTGATGCTGTTTCTAATTATGAACAAGCTTTGGAAGCTGTTATTTCTTCCGGTTTTTCAACGATTCTTACATCTGGAACATTTCCCAATGTTATGGAAGGGAAAGAAGTTTTGAAAAAATTAGTCATTCAAGCCAAAAATCGCATCGAAATTATGCCAGGTGGCGGTTTGCGTTCAACAAATATTTCTGAATTGAATAAAATCATTGGTGCAAATTGGTATCATTCATCGGCAATTACCGATGGAAGTGAAATCGCGAATCCAGAGGAAATTATTCAATTAAAGGAAAAATTGCAATCGTAAATGATTTGATATGTTTAAAAAAACAACATTATTTCTAATTTTTATCTGCTATTCCGTTTTGGGACAAACTTCTTATCGGAATTTATCATCAGAAAATTGGTTATTCAACAAACAAGGTGAAACTAAAAAACACATAGCTACCATTCCCGGAACCGTTCATACCGATTTATTCGCTAATCAATTAATTCCTGATCCGTTTTTTGGAGCGAATGAAAAACAATTGCAATGGATTGAAAATGAAAACTGGGAATATGAAACTACCTTTTTATTATCTGAAAAAGAAATTTCCAATGAAAATATCGAATTAGAATTTGAGGGTTTAGACACTTATGCTACTGTTTATATAAATGGGAAAATAGTTTTAGAAGCGGATAATATGTTCCGAAAATGGATAATTTCAGCGAATAATCATCTAAAAAAAGGAAAAAATCATCTAAAAATTGTATTTCAATCGGCAGTTCAAAAAGGAAAGGAAGAAGCCGAAAAATTATCATATACGTTACCTGAAAAAGAACGTGTTTTTGTAAGAAAAGCGCAATATCAATTTGGTTGGGATTGGGGACCACGATTTGTAACCGCTGGTGTTTGGAAAAAAGTGCAATTGAAGTTTTGGAATTCGGCGAAAATTGAGAATATAAAATACAGTCAAGTTGAGTTGAATGACCAAAAAGCAATTTTAGAATTTACAACTGAAATTCATGTTTCGGAAGTAAAAACGATTCAACTAAAAATTAATGAAAAATCAGAAACATTTCATCTTAAAAAAGGAACGAATAAAGTAAAAATGCATTATGAAATTTCGAACCCAAAACGCTGGTGGTGTAATGGTTTAGGGTTTCCACATCAATATGAATTTTATTTTTCATTGGAACAAAGTCGAAAAATCATAGATAACAAAGAACTTAAAATAGGCCTTCGAACCATTGAATTAGTGCAAGATAAAGATGAATTTGGCACAAGCTTTTATTTCAAATTAAACGACAAACCAGTTTTCATGAAAGGGGCAAATTATATTCCGCAAGATAGCTTTATTCCAAAACAAACGCCATCAAGTTATTATGAATTAGTTCAAAACGCTAGAAAAGCCAATATGAATATGTTACGCGTTTGGGGTGGTGGCGTATATGCGCATGACGAATTTTACAATGCTTGTGATGCCAATGGTATTTTAGTGTGGCAAGATTTTATGTTTGCTTGCGCGATGTATCCCGGAGATGAAAAATTTGTAGAAAACATAAAACATGAAGTAATTGACAATGTAAATCGTTTGCAAAATCATCCAAGTATAGCACTTTGGTGTGGCAATAACGAGATTGATGAAGGTTGGCACAATTGGGGTTGGCAAAAACAATTTAAGTATTCTCAAGCCGATTCTACAAAAATTTGGAACGACTATAAAAAAGTATTTCATGAAGTTATTCCTGAAACATTAGATAGTCTTTTATCCAATGAAAAAAATCTATATTGGCCTTCTTCACCTTCTATAGGTTGGGGCAAAAAAGAAAGTTTAACCCAAGGCGATTCGCATTATTGGGGCGTTTGGTGGGGCAAAGAACCTTTTGAAATGTATAAGAAAAAAGTTGGCCGATTTATGAGTGAATATGGTTTTCAAGGGATGCCTAATTGGGTAACCTTAGAAAAAGTAATTGCTAAAGAAGATCTTAATTTTACTTCAGAAGCATTTAAAAATCATCAAAAACATCCTACTGGGTTTGAAACCATAAATGAATATATGGCACGAGATTTTCCGGTACCTAATTCAATAGAAAAATACAATTATGTTTCTCAATTGTTGCAAGCGTATGGTATGAAAATCGCCATTAAAGCGCACCGATTAGCAAAACCCTATTGCATGGGCTCGTTATATTGGCAATTAAACGATTGCTGGCCTGTAACTTCTTGGAGTACTTTAGATTACTATGGAAATTGGAAAGCGGCACACTACCAAGTAAAAGAAAGTTTTGCTCCGATACTTTTAGCGGTAACAGAAAATGCGGACGGACTTTCAATTATTGGCAGTAACGATAATTTAGAAGCAATCTCTGGGACATTAGCTGTTAAATTGATTGATTTTTCTGGAAAGGAACTTTGGACTGCTTCAAAAGAATGTAATTTGGACGTAGAAAAAAACACAAATTGTTTGCAGATTTCTAATGCGGAATTACCAAAATTTGAAAAAGAAAAAACGGCACTAATTTTAGAATTTAATAGCAATCAGAAGAAAATCTTTGCGCATCATTACTTTGTAAAACCAAAAGAGTTACAACTTGAAAAACCAACTATTGAAATTAAAATTGTAGGCGAAACACTTATCGAGCTTAAAACAAATACACTTGCAAAAAACGTGTATTTACAAGCAAATAGTGCTTTTTTTGAAGAAAACTATTTTGATTTAATTCCAGGATTTCCAAAAATCATTAAGACTCAAAAACCAACTCAAGAAATTAAGGTAATGTCTTTATTTGATGTTATGAATGAATAAACATAAAAAAACGCCTTGGTTGAGGCGTTTTGTATGCTAAAATAATCCGTTTAATTCGGCGTCTATTCTGTTGATGATGTTTCCTAAATCTTCGGGATTATTAACAAAATCAATATCATCCACATCAATGATGACTAATTTTCCTTTCGTGTAAGTAGTAACCCAAGCTTCGTAACGCTCATTTAATCTGCTTAAATAATCAATAGAAATAGAATTTTCATAATCCCTACCTCGTTTATGAATTTGTCCTACTAAATTTGGAATAGAACTTCTTAAATAGATTAGTAAATCTGGTGCTCCAACCAAACCTTCCATCAAATCAAAAAGCAATTTATAATTGGTATAATCTCTATTTGACATTAAACCCATTGCGTGTAAATTAGGTGCAAAAATAAATGCATCTTCATAAATGGTTCTATCTTGTATGGTTTTTTTACCCGATTTTCTTATCTCTAAAATTTGTCTGAAACGACTATTTAAAAAATAAATTTGCAGATTAAAACTCCAACGCTCCATTGAATGATAAAAATCGTCCAAATATGGATTATCATCTACATCTTCAAAATGTGCTTCCCATTTAAAATGTTTGGACAACAACTTTGTTAATGTAGTTTTTCCAGCTCCAATATTTCCTGCAATAGCTATATGCATATGTTATTTATTAATTTTATAAGTACTTAATTGATTGTTCGTAAAAATAGAAAAAAATCCATCTGAAAAACAAAAATTTTCAATCAATTTTTCATTAATATTTATTCTAGTCGATATCTGATTTTCAAAGGTATAATAATATATTTTACCATCAAAAAGATAAAACAAATCGTTTTGACTTAAAAAAAATACTTTTTCAAAAGACATTATTTTTCCCAAACTTTTTATTTTTCCAAATTTAGAAATAGAAAAAGCATTATTCTCAGTATCAATACAATACAAATAATTATAATCCGATTGCGAATATTTAATATTTTTGATTGGGTTAGATAAAAATTTAAATGTTATCGAATTTAAATTGTACAATCCAATTTGCTGGCTTAAACTATCATAAAACCACAATTCATTTTGAGAAGCAGGTTTTAAAAATTCGCAATTAATTTCCGAAAAAATAGTAGTCTTAATTTCGTTAAGTTGTGCATCTAACAAAACAAAAGCGTTATTTTCTTTATAAAAAACAAGTGTTTGTAACATATTAAAAGTTTCTACACTTGAAAAATTTCCAAAGTTATTATTTGCGTAGTTTAATGTATCCAATTTACTAATTTTATATAGCGTATTATTCTTTGAAAAAAAATGTTTTCCAGAAATATCATTTCCCCAAAACACTTCATAATTAAATAGCTTTGATGCTATCTTGACAGTTTCAAAATTTTGAGCTGAAGAAGAAAAAGTTGCTAATAATAAAAACAGTGAAATTCGCATACAATAAATATTAACACAAAAATAACAAATTAAAGTGTAACTATTAGCTATTTTTATAGTCTAATATTCATTAAAATAAATATAAGATGAAAAGAATATTATTTGCAGTATTGAGCTTAACTACTTTTATAGCTAACGCACAAAAAGATTTCCAAGGAATGGCAGTTTACGAATCTAAAACGTCAACAGCAGAATTTGCTAAAAATTTTGACGGAAACAAAGACATGACTCCAGAAATGAAAACTCAAATTATGGAAAGAATGAAAAAAATGTTTGAAAAAACATTCGTTCTAAATTTCGATAAATCTGCGTCAATATACAAAGAAGAAGAAAAACTTGATGCGCCTGGACAAGGAGGTGGCGGAAGAATGATGGCGTCTTTTATGGGAGGAGGCGGAACGTATTTTAAAAACGTTAAAGAAAAACAATACACCGTTGATAAAGAAGTATTTGGAAAAGAATTTTTAATTAAAGATTCCTTACCCAATTTAAAATGGGTATTAAGTGATGAATCTAAAAAAATAGGTGATTATACTTGTTTTAAAGCTACAGCTGTAAAAGAAGCAAGTAAAACTGACTTTAGAAATTTTAGAAGAAAAAAAGAAGAACCAAAAAAAGAAACAGTGGAAGGAAAAGCTGATGAAAAAGCTGATGGAGAGAAAAAAGAAGAAAAGAAAACCAACTTTTTTGCCGAAATAGATATGCCAAAAGAAGTTACTGTTACCGCTTGGTATTGTCCAGAAATTCCAGTAAACCAAGGTCCGGACGAATATTGGGGTCTACCTGGCTTAATTATGGAAGTTAACGATGGTAAAACCGTAATTATGTGTTCGAAATTAGTATTGAATGTGAAAGAAAAAATTGAGATTAAAGCCCCAACAGGAGGAGACAAAGTAACTCAAAAAGAATACGACGATATTATGATTAAAAAAATGAAAGAAATGAGTGAAATGGGTGGCGGACCTGGCTCAAGAGGTGGTATGCAAATGAGAATTTCTAGATAATTTTTAACTTTATTTAAACCCCAAATATTATGAAAAATTTATCTAAATTCTGTTTTTTACTTTTCTCTGCAACCCTTTTTGGTCAAGATTTTTATGGAAAAGTAGAATATCAAACCATTCAAAATAAATCTAAAAAAGAAGCTGTTTCTATTTCAAAAGAATCTGAAAAAGAATCGGCGGAAGATGCTATAGCAGGAATTGATAAAGAAGCGTTTGAAGAAGCTATGAAAAAAGCATTTCAAAAAAACTACCTTTTAACATTCAATAAAAACGAAGCACTTTTTGAAGAAGTTGTAGCATTGGAAAAGCCAAAACCAGCTCAAGGTGGTGTATCGGTTTCTATAAGTATGTCTGGTGATGGAGATAAATACATGAATACAAAAGATAAAATTTCATACACTGAAGAAGATATTTTTGGTGATGAATTTGTGATAAAAGATTCGTTACCAAAAATTGATTGGCAAATAACCACCGAAATAAAAATAATTGGTGATTATAATTGCGTAAAAGCAACTTACATTGAACCCGTTTCTAAAAATGATTTAGAGGCATATGAACGTTATCAGGAAAAAATAAATAACGGAAAAACTACTTTATTTCAAATGAAAAAACCAGAACCACAAACGATTACAGCATGGTACACTAGTGAGATACCTGTTAGCTTTGGACCTAACGGCGTTTGGGGCTTGCCTGGATTAATATTACAATTAGAAAATGAAAACTATATTTACTTTTGCACGAAAGTAAGCTTAAAAAACAACGAAAAAGTTAAAATAAAAATTCCGAATTCTGGTAAAGTCATTTCCAAAAAAGAATACGAAAAATACGAGAAAAAAATGCAAAAACAAATGGAAGATAATGACGGTGCATTTATGATTCGTGAAATAAAAAACTAACAAACACACCTAAATGAAAAAAATAATTTTAATACTAAGCTTCATTCTCACTGGAATAAGTTATTCGCAATCGGTAAAGGTTTCAGGAATTCTAAAAGATAGCGACAATTTGGTTATAGAAACAGCGAATGTAATGGCCATTAACCAAGTCACAAAAGCAATGGATGCCTATAACATTACCAGTGAAAAAGGTGAATTTTCATTAAACTTAAAACCCAATACTGAATATATTATTAAAGCCGGTTATATAGGTTATGCGCCTTTTGAACAAAAAATTACAACTACAAAAGAAAACCAAACTTTTAATATTGTTTTATCAAGTTCAAATACCATTGAAACCGTTGAGATTGTTCGAGAAATGCCTGTAAGAATTAGCGGTGACACCATTATTTATAACTCAGATTCGTTTACAAATGGTACCGAAAAAAAGTTAGAAGATGTTCTTAAAAAACTACCTGGCGTATCTGTTAACAAAGATGGTGAGATTTCTGTAGAAGGTAAAACGGCCCAAAAGTTAATGGTTAATGGAAAAGATTTTTTTGATGGCGATACTAAATTAGGGGTTAAAAATATACCTGCAGATGCCATTGACAAAGTACAAGTTTTAAGAAATTATAATGAAGTTTCTAATTTGAAAGGATTGGAAAATAATGAAGAAAATATTGCCATTAATATAAAATTAAAACAAGGAAAAACTAACTTTTGGTTTGGAGATGTGCTTGCTGGAGAAGGCATTATCGACTCAAAAAACAGAAGTATTGTTAATCCAAAACTATTTTATTATAGTCCAAAATACAGCGTTAATTTAATAGGTAATTTAAATAATATTGGTGAGTTACCGCTTACCACGCAAGACTATTTTAAATTTACAGGCGGATTTAGAAATATGATGCGAAAAGGGGGTTCTAGTTTCAATGTTTCTTCAAACGATTTGGGAATTGGGGGATTGAGAAACAATCGTGCAAAAAATATTGATACGAAATTTGGCGCGGCGAACTTTTCCTATAATCCATCGAAAGTTTGGACAATTAGTGGATTTGGTATTTATTCGTACAATAAAACCGATTTACAAACCGACAATGTTTACAATCGTGTAGATAGATTGCCAAATGGATCAACCGTAAATATTACAGAAACACGTCAAGACATTTCTAGACAGAGAAACAATTTAGGATTGTTTAAATTAAGTAGTAGCTATGTACCTTCTACTAGAATGCACCTGGATTACGATGCATTACTAAAAACATCTGATCAATTGGATAGACAAAATGTAGTATCAAGTTTACAAGGGAATATTTTAACCGAAAAAAACCAACAACCTATTTCATTAAATCAAAACTTAAACTACTATTATACGTACAACGACAAAAATGTATTTGCTTTTGAAATGCAAAATTTATTTCAACAAGAAGATCCGTTTTATAATGCCAATTTACAAATACAACCATTTATTTTGGCAGGATACAATAGTACTCAGTCAAGAAACAGCATCAATCAAAACCGATTTATTAAAACAAATAAAACGGATGCAAAATTTGATTACTATTATATGGTAACTCCAAAAAGTAACATTAACGTTACCATTGGAAACACGTATTCGTATCAAAACTTTAACTCAAATATGTTTCAAACATTAGATAATGGCACACAAAATAATTTATCCGATAGTCAAAACACTAATAATGTAAATTATGTATTTAACGATGCTTTTGTTGGCTTACATTATAAAATGTTGGTTGGGAAATTTACTTTTAATCCAGGAGTTACTTTACATCAATTTAATACCAGTGACACCCAATTGAACAGCGTAAATAATATGAGTTTCAATAGAGTTTTACCTGATTTCTTTGCATTATGGCAAATGAAAAAATCACAAACATTATCCTACAATTTTTCATTAACCAATAATTTTACAGATGTCATAAAATTGGCACAAGGGTATGTGTTTTCAAATTATAACAGTTTATTTAGCGGAAATAGATTCTTAGAAAATTCAATTTCACAAGTACACTCTTTGCGTTTTTTTAAATTTAGTATGTTTAATATGGAAAATATTTCTGCTAATATTACTTATACAAAACAAACAGATATTATTACGAACCGCGCCTTATTAACAGGTATAAATCAGGTTTCAAGTTCTGTAAATATCAATTCAAATTTTCCAAATGAATCACTTTCAGGAAGAATTAATTATGGAAGATCTTTTGCAAGATATTTTAAAGCAGATGGAGGCGCAAGCATCAGCAGAAGTACAAATAACAATATTCGTGTAAATCCAGATAATTCTGAGTTTATTCAAAATACAAAATCGTTTACACAAAATTATAAAATTGGGTTTTCAACAAATTTTAAAAAAATCCCTAATATAGAATTGGCATACGATTATACAGTTAACGATTTTCAAAACCAGATAAATTATGTAGATAATCCATCGGTTACATTAGAATATTTCTTTTTAGATGCCTTTTCTTTTACGTCTGAATACAATTTTTATCACAATAGAGATAAAGCGAAAACTTTTGATACTGAATATGATTTCTTAACCGCATCCTTATCATACCAAAAAAGAGATAGTAAATTTGAGTATAAAGTAAGTGCAACCAATTTATTAAACACAACAGCACTAAACGACAATAGTTTTAATGCCTTAGGTGGTTCTACAAACTTTTCGAGTTTTTATGTACAACCTCGTTTTGTAGTTTTTAGCTTAAAATATGTGTTATAATTAATACAAGTATAAAACCCAAAAACCCGATTTGTATCAAAAACAAATCGGGTTTTTTATTGAATAAAAGAATTACATCCCTGTTCGAATGGCTTCTACAGGATCTAATCTTGAAGCTGAAATAGCGGGTAAAATCCCTGAAATTAATCCAATAATTATTGACAAACTTGAGCCTAATAAAATATTAAAAGAACTCAATACAAACTCAAAATCTAGAACGTTTGTTAAAACTAAGGCAATTAACCAAACCAAAACGATTCCAATTAATCCACCAAACATTGCCAAAATAACAGCTTCAAATAAAAATTGAAACAATATAAATCTGTTTTTAGCACCTAATGCTTTTTGAATTCCAATTAAATTGGTGCGTTCTTTAACAGAAACAAACATAATATTTGCAATTCCGAAACCACCAACTAAGAGAGAAAATATACTAATTCCCCATCCCGCAAGATTCATTTTACCAATAATGTCATCAATAAAACCAGTAAATCCAGAGAGAATATTTACAAAAAAACTATTAATTTCACCCGCTCGTAAACCTCTAATATTTCTCATTTTATTGGTTAATTCTGCTTTAAATTCTTCAATATCAACACCTGCTTTTGGCTTTATTAAAATAGCTGGTGTAAAATTTATACTGTTGTCACCATATAATTTTCTAATATTATTTACAGGCAAAAAAACCGCAACATCATTAGAATCTCCAAAGGCATTTTCCCCCATTTTTTTTAATACGCCTATTACAGTAAAACGTTGACCATATAACCGAATTTGCTTTCCAATTGGTTCGTTACCTTTAAATAAGCCATCTGCAACTTCACTACCAATTACAATTACGGAAGTTCCTGAATTGGATTCCGCTTCATTAAATAACCTTCCTTTATCTACTTTAAACGGTTCAATTTCAAAAAATTCATTTGTAGAAGGTTTCACTCTAATTGAATTTACTGTATTGTCGTCATATTTTATACTTTGATTTTTCGTAAAAAAATTAAATGAAATTTTATCTATATCAGGCATACTTTTTTGCAAATATTGATATTCATCATATTTTACTTGCGGAAATTGGTCGCGCTTCCATTTTTCAACTTCCGTTGGTCCAAAAGAATATTTAAATAAATAAATGGTGTTTTTATCCATTCCGTCTAAGCTGTCAACAATATTTTTCTTCAATGAATCCACTGCTGCTAAAACCGCAATAATAGAAAAAATACCAACAGTAACTCCAAGTAAAGAAAGAAACGTTCGTAATTTATTACTTCTCAGTGCATTAAAAGCAAAAGCAAAACTTTCTTTAAGTAAACGAATATATAGTATCATAAAATTATATCTTAAATATTTGTAGTCAAAAAGTACTATTTGTTACAATTTTTAAAGGAAATTTATTTGAAAATGTTACACAATTAGAGATTACAACTATTGGATTTTCTTAATCAAATTGTTACTTTTGCAGTTCAAAACAAACAACAACATAATGACTCACACAAAACAAATCAAATCGGCATTAATTTCTGTATTTGACAAAACTGGTTTAGAACCTATCATTAAAGCACTTCATCAAAATAATGTAACAATTTATTCTACAGGTGGAACGGAAGATTTCATTAAAAGTTTGCAAGTTCCTGTTGTAGCTGTAGAAGATGTAACTTCTTATCCATCTATTTTAGGCGGTAGAGTAAAAACATTACATCCAAAGATTTTTGGAGGAATTTTAAACCGTCAAGATCACCAAGGCGATGTGGCTCAAATGACAGAATTTGATATTCCTCAAATTGATTTGGTAATTGTGGATTTATATCCGTTTGAAAAAACGGTTGCTTCGGGTGCAAATGAAGCTGATAGTATCGAAAAAATTGATATTGGTGGAATTTCATTAATTCGCGCTGCAGCCAAAAATTTTAAAGATACTGTAATTGTTGCCTCTGTAGATGAATATGCTACTTTCTTAAATTTTTATACAGAAAATCATGGCGCTACATCTATCGAGCAAAGAAAATTATTAGCCACAAAAGCTTTTCATACTTCATCAAATTACGATACTGCTATTTTTAATTATTTCAATACTGAAGATACGTATTTAAAAATTAGCGAAGAAAAAGGACAAGTATTACGTTATGGTGAAAATCCACATCAAAAAGGATATTTCTTCGGAGATTTCGATAAAATGTTTACGAAATTACACGGAAAAGAATTATCGTATAATAATTTATTAGATGTTGATGCCTCTGTAAATTTAATAAATGAGTTCAAACATAACGATCCAACTTTTGCTATTTTAAAACACAATAACGCGTGTGGTTTGGCTACAAGAGCTACGATGAAAGAAGCCTATTTAGATGCATTAGCAGGTGATCCTACTTCAGCATTTGGTGGCGTACTTATTGCAAATGGAAATATTGATGTAGCAACAGCAGAAGAAATAAATAAACTATTTTGCGAAGTGGTTATTGCACCATCATACGACCAAGAAGCTATTGATATTTTAGAAGAAAAAAAGAACCGCATTATATTAGTAATTAATGATGTTGCGTTACCTGCAAAAAATGTTCGTACGTGTTTAAATGGAATATTAGTTCAAGATAAAGACAATATTACCGATTCAGTTGAAATATTGAAAACAGCCACAAAAACAGCTCCGACAGCAGAAGAAATTGAAGATTTATTATTTGCATCAAAAATTTGCAAACACACTAAATCGAACACAATAGTTTTTGCTAAAAATCGTCAATTATGTGCTTCTGGAACTGGACAAACTTCAAGAGTTGATGCCTTAAATCAAGCCATTGAAAAAGCCAAAACATTTGATTTTGATTTAACTGGAGCAGTTATGGCAAGTGATGCTTTTTTCCCATTTCCTGATTGTGTAGAAATCGCAAATAAAGCAGGAATTACAGCAATTATACAACCTGGAGGGTCTATAAAAGACGAATTAAGCATTGATTATTGTAACGCTAATAATGTTGCTATGGTGATGACTGGAGTGCGTCATTTTAAACACTAAAAACGCCTAAAAAATATCGCTATTTTAAAACGCATTAAAAAATATTTTTTTAATGCGTTTTTATTTTAAATAATTCCAATTTATTTTTATACTTTTGTTAGTTGAATAGATTTACACAAAATACTAAACCCTTCAATAAATATGGGATTTTTTGACTTTATGACTGAGGACATAGCAATTGACCTTGGTACCGCAAATACACTAATAATTCACAACGATAAAGTTGTTATAGACTGTCCTTCAATTGTTGCGAGAGACCGAATAACTGGAAAAATAATTGCTGTTGGTAAAGAAGCCAACATGATGCAAGGAAAAACCCACGAAAATATAAAAACAATTCGTCCACTAAAAGATGGAGTAATTGCCGATTTTGATGCGTCTGAAAAAATGCTTCAAATGTTAATTAAAAGCATTCCTGCATTAAAGAAAAAACTTTTTACACCAGCACTACGTTTAGTAATTTGTATTCCTTCTGGAATTACAGAAGTAGAAATGCGTGCAGTAAAAGAATCTGCAGAACGTGTAAACGGAAAAGAAGTATACTTAATTCACGAACCAATGGCAGCTGCAATTGGTATTGGAATTGATATTATGCAACCAAAAGGAAATATGATTGTCGATATCGGTGGTGGAACTACAGAAATTGCCGTGATTGCATTAGCAGGAATTGTTTGTGATAAATCTGTTAAAATTGCTGGTGACGTATTCACCAACGATATTATTTACTACATGAGAACACAACACAATTTATTTGTAGGAGAAACTACTGCAGAAAAAATTAAAATACAAATTGGTGCCGCAATCGAAGATTTAGAAAGTCCACCAGAAGATATGTCTGTTCAAGGTCGTGATTTGTTAACTGGAAAACCAAAACAAGTCGATGTTTCTTATAGAGAAATTGCTAAAGCGTTAGACAAATCTATTCAAAGAATTGAAGACGCAATTATGGAAACGTTATCTCAAACACCACCAGAATTAGCTGCTGATATTTATAATACTGGTATTTATTTAGCAGGTGGAGGTTCAATGTTAAGAGGTTTAGATAAACGAATTTCATTGAAAACAGATTTACCCGTTTATATCGCTGAAGACCCTTTAAGAGCGGTTGTAAGAGGTACTGGAATGACACTTAAAAACTTAGCGAAGTACAAAAATATTTTAATTAAATAAGCACGTAATACATGCAGCAAATTATAATTTTTCTTATAAAAAACAGCTATAAATTGCTGTTTTTGCTGCTTTTGGGTATTTCATTAACGCTTACAATTAAATCACATTCTTACCATAGAAGCCAGTATATTAATTCTTCGAACGCTTTTTCAGGTTATACTTATAGCAAAATAAATAATGTAAAAGAATATTTTGGTCTGCAACAAAAAAATGAAGATTTAGCAAGAGAAAATGCAAGATTAAAAGAAATTTTATTCAACAAAAAAGACACTATTCTAGAAAGTAGAATTGTAGTCCCAAATATTTTATCGGATTTTGTAGTGAGACAAGCAAAAGTGATAAAAAATTCTTACACCAAACAAGAAAACTTTTTAACGTTAAGTAAAGGCTCTTTTGAAGGGCTAAAAACAGATATGGCTGTAATTAGTGATAAAGGTGTGGTTGGAATTATAGAAAAGACATCTAAAAATTTCGCAACAGTAATCAGTATTCTTCACACGAAAAATCCATTAAACGGTAAAATAAAAAATTCTGATCATTTTGGTTCAATAACTTGGGACGGTAAAAATGCGGGCTATGTGCAACTTATTGATGTACCAAAGTTAGCAACTTTGAAAAAAGGCGATACCATTGTAACCGGAGCTCAATCTGCAATATTTCCTGAAAACATTCCAATTGGAAAAATTGAACAAATATTTGCTGAAAAAACCAGTAACAAATTCGTAATAAATGTTAGGCTTTTCAACGATATGACATCACTTGGCTATGTGTATGTAATTGAAAATAAAAAGAAAAAAGAAAAAGAAACACTAGAAGCAGAAACAGAAAAAGATCCAACAAAGCAGTAATGAATAGTAACTTCATTTTAAATTTAATACGTTTTATTGTTTTACTAACAATACAAATTGTTGTGCTTGAACAAGTAAAATTAGGTGGTTGGATTAATCCTTATTTGTATGTGCTATTTATAATTTTATATCCAATTAACTCAAATAAATCTGGTTTTATAGCCGCAAGTTTTTGTTTGGGTTTACTTATGGATTTATTTTGCGATAGTGGCGGTGTTCACGCAACTGCTTCTTTACTTTTAGCCTATTTTAGACCCTTTTTCTTGAAATTTGCATTCGGGTTAAGTTACGAATATCAAACCATCAGAATTGCTGATAAACTATCTGTAGACCGATTTACTTTTATTATGTCTGCAATTGTTTTTCATCATTTAATACTTTTTAGTTTAGAATTATATCGATTCGATTTGTTTTTTGAAATTATTTCGCGTACAATTTTGAGCACCATATTTACTTTTACACTATGTATTATTAGTATTTACTTGATTAAACCTAATAAACGATGAGAAAGACTTTATTACCAACCCTTATCATTATATCATCTATCCTGTTATTGGTTCGTCTTTTTTATTTACAAATTATTGATGATACTTTAAAAATAAAATCTGAAAATAATGCCATAAAAATAAAATTCGATTTCCCTGAAAGAGGTTATATTTATGACAGAAACGGTAAGCTATTAGTAGCTAATCAGCCGTCATATGACATTATGGTTGTTCCAAAAGAAGTTAAAGAAATTGATACACTTGAATTTTGTACTATTCTTCAAATCACAAAAGAGGAATTTATAGAGAAAATAGAAAAAGCAAAAATATATAGCCCAAGATTACCTTCTCTTTTTCTTCCACAATTAAATAAAATGGAATTTGCTGGTTTTCAAGAAAAAATAAGAAAATACACTGGTTTTTATATTCAAAAACGTTCCTTAAGGGAATATCAAACTAAACATGGTGCCAATATTTTCGGATTTATTACCCAAGTAAACGATGCTATCATTAAAGATAATCCTTATTATAAAAGTGGTGATTTAATAGGCAGACAAGGTGTTGAAGAAGCATACGAAGAAATATTACGTGGTGTAAAAGGGGTGAAATACATTCTAAAGGACAAACACAATAGAGAAATTGGCTCTTATAAAGAAGGAAAATTTGATACCATTGCCAAACAAGGTAGCGATGTAACTCTATCTATAGATGGAGAACTACAAAAATATGGAGAAGAATTAATGGTAAACAAACGTGGTGGAATTGTAGCTATTGAACCTAGTACGGGTGAAATTTTAGCTTTAGTTACCGCACCATCTTATGATCCAGCTTTATTGGTGGGTAGACAACGTTCAAAAAACTATACAAAATTATACAATGATTCGATTGCAAAACCTTTATTCGACAGAGGTTTATTGGGTGAATTTCCTCCTGGATCTCCTTTTAAAATTCTTACTGGTTTAGTAGGATTACAAGAAGGTGTAATTGACCCTCAAACATCATTTACGTGTAACCATGGATTTTCTTATGGTCGTGGTGCATTTATGCGATGTCACTGTCCTGGTGGTGTAGTGCAATTAAATTTTGGTATATACAAATCTTGTAACACCTATTTCGCAAATGTTTATAAACGTACCATTGAAAAATATAAAAGACCAAAAGATGGTGTTGATGTATGGTCAAATCATTTAAAAAGTTTTGGTTTAGGAAAATTTATGGGATACGATTTGCCCCCAGGGAGAAAAGGACATATTCCAACTTCAAAATTCTATGAGCATTTTTATCCAAATGGTGGTTGGCGTTCTACTACAATTATTTCAAATTCAATTGGTCAAGGTGAAGTTTCAATGACACCTATTCAATTGGCAAATATGATGGCTACTATTGCAAATAGAGGTTATTATTACACACCTCACATCATAAAAACAATAAAAGGCAAAAAAATAGATTCAAAATATACCACAAAACATATTACAACTATTGATAGAAGACATTTTGATCCTGTAGTAAATGGTTTATTTGATGTTTACAACAGAGGAACTGCTTTTGGTTTAGGAGTAGATGGTTTGGAAATTTGTGGAAAAACAGGGACTGCTGAAAATTTTGCTAAAATAAACGGAAAACGAGTACAATTAGAAGACCATTCTGAATTTGTAGCTTTTGCACCAAGAATTCGTCCAAAAATTGCCATTGCAGTAATTGTAGAGAATGGTCATTTTGGAAACACTTGGGCAGGACCTATAGCCACATTAATGATTGAAAAATATTTAAATAAGAAAATTACTCGTACAGATTTAGAAAAGCGAATGTTAGAAGGAAATTTAAATTATCAATATCGAAAATTATATCCAAGTAAAGATTCTATTCACAAACCAAAGTTAGACAAAACAGATTCGATTCGAATGAAATTAAAATCTAAGAAAGAATTAGAAAAAGACAAGAAAAAAGAAGTAGAGAAGAAAAAAGTAGCAGAGAACAAAAAGTAATCATATCTAAATTTTATCTATACATTCCAAAATAAAGGGAAAATAAACACAAATGAAAAATCAAGATATAAGTAATTCCATCGATTGGATAACCATTTTGTTATACTTCATCCTAGTAGTATTTGGTTGGATGACTATATATTCTGTTACCGTTCCTGCTAATCAAGAATATACTTTTGATTTTAGTATGAATTATGGAAGACAGATGATATTTATGCTTATTTCTATTCCCATAATATTTTCTATTCTATTTATAGATTCAAAAGTTTTTGAGCGGTTTTCTTCTGTATTTTATGGCATTGGAATTGCCTTACTTTTAGGTTTATTTGTTTTTGGAGTAAGTAAAAAAGGACAAACTAACTGGTACCAATTTGGAGGGTTTGGGTTTCAACCTTCCGAGTTTGTAAAAACTGCTGTTGCCTTGCTTTTATCTAAATATTTAAGTGATGCGCAAGTAAACTTAGCCAAAAAGAACTTTCAATATATTGCCTTTGCTATTATTGGTATTCCTGTAATACTCATCTTATTACAACCAGATACAGGAAGTGCAATGATTTTTTTATCCTTAATTTTTGTATTATTTAGAGAAGGATTACCAGGTTGGTATTTATGGACTGGAGCCATTTCTATCGCTACTTTCCTTTTAGCGCTTATTATAAAACCCATATATTTAATTTCATTTATTGGAATATTTATGGTGATTCATTTTATATTTAATCGACTAATTACACGGAATCCAATTGTTTATGGCTTAATTTTTATTGCAATTTCGCTTTTTTCCTTTTCGGTAAGTTATGTATATGATAAGGTTTTAGAACCCCATCAAAAAGATCGTATTAATGTGCTTTTGGGAAAAGATGTAAATATGAAAGCGGAAGGATATAATTTAAATCAATCCATGATAGCCATTGGTTCAGGTGGGTTTTTTGGTAAAGGATATTTAGAAGGCACGCAGACCAAAGGTGGTTTCGTACCAGAGCAACACACTGATTATATTTTTACTACAGTAGGAGAAGAATGGGGTTTTGTTGGTAATGTATTAGTAATTGGTTTATTTGTGAGTTTATTTTTACGAATATTATTTCTAGCAGAACGACAAAAAACAAGATTTAGTAGAGTGTATGGCTATTGTGTCGCCACGTATTTATTTACTCACTTTTTTGTAAATATTGCTATGCTTATACGATTGTTTCCAACCATAGGAGTACCACTACCCTTTTTCTCTTATGGTGGTTCCAGTTTGTGGGCATTTACTATTATGCTTTTTATTTTTATTAAGTTAGATGCGAATAAAGTTAATGAGTGGTAAACATGTTAGTTGTATTGAAAACTAAAAATATACTTCATAAAAGAGTAACAATTTTAAGCATATTATTGTTATTACTTTTTGCAAACAGTAGATTATATTCTCAAATTATTTATACCGATATTCCTGACGCCACACCTAATGCAACTTATTCTTTGGATTTAAATAATGATACAGTTGTTGATTTTATAATATATTTTGGCGGAAGTGGAAGTACAATTGGAGTTATGTGTAATCCGCAAAACAACAATGCCTATTCTGGGAATTTTATTAATGGAACTTATTTACCTTGGGCATTATCAACATCTAATCCAATTTGTGCATCTCTTGCAACTTGGTATGATTTTAATAATCCTGGTACTTTGGCATTGGGAACAAACATAGGGCATTGGGTAGGTGCTTCAGATAAATATTTAGCACTAAAACTAATTGTAGGTACAAATACATACTATGGTTGGGCACGAATAGATATTTTATCAAATTCCGCATCTTTTACTATAAAAGATTATGCTTATGAGAGCACACCAAATGCTTGTATTCAGTCAGGGCAAAACAGCTTAGAAATTAGTGAATATTCTAAAAATAAACTTTATTCAATCTTTCCTAATCCATTTAAATTTTCTACTACTATTCAAACAAAAAGTAATTTAAAAAATGCCTGCTTAAACATTTATAATTCAAACGGACAAATAGTTAGACAAGAAAATAATCTTTCAGGGCATACAATTTTTTTATCACGTGATGCGCTTTCAAGCGGACTGTATTTTATAAAGCTAACAGAAGAAAATAAAGTAATTGCAATAGAAAAAATACTAATTACAGATTAATTTTTAGTATTCTACTCCTAGAATAATAATAAACTAAAAAGCCATTCGAAAAAATGAATGGCTTTTTATATTTGTACTAATTCGCTATTTTGATGCTAATTTTTCTTTTACCTTCTTAGTCTTTTTTGTTTTAACTAAAGTTGCTTTTACGTCATCAGAAGTCAAATCAGTTAAAACATTTAATGTTTCTGTCATATAAACATCTTTCATTAGTTCCGCATGCCATCTTTCACGTTTTTCTTTTAATAATTCATCTTTAGCCATTAAATCTAATTCGTAAGGTAAAGAAGTAAAATTAAGGTTGTTTTTATATTTGTCAAGACTCTTAAATTTTTTAGTTTGCGATTCAATATCGGCAATTTCTTTTTTATAAGCAGCATAATTTAAACTTATAGAATTGTCTTCTTTTCTATCGTTTATCCACTTAGCGTTTTCAGAAATCAAATTAAAATTTTCATTTGTAGCAATTCTTTTCTTACTATTTGCAATTACTTTTTCAAAGTTTAAATCTAATGGCGAATAAATTGCTGGCTCAATTTTATCCCACGGTAAAGCACTTTTTTCATCTTTTTCACCCGTTTGCATAAAGCTAAAGCGATCTGGCATTACAATATCACTTTTTACACCTTCTAATTGCGTAGAACCACCACTAACTCTATAAAATTTTTGTGTAGTAGTTTTTAAAGCTCCTAAATCTCCATATTGATTACCACGAACAAATTCGTTTAATTCAAAAACATTTTGAACTGTTCCTTTTCCGTAAGATTGCTTACTTCCAATAATAATTCCTCTATTATAATCTTGAATGGCCGCTGCAAAAATCTCAGATGCAGAAGCTGAATAATTATTAATCATTACTACTAGAGGACCATCCCATTGTACTTTAGGATCAGAATCTGGTAAAACTTGTGCTTTTCCTCCTGCTGGTTTTACCTGAACCACAGGTCCTTTATCTATAAATAAACCTGTCATTTTTACTACCGTTTCTAACGAACCTCCGCCATTGTCACGTAAATCCATCACAATTCCTTCCACATTCATGGCTTTTAATCTTTCGACTTCAATGGCTACATCTTTAAAAGCATCTCGGTTGGATTTGTTTTCAAATGATTGGTAAAATTTTGGTAAATAAATCACCCCAAATAACTTACCATCTTTATTCACTAAGGTAGATTTGGCGAAAGTTTCTTCTGTTTCTACTTCATCTCTCACAATTGGAACTACTTTTACAGAACCGTCTACTTTTTTTACAGTGAGTTTCACCAAAGTTCCTTTTGGACCTTTAATTTTTTTAATCACATCATCTAATCGCATACCTGCAATATCAATTGGTTCTTCATTAGCTTGAGCTACTTTAATAATAACATCACCTTGTTCTAATAACTTACCACGCCATGCTGGGCCTCCACTAATTAATTCTGATACTTCAATACCTTCATTTTTCTTTTGTAAACGTGCACCAATTCCTTCAAATTTTCCACTCATGCTTACATCAAATTTTTCTTTATCTTCTGGAGAAAAATAATAAGTGTGTGGATCGTATTGCGTTACAATGGCATTGATATAAACCGTAAACCAATCTTCACGTGTTAACTCGGCAATAAAACTAAAGTTATTATTTAAATTACTTTCTGTAGTTTTTCTAGCCGTTTTTTCTAATTCTTCAAAAGATTTTGGTTCGGTTTTTTCTGCTGGTTTTTCCTCTTTAGCCACATTCTTTTCATCTATAATTCCAGAATTTAAAGCGTTTTGAATGTCTTCTTTATCAGTAATTTCACTTAAAACAGCAAGTTCTAATTGCTTTCTCCAACGCTGATCTAAATCTTTCACAGTAGCAGCGTATGGCAGTTTTTCATAATCTACATTAATAGTTTCGTTATCGTTTAAATCTAAAGGTTTTGAAAGAATACTTGTGTAGATTACTTTCGATTCTTTCATTCTTTGCAATAATCGTTTATATGTTAAATCAAAAAATGACAAATCTTTACTGCGAATCATATCATCAATAGCTAATTCGTATTTTTGAAATTCTGCAATGTCCGGTTGAATAAAATATCGTTTGGTAGGATCTAATGACTCAATGTATGCGGCATACGCTTTTTTAGAAAATTCATCATTTAATTCAATAGGTGAAAAATGACCTTTTTCTAATACAAAAGACAACAATTCAATTAACATTTTATCTTTATCGTCGCCAGTTAGTTTTTTTGAAGGAATAAAGCTCCATAGTCCCGCAACTACTATCCCAACAATCAATAAAACCTTATAATTTCTTTTCATAAATTCTATACTTTTTTTCATTTTTAACTTCTAAAATCGTGCCAAATAATAACTGTTTTACTCGTTACAAAAACAAGATAACAAATTTAATATTTTAATCTGCAAATAAATCATAATTTATAATAAATTAGCAAATAATTTAACACATTTTTATAATGAAAAAAATTCTAGTCACAAATGATGACGGTATTGCTGCTCCAGGTATAAAAGCTTTAACGGAAGTCATGCATGAATTAGGTGAAATTTATATTATTGCTCCAGACAGTGCACAAAGCGGAATGGGACATGCCATAACCATAAATAACACATTAGAATTAAAACATATTCCTAATTTTTTAGGCACAAATAATGCCTTCAGTTGTTCTGGAACACCAGTAGATTGCGTGAAAATGGGCGTACATGAAGTTATGAAAAGCAAACCTGATTTATGTGTTTCTGGGGTCAATCATGGATCCAATTCTTCTATAAATGTAATTTATTCTGGTACGATGAGTGCAGCAGTTGAAGGTGGTATTGAAGGGATTCCTTCTATCGGATTTTCTTTATGCGATTATAGTTGGGATGCAAATTTTGAATACATCAAACCTTTCATAAAAAAAATAGTTTTAGAAGTTTTAGAAAACGGTTTGCCGGAAGGTGTTGTTTTAAATGTAAATTTTCCAAAAACAGACCAAATTAAGGGATTTAAAATTTGTCGTCAAGCAAAAGCTACTTGGGAGGAAGAATTTGACAAGCGTACCAACCCAATGGGCAAAGAATATTATTGGTTAACTGGAAAATTTGTAAACCACGACAATGGCGAAGATACCGACGAATGGGCATTAGCTAATGATTACATTTCTATAGTACCCGTTCATTTTGATTTGACGGCGTATCATGCAATCCAGCAATTAAATAGTTGGAATTTATAGTCTCTAAATCAGTTTTCTTAAAAAATTCTAAAGGATTAAGAAAGTTTTCTAACCGAATCTCTTTTTCTTAATTCTGTTTTAATAATAACTGTTTCGAATATTCTTTCAGATTCAGAGTCTGGAATTTCTTCAATTCGTTTGATGATTAATTCGGCTGTTTTTTGACCAATTTCTGGCGCATGTTGGCTGACTGTAGATAAGCTTGGCGTCATTCTTCTTGACCATAAGCCATCTGCAAAACCAATAATTGAAATATCATTTGGAACATGAAATCCGTTTTTTAAACAAAATTTCATTGCAGCAACGGCAGCATATTCATCAACTGCGAAGATTGCATCTGGTTTTTTATCTAAAATAAGTTTTCCCATTTTTTCATCAAAACCTTCATCTGAATCGGTCAATAAAGCTAAAGTTGCATCAAATTTCTTATTATTTTTTTGCAACGCTTCTTTATATCCGTTTTCTCTTAATTTTCCTACGCTCAAATTATTAATTGAAGAAAATAGAGCAATTTTTTTACAATTAGTATCAATTAAATATTGCGTCGCATCTACTGCAGAGTCAAAATCATCAACAATAACTTTATCGCATTTTAATTCAGGTGCAATTCTATCAAAAAGAACTATTGGCGTTCCATCACGCAATACATTATATATATGTGTAAAATTATTTTCTTTCTGTGTTTCTTCTGCTAATGCTAAAATAAAACCATCAATAGCTCCATTATCCAACATCTCAATCATCTGTTTCTCTTTTTCTAAAGATTCATTAGACGTACAGGTTATTAAATTATACCCTTTTTCGTTAGCATATAATTCAATTCCAGAAAATACTTTTGCAAAAAAAGGATTTAAAATATTTGGTAGAATAACACCTATAGTATAAGAGCGCTGATTTTTAAGATTTTTAGCAATACTATTTGGCTTATAATTTTTTAGCTGTGCAAACTCTTTAATCTTAATTTTAGTTAGCTCGCTAATTTCTGGGCTGTTACTTAATGCCTTAGATACGGTAGAGGTAGAAACTCCTAATTCTTTGGCTAATTCTTTTAATGTGGCTTTAGATTTCATTTTTTATACTATTTCAAATTCAAAAATATAAAAAATCAGCGAAAAGAACCTTATAATTTGAATATATTTTATGACCACTAGTAATGAGTTCAAAATCAATATAAAAGAATTTTGGTTTAGAGTTTGTAATTTTAATAAATAATTGTACTTTTGCACCCCTAATCCCTAAGTTTGGGAATAGGAATGGAATGTTTAATTAAAAATTAGTATTGTGAACACATTAAGCTACAAGACAATTTCGGCAAACAAAGCTACTGCAGATAAGCAGTGGATTGTTGTGGATGCTGAAGGTCATAACTTAGGTCGTTTTGCTTCTAAAGTAGCCATGCTATTAAGAGGTAAGTACAAGCCAAGTTATACGCCGCATGTTGACTGTGGAGATAACGTGATTGTTATTAACGCAGAAAAAATCAATCTTACTGGAAACAAATTGGATGAAAAAACGTACATCCGTCACACAGGTTATCCAGGAGGACAAAGAAGTCTAACTGCAAAAGTAATGCAACAAAAAAATCCTGCATTATTAGTAGAAAAAGCAGTTAAAGGAATGTTGCCTAAAAATAAATTAGGAGCACAATTATTCCGTAATTTAAATGTTAACGTAGGAGATGCGCATAAACATGCTGCACAAACTCCTAAAGCTGTTAACCTAAACGATCTTAAGTAATGGGAGTAATTCACAAAATCGGAAGAAGAAAATGTGCAGTAGCACGTGTTTATGTTTCAGAAGGAACAGGTAACATTACAGTTAACAAAAGAGAATTTGCTGTATACTTTCCAACTGCAACATTGCAGTACAAAGTAAAACAAGCCTTAACATTAACTAACAACGAAAATAATTTTGATGTTAAAATTAATGTATATGGTGGTGGAGCAACTGGTCAAGCTGAAGCTGTAAGAATGGCAATTGCAAGAGCAATGTGCGAAGTAGAAGCTGAAAACAGATTGGTATTAAAACCAGAAGGATTACTAACAAGAGATCCAAGAATGGTAGAACGTAAAAAATTCGGTCAGAAGAAAGCACGTAAGAGATTCCAATTCTCAAAACGTTAATATTCGATATTTATCAGAATATATTTTCAGATACATTTTTACAATTAAATTAGAAATTAAAAACAAGTTGTCGATATTTCTTTTTACTGAAAAAGAAATTAGTTTAGCATCTAAATGAAGCCTTAAGCGAAAGCTAAAAGGAACATTGCTAGAACACGGAACGTAAACTATTACAAAATGGCAAACAAAATTGACGTTAAAGAGTTACTAGAGGCTGGTGTACATTTCGGACACATGACTCGCAAATGGGATCCAAACATGGCTCCATACATTTATATGGAACGTAATGGTATTCATATCATTAACCTATATAAAACTGCTGCAAAAATTGAAGAAGCAAATAATGCTTTAAAAAGCATTGCAGCATCTGGTAGAAAAATACTTTTCGTAGCTACCAAAAAACAAGCAAAAGATATTGTTGCTGAAAAAGCAGCTGCTTGTAACATGCCTTACATCACTGAAAGATGGCCTGGTGGAATGTTAACTAACTTTATCACAATCAGAAAAGCGATTAAAAAAATGGCTTCTATTGATAGAATGAAAAAAGATGGTACTTTCATGACACTTTCTAAAAAGGAGCGTTTACAAGTAGATCGTTTAAGAGCAAAATTAGACAAGAACTTAGGTTCAATTGCTGACATGTCAAGAATTCCTGCTGCATTATTCGTAGTAGATATTAAAGCTGAACATATCGCGGTAAAAGAAGCAAAAAAGTTAAACATTCCAGTTTTCGCAATGGTTGATACAAACTCTGACCCTCGTTTGGTTGAGTATGTTATTCCTGCTAACGATGACGCTTCTAAATCAATCGATAAAATTTTATCTTTAGTAACTGCTTCTATTACAGAAGGTTTATCTGAAAGAAAATCAGACAAAGAAGAAACTTCAACTGAAGCAGCTCCAGTAGCTGAAATTGAGGCTGAAGAAACTTCAACTGAAGCATAAATACTAAAAATTCCGAAAGTAAAATTCCAAATTCCAAACTAATTTATTAACCATTTGTTATAAATTATATAAAACTGGAATTTGGAATTTTACAATTGGAATTTCTTTTTTTACATTAATAATCTAAAATTAAATAAAATGTCAAATATAACTGCTGCTGAAGTTAACAAATTAAGAACTACAACCGGTGCTGGTATGATGGATTGCAAAAAAGCTTTAGTTGAAGCTGAAGGTAATTTTGAATTAGCCATTGAAATTTTAAGAAAAAAAGGTCAAAAAGTTGCCGCAAATCGTTCGGATAGAGAATCTACTGAAGGTGCTGTTATTGCTGTTGTAAATAGTGATAATACTGCTGGTGTTGTAATTTCTTTAAATTGTGAAACAGACTTCGTAGGAAAAAATGAAGGTTTCGTAAAATTAGCAAATGATTTTGCAAACTTAGCTTTAAATTTTACTGATAAAGACGCTTTCTTAGCTTCTGATTTTGGTGGGATTACTGTTGCTGAAAAATTAATTGAGCAAACTGGTGTTATTGGTGAAAAAATTGAAATTGGTGCTTTCGAAAGATTAGAAGGTGCGTTTATCAATTCATACATTCACGCTGGAAACGGTATTGCTACATTAGTAGCATTATCTGCAAATGTTGAAGGTGGTGCTGAAGCTGCAAGAAACGTTGCTATGCAAGCTGCTGCAATGGCACCAATCGCTTTAGATGAAGCAGGTGTTGATGCGGATACGATTGCTAAAGAAATAGAAATTGCTAAAGATATGTTACGTCAAGAAGGTAAACCAGAAGCAATGATTGAAAACATCGCTAAAGGAAAATTAGGACGTTTCTTTAAAGATAACACTTTAGTAAACCAAGATTATATCAAAGATAGCTCAATGAGTGTTGCTGCTTATATTAAATCTGTAAATGCAGATTTAAAAGTAACAGGTTTCAAAAGAGCTGCCTTAGGATAATATATCTTAAAAATAATTATACCTTTAAGGCTGTCAAAATTGGCAGCCTTATTTTTTTACACCTATTTATGAGAGAAAAAAATTCAAAATGGATTATTTTGCTGGTATTAGCAATAGTTTGGGGAAGTTCGTTTATACTAATGAAAAACGGACTAGATGGCGGTATGAATCCATATCAATTAGGTGCGTATAGAATATTTTTTACCTCCGTGTTTTTACTTTTTATAGCAGGAAAAGAACTATTTAAGATAGAAAAAAAGAAAATGAAGTACATTATTATAGCCGGATTATTAGGCAACTTCTTCCCTATTTTTCTTTTTGCCTTGGCGCAAACGCAAATAAGCAGTTCTATTAGTTCGACTTTAAACTCGTTTACTCCATTAAATACTTTGATAATTGGAAGTGTATTTTTCGGACTCACATTTAAAAAGAAACAAATTTATGGGTTACTAATAGGAATTATTGGTTGTTTGATATTAGTTTATGCAGGCGCTTCCGGAAATCCAACAAAAAATTATTGGTTTGCATTATTAGTGATTATTGCTTCATGGTGTTATGCCGCTAACATTAATATGGTGAAAAAATATTTATTTGACGTGTCGCCAATTGGAATTACTGTAGGAAATTTTGCCTTCCTTCTTTTTCCTGCTTTGTTAATTTTATCTTTTACTGGTATTGATTTTCATATCATTCAAAACACAGCAGAAGGCATTGGCATGACAACCTTTGTACATCCTTTAATTTATGTAGCTATTTTAGGAATTGTTGGCACAGGGTTAGCAAATATATATTTTTACAAACTCATACAAATGTCGTCTCCTATTTTTGCTTCCAATGTAACGTATTTGATACCTGTTGTGGCTACAATTTGGAGTATAATTTTTAACGAAGGCGTTACTTTATTACAAGTTTTAGGAACTATAATTATTTTATTTGGTGTGTATATTACGAATAGAAAATAAAATATAACGCATAAAAAAAGGATTGCTTTCGCAATCCTTTTTCATTTTCAAAATAAAAATTTATTCGAAATCTTTATCTGTAACCCCTTCATTAATTTTTATTTCTTGTGTGATGAATTCAATTGATATACCTAAATTCATAGTCATTTTATATGGGAATTTAATACCTTTTACATCTACATAATCATCATAGTAAATTCTTATAAACAATCACATAAGCTTCTTTAGAATTCATCATTTCAATTCCTGTTAAAGAAATATCTTTATTATTTAGAAACTGAAGTTCTAGAAAAGGGAAAGATTGTTGTTTCATGTTAGTAAATTCTTCACCTTCTAATGCCTTTTTTTGTCCTTGAGCTTCTTGATAACCAGTTTTATCACCAACAACTTGTTTCATAACTGTCATTCCCATCATATTCATTAGGATTAAGTTTTTGTTTGAAACAGAAGATTTGGCTAGCATTTCAATCTCACGACCCTGAACTTTCGCTTTTGCAGTTGTCATTGTTGTTTTAACTGCTTTTAAAGCTTTTTCACCACCAATAGCATCAATATAGTTTTTAACAACTGATTGAGCTGTTACACCTGCAGGAATGTCTTTTTTCACCACTGGTTTGTCAGCTTTACTTCCATATTTATCAAAATAGAAAATTGGCATTTTTTCTTTTGCACTCAACGCTTCTAAACCTGGCAATACATCAGCTGCTTTACCTACAATTACAACTCTTGTATTATCTGCTAAGAAATATTTATTAGCTGCATTTCTAACATCTTCTGGAGTTACGGCATTAATGTTTTTCACATAATTTTCGTAAAAATCTTCAGGTAATCCTAATGTTTTAATATTTAAAGCATAGCGAGCAATAGTAGCTGGTTTTTCAATTTGCATTACAAAGTTTCCAATGTATTTTGCTTTAGCATTTTTCAAATCTTCTTCAGAAACTAAATCCGTTCTAATTTTTCTTAATTCATTAAAAATTTCTACAACAGCACTATCTGTTACAGCATTTCTAACTGAAGCAGTAGAAGAAAATTTAGAAATATATTTACTTGCTCCTAAATTAGAATACGAACCATATGTCCAACCGTGTTTTTCTCTTAAGTTTAAAAACAAACGACCTTCTCCACCACCACCAAGAATTTGGTTGGCTAAAATAGCAGCGAAATAATCTTTATCTGTCATTTTTAATTTTGACAAGTTAATTAATGCTATTTCCGATTGAACGGCATTAGGGACATCTACAAAATTAATTTGAGAATATTGTAAATCCTTTGGATCATTGTAAGTTAAATTTGGCGCTGTCGCTTTTTTCCATACATCTGCTCCAAATAATTGCTCTACTTTTTTCTTAACGTCTTTAGTTTTTACGTCACCAATTACTACTAAATAGGCATTTGCTGGAACGAAATACGTGTTATAATGATTGATTACATCTTGTAACGTTACATTTTTTAATGTTTCTTCAGAAGTGAATTCACCATTATAATGTTCTTTTCCATACGTTAATACATTTTGAACACGACCTGCAATTGCAGAAGCACTTTTTTCATCAGATTTTAATCCTTCAATTAGCTTCGCTCTTTCTGCATCAAAGTCTTCTTGAGTAAATAATGGATTTAATGCACCATCAGCTAATAATTCTAAAATTCTTGCCGAATATCTTGACAATCCATTTGCAGAAGCACCTGATTCGTAAAAATTAATATTAGCGCCTAAAAAGTCAATTTCTTCGTTAAATTTATCTTTAGAAATCGATTCTGTAGCATTTCCAATCATAGCGCTTACTAAATCTGTAACTCCTTTTTTACTTCCTTCAGCAAAAGGAGTATTGTCCAAAGTTAAATTATAAGAAACACGTGGTAATTTATTGTTTTCAACAACTAATACTTTCAAACCATTTTCTAACACAAATGTTACTGGCTTTTTAATATTAATTGATGGCGCTGGGCCTTGTTTAGGCATTGGTCTGTCTTGTGCTTGCATAGTTATTGTTAGTAATAAACTGGCTGCGATATATAAATACTTTTTCATGGTAAGATTATTTAGCGGTTTTTTCTTTTGCAGGACCATAATTTAAAATCAAACGTTGGTTTGGGTTTAAATATTTTTTTGCAACTTCTTTAATATCTTCTCTTGTAATAGAACGGTAAATTTCAATTTCAGTGTTTACTAAATTAATATCACCATATAATAAATAGTATGAAGCTAAATTTTCTGCTATGCCTTCTACTGTTGCATTTGAACTCACATAATTGTTTTCAAATTTGTTTTGAAGTTTTTGAAAATCGTTTTCAGAAATTAAATTATTCTGCATATTTACAATTTCTTCATCAATTTCTTTTAATAAACTTTCTGAAGAAACATCACCTAACGGTAAACTGTAAATAATATATTGTCCGTAATCTTCTTGAGAATTACTAAACGCTCCAACTTGAAGTGCGACTTTTTTATCATCTACCATTTTTTTGTATAATTTAGAACTTTTACCATCCGATAAATAAGTAGAAATCATATCTAAAACACGCGCATCTTTTGTTTTCATTGAAGGTGTTCTGTATGCTGCTAAAGTCATTGGTAATTGAACATTAGGGTCTTCCCAAGTTGCATTAATAGTAGCAGTAATTGGTGCTTCTTCAAATTTTTGTCTTACAACAGGCGCTCCTTTAGGAATAGCTCCAAAATATTTTTTAATCCAATCTTTCGCTTGAGTTGAGTCAAACTGACCTGCAACTACTAAAACTGCGTTGTTTGGCACATAGAACTTTTTATTAAACGCTTGAAATTCTTCTAAAGTAGCCGAATCTAAATGTTCCATTTCTCCAATTGTTGTCCATCTGTAAGGATGATTTTTAAATAAATTTTGTTTAATCGCTTTAAAAATATTTCCGTAAGGTTGGTTGTCAATTCGTAAACGTTTTTCTTCTTTAACTACTTCATTTTGGGTATCAACACCAATTTGATTTATTACTGGGTGCATTAATCTTTCCGATTCCATCCAAATGGCTAACTCTAAATTATTAGACGGAAAAACTTCGTAATAATAGGTTCTATCGTCTGATGTATTGGCATTATTTTGTCCACCATTTGCAGTTACAATTTTAAACCATTCCCCTCTTTCAATGTTTTTGGTACCTTCAAACAACAAATGTTCAAAAAAGTGAGCAAAACCCGTACGATTTGGTTGTTCATCTTTTGCACCTACGTGATACATTACAGATGTAATAATAACTGGCGCCGAATTATCTTGATGAAGAACCACGTGTAAACCGTTATCCAAATCAAATTCTTCAAATGCTACTTTCTGAGCATTTGCTGTGCTTCCTAACATTGCTATTGTTCCTAAAGCCATTAATGTTTTTTTCATAATTAATCTTTAATAATAAATGATAAATATTGGTAGCCGAAAGATATGAATTGTTACACTGAAAATAAAAAATATTACAGATTTTATTTTTTCGAATAAAAAAGAAAAGTAATGTTGCAGGTTTAATAAATAGTTATATATTTGCAAACTGAAAAAATAATAATTTAAACACATTGTTATGTACGCAATCGTAGAGATAGCAGGGCAACAATTTAAAGTAAGCAAAGACCAAAGGTTATTTGTTCACCGTTTAGCAAATGATGTAGACGCAAAAGTTTCTTTTGACAAAGTCTTATTAATTGACAACGGCGGAGCATTAACATTAGGCGCCCCAGCTATAGAAGGAGCTTCTGTTGAAGCCAAAGTATTAAAACACCTTAAAGGTGATAAAGTAATTGTCTTCAAAAAGAAAAGAAGAAAAGGTTACAAAAAGAAAAACGGTCATAGACAATCATTTACTCAAATTATCATTGAGAACATCGTTGCGTCTGGTTCTGGTAAAAAAGAAGCGGCTCCTAAAAAAGAAGCAGCTCCAAAAGCAACAAAGAAAGCTGATGTTGAAGTAGAAACGGCTACTGAAGAAGTAAAGCCTAAAGCTACAAGAGCAAAAAAACCAAAAACTGAAGAATAACATTTAAAATATAACGTCATGGCTCATAAAAAAGGTGTCGGTAGTTCGAAGAATGGTAGAGAATCAGAATCAAAACGTTTAGGCGTTAAGATTTATGGTGGTCAAGCTGCTATTGCAGGAAATATCATTGTTAGACAAAGAGGTTCTAAACACAACCCAGGTGAAAATGTTTACATGGGAAAAGACCATACTTTACATGCTAAAGTAGATGGAATTGTAAAGTTCCAGAAAAAAGGTGAGAACAAATCTTGGGTTTCTATACTTCCATTCGAAGCATAATTAATCTAAAATTACAAATATAAAATCCCAAATACCTAAATGGTTTTTGGGATTTTTTTTGATAAAATTTGATACAAAAAAACCCTCGCTGAAAAGCGAGGGTTTCTAAATATCTAAAAATCTAACTTTCTAAGAAGTTTAGATTAATATCTGTAATATTCTGGTTTAAATGGTCCTTGAACCTCAACACCAATATATTCTGCCTGATCTTGACGTAATGTTTCTAATTCTACTCCTAATTTAGAAAGATGTAAAGCCGCTACTTTTTCATCTAAATGTTTCGGCAACATATATACTTCATTTTTGTAATTAGCGCTATTTGCCCATAACTCTAATTGCGCTAAAGTTTGATTAGTAAATGAATTACTCATTACAAAACTTGGATGACCTGTTGCACAACCTAAGTTAACTAAACGTCCTTCTGCTAAAATAATAACTTCTTTACCGTTTACAGTGTAAATATCAACTTGTGGTTTCACTTCGTTTTTGGTGTGACCAAAATTTGAATTTAACCAAGCCATATCAATTTCATTATCGAAGTGACCAATGTTACATACAATAGTTTTATCTTTCATAGCTTCAAAATGACGACCTAATACAATATCTTTATTACCAGTTGTAGTAATAACAATATCTGCATTAGAAACCACAGAATCTAATTTTTTAACTTCAAAACCATCCATTGCAGCTTGTAAAGCACAAATTGGGTCAATTTCTGTAACCGTTACAATAGAACCCGCGCCACGGAAAGAAGCCGCTGTTCCTTTACCTACATCTCCGTATCCACAAACTACTACTCTTTTTCCTGCTAACATAACATCTGTTGCTCTACGAACCGCATCAACTGCAGATTCTTTACAACCATATTTGTTATCAAATTTAGATTTAGTTACCGAATCGTTTACGTTGATAGCTGGCATATATAAAGTACCTGCTTTCATTCTTTCGTATAAACGGTGAACACCTGTCGTTGTTTCTTCAGATAAACCTTTAATTCCTTTAACTAATTCAGTGTATTTATCAAACACTAAATTTGTTAAATCTCCACCATCATCTAAAATCATATTTAAAGGTGCACGCTCTTCACCAAAGAATAACGTTTGTTCAATACACCAATCAAATTCCTCTTCATTCATACCTTTCCAAGCATAAACTGGAATTCCAGCAGCAGCAATTGCAGCAGCAGCATGATCTTGAGTAGAGAAAATATTACAAGAAGACCAAGTAACATCTGCACCTAAAGCCACTAATGTTTCAATTAACACAGCTGTTTGAATAGTCATATGTAAACATCCTGCAATACGAGCCCCTTTTAAAGGTTGACTTGCACCAAACTCTTCTCTAAGTGCCATTAAACCTGGCATTTCAGCTTCTGCTAATAAAATTTCTTTTCTTCCCCATGCTGCTAAAGAAATATCTTTAACTTTGTATGGTACGTAAGGAATTGTTTTTGTACTCATTATAATTGTATATTTATTTTTAATTTACGAGTGCAAAGGTACAATATAAGTTTTATATTAGAAATTAATTTTAACTTTTTAAGTTTTGTTGATGCCATTAAACAACTGAATCACAATAAAATAAAAACCAATAAATAAATAAAGTATGCCTTTTTATAAAGAAATCATCATAAACGAACACACAAGTGCCTATTTTTGGAAAATTACCGAAGATATTGCTTGGTTTTACGAAAAGGCGTTACTTAACGAAAAATCTTTATCGAGATTACAAACCATGCAGTCTGTTTCGCATCAAAAAGGGTTTTTGGCAGTTAGAATGTTACTTCAACACATTAATTTAACCGATTTTGATTTGTTTTATGATGCATTCGGAAAACCGCACCTGAAAGTCGAAAGTCAAATGTCAAATGTCAAATGTCAAGAAATTAATACTATAAATTCAGAACAAAAACACATTTCAATTTCACATTCACATGAATTTTCTTGTATTTGTATTAGCAATAAACCTGTAGGAATTGATATTGAAATGTGTAAAGAAAAAATATTAAAAATTTCGTCAAGATATATGGATATTTCTCATATTGAAAACTTATCCATACCAGATAAAATCAAAAAAGCAACTGTAATATGGGGCATAAAAGAAAGTATTTTTAAATTAAAAAATGAAAAAGGCATCAGTTTTCCAAAGCATATTTTCGAAGGACCTTTTAAATTAGAAGACAAAGAAGGTACCGCTCAATTAATTTTTAATAACAAACCCGAAGATTTTCAATTTCAGTTTGAAATAATTGAAGAGTATGCTTTTGTTTGTGCAATAACTAAATAAATATGTTTGAAACCATCATCCATCAATATAAAAGTATTCCTAATTGGCAAATTGGAATTGAAATTATCATTTTTATTTTTGGTGTTTTAAGTGTGTATTTTGCAAAAAAAGAAAATATTTTAGTGTATCCAACTGGAATTATTTGCACCATATTATCCGTATATATTATGTATAATGCTAAATATTATGCCGATATGAGTATTAATATCTACTACTCCATAATGAGTGTTTACGGATGGTTTCATTGGAAAAAAATAACAAATGGCGAAGTGCTTTCTATTTCCAGAACCAATATGAAAGAAAAAATTATCGGTATAATTTTATTTCTTATAACAGCTATAATTTGTATTTATATTTATAAATTTTTTAATTATAAATTACAGATTAACAATTATTTAGATATTTTCACCACTTCATTATTTTTCTCAGCAATGTGGTATATGGCTAAGAAGAAAATTGAAAACTGGACACTTTGGATTGTTGGAAATACGTTTGCCGTTTATATTTTTTTTGACCGACAACTATATATTATAGCCATACAATACATAATTTTTACTATTTTAGCCATCTCAGCGTATATAGAATGGAAAAAATATTTAGCGAAATAGATGTACAACAAATAGTAAAAAGAGGAAATTCTTTAGAAAAAATTATGCAACAATTGCATTATTTTAAAAATGGAATTCCTACAATTAACTTACTAAAAATCGCATCTATAAACGATGGAATTTTTCAATTTTCAGAAAAAGAAATTTCTGAATATTGCAACTTTTTTGACACATATAAAGACAATTATTCTATTGAAAAATTTGTTCCGGCAAGTGGCGCTGCTACAAGAATGTTTAAATCGTTAAATGAGTTTTTAACAAAATTTAATCCTGAAAAAGACACTATAAATTCGTATGTAAACTTAAATAAAGAAAGAGAACTATCTTTATTTATAGTAGGATTAAGAAGCTTCCCTTTTTATAACGAATTAAAAGAAAAAACTAAAACAATTTACACAGATTATCCGAATTACAATACAGATCAAAAAGTATATGCAATCGTAAAAACGTTGTTAACTGAAAAGGGTTTGAATTTTGCTAATAAACCAAAAGGGGTTTTACCGTTTCATATTAAAGATAATAAAATAATAACACCAATTGACGAACATGCTTCAGAAACCGAATTTTATAAAAAGCAAAATCAAAAAGCAAAAATTCATTTTACGATTTCTAAAGAATTTCAATCCGATTTTTTAAATATTACAAATAAATATACTGATTTAGAAATTACGTTTTCGTATCAAAGCGAAACATCAGATACTATTGCTGTTACTGCTAACAACACGCCTTTTAGAACTCCTGAAAACGAATTGTTTTTTAGACCTGGTGGTCACGGTGCATTAATTGAAAATTTAAATCAATTGCAATCAGATATTGTTTTTATTAAAAATATCGATAACGTTTCTCAAAATAATCGAGAAATTATTTTAACTTATAAAAAATTATTAGGCGGTATTCTTTTATATACAAAACAGGAAGTAGATGTGGCATTAAAAAAGTTTCAAAAAAACGAAATCAACGAAAATACTATTAAAGAAATTATTCATTTCGTTGAAACAAAAATGTCAATTCTTTTGCCTCAGGAGTTTAAAATGTATCAATTTGACTATCAAAAAGAGTATTTAATTAAAATATTAAACCGACCTATACGTGTTTGTGGAATGGTAAAAAACGAAGGCGAACCTGGAGGTGGACCTTTTTGGGTTCAGGATGAAAAAGGAAGACCGAGTTTGCAAATTGTAGAATTATCACAAATTGATTTAAATAACGAAAATCAACAAGCGATCTTTAAAAATTCTACACATTTTAACCCTGTGGATATTGTTTGCAGTATTAAAGATTTTGAAGGAAACAAATTTGACTTAAATCAATTTATTGATCCTAAAACAGCATTCATTACAGAGAAAACGAAAAACGAAAAAAAAATAAAAGCATTTGAATTACCTGGTTTATGGAATGGTGCTATGGCAGAATGGAGTACTATTTTTGTAGAAGTTCCAATAGAAACGTTTAATCCAGTTAAAAAAGTAACGGATTTATTAAAACCAGCACATCAACCAAATAATTTAGACATCAATTCTGGTTTATAATGAACATAGAAATCATTTCATCAGAACTTAATTTTAAAGCGGTAAGAAGTAGCGGTGCTGGTGGACAAAATGTAAATAAAGTATCTTCTAAAATAGTATTAATCTTTGATGTGGCTACCTCTCAAGGTTTAAATGAGAACGAAAAATTATTACTTTATACTAAACTAAAAACAAAAATATCACAAGAAAATTTAATGATTCTAACTTGCGATGAAGATAGAAGTCAATTCAAAAATAAAAAAATCATCATCAAACGTTTTTTTGAAATGATAGAAAACGCTTTAGCACTTCCAAAAGTTAGAAAAGCAACTAAAATTTCAAAAGGTGCCAATGAAAAACGCATTCAAGAAAAGAAAAAAGCGGGAGAAATTAAAGCCGGGAGAAAAAAATTAGATTTCTAATTAACTAAAGTAAACACATTCAAACAACACAGATTAAAGAAATTTTAAAAATTATACTAATTTATTAAATCTGTGTTCCAAATCAAAATTGTATTACTATATTTGCAACATCTCAAAGGGGTGCTTGTTTTTCAGGCTGAGATTATACCCATAGAACCTGGGCGGGTAATGCTGCCAAGGAAAACCGAGAACTACAAATGTTTCTGAATTAGCTTCAGAATAGAAATTCTCAAAATCATTTTATTAATTATTTTTAACCAAGAGTAATTACCCCTTTTATTCGTATGAATTTACGAAGTATGAATGTATTTTTAAAAAAGCAAAAAGCAAAAGGCAAAAGGCAAAAGATTTATAAATTAAGTCTGTTTTTTATTCTCTTTTCTCTATGTTCTTTCAGTCAAGAGCAACCCAAAGATTCTGTAAAATCAATTGAAGAAGTCTTAATTTCTGGCGTACGAGCTAAAGACAAAAACCCAATTACATTTACAAATGTTTCTAAAACACAAATTGCACCAAGAAATTTAGGGCAAGACATTCCAATTTTATTAAACTATTTACCTTCAGTTGTAACAACAACAGATGCCGGAGCAGGAATTGGATATACCTATATGCGGGTTCGTGGATCCGATGGTTCAAGAATTAACGTAACTTTAAACGGTGTGCCTTTTAATGATAGTGAAAGTCAAGGTACCTTCTTTGTTAACTTACCTGATTTTGCTTCTTCTTTAGAAAGCATTCAATTACAACGAGGTGTTGGAACCTCAACAAGTGGTGCTGGTGCTTTTGGTGCGAGTTTAAATTTACAAACCAAAGCTGCACAACAAAACAGTTATGCTGAAATAGCTAATTCCATTGGAAGTTTCGGAACCCGTAAACACACATTAGCGTTTGGAACAGGATTACATAATAATTTCGAAATGAACGCTCGAATTTCTAAAATAAAATCGGATGGTTTTATTGATAGGGCTTCATCTGATTTATTTGGATATTATTTTGATGCAAATTATATTACAAAAAATACAATTATTAAAGCAATTGCTTTTGGCGGAAAAGAAAAAACGTATCAGGCTTGGAATGGATTGGAAGATGAAGAAAAACTAAAAAATGATAGAACATATAATTCGGCTGGTCAGTATACAGGTGAATTTGGAAATACTCAATTTTACGATGATGAAACCGATAATTATTGGCAAAATCATTTTCAATTGCATTGGAATGAAAAACTAACTTCAAAATGGCAATCAAATCTTGCGTTGCATTATACTTTAGGAAAAGGCTATTTTGAACAATATAGAGAAGACGAATTGTTTTCAGATTATGTATTGCCCGACTTTAATGGCAATACAAGTACTGATTTAGTCAGAAAACGTTGGTTAGACAATGCTTTTTTTGGAACCACTTTTTCTTTAAATTATAAAACTGAAAAAACAGATGTTATAATTGGTGGAGCGGCAAATAAATATCAAGGAAAACATTTTGGCGAAGTAGTTTGGACACAATATTATGTGCCAAATTCCAACAAATACTATGACAATTTTGGAAATAAAAACGATGTGAATTTCTACTCGAAAGCATCGCAACAATTAGGAAAATTGAATGTTTTTGCTGATTTACAATATCGTATGGTTTTCTATCAAGCGAATAGTATAAAATTTAATGACGTGAATGATACGTTCCGTTTCTTCAATCCAAAAGCTGGAATTACGTATACATTAAATCAGGCAAGTTCTATTTATGGTTATTTCGGAATTGCAAATAAAGAACCTCGTAGAGATGATTATGAAAGTGGAAGCATCAAACCTGAACGTTTACAAGATTATGAATTGGGATATAAATTTAAAAATAAAAAAACCAGTTTGAATATTAATGCCTTTTATATGAGATATAAAAATCAATTGGTAGCCACTGGTGCTTTAAATGATGTGGGTAGTCCTGTTTTTGAAAATAGCGGGAAAAGTTATCGAGCAGGTATAGAAATTGAAGGGGCTATTAAAATAATACCAAAAGTAATGTTACAACCAAATCTTACATTAAGTACCAATAAAAATAAAGATTTTTATTTTGAACGAGATGGCGTTTTAACTAATTTAGGAAATACAAATATTGCTTATTCACCAAATATGGTAATAGGAAACGTATTAACATATTCCCCAATTAACACGTTACAAATTTCGTTATTAACCAAATATGTTGGTAAACAATATATGGGAAATATTGATGCTGAAAAATCAATTTTACCCGATTATACCACATCAGATTTAAACATAAACTACGAATGGAAAATCAACAAAGGCATAAAATCGATTGTGTTTTCAGGTTTAATTAATAATATTTTCGATAGAACGTATGAATCGAACGGCTATTTTTACACATATAATGATAATTGGAGCGGACCGGGAATTTCAACAATTGAAGGCGTTGGTTTTTATCCACAAGCGGGAATCAATTTCTTAGCTGGAATGAATTTGAAGTTTTAATTTTTTGGATACACAGATTTTACAGATTGAAATTTTAAAAATCCGTTTAATCTGTGTACCTATTTTTCAATCCAGGCTGTAATACTTCTGTCGTCTGGTTGGGTTTTTGGTGAAATGACTTTTTCTAATTCGCCATTTTCGTTAAGAAGAAATTTTTGAAAATTCCATTTTACGGTTGCGTCTTTTACGCCGTTTTTTGATTTCTTTGTTAAGAATTCATAAATGGGATGCATATTTTTTCCTTTTACTGAGATTTTTTCCATCACAGGAAACGTTACACCATAATTTACAGTGCAAAAATTTTCAATATCAGAAGCATTTCCTGGTTCTTGCCATAAAAAATTATTGGCGGGAAAACCTATAATTTCAAAGTTTTGATTTTTATATTTATCGTAAATCTTCTGTAATTTTTCGTATTGAGGTGTCAAGCCGCATTTTGAAGCGGTATTCACTACCATTATTTTTTTACCTTTTAAAGTTGAAAAATCGAACTGATTTCCTTTTAAATCGTTCACTATAAATGAATGAATTGAACCTTTAGGATAGGTTATTGTTTCTTTTTTTAAAAAAGAAAATATGGATTGTAACATTAATTATAGACTTTTATGGTTGTTGCATCTATCATTTGTACACGATACGCTTTCATTGGATATTGTTTTCCAGCAGCCAATCCTGTAAATAAACTATATTCGGCATCGTCACACGGACATTTTGCATTAATCCCATTAATTGTCATCGTAGAGCAATCGGTTAAAGGCTGATTTGGGCAAGCGGCATCATAAGCCAAAAAATTACCACTTCCTGCATTAAAAACAATCAAACCTCGAATTCCTGCTCCTGCCGAATTTACATAAACTGCACTGGAAGGATATGCTAATACCGAATATTGAGGAAAACTCATATTTAATATCACTTCAAAAGGATAATTAGGTAAATATGGGTTGTTGTTATTTGCCTGTGTATCTCTATCACAAGAAAAAAAGATGGTAAACAAAATAATAAAGTAAAAAATTCGTTTCATTTTTTATATTTATTTGATTTATCAAAATTAATTTATTTATATTTGACAAACTAATATAGTAAACGAAAAATAGTTAAATAAATTATATCTTTGCAAAAAGGGAATCCCATAGTTGTGGGATTTTTTCTATTTTATAAATTAATGAAGTTATGAGCACAGTATCTTATTACACAGCAGAAGGATTAAAACATTTAAAAGACGAGTTAGATCAACTTAAATCTATAGAGCGCCCTAAAGCGTCACAAGCTATTGCAGAAGCAAGAGACAAAGGAGATTTGTCTGAAAACGCAGAATATGACGCAGCTAAAGAAGCGCAAGGTTTATTAGAAATGCGTATTTCTAAAATGGAAGAATTAGTATCAAACGCAAGAATTATTGATGAATCTACATTAGATGTATCAAAAGCATTGGTATTGTCTAATGTGAAAATCAAAAATCAATCTAACGGTATGGAACTGCAATACAAATTAGTTGCAGAAAGTGAAGCGGACTTGAAAACGGGTAAAATATCAGTAACTTCTCCTATTGGAAAAGGATTATTAGGTAAAAAAGTAGGTGAAATTGCAGAAATTATTGTGCCAAACGGCGTATTAAAATTTGAAATTTTAGAAATTACACGTGACTAACTTAATGTGTCAATTAGTCAATTGGTCTATGTGCCAAAAAATTGATTAATTGAAAATTGGCTAATTGAAAATCCAAAAAAATGAGTTCTATTTTTACCAAAATAATAAACGGAGAAATTCCTTGTTATAAAATTACAGAAAACGAAGATTTTATTGCTTTTTTAGATGTAAATCCGAATGCGAAAGGCCATACGTTATGTGTTCCAAAGCAAGAAATAAATAAAATTTTCGATATGGATGAAGATTTATATCTAAGATTAATGGCATTTTCAAGAAAAGTAGCCATTGCTTTGGAAAAAACAGTGTCTTGTAAACGAATTGGTGTGGCTGTTGTAGGTTTAGAAGTACCTCACACACACGTTCACTTAATTCCGCTTCAAGATATGGACGATATGCGTTTTCAAAGAAAAACAGCATTGACCCCCGAAGAATTTTCAAAATTAGCTGAAGATATAGCTAAAAATTTATAAAAACTATCTCCACAAATTTTAAATGAGTTTGTGGATTTTTTTTAACTTTCTTTCTTAAAAATCATTTGCATCGTGGTGCCTTTACCAATTTCAGATTGCACTACTCTAATTTTACCTTTGTGATATTCTTGTACAATACGTTTGGTTAACGACAAGCCCAAGCCCCACCCTCTTTTTTTAGACGTATAACCGGGTTCAAAAATAGTTTTAAATTTATTCTTCGCAATACCGCTTCCTGTATCTGTAACCGTTATAAAAACGTTAGTATCTCCTTCTACTATTTCAATAGACAAATTACCTTTTCCTTTCATAGCATCAATGGCATTTTTTACTAAATTTTCAATTGTCCAACTATGTAACGTAGGGTTTAGTGACACATAAAGTGGCTTTTCAGGTGCTCGAAAATCAAAAATAACTTGCTTAGAAACCCGTGATTGTAAATATTCAAATGATGATTTTGTTTCTTCGATTATATCTCTTTTTTCTAAGATAGGTTCGCTACCAATTTTTGAAAACCTGTCGGTAATGGTTTGCAGTCTGTTTATATCTTTTTCTATTTCTTCAATGGTAGTAGCTTCAACATTTTCCAACTTCAATAACTCCAACCAACCAATTAATGAGGATAAAGGCGTACCTATTTGATGAGCCGTTTCTTTAGCCATTCCTGCCCAAAGTTTATTTTGGGTTGCCATCTTTGTTGCTCGATAAAAATTATACACCACGCCGCCAAACAAAAAGGCTACTAATAATAAGGCAATTGGATAATATTTTAGTTTGTTTAAAATTGGAGAATCACCGTAATACACCAAATGATAATCGTTTTTTGCAAATTGAACTTTTATTGGTGCATTTTGACTTTTTATTTTATATAAAAACGCTTTTACTTTAACACTATCATTTTCTATTTCACCTAAATTCAAATTACTTAAAATTTTACCTTCTTTATCAGTAAGAATTAATGGAATGTTTTTGTTGTTTTCAATAATAAACGTTGGTAATTGAATATCGGCATTAACATCGGCATTTCTTAAATTCTTTAAAGCAGTAGCCCAAAGTTCCATTTTATTGCGTTCTTCTTCTTTAAACGTTTGAAAAAAAACATAGGTGTTCCATAAAATTAAGGAAGCAATTAAAAACGATGAAATAATAATAATCCAACGTGTAAGATTTCTTTTTTCAGAAAACTGCATAAAAAGTATTTTGAGTAAAAATAGGGAATTTTTAGAATTAAGAACAAGGTAAAAAGTAAAAAATTAAAAGGAAATTCTAGTATATTTGTAAAAAATACAACTTATGTTAAGTATTAATCCAAAAGAAATATCGCCTTTAAAACTGCAAAGTTATTTACAAACTGCTGTGTCGCCAAGACCAATAGCGTTTGCAAGTACTATGGACGATGATGGAAATCCAAATTTATCTCCATTTAGTTTTTTTAATGTGTTTAGTAGCAATCCGCCAATTTTAATTTTTTCACCAGCCAGACGGGTTCGAAACAATACTATAAAACATACTTTGATAAACGCACAAGACACACGTGAAGTTGTAATTAATATTGTAAATTACGATATGGTACAACAAATGAGTTTATCTAGTACCGAATATCCAGATGGTGTAAACGAATTTGAAAAAGCAGGGTTTACTATGTTACCATCAGATAGTGTTGCGCCATTTAGAGTGGCAGAAAGTCCAGTGCAGTTTGAATGTAAAGTAAATGACATTATTGCATTAGGAACTGAAGGTGGTGCAGGAAATTTAGTGATTTGTGAGGTAGTAAAAATTCATATTCACGAAAGTATTTTAGATGAAAACCAAATGATTGATCAGCATAAAGTTGATGTAGTTTCTCGTTTAGGAGGTAATTGGTATAGTCGAGCTAACGCAGGATTATTTGAGGTGGAAAAGCCATTAACTACCTTAGGAATTGGTGTAGATATGATTCCAGATTTCATCAAAGAAAGTGGCTATTTTGATGGAAATGATTTAGGAAAATTAGGAAATATAGAAGCTATTCCAAATGACGAAGAAATTACTATATTTGTAAAAGAAAATTTTGAAGTAAAAGCCGTTTTAAGTTCAGACGATTTTGATACGAAATTTAAAAAAGCAAAAGAATATTTAGACAACAATCAGGTTTTAAACGCTTGGAAATTGTTATTAGCACAAAAATAAATTATAAGAGTTATGGAAGTTATTGGAAAAATTAAAGTAATTGGAGCTACACAAGATGTAAGCGCTTCATTTAAAAAAAGAGAATTAGTTGTTACTACTGAAGAGCAGTATCCACAACATATTTCAGTTGAATTTCAACAAGCAAAAGTGGATGATTTAAATTCATATCAAGTTGGTGAACAAGTAAAAGTATCTATCAATTTAAGAGGTAGAGAATGGACGTCTCCACAAGGTGAAGTAAAACATTTTAACACCATCACAGGATGGAGAATTGAGAGATTGTCAAATGCAGCTCCAACAAGCTCACCAGAAATGCCCCCAGTACCTGTTGCAGAAGCTTTTGCACCAGCAACCGACTTTAAAGAAGAGGAACACGACGATTTACCTTTTTAATCTTCGATTAAAAAATAAATTACAAAATTGAAATTCCAAATTCCAAAACTCTGTAAAAAGATAAATTTGGAGTTTGGATTTTTTTTAAATTGAAATATGTATTTTTTAACATCTGAACTTTATTTTCCACCTTCTTCAGAAACATCTCCCGAAGGAATTATTGCTGTGGGTGGTGATTTGTCTCCAGAACGACTTTTATTAGCATACCAAAATGGTATTTTTCCATGGTATGATGCTGACGAACCCAAACTTTGGTGGTGCCCAAAAGAAAGAATGGTGTTGTTTTTCGAAAATTTAAGAATTACGAAAAGCATGAAAAAAATAATTATCCGAAATGAATTTCAAGTTACTTTTAATACAAATTTTAGAGCAGTAATTTCTAACTGTCAAAAATCTCCAAGAAAAAACCAAGACGGCACTTGGATTTCTAATGAAATTGTGGAAGCATTCTGCAAACTAAATGAACTAGGTTATGCCAAAAGCGTAGAAGTTTGGCAAAATAACGAATTAGTAGGCGGCTTATACGGAATTGATTTAGGCGATGTGTTTTGCGGTGAAAGTATGTTTTCAAAAGTGCCTAATGCCAGTAAAGTTGCGTTTATTCATTTGGCAAAACAATTAGAATTAGCTAACTATAAACTTTTAGATTGCCAAGTGCATAACAATCATTTAGAAAGTTTGGGTTGTATAGAAATTGAAAGAGAAGCGTTTTTGGCGATTTTGAAAAGTTAGATTTTACAGAGAAAAAAACTAATAAAAACAAAGAATCGCAAAAGTTTATTTATTTTGAATACAGATTTATCTTGCATCAAATTTTTTTAAACTTCTTACATATAAATCTTCTACTTTTTTTCGAGCCCATTCTGTTTTTCGTAAAAAAGTTAAACTCGATTTAATGGTTGGGTTTTCATTAAAACATTTTATTTTTATCAATTCGCCAAGCGTATCAAAACCATAATAATCGACTAATTTCTCGAGTATTGTTTTTAATGTTATGCCGTGAAGTGGATCCATTTTATATTTAGATTTTTAGAATATTAGATTTTTTGACTGAAGTAGACTGATTTCTCACCCAACAATCTTCTACGTGATCGTTTACCATTCCTGTGGCTTGCATATGAGCATATACTACTGTGGAACCCACGAATTTGAACCCACGCTTTTTTAAATCTTTACTTAGTTTATCTGAAATTTCAGTGGTTGCTGCAACTTCACTTAATGTTTTTGGTTTGTTATCAATTGGTTTGTTGTCTACAAAAGCCCAAATATAGTTAGAAAAACTACCAAATTCTTCTTGCACTTTTATAAAGGCTTGAGCATTAGTTACTGCGGCTTTTATTTTTAATTTGTTTCTAATTATTCCAACATCTTCCGCTAATACTTGTAATGTTGCATCGGTAAATTTAGCTACTTTTTGCACATCAAAACCGGCAAATGCTTTTCTAAAATTATCTCTTTTTACTAAAACCGTATACCAACTTAAACCTGCCTGGAACGTTTCTAAAATTAGAAATTCAAATAAAGTGGCATCATCATAAACAGGTTTTCCCCATTCGTTATCGTGATAGTCTTTATATAAATCGGTTTTTTCGCACCAAGCGCAACGTTTCTTAGTCATTTACTATCGGTTTTTCGTTATTATGAATGTAAGTTTCAATTAAATAATGACCTAAATAAATTAGCGGTGTTAAGCAAATTGCAATGATTAATTTAAAAGAATATCCAGTTAATGAAAATTCTATATATTGTTGTGAATTCCAAATTCCTGGTAAATAAAAGGCAATTCCTCCTACTATAAATGAATCAATTAATTGTGAAATGACTGTAGAACCTGTACTTCGTAACCAAATCATTTTTTCTCCAGTTTTCTTTTTGAAATAACTAAAAAGCGTGACGTCTAAAAACTGCGCGACTAAAAAGGCAAGAATAGAACCTACAATAATCAAATTACTTTGTCCAAACACAGCCGTAAATTGAGCATTTGAAACGGGACTGATGCCTTTTGCTTCTGGAATTTTCATCGAAAAAAATAAAATTATAAAACAGTAGGCGATTAAACCTGCGGTAATATAACTCAATCTTTTTACTCCTTGTTTCCCGAAATATTCATTAATTAAATCGGTAGTAATAAATACGATTGGCCAAGGCAGAATTCCCATACTTAATACAAAAGGACCAATTTGAATTAATTTCCCCCCAATAAGTTCGGCAGTAATGGCATTGGTAATAAAAATACCTGCCAAAACAATATATACTATTTCTTTTTTGGTTTTTAACATTTATTCCTCGTAATACTCCTCTTCTTCGTAACTTTCATCCGCGGGATTAGTTGAAAAATTTACTCGCAAATGATTGTCATTTAGCGATTCATTAATCATAGTTTTCATTTTTTGATTAATTTCTTTATCATCAATAATTTTTTCGTCATCAAACCTTCTAAAAGCTTTCAGATTTAGTTGATTATTTTCATCATAAACAAACGCAATAGCGTTTAACTTTTCAGTATTTTTTCCATACGAGTCAGCTTCTATATTAATTTTCTTATAAAAGAAATAAGCTATTTTTTTATCGTTCTGAGTTACTATTTTTTCATCCAATAACACAATAGAATCATTTTTTTTATCAAAATCTTCATAATAATGAATGGCATTCATTACAATACTATCTTTACTAAATGCTGCTAATTCATCTGTTTGCTTATTGTGATACAACATTTGCAACGCTGTATATTTTGTTTTTGGTTGGCTAATTAATTTATCTAATACTCGTTTATCTAATTTTTTATTTCTTGCCAATTCGCGATTAGCTATCGCTACATTTAAATCGTCAATATTTAATTTTTCTGCTTTCTCATACAATTGACGCATATCTTTTTCATTTTTAAATGAATATAAAATAGATAAATAACTATTTAGAGCTTCCACAGGTGCGCCATTTTCGTCATCATAATTATATTCGTCATCATCATCGCTGGCTTCATCTTCAAATTTCCAACTTACCAAACGCTTGTATTCTAATTTCGCATTGGTAAGCAACATTTTTTTGTATGATTTTAGTTTTTTTGATGATACTTTTTCAGAATTTAATAGCACTTGAACGAACTCAACTATTGGCTCGTGAAATTCATTAATACTATAATATTCTAAAATATTTGGATATAAAACTTGTGCATTTTCAAGGTCTGCCATAAATAAATTAAACAATCCAGAAATTACATAATTTTCCGAAATTGGTAAATCATAATCTAATAATTCGGCAATTTTTTTATAGGCGACTTTGCTTTTTTGTAATGTCAAAGCACGCAAGATTGAAAATTGTGTTTGTGTTGAAACGTCTTGTTTTTTATACGCTTGCTCTAAAAACGGGAGTACTTCTGGAGATTTTAAAGCGCCGATACTTTCAAACAAATCGCCTTTAAAGTCCATTTCTTCTTTTCTAAATTCGAAATTTTCTAACAGGTTTTTAATTTTTGAAAAATCCGATTCTTCAATGGTTAAATTGTTGAATGATTTTATTGCCGAATAGCGTATACTATCATGTTCGCTATTTAAATCTTCTTCAAAAATGCTGAATTTATTTTCAAAAAAAGTTCTTGATGTTATGGAAGCATCATCTACTTTAAACGAATTGAATACTTTTTCAATAAAAGGGTTATCGTTATTGTAATTTTTATCAACTAAAGTTGTGAGCGTGTAATATTCACCTTTTTTGAGTACAATTTTATATTTAATAGCTTGCGTGCTTTTAGGTTTTGTAGCTAAAACTTCGTACACATAAAAATCATTTACGGGATCTTTAGTGAATTTTTCATTAACCAAATCTAACTTTTGGTTCGAAGTTAATGCCAATGTTTTATCCCAAGTGGTTGCTTTATAATCTAACGGATTAAATTTGTCCTTTTCATTTGTATCAATAGTGTTTGCCACAGAATTAAAACTAACCGCTTCTGTTGCAACAGAATCTACCACAACTTCACTATCGGAAAAATTAAATTCATTACTATCGGTATAGTTTTTATATTCAAAATCTACTGAAATGTTTTTCTTAATTTGATTAAAAAGCGTGTCTAAAACTGCATAGCTTTCGTACCTATGGGGTTGCGAATACGTAATTTGAATATTGCTTTTATTTGGTGAAAAAATATCAAACGATTTGTATTTTACCTCAAAATGATTGGTTTTATTGTCTTCTTTATATCTGTTTTTTCTTTCGAATTTAAAATCTAAATATTCATTTTCCTGTTTCGGAATTTCTACAGAAAAATGAGCTGTAGAATCTTTAAAAGTTTTATAAATAATGTCTTCTTTTGCTTTTGTAATTTCGAATGAGTTAAAAAAAGCATCGACTTTATTTTTTGAAGCATTAACAGTTCCTAATAAATAATATTTATTTCCTTTTAAGGCGGATTTTAAATAAATGTTTTTTTCTTTTAATTTAGATTGCGATGTACATTCAAATTTATTATTATCAAAGCTTGTTTGCATAGAATCCAACTCGTGAACGGCATAAAATTCGTAATGCATTCTTTTCAATTCATATTCAGAATCCTCTAAATTTTCATAATCCATTATCGTACTTTCTATAACAAAATAATGCGCGTTTTCTTGCTCGTCAAAGGCATAAATTTCTGTATCTTCCAGTCTTTTATTGTCTTTTTTATTTCCTACTGTTGTGTAATAAGAAGGTAACGTAACTTTAAAATTTTGCTTGTTTGGTACTACTGTTGTCAACTCTTGTTTGTATGATTTAATTTTAATATTATTATACACCTCATCTTCATATTTTCTTACATAATCACCTTCTCCACTCATAATTACAGAAATAATTTCAAGTGGTGTTATATAATATCTATATCTTTCGTTTTTACCCGTTTTAGTTTTGCTTTTGATATCATACACAAAATTATTTTTTTCTTGGTATGATTTTTTTTCTAAAATTTCACCGGGAATGTTTTCGAAAAACAAACTATCAAGTGTTTTATGGTTAAATTTCTCATCTTTTTTGCTAATAAAATCCTTAAGCAACATACGTTTAACATTAATGTAACCACCATTTCCTAAATCAGGAGATTCTAAATTTTCGCCATTTTTTAAAACCAAAGGAAACAGAGGCAAAGAAATCATTTCATCGGCTGTTGTATTTATTTCAAAAACAGGCTTTACAAAATACTCTTCAATTTGTTTCTTTATTTTTTTTCCTTTTTCAGTATAATCAGAAAATATTGGTGTAACTGTATATCCTTTTCTTCGTAATATTTCAATCATTCCATTCTTTCCAGGTAAATGTGCGGCACCAACTGCGGCAAACAAACTTCCTGTTTTCATGATAGAATCCATGCTTTTAGACATAATTTCATTTCTATCAAAAAGCATGGCTTTGTTGTATAATTTTGGAGACGAAAGCATGTTTAGCGTATCCAATAAATCTAAATCTTTTTCGCGATATGCGTCTCTTAAAACCTCTGCAAAAGATCGCTTTTTTAATAGTTTTAATATTGCTTGTTTGTTTTCATCCACTTCACTTCTATCCATTTCCGCTTCCGCTTTTTCGATATTTAATGTGGTAGATTTAACGTTTTCTAATCCTAATGTCTTTTTGCCATATTTTCTTCCGGTTCTATAAATGAACATATCCAAATAGGTTTCCTCTTGAAATTCTTGATTGGCTTGATTGGTTCGAGATAACAATCCAATTAAATTATAATTTGTTCCTCTGAAAAGTGAGTATAAATAGTCTTTTTCTATAGGTGAAGTATAAAAATTAGTGTAAAAATTTCTTCTTGTTTGTGTAGATTGATAAAAACCGTACAAATCGTATAATTCTGTCCAAGTATTTGGTTCGCTTTCGTTAGCAATAAAATCTGAAGCCATTAATTTTTCAAAAAAAGAATCAGACAAATGAAAGGAAACCTTATCAGAAACATGCATGGTTCCATACATGTAGGATTTTTTGGTTAATCCGTTACCCGAAATCTCCCAAAATAAACTTTGGTATTTTTTTTCTTGTGCAACTGTAGAAAGGGATAAAAATGTAAGTAAAAATAAAATCTTTTTCAATGGGATAATTATTAAGTTAAGTTGTCCCAAATATAATAAATTGAAAAGATTTTTAATATGATTTTTTCAAAAAATAAAAACTATTTCCATTTAATCGTTTCTATAATTTTTTTCATATCATTTTTAATATAATCCGCTGCTGGAAGTATAGAATCAAAATTTGGTTTAGAGTAAAAATACATACTGGCTGTAACAAAATTTTTAGTACTATCCGTAGCGTAAAATTGAGCATTTGTAGCGGCATTCCCACCTACTTGATAAAACATACCGTATACTTTACTATCTGGGTTTATGTAAGGTTGCTCTGCAATATCGTTTGCTTTTATAGCGTGTTCGTACGTTAATTTTTGAGCATCAATTAATAATTTCTCTAAGTTATTTTTAACAGGTTTGTACGTTAAATATACCGTTGCTTTCATTTTTGGATAATGAATTTCCAGTCCACAATTTGATGTGGCTTTTACTTCTCCCAATTCGTTTTTGTCAAAATCGAAACCGCAAGAGTTGGAAAATTTCATATATTTTGCCGGTGGATATTCTAAGCTTAATTGTCCTGTAGGCTTTGGCATTTTATCATCCCCACAAGATAGTAAAGAAAGACAAAGTAAGCTAAAAATAAGGCGGATTTTCATTTTTATGTGTTTAAGGAAAGTACAATCTATACCCAGTAATCTAAATCAAAATTAATCTAATGAATCAAAATCAACATCTTTTGAACTAGGCGGATTTGAAGTTGGTGCTTTAGATAAATCGGAATCTTTTTTGGTATTTAAGAATGTGAATTCTGTAACTTGAATTTCAGTAGTATATTTTGTAGTACCATCTTCAGCTGTCCATTGACGTGACTTTATTCTACCTTCTATATAAATTTTATCTCCTTTAGAAAGGTATTTTTCACATAATTCAGCCGCTTTATTTCGCACGACTATATTATGCCATTCTGTAGAAGTGATTTTTTCTCCTGTAGATTTGTTAATATATACTTCATTTGTTGCCAAAGGAAATCTTCCAATACAACTTTGCGCATCAAAATAATGCATTTTTACCTCGTCACCTAAGTGCCCGATTAGAATAACCTTGTTTAAAGTACCGTTCATGGCTTATATGTTTTTATCAAAAATACTAAATATTATTTATATACCAATTTTTTCAATAAAATTATGCAACACAATTGGAACTGGCAATTGTTTTACTTCTGAAAAAGTATAGCTGTTTTTCAATGTTTCTACGGTTTCTACTCTATAAAATTTAATATATAAATGCTGATGCGATAACTTATGTAATACATCAAAAGCATCATAATATTCAAAATTTTTAATGTTATATGTTTCTTTTAATTGAAGAAACAAATTCTGTTCTTCCAATTCATTTTCAGATTCAATACAAGGAAATTCATATAAATTTTTCCAAATTCCGTTTTCAGTTCTTTTATTCATTATATAATTTCCAGAGGCATCGTGAATTAAAATGTAATTCAAAAATCGCTTCGTTATTTTATTTTTTTTCAATTTTACCGGTAATTCCGAAACAATTTTGAGTTTATAAGCTTCACAACTGTCGTTAAAAACACAATCTTTACAATTTGGGTTTTTAGGCACACATTGTAACGCTCCAAATTCCATTATTGCCTGATTATGAAGATTTGGTTGTGTTGTAGAAAGTAATTTTTGAGCCAGTTCTATAAAATATTTTTTTGTTGTATTTAATGAAATGTCATAATTAACATTAAAAACCCTTGACAATACTCTAAAAACATTGCCGTCTACAACCGCAACCGATTCGTTTGCAGAAAAAGAGGAAATTGCTGCAGCAGTATACGTTCCAATTCCTTTTAATTTTATTAATTCGTCGTAAGAAGTTGGGAAAATACCATTATGGTTTTCTACAACTAATTTAGCCGTAAAATGTAAATTTCTGGCACGAGAATAGTATCCAAGTCCTTGCCAAAGCTTCAAAACTTGTTGTTCATCGGCATTAGCTAAATCATTTACGGTTGGAAAAGTAGTTACAAAATTTATATAATACGGTAATCCTTGACTCACTCGTGTTTGCTGCAAAATAATTTCTGAAAGCCAAATTTTGTAGGCATCATTGGTATTTCGCCATGGTAAGTCCCTATAATTTTGATGATACCAACTGATTATTTTAGTTGAAAAATTCATATGAATAATTAAAGTTGTAAAAATAAATCATTTATCTGGTTAAATTTTAGTTCATTATGTTTGAATTTGTATTTTTTTAATTCATATATTTGCACACTCAAAAAAATACACATAAAATTTAACACGCAAGAAAATGACGAAAGCAGATATCGTAGCAAAAATTTCAGAAAAATTAGGTCTTGAAAAAGGTGACGTTCAAGCTACTGTAGAATCATTCATGGAAGAAGTAAAAAACTCATTAGAAACTGGTGATAATGTTTACTTAAGAGGATTTGGTAGTTTTATTGTTAAAACAAGAGCTGAAAAAACAGGAAGAAACATTTCAAAAAACACAACAATCAAAATACCAGCTCACAACATTCCAGCATTTAAACCTGCTAAAATATTTGTTGAAAGCGTTAAAGAAAAGACAGAAGTAACTGTATAATATTATTTATTAATCAAAAAAAACTACACATTATGCCAAGTGGTAAAAAAAGAAAAAGACATAAGGTAGCTACTCACAAGCGTAAAAAAAGAGCGAGAGCTAACCGTCACAAAAAGAAAAAGTAGTCTAATAACTACTTTTCTTTGTTTTAAAAAACAAGTTACGTTCATTGAATTTTAAATTATTTTATATATTGAAGTTTTCAAATATATCATAGTTTTATTGGGTATTTTACCTAAATTGTTTAATCCATCCTAGCAATAAGTTGCTAGTTGCTAGTTGTTTCATACCTTTGGTATAAACAATCAACAACCGACAACAAAATGTTCGGATAAAAAAGATACAGCATGAACAAAGAATTAATCATTAGATCTGGTTCAGACGCAGTAGATTTTGCCTTATTAAAAGATGGAAAACTAATTGAATTACACAAAGAAAAAGAGGCTGGCGACAGCAATCAGTTTCAGGTTGGCGATATTTTTATTGCAAAAATAAGAAAGCCTGTTGCTGGACTAAACGCCGCATTTGTGCATTTAGGCCATGAAAAAGATGCGTTTTTGCATTATCATGACTTAGGTCCAAACTTAGGTTCTTTGATGAAATTTATTAAACTTGTAAGCGCAGGTAAAATAAAAGATTATTCACTCAAAAATTTCCCTTTTGAACCAGAAATTAGCAAAGATGGCACTATAATGGACACATTAAGCGCCAATCAGTCAATTTTAGTTCAAGTAGTTAAAGAACCAATCTCCACAAAAGGACCGAGAATTAGTTCTGAGATTTCTTTAGCAGGAAGATATGTAGTTTTAGTTCCTTTTTCAGACCGTGTATCCATTTCGCAAAAAATTGGAGACCGAGCAGAAAAAGATCGTCTAAAAAAATTACTACAATCTATAAAACCAAAGGGATTTGGTGTTATTGTGAGAACAGTAGCCGAAGGCAGAAAAACAACTGAGATTGAAAAAGATGTAGAAACACTGTTAGACCGTTGGACTAGCATGTGCAAAAAACTACAAACCGCCCATCATCCCTCAAAAGTATTAGGAGAATTAACAAAATCTTCTTCGATGCTTAGAGATATTTTTAACGATACTTTTACGAGTATTCAAGTAGATGATGAAGATTTGTATTTAAAAACGAAGGAGTATTTGCAAGAAATAGCTCCGGATAAAGCGTCTATCGTAAAACACTATCAGTCGAAAGATTTACCTCTATTTGAGAAGTATAATATAGAAAGACAAATAAAAACCTCTTTTGGAAAATCAGTTTCTATGAGTAAAGGGGCCTATTTAATTATTGAACATACAGAAGCATTACACGTTATTGATGTAAATTCTGGCAATAGATCAAATAAAGCCACCAACCAAGAAGATACTGCCATGGAAGTAAATATGATTGCTGCAGCTGAAATTGCACGTCAATTACGACTAAGAGATATGGGAGGAATTATTGTTGTCGATTTTATAGATTTACAAAATCCAGACAATAGAAAAATATTATTCGATTTCTTACGAGAAGAAATGAGTGACGATAAGGCGAAGCATAAAATCTTGCCTCCTAGTAAATTTGGACTGGTTCAAATTACTAGACAAAGAGTTAGACCTGAAGTTAATATTGAAACGAATGAAGAAAACCCGAACGAAAACGGACAGGTTGAAGCAGCCATTTTAATTATTGACAAAATAGAAGCTAATCTTGAAAGCATTATTAAAGACCATAAAAAAGTAGTACTTAACGTACACCCATTTGTGGCCGCATACCTTACAAAAGGATTTCCATCCTTACGTTCAAAATGGTTTTTTGAACATAAGAAATGGGTGAAAATTATACCTCGTGACGCTTACACGTACTTAGAATATCATTTCTTTGATAACCAAGGAAAAGAAATTTTATAAAAAACAAAACCGCTACTCGAAAGAATAGCGGTTTTTTTATTTATAAAAATTTAACAACTTAATATTTTGTGAATCTTAGTGATAACTTTGCGAATCTCTGCGTAATAAAACTATCTCTTTTTCTGAAAAAAACTAGTCATTAATTCAGCACATTCCTTTTCTAAAATTCCAGAAACCACTTCTGTTTTTGGATGAATTTGTGTGCCTAATGTTTTATAACCTCTTTTTGAATCTGTAGCACCAAATACAATTTTAGAAATCTGACTCCAATATAAGGCTCCTGCACACATCTGGCAAGGTTCTAAAGTAACATATAGCGTGCAACCTTTTAAATATTTTCCACCTAAAAAATTTGCTGCACTCGTAATGGCTTGCATTTCGGCATGTGCGGTTACATCATGTAAAAGCTCAGTTAAATTATGTGTTCTGGCAATTATTGTATCGTTTACCACAATAACAGCACCCACAGGAATTTCGTCTTTCTCAAAAGCAATTTCAGCTTCCTGAAGCGCTTTTTTCATAAAATATTCGTCGGTAAAAATAGTTTCCAAGTTTCTTACAATTATATATTAATCAAATTTACAAACATTATTGTATTTTTGCAGTACAAATGGAAAATTTACTTTCACATATTACTACACCAACCGATTTGCGACGACTTTCTGAAAGTCAGTTACCGCAAGTGGCCAATGAACTTAGAGAGTTTATAATTGATATAGTCTCCCAGAAAGAAGGTCATTTAGGGGCGAGTTTGGGCGTCATAGAATTAACCGTTGCCTTACATTATGTTTTTGATACGCCAAACGATTTATTAGTTTGGGATGTAGGACATCAAGCATATGGGCATAAAATTTTAACGGAAAGACGCAAAATTTTCCATAAATATAGAGAAATTGATGGTGTATCAGGTTTTCCAAAACGAAGTGAAAGTGTTTATGATACTTTTGGAGTAGGACATTCCTCCACTTCAATTTCTGCCGCTTTAGGTATGGCAATTGCTTCTAAAATTAATGGCGATACAGAAAAACAACATATTGCAGTTATTGGAGATGCTTCTATAGCTAGCGGAATGGCATTTGAAGGATTAAATCATGCTGGAGTTACCGATGCGAATTTATTAGTGATACTAAATGACAATGCCATGGGAATTGACCCAAGTGTTGGGGCATTAAAAGACTATTTAACCGCGGTAAAAGAAGGTAAAAACCCAAAAGAGAACAATATTATAAAATCGTTAAATTTTGACTATTCAGGTCCAATTGACGGGCATGATTTGCCAAAATTATTGACAGAATTAAAACGATTACAAAAAGTTAAAGGCCCAAAATTTTTACATATTATTACCACAAAAGGAAAAGGATTAACTTTTGCTGAAGAAAATCAATTGCAATTTCATGCACCTGGAAAATTTGATAAACTTACTGGTAAAATTCTAAAACCAGAAACTGAAAATTTGGCACCAAAATTTCAAGATGTTTTTGGACACACTTTAGTGGAATTGGCTACAGAAAATAAAAAAATAGTAGGAATTACGCCTGCTATGCCTTCTGGAAGTTCCTTAAAATATATGATGGAAGCGTTTCCAGAGCGTGCGTTTGATGTAGGAATAGCCGAACAACATGCCGTAACCTTAGCTGCTGGAATGGCTACTCAAGGATTAACGGTATTTTGCAATATTTATTCTACTTTTTTACAACGGGCTTATGACCAAGTCATACATGATGTAGCGATACAGAATTTACCCGTAATTTTTTGTTTGGACAGAGCCGGATTTGTAGGCGAAGATGGTGCTACACATCACGGATTATTTGATTTGGCTTATCTTAATTGTATTCCAAACATAATGATTTACGCACCGTTGAATGAAATTGATTTACGCAATATTTTATACACTTCTTCGTTAGGATTAAACCATCCGATAGCGATTCGTTATCCAAGAGGAAAAGGCGAAATTGTAGCATGGAAACAACCTTTTTCTAAGATTGAAATAGGAAAAATTGAAACTTTAAAAAAAGGAACTAAAATTGCTGTTTTATCTACCGGAACCATTGGAAATACTGTTTCTAAAGCTATTGATAACCTAGAAAAAAAAGCAGATTTTTCGCATTTTCATGTAGGTTGGGTGAAGCCTTTAGATGAAGAAAAATTACTTAGTATTTTTAAAGAACATACTAGTATTATCACTGTTGAAGAAGGTGTAATTAATGGTGGTTTAGGAAGTAGCATCAATACCTTTGCAACCAAAAATAATTTTAAAAACAAAATTATAAATCGTGGCGTGGCAGATGTTTTCATAGAACACGGCACCGTAAAACAACTATTAGAACAAACTAAATTAGACACATTAAGCTTAACCGAATTATTTACTGGAATTAATCATGAGTAGAAACCTTATACTTTTTATCGCACTTCTTTTATTCGCAACTGAATCTTTTTCACAAATTGTGAGAACAGAAAAAATAGATACTACTTCAAATTGGAAAAAGGGAAATAAAGTAGGATTAGATTTTACACAAATTAGCTTTGTAAATTGGTCTGCCGGTGGGAATAATTCTATTTCTGGTTTGGCAAAAGGAAATTTCATTAGAAATTATACTCGTGATAATATGAAATGGAATAATGAGCTTGTAGTACGTTATGGAATTAACAAACAAGAAGGGCAAGATTTAAGGAAAACAGACGATCAAATTAATTTAAACTCTACAATTGGATATAGAAGAGACACTATTAATAACTGGTTTTATGGTGCAAAATTTAGTTTGCTAACTCAGTTTTCTAACGGATATAGTTATCCAAATGTTAGCAAAGCCATTTCAAAACCTTTTGCTCCGGCATATATTTTCCTGGGTTTAGGTGCTGAATATACCCGAAAAGATTTAGGCTTAACCGTTTATTTGTCTCCAATTACTAACAAAACAACTTTGGTTTTAGACACCCGATTAGCAAACGAAGGTGCATTTGGAGTAGAAAAAGCCATTTATGATGAAACAGGGACTCAAATTCTTAGAAATGGAAAACGTCACAGAACGGAACTAGGTGCTTTGGTTTCAAGTCAGTACAAAAGAAAAATTATGACGAATATTAATTTAGACACTAGAGCTACATTATATACCGATTATTTAAAAGATTTTGGCAATATTGATATTGATTGGCAAGTTAGCATTGAAATGATTGTAAATAAATATATTAAAGCTAATATTGGTAGTCATCTAATTTATGATAACGACATTAAAAATAAACGAGAAGTTGCTGGTGTTCAAATCACAGAAGGACCTAGAGTACAATTAAAACAAATTCTTGGCATTGGGATTGAGTATACTTTTTAAAATTTTAATTGTATAACAAACCCTTCATAGGTGCGAACATTAAAAACGGTTCCGTCTTCAAAAATTAAGTATTGACCTTTAATGCCCACAACTTTTCCTGAAAAATTAGGGGTTTTCTCCAAATTTAAACTAGTGACTTTTAAAGGATACGCTTGCACAGGAAAATCCATTTGGTATAAATGGTCTTCTTCAATAAAATAGGGCTTAGTTTCCTCTGGTAACCATTGTTTTAACTTGTTTTTTTCTTCAAATAAATTGGTGACTGGCACTTCATTTTTTAACATTTTTTGCCAATTGGTTTTGTCTGCAAAATGATTTTTTAAGGCGACCTCAGCAATTCCTGCCAAATATCTATTAGGCGTTTCTAAAACTGGAATAGCTTGCACTGCGCCTTGGTCTATCCATCGAGTAGGCACTTGCGTGTTTCGGGTTACCCCTACTTTTACTTCGCTAGATAAAGCTAAATATACGATATGAGGTTGCAATTGCACCCGTTTTTCATACGCTAAATCTCTATCTTCAATATCTAAATGTGCGGTACTGAGTTCGGGTTTCATAATCCAATCGGCAGCAGAGGGTATGGTTGAAAAACAATCATAACAAAATCCTTGTCGCCATATTTTTTTGGCTTTCTTACAATTTAAACACTGATACCCTTTGTGCGTAATTTCTACATCTTTATTAATTAACTGATTAACATTAATAAAATTGGAATCAAAAATTAAATAATACTGAATGGGTGTACCTATTTCGGTTTCCATCTTTGTTAATGTTCCTTCAAATGTTGACATAAAAATTGTAATTGATATAAAAATTATTATTTTTGGTAAAGTTATAAAAATACTGATACGCAAATGCCATTACCTTTAATAAATTCTATTGCCTCTTGGATTTTAAAACAACGTATTCATCAAATTGAGTTGTTTATTAAATATCCTATGGAAGTGCAAGAAGAATTGTTGTTTGGTTTATTAAAATCGGCAGAAAATACCGTTCTTGGAAAAAAATACGACTACAGTACCATCAAAAATTATCAAACTTTTAATGAAAGAATTCCCGTTTCTACTTACGAAGAGTTAGAACCTTTTATTGAACAAACCCGCCAAGGCGCACAAAATATATTTTGGAATTCTACTATTAAATATTTTGCGAAATCTAGCGGCACTACAAATGCTAAAAGCAAATTTATACCTGTTAGTTCGGAAGCTTTAGAAAACAATCACTATAAAGCTAGTAAAGATTTGCTTTGTATGTATTTAAATAATAACGAAAACTCGCAGTTATTTACTGGTAAAAGTTTGCGTTTGGGTGGTAGTAAAGAATTGTACGAAAACAACAATACTTTTTTTGGCGATTTATCTGCCATATTAATTGACAATATGCCCATGTGGGCAGAATTTAGCTCTACACCCAGCAATAAAACTTCGTTAATGAGCAACTGGGAAACCAAATTGCCTGCCATTATTAAGGAAAGTAGTTTAGAAAACGTAACCAGTTTAGCTGGTGTTCCAAGTTGGATGATGGTGTTATTAAACAAAACACTAGAAGAAAACAAAAAAACGAATATTTTAGAAATTTGGCCCAATTTAGAAGTCTATTTTCATGGTGGGGTAAGTTTTGAACCTTATAAAGAACAATATAAAAACTTGTTTCCAAAAGACGATTTTAAATATTACGAAATTTACAATGCCTCTGAAGGATTTTTTGCCTTGCAAGACCGAAATGATTCTAACGAATTACTTTTAATGTTAGATTATGGTATTTTTTACGAATTTATTCCGATGGATACATTTGGAAAAGACAACCAAAAAGTAATTCCATTGAGTGATGTAGAAATTAATAAAAATTATGCTTTAGTCATAACTACCAATTCTGGTTTGTGGCGTTATTTAATTGGCGATACGATACGATTTACTTCAATAAATCCTTTTAGAATAAAAGTTACAGGTAGAACCAAGCACCATATTAATGTTTTTGGTGAAGAATTAATGGTGGAAAACACCGATACGGCTTTAGCAAAAACATGTAAAACCTTACAGTGCGAAATTGTTGACTATACCGTGGCACCAATTTTTATGAAAGGAAAAGAAAAAGGCGGACATGAATGGCTAATTGAATTTAAAATACACCCAGCAAGTAGCGCTGAATTTTCCGAACTTTTAGATAAAAATTTGCAACAAGTAAATTCCGACTACGAAGCCAAACGATTTAACAACATGACGTTAAACCCACTTGTATTAAATGTAGCTAGAGAAAATTTATTTTACGATTGGTTGAAAAAGAAAGATAAATTAGGCGGCCAACACAAAATTCCAAGACTATCTAATTTAAGAGACTATTTGGAAGAATTGAAAGCGATGTAACTTTTAAACCGCTAGAAAAAAGTAAAACTACCTCAGTAAAAAACACATTTGAAAGGTTAAGTTATCAAAAAGATGTATATCTTTCCTTAAAAAGATGTACATCTTTTACTTAAAAGTTGTACATCTTTTGTAAAATACTTGTACATCTTTTAAAAAAGTAAACAAGAGAAAATGATTTTAGTATCGGGTTTATTTAAAAATTATGACTGAGGGTTATTAAAAAAACTAATTTTCATTATCATTAAATAAGTTTCTATGCACTAATGTAGTTTTTGAATTATTAGAATTTTGAATTTCATTTAATGTTTTTTCATAATAAAATTTAAGAATTTCTGGTTCTACAACTCTAATGTTATACATCCATTGAAACAACCAACCCAACAATTCTCTGTTTATACCACACTCTAAAAACATTAATGTGTTACCATTTTTTTTGGAAAATTTTTGAGTAGCATGCCAATGATGATTTTTCATAAAAGCTGCTAAAACTGAGGAAAATTCTAAAACAATTTTATATGTATGTCCGTTAATATTTTTAGAAACACCAAATCGTTTATTTAACTCGTCATCAAACATTTTGCTTCGTTCAGCTAATAATTCACATTGGTTTGATAAGGCCACTTTTTCTATTTGATTAATCCCAAAAATCTGTATACATTTTTTTACAATATTATATCCACCTACATAATAAGAATCGCGATGAATGAGTATTTGAATGGGTTGAAAAAATATATTTTTAGTTTCAAAATTATTATTATCGCCCGTTTCGTCATTTTTAATTTCTGAAATAACAATAGATTTACTTTCTTTTATTGCATTTTCAATAGTATTTAAATTAAAGTCAATGTGCTTTGACTTGGATTGCACATAAAAGTTTGTGTTTTTATAGGTTTTACTTTCGTTTGCACTTGTGAAATCACTTTTACTTGTTTCAATAAAAAAATATTTTAATTTATCTTTTCTATATGACTTAAGGGTTTCATTATTTGATAGTAGTAACGCTATATCTTTAAAATCTCTTTGGAGCTGTCTAATAGAACTACTGTTGGTTTGTTCAGAAAGTTGTACAAATAACTCGTGAGTTGTACACGCCTTTGCTTTTAGCGCCTTAATTAAAAATAGCAATCGTTCAAGTTGTTTCATTTACGTCATTTAATGGCGTAAAAATAAATAAAATGTAGAATATGTACTACAAATATTTATTTTTGTTTGAAGTAATAGTTGAGTCCAGAAACAACTTAAAAAAAAAAGGGCGTAACTGAAAAGCCTTACGATTAGGAAAAATAAATCAATTTAAAATAGAAAATGGAAAATCAACACCAACAAAAATGGCATCAAAAGCCGAATTCAATTATTGTATTATTGATAATTTTTTTCCCATTAGGTTTATACTTTATGTGGAAAAATGAAATTTGGCCAATTAAAACTAGATGGATAATAACAAGTGTTTTTATTTTTGCAGTTATATTAAATGCCGGAAATAAAAATTCATCCAAAACGGACGGAAATGATCAATCGACAACTGATACATCAGTTTCTGTACAAAAAGTAACATTTTCTGAAGCAGAAACATTTATGCAAGAAAGATGTAATAATATTAACCAAACTTTAATGAAGAGTAAAACAGTAACTTTTAATGGAACAAAATTGTATATGTTTATGTCAGTTGCTGAAGATGGTAAAGCTTGTATAAGTAGTATTTCAGAAAACAAACTTGAAGTATTAGCCGCAGATTGTGGTGAAGTAACTATGAAAATTGAACAATGGAATAATGTAAACTAATAAATGAAGTTGAGTCCAGAAACAACTTAAAAAAACGGGGCGTGACTGAAAAGCCTTATGAGTAAGAAAAAATTATATAAATTATAAAATGAAAAAAATTATTTTAAAATCAGTTTTGGCAATTACAATTGTAATTTTTGCTTCAAGTTGTTCAGCATACCATAGCGGTTATATGGCAAATTCTGCTGCTTTAAGTACTGCAAATTTCTCATATGCAAAACAAAACATAAAAGGAGAAGCAACAGCAACTTATATTTTAGGTATTGGTGGGCTTGCAAAAGAAACTTTAGTTGACAATGCGAAGCAGCAAATGCTAAATGCAAATCCGTTAAAAAGTAATCAGACTTTTGCAAATTTAACAGTGAACTTCAAAGCTTCTTATTATTTAGGATTATACAAGACTCTTAAATGTACTGTTACAGCTGATGTTGTAGAATTTAAATAACATAAAAAAAACCAACTCCTATAAGATTTAAAACCTATAGGAAAAAATAAAAAAGCTCAAAAAAATACATTTTTGAGCTTTATTTTTTTATACTGAGTTTAAAATTTACGAAGCAATTTCCAAGCGTTTCAATAAATTTTTGCTTAATGTATTTTCCGCATAGGTTTTAGTTACTTGCAATATTTTGTCTTCCGAGCTTGGCAATTCGTACATCGCATCGGTTAAAATGGCTTCACATAAACTACGTAAACCACGAGCACCTAATTTATATTCCAACGCTTTTTCCACAATGAAATCTAAAGCATCATCATCTATGGTAAAGGCAACTTCATCCATTTCAAATAATTTCTGATATTGTTTTATTAAAGCGTTTTTAGGTTCTGTTAAAATGGCACGTAACGTCTTAGCATCCAACGGATCCATATGCGATAAAACAGGCATACGTCCAATAATTTCAGGTATTAAACCGAATTCTTTTACATCACGAGGAATAATATATTGTAATAAATTATCGGCATCTACTTTGTCTAAATCTTTAGACGCGCTAAATCCCATAGCTTGTCGGTTTAAACGTTTTGAAATGATGCGTTCCACACCATCAAAAGCACCACCTGCAATAAATAATATGTTCTGAGTATTCACCTCAACAAACTTTTGATCTGGATGTTTTCTACCGCCTTTTGGTGGTACATTTACTATGGAACCTTCCAGTAATTTCAACAAGGCTTGTTGAACCCCTTCTCCAGAAACATCACGAGTGATTGAAGGATTATCGCTTTTTCGAGCAATTTTATCAATTTCATCAATAAAAACAATACCTCTTTCCGCTTTAGCTACGTCATAATCTGCCGCTTGTAGCAATCGTGTTAAAATACTTTCCACATCTTCTCCTACATATCCTGCTTCAGTTAAAATAGTGGCATCTACAATCGCTAAAGGCACATTTAACATTTTCGCAATGGTTTTTGCTACCAATGTTTTTCCTGTTCCGGTTTGTCCTACAATTAAAATATTACTCTTTTCAATTTCCACATCGTCTTCTGTCACTTTTTGCGACAATCTTTTGTAGTGATTGTACACGGCAACGCTCAATACTTTCTTGGTTTGTTCTTGCCCAATTACATATTCGTTTAAAAAAGCATTTATTTCTTTTGGTTTACGCAATATTAAATCGCCAAAAGCTTCAGAATCTGTTGTTCCTTTTAGCTCTTCTACTACTATTCCGTGTGCTTGCTCAATACATTTTTCGCAAATATGCGAATCTATACCTGCTATTAATAAACTTGTTTCTGGCTTTTTTCTACCACAAAACGAACATTCTAATTCTTCTTTTGCCATTATTTTCTAGTAAAAAGTAATTAGTAAATAGTAAATAGCTTATCACTTTTTACTAATCACTAATCACTCAAATTTATCTTCTCAATACTTCATCAATCATTCCGTATTCTTTTGCTTCATCGGCAATCATCCAATAGTCGCGTTCGCTATCTTTAAACACTTTTTCAATAGGTTGTTTTGAATGCGATGAAATAATTTGATACAATTCATCTTTCAATTTCAACATTTCTCTTAAGTTAATTTCCATATCAGTAGCCACTCCCGACGCACCTCCAGAAGGTTGGTGAATCATTACACGAGAATGCGGTAATGCCGAACGTTTTCCTTCAGCGCCTGCACACAATAAAACGGCACCCATTGATGCTGCCATTCCTGTACAAATTGTCGCCACATCTGGCTTAATGTATTGCATAGTGTCATAAATACCTAAACCGGCATATACACTTCCACCAGGTGAGTTGATATAAATTTGAATGTCTTTAGAAGCATCTACACTTTCTAAAAACAACAATTGTGCTTGAATAATATTTGCCATGTAATCGTCAACACCTGTTCCCATGAAGATGATTCTATCCATCATTAAACGAGAAAACACGTCTAATTGAGAAATGTTTAATTGGCGTTCTTCAATAATATATGGTGTTAAACTGCCTACTAATTTATCGTAATACAAACTGTTTACTCCGTGTTTTTTTGTGGCAAATTTCTTAAATTCTTTTCCGTAGTTCATTTTAAATTGTATTTAAAAGGTTATGATTTTAAATAAAAACGTCAAACCAAAATGATTTGACGTTCAAATATACTAATTTTTATGAATATTACATTTCGCCGTACATCGCTTTAACAAAATCTTGGTAGTTCACTTCTTTTTCAGTTGCTTTTACTTTTGTTTTGTATAAGTCAATCATTTTTAAACTCAAAACTTGGTCTGATATACGTTTTATTTCTTCTTGATTAGACATTACTCTTGAAACAATTCCGTCTACTTCTGCATCAGTTGCATTGGCTTGACCAAATTGAGCCATTTGTTGTCTGATTAATCCTGAAGTAAAATCTTTTAATTCTTCAAATCTAACTTGTAAGTTATTTTGAATAAAGATTTTAGATTCGATTAATTGATAACGCAATCCTCTTTCTGATTTTGCAAATTCCGCTTCTGCTTGTTCAGGAGTTAAAGGTGTTTCACCAATAGTTTGGATCCATTTTTTTAAGAAGGTTTCTGGTAAATCAAATTGAGTAGTGTCTAATAAGGCCTCAGTTACATCATTTAAAAACTTTTGATCCGCTTGCTGCACAAATTGTTGTTCTGCATCTTCTTTGATTCTCGCTTTTAAACCCTCTAAAGTAGTTACTTCTCCATTTGGAAATAATTTTGCGAATAATTCGTCATTAATTTCTGCTTTTTCAATAGATTGAATGGCGTCAATAGTAAAATTCACTTCAATATCTAAACCGTGAACGTCATCGTGAGCCACTTTTAAATAATCCATTAATTGGTGGTCGTCATTAAACAAACCTTTCGTTTTTAACGTAACAACATCACCCACTTTTTTTCCAATAAATTGTTTCCCTGTTTTAGCATCTGCAAAAACATCTAAACTAATTAAAGCTTGGTTACTGATATTTTTTTCTTCGTTTGTAAATGTTCCGTTTATTTCAAAACCTTTTTTAACTTCAGTTTCCGTTAAAATTTTACCGTATTGCTTTTGAATTCTTTCAACTTGCTCGTTTAATAAGGTATCGTCGGCAATAATTTTGTATCTCGCTACGCCAGCAGCTCTTGCTAAATCTACAGTGAATTCTGGCGCTAAACCTAATTCGTATTCAAAAACCAATTCGTCTGCTTTCCAATCAAAATTTTCATCTATACGAGGTAAAGCATTACCTAACAAATCTAATTTTTCTTTTGCAATATAATCAGCTAAACCTTTGTTTACTAATTTAGTAACTTCTTCAATAATTGCTGGTTTTTCAAACTGTTTTCTCACCACATCCATTGGTGTTTTTCCTTTTCTAAAACCAGGTAATGTAGCTGTTTTTCTTTTTACTTCTAAAAAATTTTCAATTTTTTCAGTATATTCATATTTACCAATTGTAATTTTTACAACGGCGTTTAATGCGTCAATGTGTTCTTTTCTAATGTTCATTTTTAATGATTTTTTGAAGTATAAATATGGGTGGCAAAATTATATAATTTTTGCAACCCATACAAGTTTTTAATTTACAGAATTTTACAACTACTTATTGTTTTTTTTCTGTGAAAATTTTATTTAATATATATTGACTTATCGATAACAATACACTAAAAACTAGTGCTTGAAGAAACGTCATTTGAATGCCATCAATAAAATAATCGGCGATTTTTACAATACTGGCATTAATAACCAATAGAAACAAACCCAATGACATAATTGTTACAGGAATAGCAAGTATTTTTAATATTGGTTTTAAAAAGGTATTTAAAAACGATAAAGCAACTGCCATAAATATTGCTGCCGAATAGTTGGTAATTTCAATTTTTAGAAAATACGAAATGATAAGTATTAATAGCGTTGAAATAAGTAATTTGATAAAATAGTTTTTCATTTTTTATGCAATTGATTAAACATGTTCATTAAGTTGTAAATATAAAAAAATAGGCACCAAAATGATGCCTATTTAGAAATTATTTAAAAACTAGCTTAGTTCGTTGGTAAAATACTAATACCTGGGAAATAAGTAGGATTGTGTAATGGTAAATTTGAGTTGTATTTTGCGTTTATCGTTTTAATAAATTCATTAGCAATAACTGCATAACCACGTGCATTTGGATGCACACCATCTAAAGAAAACAATACTTGACCTTCTGTTCCAGAACCACTGAAATAATTAGCGGTATAAATTGAATTAGTTTCAATTTGTAATCCTGTAATTAATTTGTTCATTACAGCATTCATATCCGCTACAGCTAAATTTTTAGTAGCAGCAATAGCCACAATTGAATTGTTATATGCTGTAGTAGCAGCAGCTACTTTAGCTTTTTCAGTTGCAGTTAATACCCATTTGTTAGCCATTGGAAAAGTAACTCCATTTTTGTTAATTCCTGCTGGAGCAGCTGTATTTGTAGTACCAATTACTGAAGAAGCTGGTAAAACTACTAAGTCCGCAGCAGTTGCTTGACGAGCTTTTCCGAAAACCGCACCAAATGCTGCTGCAGTAGTTGCACCAAGTGTTGGTGTTAATGCTCCTGTAATTTGTGCACTTCTGTCTATAGCATCTGCATCATTAATTAGAATTGGATTAGCAGCCGTTGCGCTTAAAGGATTTATACGGTCTGGCTCACCCAAAGCAGTAAACACAGCATCTAAAGGGCCATATAATTGAGTATTTAATGCCGTTATGTTTGTAGCACCTCCTAAAGCTGTTGGAGAAAGTGCTGCGTAAGGTACTGTTGTAAAATATGGAATAGACGTTACACTTGGAATTGTACATACAACTCCTTTTGCTCCGTTTACTGTTAATGTATTAATAATGTTTGTATACACATTGTTGAAAACTCCACTATTTGTAATATCATTAAAACCATAAGTAGCCGGATTTAAATTTCCTGTTGCATTATGATCCGCCGCTGGTGTTACACCATCTGCTTGAGCACCACCTGCAGTAGCATAAGCTAACACATCGTTTGAACCAATCCAGTTGGTAAAAAACGTTGGGTTTTTCGACATGGCATCACCTAAAACTGTTGCTGTTGGTGTAGTTGCATGTCTAGCAAAATATGGATTTAATGCACCATATCCAGCAATACCTAAATGGAATGATTTTGCACCTGGTACTCCCATATTGTTATATGCTTTTGCTTGAGGTGTTAAAGTAATTGTTGATGTTCCAGCAATTGGCTCTGGACGCCCTTGAGCAGCATCAATAACTAATCTCGTAGAACCTGCAGAACCTGCAAAACCTCCTAAATTATTTACATCTTCTGCAAAAGAAGGTTGTGTAAATTCACCTCCACCAACTAAAGCAAATTGTTGTGCTAATAAATTAGGGTAAGAATACGTTTGTCCTACTCTACAAACCGTTCCGTCCATATAACCAGCAGTAAGTGAGTTACCAACTGCTACATATCTTGTAAAATCTGCTTCACCAGAGGTATAAGCGGCATTTACTTCATTTTCAAATTCTGGTTCACAACCTGCAAATCCAATTGCTAAAGCTGCTACTAGTATAAATTTATTTTTCATTTTTGAATATATTTTTAAATTAGAAACCGTACGTTATACCAATACCTGGTGAAAATACAGATGATTTATAAGTACCTCCGAAAGAAGATGTTCCAGTGTTAGTTGTTGGATCATCAAAATAATCGTAAGAATTGTTAACTTCATCAAAATGTAAGTATAAGAATGACATATCAATTCCTAATTTACTATTTACTTGATACGTAAATCCTCCTGTATATCCTGTAGAATCGTTACGAGGTGTTTCTGGCGCGAAATAACCTTGTTGAACTGGACTTTCATCAATATAATATCCTCCTCTTACAGTAAATTTGTCAGTAGCTTTATATTGTGCTCCAAAACGATAAGCGCTTACATCTTTATAATTTCTTGGATTCACAGATGTTGGCAATGCACTATCAAAATCAACATCTAAAGATTTATATACACTCCATTTTGTATAGTTGTAATCAAAAGCAAACAACCACTTATCTGAAGCTTTGTATGAAATTCCTGCAGTAAGTTCTGCTGGTAAAGGTAAATCTGCACTAAAATAAGTATCCGTAAATGATCCTGCTGCAATAGTTGGTACATCTTCAAAATCTGCAGATCCACCTCTTGCTTTCATGATAATTTCAGAACGATAATCCATACCTAAAGTTACTTTTTTAGATAATTTAAACATCATACCTACGTTATATCCAGATGCTGTAATTCCTTTAGCATCTAAAGTAACATCTGTTCCACTTCCATTATTTGATAATAGAGGATTTGGCGTTAAATTTCTGTTGAAGTTAACACTTCCTTGAACTAAAATTGGTCCCCCACCAATACTAAAAACATCTCCTACTCTAAACGAAATAGTTGGTTGAATAAATATTGCTGTTAAATCAATATTATTTACTAAATGTGCTCCTGCCCAGTCTTGATCCCAAGCTACAGAGGAACCATAAGGAGTGTATACTGCTAAACCTGCAGATACCCATTCGCTAATTTTGTACGTAGCATAAATACTAAATGGAGTACCCATATTATCTGTTGCTGCCGTTTGATTAAATTTTGAACTTTGAAATCTTGTTTTTGCCAACAATGCATTTCCACCAACAGATAAGTTGAATTTTTTATCTAAAAAAGACATTCCTGCAGGGTTAAAAAACGCCACTTCTGCACTATTAACAACAGCAACTCCTGTATGTCCCATCGCTAGTTGCTTCTGACCTTGAATAGAAACTCTATACCCTCCTGCAAACATAGACACAGAAGCCAAGGTTAGTAATGATAAAGAAAATAATTTTCTCATAATTAAAATTTAGTTAGTATTTATTTTTTATATTTTATTCAAAATTAACAATATTTATGAAATTGGCAATTTTTTTAACAAAAATATTATGCATACATAATATACGTTATAAAAATTTTTCAACTTCACAATAAAATGCTTTAGGATTTTCTGCTTGTAACCAATGTCCAGCATTTGGAATTGTATTTATTATCGCTAATGGAAAATGATGTAAAATGGTTTCAAAATCTGCATCTAAAATATAATCGGATTTATCACCTCGAAGGAATAATACTGGCTTATTAAAATGATTTTCAAACGGAAGTGCTGTTCCGATTTCAGATATTTTTTCATTAAAAACGGGTAAATTAAATCGGAAACCTAATTCTTCTGGAGATTTCCAATATACATTTTTTAATAAAAACTGTTTCGTTCCAAAATCTGTAATATATTTTGAAATAATTTCATCAACCTCACTTCTATTTGGTTTTTTTGAAAAATCAACAGCGTTTAATGCTTCTAAAATGGTTTGATGATGGGGTGCATAATATTTTGGACCAATATCAGCAATAATTAATTTCTCAACATATTCTGGATATATTGTAGCGAATAACATAGCTATTTTTCCGCCCATTGAATGTCCTAAAAGTGTAACGTGTTGTAATTGATGAAAATCGATATATGCTTTTACATCTTCCACCATAATTTCATAATTAAACTCGTCTGAATGAAAACTTTTTCCATGATTTCGCATGTCTAACAAATGGATTTGAAAACCCAATTGAGCAAATTGCAAGCCCAATGTTTTCCAATTGTCAGACATTCCTAAAAATCCATGAATTATTAGGAAAGGCTTTCCTTCGCCTTCTATTTTTGAGTATAACATTTTTATTGTTTAAAAGTTTATTTGGTTAAAGGTTTAAAAGGCATAGGAATTAGATAATGAGATAATGAGCGAATTATTGCGAATATATAACAACTCACTTTTACTTTGTTACTTTTCGCTTTTTACTTTTTACTTTTCAATCTTCACTCTTCACTTCAACTTGTTCAAATACATATTCACCACATTATCTAAGCCAAGATATAATGATTCCGAAATCAGAGCATGACCAATAGAAACTTCTAATAAATTTGGAATGTTGTCTTTGAAAAATTTAATATTATCTAAACTCAAATCGTGCCCAGCATTAATACCTAAATTTATTTCATTTGCTCTGATGGCCGCTTTCACAAATGGCTCAATTGCTGATTGATTTCCTAAACTGTATTGATGTGCAAAAACTTCAGTATATAATTCAATTCTATTTGCACCTGTTTTTTTGGCACCTTCAACCATTGCTTCTATTGGATCTACAAAAATAGACGTTCTAATTCCATAACGTTGAAACTCTTGAATAACTTCTGTCAGATAATCCTGGTGTTTTATAGTGTCCCAACCTGCATTTGAGGTAATTGCCCCAATAGCATCCGGAACTAAAGTTACCTGATCGGGTTTGCATTCTAAAACTAAATCAATAAAATTATGTTGCGGATTTCCTTCAATATTATATTCTGTATGCACCACTTTTTTTAAATCTCGTGCATCTTGATAGGTAATATGTCTTTCATCTGGACGTGGATGAATAGTAATACCATGGGCGCCAAATTTTTGAATATCTTTTGCCACTTGCAATAAATCAGGAACATTGCCACCTCGTGCATTTCTTAAGGTTGCAATTTTATTAATATTAACCGATAACTTTGTCATAATTGAATTAAATTTGTACAAAATTACAAACAATAATAGACTAATTTGTATTTTTTACTTAATTTGCAATAGTTTTGAAATAGACACATGGATAAAATTACAGATTTTATAAATAATCAATATAAAGCGCTACAAGTTAGTGCTTCTGTTGCTGATGCCGCAGATTTATTTTTGGATGAAGATTATTCTCATTTTCCAATTTTAGACCATGATGTTTTTTTAGGCTCTATTTCTAAAGAAGACACAGAACTTTTTTCAGGTGCAGATGCAATAAATGATCATAAATATAATTTAACTCGTTTTTTTGTTCGAAACAATATGAATTGGTTTGATGTTTTAGAAGAATTTTCAAAAAATCATAGTAATATTTTACCCGTATTAGATGACAAAAATAATTATTTAGGTTTTTATGAACTTGACGATGTGCTTCATTTTTTTAACGAGACTACATTTGTTAAAGAAGACGGTGGCACGATTGTAATTGAAAAAGAAACTGCCGATTTTACGTTTAGTCAAATTTGTCAAATTGTAGAAAGTAACGATGCCAAAATATTAGGTGTTTTTATTTCAAATAAATCGGCTACGAAAACTGAAATAACGTTAAAAATTTCTCAAAGTAATTTTAATGAAATCATACAAACATTTAGAAGGTATAATTATACTATTCTATCTGAACATCAAGAAGATGCTTATCTTGCGGATTTAAAAGATCGATCAGATTATTTAAACAAATACTTAAATATATAAAAATTCACAAATGAAAATAGCTGTATTTGGTCAATATTATCAAAACAACACACATTCTATAGTAGAAAAAGTAGTGTCTTTTTTAGAGCAGAATAATATTGAAATTTGTTTTTATAAAATTTTTTATGACAAATTAATTGAAAACAAGGTTACATTAACAAAATTCAGCACATTTGATTCTCACGAATGTTTGAAAGATAATTTTGATTATTTAATAAGTATTGGTGGCGATGGAACTATTTTACGAGCTGCCACTTTTGTAAGAAACTACAATTTACCAATTATTGGAATAAACGCGGGAAGATTGGGATTTTTAGCAACAATTCAAGAAGAAAATATCGAAAAACTTTTAACACGTGTAATGGCAAATGATTTTTCTATTTCGAAAAGGACTTTAGTTAGTTTACACGCACATCCTGAAAATATTGATTTAGAAGATATTAATTTTGCATTAAACGAAATTACGGTTTCCCGAAAAGATACGACTTCGATGATTACGATTGAAACGTATATAAATAATGAATATCTTAATTCGTATTGGGCTGACGGATTAATTATTTCAACACCTACAGGATCAACAGGATATTCGCTTAGCTGTGGCGGACCTGTAATTATGCCTACATCAAATTGTTTTGTAATTACCCCTATTGCACCACATAATTTGACGGCTAGGCCTTTAATAATTCCTGACGATTCTGAATTAACTTTAAAAATAAAAGGTAGAGAAGAACAATATTTAGTTTCTTTAGATTCTAGAATCACCTCTGTTTCTAACGAAACTACTTTAACTGTTAAAAAAACCGATTTTTTCATTTCAATAATTGAATTTCCAGAAGAAGGCTTCTTAAGAACCATCCGCAAAAAACTACTTTGGGGAGAAGACAAAAGGAATTAACACACGAATTTTCATTTTTTTGCGTTATTAAATCATGTTAATCATCAAAAAAACTTGGTTTAAGATGGTTAGTAGATCAATATTATTATATTTGCAAACTATTAAAAAAATGAAACGATTTTTATTAAATATTTTAGGACTATTATTCTGCATCACTTCGTTCGGACAAATTCACGAATTAGGCGTTTTTGTTGGCGGTAGTAATTATATTGGGGATGTAGGAAATTCTCACTATTTGTCGCCGGATGATATGGCGTTTGGGGTTTTGTATAAGTGGAATAAAAGCACGAGACATTCATGGCGTTTTTCATATAAAATGGCATCAATTTCGGCAAAAGATATTGAAAGTAATGCTCCTAATAGAAAATATAGAGGTTTTGAAATAAAAAATAATATCAAAGAAATAGCAGCAGGTTTAGAATTTAATTTTTTGGATTTTGATTTACATCAGTCTGATTATACTTTTACGCCTTATGTATATTCAGGAATTTCAGCATTTGTTTACGATGAAATCTATGTAATAGGCAAGGAAAGTAAAACTGATTATCAACATTATTCATTTGCGATACCAATGGTAGTTGGAATAAAATCTAAATTAACTAATAAACTTGTAATTGGACTAGAAACAGGTGCTAGATATACGTTTACAGATAATTTAGACGGTAGTAATCCTATAAATAAAAATTTTGAAACATTAAAATTTGGTAATTTAAACAATAAGGATTGGTATATTTTTACTGGGTTTACGCTTACTTATACATTTGGTAAAAATCCTTGTTTTTGCGCACATGAATAGAATGGAAAAAGAGATAGATAAAAATAATTTACCAAAACATCTTGCCATTATTATGGATGGCAATGGGCGTTGGGCAAAAAACCAAGGAATGTTGCGCGTGTTTGGTCATGAAAAGGGAACCAAATCTGTGAAACAAACTGTAGAAAATAGCGCAAAATTAGGTATAGAATTTTTAACGCTATATGCTTTTTCAACGGAAAATTGGAACCGTCCAAAAATTGAAGTTGATACGTTAATGAAGTTATTAGTTAACGCATTAAAAAAAGAATTAAAAACATTACAAGAAAACAACATCAAACTAACTGCGATTGGAAATTTAGACAGCTTACCATCAGGAGTTAGAAAAGAATTAATAGAAGTTATTGAAAAAACAAAAGCAAATAGTAGAATGACATTAACTTTAGCCTTAAGTTATGGTGCAAGAGATGAAATCATAAATGCTGTTAAAATAATTTCTGGAAAAGTTAAAAATAATATAATTTCAGTAGATGCTATTGATGAATCAATAATAAATCAGCATCTTTACACACAGAATATGCCAGATGTTGACTTAGTGATAAGAACAAGTGGTGAACACAGAATAAGTAATTTTCTTTTATGGCAAATAGCTTATGCTGAATTTTATTTTACAGACGTGCTCTGGCCGGACTTCAATGAAGAAGAACTGCATAGGGCATTATTAAGTTATCAAAAAAGAGAAAGAAGATTTGGAAAAACTAGCGAACAAATTAGATAAATTGACAATGTTTAAAAACAGAATACTATTTTTATTTATCCTATTAATTATAGGAAATACAATAAATGCACAAGAAATAAACTTAGAAAAAGGTAAAGAATATACTCTTTCTGGCGTAGAGGTAACCGGAAAAGTTTCTTTTAATGAGCAAACTGTAATAACATTTACTGGACTTGAAATTGGTAGCAAAATCAGAATCCCAGGAGAAGAAATTAGTTTAGCAATCACTAAACTATGGAAATTAGGTCTTTTTAATGACGTAAACTTTTATGTGAAAAAAATTGAAGGTGAATCAATTTTTCTAGAATTAGAATTATACGAATTACCAAAACTTAATGATATAAAAATTAAAGGAGTTAAGAAAGGTAAAAGAGAAGATATAGTTAAAGAAACAGAATTAACTAAAGGTAAAATTGTAAATGATAATTTACTAACAAATACAAAAAACTACATTGAAAATAAGTATAGAAAAGATGGTTATTTTAATACAAAAGTTACAATAAATACATTAG
>NZ_JBIISE010000028.1:0-33769 GCF_044341185.1 Flavobacterium sp.
GAGCTGTGATTGTCAAATTAGCTCACGAAAAAGGAATTCAGGTAGTCCCATTAGTTGGACCAAGTTCAATACTTTTAGCATTAATGGCGAGCGGTATGAACGGTCAAAGCTTTGCATTTACCGGCTACTTACCTATCGATAAAAACGAAAAGAAAAGCGCCTTGAGAAATTTAGAGAGAGGGTCTCAAGAAAAAAATCAGGCGCAACTTTTTATGGAAACACCGTATAGAAATAATAAATTTTTAGAAGATATTTTAACCACACTTCATCCACAAACTAATTTGTGTATTGCATGCGATGTTACGTTACCGACAGAATATATAAAAACAAAAACCGTAAACGACTGGAAAAAACAAAAGGTCGATTTACATAATCGACCTTGTATTTTTATTATTCAAAAAAATTAGTTTGTTGTAACTTTTGCAAATCTATTAGAAATAACATTTGAAGTGTCATATCCATTAAATCTTTTAATATAAGACCTCAATGAAGTACCAAATCCGTCTCTAAAACCATTTTTCCCATTACTTCTAAGGTATGCTTTTACTGAACTTGCACCCGCTAAATGCGCTGCAGCTAATAATCCCGATTCTGTAATTTTGATTCCATTAATTATTCTACCTGAATAATTTTTAATTTCTTTTCTTAACTCCCATTTATTTATGCATAATAAAGCATAAAAAGCATCTTCTTGTAAGTTTGGGTTGTTAAGGAAGTTTTTGAAGTTATATACACCAATGTGTCGTAATGTGCTTCTTCCGAATTGGTATTTCCCCATGTAACCATAAGGATTCACCAGAGTGTATATGCCAGCAGATTCTTTGACTCCTAGGGCTTGTGTGAAACCGATATAAGTATTTCCCGTGTAAGGTATAGAAAAATTCAACTTAACCGATTCGTCTTTTGAAGGTACTCGATATTCAAAAACTTCCGAATCATCGATATGAAATCCTGTTACAGATTCTTGTTTAAATGCTTTAAAACCAGAACTAATAATGGCAATAAATGCAATGGTAACTCCAAAATAAATAATGTCTTTTCTCATGTAAATTTATTTCTCAAAAGGGTAAAAAATTTGATTTTTTACATTGTGTTTGATTGACATAAATCATACCACTCCAATTGAATTAGCTTGGCAAAGATACAACATTTTTTATTATTTTTCTGAAAATCAAGTAATTAACATTTTGTTAAGATGTGATAAACCTTCAAATTACCGTATAACCATCTTGATTAATAGGACATTAGAGAAAACAAAAAAATCAAAATAAAAATCAAAAAAAATGAAAAATTAAGACGATTTTAGATGTTTTTAAAGAAATTGAAAGAAAATAAATACGGAAAAAAGCGCAAAAACAAACTACTTGAAAAATGTATTTATAATGTGATTTGTATAAATAATAGCGCCCTCGTTATTTAGATGGCCGCAAGATGAAAAATAACGATCATCTGTAACCGTATTTTCAAAATTATTAATTTCTGGATATTGTTTTTTTACTTTATCAAAATAATCTAATCCTTTAGTGTTTTGACACATAGGTGTCATTACTACGATTAAATTAATTTTATTTTGCTTACACATTTTTTTTATGGCCTCATAATGTTTATTTCGGATCACTTTTAATGTTGAAATATCATTTTTCATGCTTCCTTTTTTATCAGAGATTAAGGGGTAATATCCTTTATTATAAAGCGTATTTGTTGGTTTTTCAGCAAGTACTTCATATACTTCTCTAAAACCAATTTTAGCATCAAATTTTATATATCTGTAAAAAGGTATATAATATAGTTGTATAAAATCAGGTTCGTTTTTATAATGTTCTTTAATAATTGAATTCGTATGAATGTAGGGCATAAAACGCGCCGTTGTTCCTTCGTCTCTTTTTTCATTACAAATACTTAAATCCGCTTCAAGAATTAAATTCTTAATTTGAAATTTGTTGGCAATCATTACTTTTAACAATAAAGACGTTTCAAATAAATGCGAACCACTTATGCCATAATTAAAAGAATTTAGTCCTTTCTTTTCAAACAAATCCGTTACAAAATGATTGTTGGCTCGAGAAGTTCCCATAATGACTACATCATATTTTTTTCCAAATGTATGCAATACGTTTTCTACTTTATTTCTTTCAGAAGATTGAGAAATTATTGTAGTAAAAATAACATCTAAAAACAATGAAGCTATAAAAAGTATAAAAACAAAAAGAACTGTGAGTTTAAAAAAACGTTTCATTAAAACTGAAAATAAATAAATTCTTTATAATCTGAGAATACTCCTAATGCCAAAATAACTAAAATGCAAAACAGTAATTTTATGTTTTCAAATTTTCCAGAAATGGGTTCTGTTTTATATTTGTTAAACCATTCAAATAATACAAAAACACCAATTAGCCATAACAATTCTGGAGCATAACGAGCATTATTTAAATATTGACTATCAAAATTTAAATTGGTGAACATGTTCTTTATGTACAAAATGGCATCAGAAATAGATTTTGCTCTAAAAAATATCCAAGCTAAAGTGGTTATTGAAAAAGTAATAAGTATTTTAAAAATCGTTTTTATTCCTTTAATATTCCATTTAAAATGAATGTCTTCTAAGTTATTTCTATTTTTATTTTGTAGTAATAAAGGCAAAAAGTAGATGGCATTCAGAAATCCCCATGCAATAAACGTCCAATTAGCACCGTGCCAAAAACCGCTTACCAAAAAGATAATAAACGTATTACGAACTTGCATCCATTTTCCGCCTTTACTACCGCCTAAAGGAATGTATAAATAATCTCTAAACCAGGAAGACAAGGATATATGCCAACGTCTCCAAAATTCGGCAATATCCCTTGAAAAATAAGGGAAATTAAAGTTTTTCAACAAATCAATGCCAAATAATTTTGAAGTCCCTAACGCAATATCTGAATATCCTGAAAAATCACCATAAATTTGAAAAGCAAAATAAATCGCACCTAATAATAAAGACAACGAATTCATTTGTTCCTGATTATTAAACACTTCGTTAGCATACAAAGCACAAGAATCTGCAATGACTACTTTTTTTACCAATCCCCAAATAATTTGATGAACGCCTTCTTTAGCTTTTTCGAAATTAAATTCTCGTTTTACTTTTACTTGCGGTAATAAGTGTGTGGCTCTTTCAATAGGTCCCGCAACTAACAAAGGAAAATAACTAACAAAAAGCGAATAGTCTATGAAGTTTGTCTCGGCTTTTATACGTTTATTATAAATATCGATAACGTATGATAAGCCATGAAAGGTATAAAACGAAATTCCGACAGGTAGAATTACTTTAATTAACAACGGATTTACTTGAAATCCGAAGCCATTAATTAATTCGGTGAATGAAATGGCAAAAAAGTTGTAATATTTAAAAACACCTAAAAATCCTAAGTTAATTAATACACTCAACCAAAACCAGAATTTACTTTCTTTAACCGATTTACTTTTTTCTATTTGAATCCCAGAAAAATAATCTAAAAGCGTAGAAAAGACTAATAAAAACAAGAAACGCCAATCCCAACAAGCGTAAAAATAATAACTTGCAATAATTAATAAACTATTTTGCCAAGATTTATTTTTATTAAAAACAAACCAATATAAAATAAAAATTATTGGTAAAAATATAGCAAAATGAAGGGAATTAAAAAACATAATCTATGAACCAATGGCTTGATAAATGAAACCAATTTTTTCTAATTCTGCTTTGTTTAATACATTTCTTCCATCAAAAACAAAAGCAGGTTTTAGCATATTGTCATAAATTTTTTGCCAATCGTAGGTTTTAAACTCGTCCCATTCTGTTAAAACAGCAACGGCATGTGCATTATTACATGCTTCGTAGCCATTTTTGTTTACTGAAATGTGTTTTTTATTTTCTTCCGCTGAACGAGATTCTAAATAATTTAAATCCGAAAGAATTTGATTTTCTGCAACTTTTGGATCAAAAACAGCAATATTTGCACGTTCACTAATTAAATCATTTGCCACATAAATAGCAGCAGATTCACGAGTATCGTTTGTATCTTTCTTAAAAGCCCATCCTAAAAAAGCTATTTTTTTACCTGAAACGGTATTGTATAACGTATTAATTATGTTTTTAGAAAAACGGCGCTTTTGATGGTCATTCATAATAATTACTTGTTCCCAATAATCGGCAACTTCATTTAAACCATATGATTTAGCAATATAAACTAAATTTAAAATATCTTTCTGAAAACAAGAACCACCAAAACCTACTGATGATTTTAGAAATTTTGAACCAATTCTGCTGTCTAAACCAATGGCTTTTGCTACTTCATTTACGTCAGCACCTGTTTTTTCGCACAATTCACTCATCGCATTAATTGAAGAAACACGTTGTGCTAAGAAAGCATTTGCGGTTAGTTTTGATAATTCAGAAGACCAAACATTAGTTGTCAAAATAAGGTCTTTGTTTACCCAATTTGCATACACCTCCACTAATTTACGAATAGCCTCTTGACCTTCAACTGTTGTATCTCCACCAATTAACACTCTATCTGGAGCAAATAAGTCTTCAATTGCAGTACCTTCAGCTAAAAACTCAGGATTCGATAAAATTTGAAAATTCACACCGTTTCCTGTATTGTCTAAAATATCTTTAATTGCCTGGGCAGTTCGTACCGGTAAAGTTGATTTCTCAACTACTATTTTATCTGTTTTAGCTACACGAGCAATTTGCCTGGCACATAATTCGATATATTTTAAATCTGCTGCCATACCTTTTCCTACCCCGTACGTCTTTGTGGGCGTATTAACTGAAATAAAAATTAAATCAGCGTCTTCAATAGCTTGATCCACTTCAGTTGAAAAGAATAAATTTCTTCCTCTCGCTTCAGCAACTACTTTATCTAATCCAGGCTCATAAATAGGCAATAAACTCACATCTTCATTATTCCAAGCGTTAATTCTGTCTTGATTTAAATCAACTACAGTTACTTTAATATGTGGACATTTTTGAGCAATAACCGCCATAGTTGGACCTCCAACATAACCCGCACCAATACAACAAATATTTTTAATCATCTTATACCTTACTTTATCTTTACTATTTTCTTTTACTTGTAAGAAATCTTAAATAGATTTCATAGAAGACTCAAAAGGAATTCTTTGTAATAAACTTCTTCCTAATGTAACTTCATCTGCGTATTCTAATTCGTCACCAACTGAAATACCTCTTGCAATTGTTGACACATTTATTGAAAATGGTTTAATTTGCTTAAAGATATAAAAATTAGTAGTATCACCTTCCATAGTGGAGCTCAATGCAAAAATAATTTCTGAAACTTTTTGTTGCTTTACTTTTTCTACCAAAGAATTAATATTTAATTGGCTTGGAGAAATACCTTCAATAGGAGATATTTTACCACCTAAAACGTGATAAATTCCTTTATACATTCTAGTATTTTCAATTGCCATAACATCTCTAACATCTTCAACTACACAAATTATCGAATGGTCTCTCGATGAATTATTGCAAATTTCACATACCGCAAAATCAGAAATATTATGACAATTTTGACAATAAATAATTTCATTTCGCATTTTAGTCACTGCATCTGTTAATAAAAGTGTTTGTTCTGCTGGTTGTTTAAGCAAGTGCAACACCAATCTCATCGCCGTTCGTTTACCAATACCTGGTAACATTGCTACTTCATTAACTGCATTTTCCAATAATTTTGACGAGAATTCCATTTTGCAAATATATTAAAAAGAAAAAACCTATTTACATAAATATAAATAGGTTTTTTACGATTTTATTTTGTGCTAATTTAAAATTTGTGCAGAAATAATAGCTTTTTTTGCTTCTTTTTCAAATATTGACTTATGTTTGGGCTGAAACATAGACGTTACCACAATACAATGGTCAGCATCTGTTTCTTTTAATATAACTTCTAAGAAAAACTCTTTCGTTTTTTCCACTATAATATTTCCTGAATAGAAAAAGTACTTTAGACCTGCATTTTCAAATTCACCATTTTGTAAATTCTTTACACCATATGCCGCATCTTTTTTCATTTCCTCCATCAAATCAGTATATTTTTTTGGAACAATCATACCAACCAAGGCGGCCTTAGGATCTTCAGAAAAATAGGCATTTCCTTCACTTTTTGTATATAAAGATTTATTAAAATCCATAAAAATTACAACCGCAGGAGCGAGTTTTTCTTTGCTTTCTAATTTTTGACCAAATGCAGTACTGCAAACCATAAAAAAAGTTAAAAAGCTTACGAACTTTCTTGTAAATAAATTTTTCATCTTAATTATTTTTTTCAAATTTAAACAAATATGCCACTAATATACATTATTCTATTATTTTTGTAAAAAAAACTTATGCAACCAATCACAATTCTACTATTTTTTATTTCGTATTTTATTGTTTTGTTTGGAATTTCATATTTCATGAATAAAAAATCGGGCAGCAGTAACGATACTTTTTTTAAAGCAAACAGTAAATCACCTTGGTATTTAGTAGCTTTTGGGATGATTGGAACAGCGCTTTCAGGTGTTACTTTTATTTCAGTTCCTGGTGCTGTAGAAGCCAATCAATTTTCTTATTTTCAATTTATTTTAGGAAATGCAATTGGATTTATTATTGTTGCCACCGTATTATTACCGTTATATTACAAACTTAATTTAACTTCAATTTATACATATATTGAACAACGATTAGGGTATTTTAGTTATAAAACTGCATCTTTTATATTTTTACTAAGTAGAACCATTGGTTCGGCTTTTAGATTGTATTTAGTTGTTTTAGTATTACAAAATTTTGTTTTTAACACTTATGGCATCCCTTTTTGGGCAACCGTTTTGATAAGTCTGGGACTTATTTTTGCATACACATATAAAGGCGGGTTAAAAACAATTATTATTACAGATACATTACAAACTGTATTTTTAGTAAGTTCTGTGTTTTTTACTATATATTTTGTTTGTGATAGTTTAGATTTTGGATTTAGCGAAGCCATTGCAAAAATTAATGATTCGAAATATTCTAAAATTTTCTTTTTTGAAGATTTTATAAGTTCAGGGCAACATTTTGTAAAACAAATTTTAGGGGGAATTTTCGTAACCATCGCAATGGTGGGATTAGATCAAGATTTAATGCAGAAAAATTTAAGCTGTAAGAATATCAAAGAAGCGCAAAAAAATATGTTTACGTTTACAGGAATTTTTGTAATCATTAATTTATTTTTCTTGAGCGTGGGTGCACTATTGTATTTATTCGCAACAAAGAACAACATCCCAGTACCAGTATTAGATGGTGCAGTAAGAACCGATTTGTTATTTCCTGAAATTGCATTCAATCATTTTGCTTTAGTACCAGCAGTTGTGTTTTTATTAGGATTAACCGCTGCCACTTTTGCGACAACAGATTCCGCTTTAACTGCATTAACTACTTCATTTTGTATCGATTTTTTAGGAATGGAAAAAAAAGAAGAAACAAAAAACACAGTAAAAACAAGACATCTTGTGCATATTGGATTTTCATTGGCAATTTTTTTGGTGATATTAATTTTTAATTCATTAACCAATCAATCAGTTGTAAAACTAATATTCAAAGTTGCGTCGTACACCTACGGACCGCTTTTAGGATTGTTTGCTTTTGGAATTTTAGCCAAAAATCGTTCTGTGAATGACAAATTGGTGCCGTTTATATGTTTATTATCACCTGCCATAACTTTTTTAATAAGTATAAATTCTGGAATTGATGCGGAAGCACCAAAATTAATTCCATATGCTTTTGCGGAAGAATTAATAATAGTAAACGGATTGATCACTTTTATTGGATTGTACTTAATAAGTAAAAAAGGTGAAATTAATACTGATTTGTAGCTAATAAAACCAACGTGCAAGCTATTTCAAATTCGATATTATTTTGTTTTAATATTTCATAAAATGCTGGATTTTCAGTTCCCGGATTAAATAATACTCGTCTTGGTTTTAATGAAATAATATAGTCGTAATATTCTTCTTGATTCTTTGGATTTAAATATAATGTAACGGTATCAATTCCAGTAAATGGAAGTTTTGATGTTTCAATATTCACATCTAAAGCCATGCCTTCTTTAGTACCGATAGCTACTACTTGGTGTGATTTATTTATTAAACTTTGAATGGCTTTATAAGCATATCTGTCTTTATTTGTGGTGGCACCTATAACTAACGTTTTCATTTTTTTTTGTTTTAAGTTGTACTAATTTACAAAATGTTTTTTAATTTACATTTAAATAATTGTATTATAAATTCTATCTTTGAATAACACGATATATTTGCAAAAAAAACTATGGACATTTTTATTTATTTATTTGCCGCTTTATTTTCTGTATTAAATCCGATTGGAACCGTACCTATTTTTGTTGGATTAACACAAGGATATTCCGCTTCGGAACGATCTAAGACTTCTTTAATTACTTCAATTAATGTATTTGTAATTTTACTTATATCATTTTTTGTGGGTCAATATGTATTGTCTTTTTTCGGAATTACCATTACTGCGTTACGAATTGCAGGTGGAATAATTATAGCCAGTTCGGGCTTTTCATTATTAAATGGAAACTTTAGCAAGAATAAAGGAATTAATAAAAAGGTTCAGAAAGAAGTAGAAACTCGCCAACATATTGCTTTGACACCTTTAGCAATGCCAATGCTTGCTGGTCCTGGATCTATTTCTTTATTAATTGCCTATTATCAAGAGTTGACAGAAACAGATGCTTCTATTTCCACATCGGAAATTTTATTTTCTTGTTTTGCGATTTTAGCTGTAGCTATATTTATTTATTTGGTGTTACGAAGTGCACATTATTTAGCGAAAATATTAGGTTCTTCAGGAATTGTTGCCATATCCAGAATCATTGGATTTTTAACCATTGCAATCGGGATTCAATATATAATTAGTGCCGTATTAAGTATTATTAGAGGAATTTAAATTTAGAATACTACTAAACAAAAATTCCAAATTCCAACTGAGTAATGTTGAAATTTGGAATTTAATCATTTAACAATTTATTTTTATTCTGCTTTTGGTAAGAAAACCTCAGCCATCATACAACGAGCACTTCCTCCACCGCACGCTTCAATAATATCTAAACTTGCGTGTAAAATATCACAGTGTTTTTCGATTTTATCAATTTGTGATTTTGTTAAACTTTGATATGCTGAATTGCTCATTACTAAATACCGTTTATCTGCTGCACCTCGAACTTGCAACATATTACCTGCAAAATTATTTACTTGTTCTTCTGTGATTAAAATAATTTCTTTACCGTCAGCTTTAAGGTTTTCTAAAACCATTTTGCGTTCTTTTTTATCATCTATACAATCTGCACAAATTACGGCAAACGTTTCCGAAATACACATCATTACATTGGTATGATATATCGCTTTTCTTTCTCCATTTACAGTTTGGAAGGCTTCAAAAATAATGGGTGACATATCAAAATCTTCACAAAATTCAATAAATAATTCTTCGTCAGCTCTTGGCGAAAGCGCGCAATACGCTTTATTAAATTCCCTATCTAAAATTAAACTTCCAGTTCCTTCTAAATAGACATTATCTTCTTCAGCAGAAGTATAGTCCATTATTTCAGTTATTTCAAAACCTTTATCTTCTAAAACATCTAATACATCTTCTCTACGCTCTAATCTTCTGTTTTCGGCAAACATCGGATATAAAGCCACATCGCCAGTTTCGTGAAAAGAAATCCAGTTGTTTGGAAAAATACTATCTGGTGTATCAGGTTCTTTTTTGTCTTGAATTACAATTACTTGCACGCCTACACTTTTTAATTTTTCAACATATGCATCAAATTCCTGCACTGCTTTAAAATTTACTGTTTCTGGAGTTAAATCATCTAAAACTTTTTGATAATAATTGTTTACAGCGGTTTGTTCGTTCATACGAAACGCCACAGGACGAATCATTAATATGGTGTTGGTAGTTTGTTTCATAATTTGTTTTGTTATAAGACTCTTAATCTCTTATTAATGGTAAAGTAGAACAACGTAACAGTCCTTCTTGTTTTGAAATTTCGGCATATGGAATTTCTTCTACTGTAAAACCGTTTTGGCGTAACCAAGCATTTAATCTTGTAAAATTTTTCTCAGATACAATTACGTCTGGAGCTATTGAAAAAATATTTGAGTTCATATGATACATTTCTTCTCTTTCAATATGAAACAAATTATCTTTACCAAATAAATTTACAAGAAACATATAATCCGCTTCCTCACGAAAACCACTTTTATAAATTATTCCTTTATTTGTTCCGATTGGCTGAAAGCAACAATCTAAATGTAACGCATTATCTCGTGGTTCAATTTTAGATTTTACCAAATCAAAGGCTTTAACTATTTTATTTGGAAACAAATTTTGGATGTATGCTACTCCTTCCATATTAGTTCTTGCCGTAATGTAATCTTTATAATCGGAACCTTTATATGTGCCAATAAAAATATAATCATTCCAAGGCATTACATCTCCACCTTCGATATGAACATTTTCGGGTGGACGAACCACTTTTTTTGGATTAATTTTATCAATTATGTATTGAATGGCATCTAATTCTCGTTCTCTATCCGGCAAAATATTAGCTTTAATAAAAATATCATCAATTACAAAACCAATATCTCTTGAAAAAATTTGGTTATAATTTTCAATTATTTCTGGTCGATAAACTTCTACATTATATTTTTGAAAAACAGCATTAAAAGCTTCCATCTCAGCAACCATATCTGCTTCAACAGGATACGTTCCAGCTATAATATGTTCTAAAGATTTTGGATCATAAGCTTCTTCAACTTTAGGTGTTGGTCCATTACTAATAGCGGTTCCAAGTACTACGGCTCGTAATCGTGAGGTTTCGTTTTTTACATTTAATGATAACATAAAACTGTTTTTTACAAATATAGAAAATTGATAGCGATTGAGAAAGATAGAACTTTGGTTTTATTGGAAAAGTTTGAACGCGAATTAAAAAGAAATTTACAATTTGTTAAAATAATATTTTGTGTATTGATTTCCAATTACTTATCTTTGAACAAACTTAAAACTAAATTATTATGGGATTATTAAATTTTTTTAGCTCATTATTTGGAAAAGCTAAACAAACTGAAGAAAATACGAATGTAAAAAAATCAGAAATTGCTGAACCAAAATTGGAAAAAGCTTCTGAAATAATTGAAGAAAAGCCAATAGTTAAAAAAGTTCCTGTTAAAAAAGCTGCCGTTAAAAAAGCACCTGCAAAAAAAGTAGCAGCGAAAGATAAAGTTGAAAAAACAACAGAGAAAACAACAAAAAAAGTAGCTACAAAGAAAGCTCCAGTTAAAAAAGCTCCAGCAAAAAAGACAACAACAAAAGAAGCTACTCCTAAAAAAACAACTACAAAAAAAGAGTAACCTTTTATATACATACAAAAAAGCTTCAGAAAATTCTGAAGCTTTTTTTATAAATTTAATTGTATCATTAATTTGAAATTACTTCAACTTCTGCATTAGGTTGAAATAAGAACAATCTTCCTGAACTTACTTCTAAACATTCATATCGTTTTACACGTAAAGCAACTTTTTTAAATACTTTTCCGTTTTTGATTCGGAAAGTACTTCCGTATGGAATTTCAAATATATAATTGTACTCCGTGTTTCTTTCATCAAACTGTTTTAAAGCTAAAGACAAAGTGGAATCCGTATCTGAACTTGCTTTGGGATTTCTGAAATGTCGTGCCATTAAAGGCAATATTTGATGAGGAAAAATTTCTGGACGAATAAACGGAATCATTAAATGCTGAAACGTAATTTTCCATTCCTTTCCGTGAGGTAAAATGTTTCTTCCATATTTTTCAAAAGCTACCAAATGCGCAATTTCATGAATTAACGTCATTAAAAATCGGTATTTATTCAAATTAGCATTGACCGTAATTTGATGAAAACCGTCAGGATGCCTACGATAATCTCCGTGACGTGTATTTCGTTCACTTACAATTTTCAAATGCACGTGATTTTGCTTTATTAGTTCAAAAACAGGTTCTACGGCGTGTTCTGGCAAATATTTTTGTAAAACGTTCAAACAAATAGATAGTTTAAGGTGTTGAAGAACTTACCTGTAGTACTTTCCCATTATAATATTTATTTCCAGTAAGGGCAAAATTAAATATATAATCCGCCATTTCTTTAGCAGAAAGCGGTGCTTCATAACCTGGAAAAGCTTCTTGTAACATTTCTGTATTGACAGCTCCTAATGCTAAAACATTAAATGAAATACCACTTTCTTTGTATTCCTCGGCTAATAATTCCGACAATGTAATAACGGCTCCTTTACTTGAACTATATGCTGAAAGTCCTGCGAATTTCATACTCCCTTGTATGCCTCCCATAGAACTTATAGTAACCACATGGCTTCCTTTTTCCATAAATTGAATACAAATTTTAGTTAATTCCGCAACAGCGAAAACATTGACTTTATATATATTTTGAAATTCTTGTGAAGAAATTTCTGTAAAATTTTTATGAAGTAAACTTCCTGCATTATGAATTAGAACGTCCACTTTTTTCCAAGTTTTTAAAACAAAATTGTGTACTTGTTGCAACTGATTTTCATCTGAAATATCAATTGCTAAACACGTAATGTTTTTGTGTTCAATTAAAACCTGTGGCGTTTTACGAGAAATAGCCAAAACTTGATGACCGGCATTTGCAAATTGTAAAGCCATTTCGTACCCAATTCCACGAGACGTTCCTGTAATTATTATATTTTTCAAAATAGTATTTGTTTTATGTAAATATAAAAAAAAATCCTGAAAAATAATTTTTCAGGATTTCATAATTATAAAAATATTTTTTATGCTAACATCGTAACTGGATTTTCCATAAATGCTTTAAATGTTTGTAAAAACTGTGCTCCAGTAGCACCATCGACAGTTCTGTGATCGCAAGCTAAGGTTACTGTCATGGTATTACCAACTACAATTTGTCCTTTTTTAACTACAGGTTTTTCAATAATAGCGCCAACAGATAAAATGGCTGAGTTGGGTTGATTAATAATTGAGGTAAATGATTGAATTCCAAACATTCCTAGGTTAGAAATAGTAAAGGTACTTCCCTCCATTTCGGCTGGTTGAATTTTCTTTGATTTTGCTTTTCCTGCTAAATCTTTTACACTTACACCAATTTGAGTTAGACTCATTTGATCAGTAAATTTTAGTACTGGAACCATTAAACCATCTTCAACAGCAACAGCTACACCAATATTTACATGATGATTGATTACCATTGCGTCTTCTCTCCATTGAGAATTAACTTGCGGATGTTTTTTCAATGCCATAGCAGAAGCCTTAATAACCATATCATTAAATGATACTTTAGTTTCAGGCAAGCTATTAATCATATTTCTTGAAGCAATCGCATTATCCATATCTAACTCAATTGTTAAATAATAATGAGGTGCTGTAAATTTAGATTCTGATAAACGTCTCGCGATGGTTTTACGCATTTGCGAGTTTTTAATTTCTTCTTGGAACATTTCTCCTGCTGGAACGAATGGTTTTACAGCTGAAACTGTATTCGTTGCATCTGTTACAGCTTGAACTGGAGTACTAATAGCTGATGGAGTAAAGTTTTCTACATCAGATTTTGTAATTCTCCCATTTTCACCAGTACCTTTAACTTGAGATAAATTCACACCTTTATCCTGCGCCATTTTTTTAGCTAAAGGAGATGCAAATATTCTATCATTAGTATTTGGTGTTTGGTGTTGGGTATTAGGTGTAAGGTTTGAATCTTGTTTAACCTCTTCAACCTTTGGAGTATCAACTGTTCCACCAACTGAAAAGCTAGCAGCTATTCCTGAAACATCGATACCAGCTGGACCTAAGATTGCTAAAATTGTATCTACTGGAGCGGTTCCACCCTCTTCTACACCTACATATAATAAAGTACCTGAATTGAAAGATTCAAATTCCATTGTAGCTTTATCTGTTTCAATTTCAGCTAAGATATCACCTTCTTTAACGGTATCTCCTACTTTTTTTAACCAAGTAGCTACAGTACCTGTTGTCATTGTATCAGACAAACGAGGCATAGTTACTACTTTCACACCTGCAGGAATTTCTGATTTAGTTGGCGTTACAAAAGAAGCTTCTGATTTAACTTCTTCAGTTACTGGAGTTGTAACGTTACCGTTTAACAATCCAGAAATATCTTCACCTTGTTTTCCAACAATGGCTAATAATGAATCTACCGGAGCCGATTCACCTTCTTGAATACCTATATGTAATAAAACACCATCATAGAATGATTCAAATTCCATTGTGGCTTTATCGGTTTCAATTTCAGCTAAAATTTCACCTGTTTTTATTGAGTCACCCACTTTTTTCAACCAAGTAGCTACCACTCCTTCTGTCATGGTATCACTTAAACGGGGCATTGTAATTACTGTTGCCATAATTTATAGTCTGTGAGGAATAAATGGATAATTTTCTTGTTCGTAAACCACATCATATAATTGTTGTGCTTCAGGGAATGGAGATTCTTCTGCGAATTTTTCGCATTCAGCAACTAAATCATTTACTCTTTGATCTATTGTTTCAATTTCAGCTTCTGTAGCGTACTTTTTCTCTTTAATAATATCTAAAACCTGAGTAATTGGATCGATTTTTTTGTATTCTTCCACTTCCTCTTTGGTTCTATAATGTTGGGCATCAGACATAGAATGTCCTCTATATCTGTATGTTTTCATTTCTAAGAATGTTGGACCTTCGCCTCTTCTAGCACGTTCCATAGCTTCATGCATAGCTTCAGCAACTTTAACAGGATTCATTCCATCTACAGGTCCACAAGGCATTTCGTATCCTAAACCTAACTTCCAAATATCTGTATGATTGGCAGTTCGTTCTACAGAAGTTCCCATAGCGTATCCATTGTTTTCACATATAAACACTACTGGTAATTTCCAAGTCATTGCCATATTAAAGGCTTCATGTAATGATCCTTGACGCGCTGCACCATCACCAAAATAAGTTAATGTAACACCACCCGTTTCAAAATATTTATCGGCAAAAGCCATACCTGCACCAACAGGAATTTGAGCACCTACAATACCATGTCCTCCATAAAAACCATGTTCTTTAGAGAAAATATGCATAGAGCCTCCCATACCTTTTGAAGTACCAGTAACTTTACCTAATAATTCTGCCATTACTGCTTTTGGATCAACGCCCATACCGATTGGCTGTACGTGATTTCTGTACGCAGTAATCATTTTATCTTTTCCACCTAATTCCATGGCGTGTAATGCACCTGCCAAAACGGCTTCTTGTCCATTATATAAATGAAGAAATCCTCTTACTTTTTGTTGTATATATAAGGCTGCTAATTTGTCTTCAAACTTTCTCCAAAACTGCATGTCTTCATACCATTTTAGATATACTTCTTTTGTAATTGGTTTCATATATAAACTATTTATTTTTTTTACGAACCACAAAAATACTACAACGTATTTTATTCTAAAAATTTATTGCTATTTAAATTAATAAAATAATCAATTTATTTTATTTTTTACTAACGAAATCGTTATAGATTTGCTTTATCGAACATAAAAGGCAATAAATTTTTCAAAGAATCTGATTTATGTATGGGTCCAATTGATCCCATATAATAAATTTCGATTGGCAAATCTTGTTTTACTTCATATTCAGAAATAGATTGACGACAAGAACCGCATGGAGGAATTGGACTTGTTGCCTCCCGGTCTGATGGTGCTGCCGAAATAAACATTTTTACAATTTTATTGTTTGGATAATTTGCACCAGCATAAAAAATAACTACACGTTCTGCACACAAACCTGATGGATACGCTGCATTTTCTTGGTTTGAGCCTTGTAATACCACACCATTATCTAATACAATTGCGGCACCTACTAAAAATTTCGAATAGGGCGCGTATGCTTTTTTTCTAATTTCGATAGCTTTATTCATGTATTCTTTTTCCGAATCCGATAAATTATCAAATGATTCAAAAACAGATATTTTAGTTTCTATTCGTATTTCTTTCATAAGTGTGTGTTTTAATTTTTACTTATTTTGGAAAAAAAATCCAAATTCAAAAAAGATTGAATTTGGATTTAAATTAATTTTATTTTTATTTAGTTATCTTCGTATTCGTCACCAAAATTAAATGATAATGAAAATCGTAAGGTATTTTCAAGTGGGTTTCTAACTTTTGATGCTGAGAACAAATATGAAACATCTATTTTCACGATATTGTATTTAAAACCAGCTCCTAATGTTAAGTATTTTCTAGCTCCTTTTTCTACACTTTCATTAAAATAACCTGTTCTTAATGCAAACGAATCTTGATACCAATACTCTGCCCCTAATGCCCAAGTAAATTCTTTTAATTCTTCCGAAAAACCATCAGGTGCATCGCCAAATGATTTGAATATACCACTTGTCCAGCTTATATTTCTATAATTTTGGTTATTAATTGACTTATCAGTAGCATCAACCACACCATCATTATTCAAATCGGTAACGGTTTGAGGAGTAGGTACTAATAATTTTGTAGTTTCTCCAATTAAGCTTACCTTATTATAATCATCTAAAATAAAATCAAAACTACCTCCCAATCGCATATTAGCCGGGATAAAATTTTCATTTAACAAGTCGTTATCATACGATAATTTTGGTCCTAAATTTTGAAAATTAAAACCGGCTCTCCATCTTCCATTAAAATTATCATAAGCTACCTCTTCAGACTGATAAATTCCAGACACATCTACTGCAAATGTAGTTGCTGGTCTAACATCTGTAGTGGCATTGGCAATTTTTAAATTAGATCTAATATAACGACCAGAAACTCCCATTGCAAATTCTGGACTAAGTTTTAATGAATATGATCCATCTAGTGCGAATTCATTTGGACTTGTAATCACTGGAACTTCATTTGGATCACCTGTTTCTCTTAATTCAATATCCCCAAAACCAAAATAACGTAAACTTCCTGAAAAAGCCATACGGTCATTAAACCTATTAAAATAAGTTACTTGTCCTAAAGAAATATCATTTGCTATACTAGTTAAATAAGGAGTATAACTCATTGAAAACCCTTGTTTTTGCTTTGAAAACGCATATTTTGATGGGTTAAATTGTTGTGAATAGGCATCAGCAGAAGTTGCTACACCCATATCAGCCATACCCGCAGAACGTGCATCAGCAGCTATTAATAAAAAAGGTACTCCAGTAGTAATTACCCTATCTTGCGCTTGAGCATACTGAGCAATTACAATAATTGATAAAAATTTAAATAGATTTTTCATCTGTTTGATTTGGTTAATAGTTGTTTATTTCAGATGTAGTTTTATTTCAATATGCTTGATTTTATAGTGAATTGACAAATATACATTTTTTTTACAGGATTACAAGTTTTTCTATTTTTTCTGTCTTTTTACCCGTTATTGCAGATTTTACAGTTACTTTATATACATATACTCCTTTTCCTATTTTATCTCCAAAATCATCTTTTCCATCCCATTTAATATCTCTGGAAGTAAACCCTTCATTTACTACTGTTTGATTAATTGTTTTTACCAATTTACCCGTTATAGTTAAAATCTGAACTTGTACATCTAAAGGTTCAAATGGTCGATTATGACTAAACCAAAATTCGGTATAATTTACAAACGGGTTTGGATAATTTAAAACATGTTGTAATTCTAAATCGCCATCGCCAATAACCACAAACTGAATTTCAGCAGTAATTAAATTATTATATACATCCCAAGCTTTAAATAAAATAGTATGTAAACCTGGTGCTAAATCCCTGAAAGGATAAGTAACCTTCCCCTTTTTGTAGTTATCTGTTTCTGTTTCGTAATAATCATTTAAATTGTATGGATTGTTTTCATCATTATCCAAAATAGCCACAATATCATGTCCAATTCCGCTTGCAGTGTTTATTCCATTTTCGTCTTCAAGAAAAGCTAGAAAAATTGGTGATTCATTTGTAATCCCACCACTCACAAAATTAGTATCGTTCATATACAATTTTAGTTTTGGAGGTGTGGTATCAGAGGGAGCTGACGTATTGACACCACCAACTTTAATTTGCGTATTATATCCTGTTTGGTTTTGCAAAATTGGCGAATTACTTTTTGCGTAAAAACTCACTCTACCATTCCCTATTGGAATTTGAATATCTTGTGGTACGATAAAACTAAATTCAAACTTTCCGTTCACCACTGATGCATTTCCTCTATAGATAACTTCTCCTAAGGTAACAAAATTTAGTTTAGGTTGATTATAAGGCGGTAAAGACGCATTATCATTATCTAAAGTTAATCTGTTTAAATTTTTATCATAAACTTGTACAGCTAAATCTCCATTATAATTAGCTATTAATGTATTATTCTCATCCAAAACCTCACCTGAAAGTGTAGCTAATGACAAAGCTTGTAATGAAAGTGATGTTGTATTAATGTTTTCACCATTTACTTTGGTCAATACTATTTTTGGTCTTGGAATAGCTAATTTTAGTGCAGGGTCGCCAATATAAAAAACGACCCTTTTATTTGAACCACCAATGTTAATTTTAGAACGACGAAGCGACTCGGCAATAGAAATATAGGAATTATTTTCCATCGTAAACAAATTGTCATAAATTTCTTCATTTAACTGAATTCCTAAAGATTGACTAATTTGTCTGGTTGTAGCTAATAATGAAATGGCTCCTCCTGATTTATTCCAATACATGTACTCCCCCCCTGTAGGACGATTTGGGTCGTCAAAGCGAGTAAATTCACAAGTAATCGTAATAAATAAAGGATATTTATATCTGTTTCCTAATGCTTGTGCATCAGCTTTTTCAAAAATGCGTTCTACCGCAAAACTCTCTTCATTTCCATGTCCGTAATAATTTAAGACTAAAGCTCCTAATTCGATAGCGTCTAAAAATGCTTTTTTTGCTTGAGGATACCTTGGACCTCCAGCGCTAACTTCTTGCACATAGGCATCAGTAAAAATTTTATTGGTATTAAAAAAAGGGTTAGCAAGTGAAACTTCATCTGCTAATTCGTTTAAATCTTTTTGTAATAAATAATCCCCCGATAAAAAAGGATCGGGGTCATCAGCATAATATACTAAGTTATTTTGCCATCTTTTGTAGGATCTTTCATCGTGATATTCAAGTACTTTGTTTACCATTTCTGAAGCTTGTGTGTTTGATGAAACCAGCATTCTACCAACAGCTAAATCCATTAAATCTGCTGAAGATTGCATATTTCCTTCATTGCCATCCATAAGTGTGAAGAAATCATCGGACATGAAAGATGAAAATAATGAGAAATTAGTACTATTATTCGGATTTAAAGATTGAGAAACTTCGAATCCATGAAAAATAGGAATAATATTAGTATTGTTTCTAATTCTATCTTTAAAATCGTAAGATGCATCACCAAATAAATTTAAATATTTTACTTTATTAGCAATATTTGAAGCATTATCATATACGTATTTTACAAAATTTCTAATTGCAGCCACATCTTGTTTTCCACCACCAAATTCATTGTATATTAAAGAAAGCGTAACTACTTTAACATTCATATTTGAATTATTTCTATGGAAATTAGCCAACGTTTCAGCCTGTGCTACTAAATTAGATGGCGTTACAATTAAGTAATCTATATCTTGAAAAACACCTTGGTTATTTTTAAAAATAGTCCCTTTTAAATTTTGATTAGCCACATTTGTTTCCGCTTCTTTTAAAGGAAAATATACGTCAGAATAATCAACTGCTACAAACTTTTTATCTTGACCTAAGGCTAATTTAAATGTGATGCTATTTTGCGTATTATCTAATTTGGTAACATTATATATGTTCGTAACATCCCAAACCGATTTTATATTTGAAGCATTAGATATAGTAAACTGTCCTACACCAATATTTGTTTTTACTAAATTATTTGAAAATAAAAATTGTTTACCATATCCTTTTAACTCGGCATTATATTTTAAAATAATGTAATCTAAATATCCCTTTGAAGAAGGAACGCCATTATTAATGTAAGATAAATCAATTGTTACGGAATTTGAAGTAGGAACAAAAGTTGTATTTAATATATTTTCAAAACCTAAAGTAGAACCAATTGCTGCGTTTATAGGAACCGTCCCAATTTCTACTGCATTTGCTTTTACTTTAAATGAAGTGGAAACAAATGAAACTGCCGCAAAATTAGCAGATAATTTTACTGTTGAACCTGAAATGTAATTTGGCAATACAAATGGAAACGTCTGATTATCATCTAAATCAAATTTTTCACCAAACCATCTTCTACCAATTTTTCCTGCATTAAAAAGGTCTACTTCATGAAATTGGTAGCCATCATAGTTTGAAAGAAATAATGTAGGTGAAGCAACAGGTTCTGTATAAGTTTGAATTCTCTTTCCAGCTGAACCAGAAGTTGAGACATAATAGTACGATCTATCTGCAAATTGATTTACATGTGTTAAACTTTCTTCATTCCAAGTATCTACGCCTTCTGCGTAAAACAAAATATAGTCATTTTCGTTAAAAACGCCATCTTCTTCACCGATAAATTGAATGGCATTTTCTTCTAAATCTATGGGATACGGAATACTATTTAGTAATGGCAACATTCTGCCTCCATTGCCGTAAATTTTAATATTTCTTGGATCAACTGCTACATTTACTCCAATGCTTTGAAGAAAACTTTTGCTAACTAAATAAACACCAGATTTTTCAACATAAAATCTATGCCAAGAACCAGTAGCTAAAACTGAATTCTGAATAGAATTAGTACTTTGAAATAATCTATTGGAATTTGATATTGAATAATTTAGTGTAAATGACTTTACTATTTTATATCCTGCATTATCTTTAATTAATGGATTAAAAGTAAAAGAAAGAAAAGCTTCATCTCTTGCATAAGAAGAAAATGATTTAAAACCAATCTTCGAGTAAATATTAGAGATATCTAAACTACTTAATTTTGATTCATCAATAGTTTCATATACAATATTTTCAATTGAAGCAGCTCCTTCCGCAACCAATCCAGGAACTTTTATATTGTTTACATATGTAATTACTCTTTTTGAAATGTGAAATTCGAAATTTTCAGATTGAAATTGTGGTATTTTATACTTGATATTATCTATAACAAAAGGTTTATCAGTATTCCAATCCAGTGAAAAATCCTTAGTGTTTTGAGCAAAACTCAAAAAACAAGATAGTAATATTAGTATATATTTCTTTTTCATTCTCATAATAACGCAAAATAAACTAAAATATTGCAAATAATAAATTTTTAAATAACTTTATACAATATTTAACAAGATTTTTCGTTTCCATATATATCAAGTAAAATTATTGTTTAATTTTTTTTTATTTTTTTGTTGCATATTAATGGTTTATTAGTATCTTGCGGCACTTAAATTATTACCTACAAAAGTATGAAAGTTACTAAAATTATGACTTTAAAATTGTTACTAGCGTTGACTGTAGCAATAGGTTTTACCAGCTGTAGCAAAAGCGGAAGCACTAAAGGTGGTTCTAGCGCAACTGGATGGCAAATCAACGATAAAAAAGGTGGTTTCCAATATAATACTAAATTTAAAAAGCAAGAAACTCCTCCTGGAATGACCTCAATTGAAGGTGGAACATTCACAATGGGTAAAGTAGAAGACGACGTAATGCACGATTGGAACAACAGCCCAACAAAGCAACACGTTCAGTCTTTTTACATGGATGAAACGGAAGTTACAAATATGATGTATGCAGAATACTTATATTGGGTAAAATCTGTATATCCTCCAACAGAAGATAATTACAAGCACATTTATAACGGTGTTATTCCAGATACTTTAGTATGGAGAAATCGTTTAGGTTATAACGAAACGATGACAAACAATTACTTAAGACACCCAGCTTATGCAAATTATCCTGTAGTCGGAGTTAATTGGATTCAAGCTACTGAATTTTGTGAATGGAGAACCAATCGTGTAAACGAAAACATTCTTGAAAAAGAAGGTTACCTTAAAAAAGGAAATAAAATTAGTGCTGAAGTAACAGCAAACTCAAACTTTGATACTGAATCATATATCAATTCTCCATCAAAGACTTTTGGTGGAAAAGAAGATATTGTTTTGAAAAAACAATTGGGAAAAAAAGCTCCAAGTAAAAAGTCTGGAGCAGCTACTGCCACTGAAGCAAAAAATGTATATGCTCAAAGAAGTTCAGGAATAATTTTACCAGAATATAGGCTTCCAACAGAAGCAGAATGGGAATATGCCGCTTTAGCTTTAGTAGGAAATAGAGAATATAACATATACAAAGGTCAAAAGAAATACCCTTGGAAAGGTCAATATACACGCTCTGGTAAAAGACAATTAAAAGGTGACCAATTAGCAAACTTCAAACAAGGTAAAGGAGACTATGGTGGAATTGCTGGATGGTCTGATGATGGTGCTGATATTACAAACTATGTAAAAGCATATCCTCCAAATGATTTTGGTTTATACGATATGGCTGGTAACGTTGCAGAATGGGTACAAGATGTTTACAGACCAATTATTGATGATGAAGCAAATGACTTTAACTACTTTAGAGGTAACATTTATACCAAAAATAAAATTGGTGAAGACGGAACTGTAGAAATGGTTACAAGTGAAAACATTAAGTATGACACATTAAGTACAGGTAAAGTAATTGCTAGAAATTTCCCTGGATCTATTGCTCAAGTACCAGTTGACGAAAATGAAACGTATTTAAGACAAAACTTCTCAACTTCAGATAACAGAAATTACAGAGATGGAGACAAACAATCAACTAGATATTTTGATTTTGGAGCTACCGACGAAGAGGCATCAAAAAAAGCTGATCCAAACGAAAGAATGTACAAATCTCCATTACACAAAATTTCAGCAGATAGTGCTGGAAATCAAGTAAGACAATATGATAAATCTGACAACAGAACTACTTTGGTTGATGATAATGTTAGAGTATACAAAGGAGGTTCTTGGAGAGATAGAGCCTATTGGTTAGATCCTGCATCAAGAAGATATTTCCCACAAGATATGGCAACAGACTATATTGGATTTAGATGTGCAATGTCTAAAGTTGGACCAAAATCTAACAAGAAAACACCAAGAGGAAACGTTAAGAAATAATATTTCTTAAATAATATACAAAAGCCCTTTAAAAATAAAGGGCTTTTTTTTATTTTAGCAGTATGGAAATAGCAACAATTTACAACTACTTTTTGCAATCAACTGGTATTGCAACAGATAATAGAAAAATCAACGCAAACAATATGTTTGTAGCGCTAAAAGGTGACAACTTTAACGGAAACAAATTTGCTTTAAGTGCTTTAGAAAGCGGTGCCAAATTTGCAATAATAGATGAAGTTGAATACAAAATTGACGAACGATTTATTTTAGTTGACAATACATTAGAGACATTACAAAAATTAGCAAATTATCACAGAAATCAGCTTGATATCATTATAATTGGATTAACTGGAAGTAATGGCAAAACAACTACCAAGGAATTAATTCATGCTGTACTTTCTCAAAAATATAACACCAAAGCAACTGTAGGGAATTTAAACAATCACATTGGCGTTCCATTAACCCTGCTTTCATTTGATGCGAGTACTCAGATAGGCATTGTAGAAATGGGAGCCAATCATCAAAAAGAAATAGAAATGCTTTGCGGTATTTGCGAACCTGATTTTGGTTACATTACCAATTTTGGAAAAGCCCATTTAGAAGGATTCGGCGGAACAGAAGGTGTAATTAAAGGAAAAAGCGAATTGTACGAATTTCTTTTTGCGAATCAAAAAACAGCATTTGTAAATACTGATGATGCTATTCAAAATGATAAAACTAAAAATATAACCAACATTACTTTTGGTTTAAATACTCCAGAAAATTTTGTTTCAATTTCAAATATAGAAACCAATCCAATGGTAAAAATTGAGTTTGAAAACACCATTATTCAATCGCATTTAATAGGATTATATAATGCGAATAACATCAATGCAGCCATAACTATTGGTAAACATTTTGGCGTATCAAATGAAAAAATAAAATTTGGTTTAGAAAACTACATTCCAAATAATAATCGTTCTCAATTATTAGAAAAAGATTCCAACAAAATAATACTGGATGCATACAATGCCAATCCGAGTAGTATGGTAGCAGCTTTAACCAATTTCTTTCAATTAAAAGAAAAAAATAAAATAGCTATTTTGGGAGATATGTTTGAGTTAGGTTTAGAAAGTTCCGAGGAACACAAAAAACTAATTGATTTTTGTATAAATCAAACAGATAGTAATTTTTATTTTATTGGAAAAGATTTTATTACTCATAAAAATTTAAATTCAAACATGCATTTTTACGACACATTTGAATCATTTAAAGCAAATTTTACAAAGCAAAAAACAGAAAATAGTATAATACTGATAAAAGGCTCACGTGGTATGAGTTTAGAAAGAACTTTAGAAATATTATAATAAATAAGGCAACCAATTGGCTGCCTTATTTATTATAATAATATTTGAATATTACGAAACCAAACCTCTAGAAATTACAATTCTTTGAATCTCTGAAGTTCCTTCATAAATTTGGGTGATTTTAGAATCACGCATCATTCGTTCTACATGGTATTCACTTACATAACCATTACCACCATGAATTTGTACCGCTTCATTTGCTACTTCTAAAGCAATTTCTGAAGCATATAATTTAGCCATCGCACCTGAATGTGCAATATCTTCTCCTAAATCTTTTTCAGCTGCTGCTTTATGAATAAGTAATCTTGCACATGTAATTTTCACATGCATATCTGCTAATTTAAAAGCAATAGCTTGATGTTGAAAAATTGGCTTTTTAAATGCTACTCGCTCTTGAGAATATTTCAATGCCAATTCATAAGCCCCTTGAGCAATTCCTAATGCTTGAGATGCAATTCCTATTCTACCACCATTTAAAGTTGACATGGCAAAAGCAAAACCAAAACCGTCTTCACCAATTCTGTTTTCTTTTGGAACTTTTACATCATTAAATAATAGTGTATGCGTATCAGAACCACGGATACCCATTTTCTTTTCTTTGGGACCTACTTCAAAACCAGGCATCCCTTTTTCTACAATTAAAACATTAATTCCTTTATGTCCTTTTGAAACGTCTGTTTGCGCAATAACTAAATAAATAGAAGCCGTTCCTCCGTTTGTAATCCAATTTTTGGTACCATTTAATAAATAATGATCACCCATATCGATTGCAGAGGTTTTTTGCGAAGTCGCATCAGAACCTGCTTCCGGCTCAGACAAACAAAAAGCACCAATTACGTCGCCTTTAGCTAAAGGCGTTAAATATTTAATTTTTTGTTCTTCCGAACCATATTTTTCTAAACCAGCACAAACTAATGAGTTATTAACCGACATAATAACTGCTGCAGAGGCATCTACTTTAGCAATTTCTTCCATGGCTAACACATAAGAAACACTATCTAAACCTGCACCACCATATTTAGGGTCAACCATCATTCCCATAAAACCAAGTTCTGCCATTTTTTTTACTTGCTCGGTTGGAAATTTTGAATGCTCATCTCTTTCAATAACACCAGGTAATAATTCTGTAACAGCAAAATCTCTTGCCGCTTGTTGAATCATTAATTGTTCTTCATTTAATTTAAAATCCATTATTTTACTATAGGTTAATTGAATATTTCATAAAAATTTGCACCAAATGTAGTTAAATAATATGAAATTTTCAATAAGAAATTGTATTTTTAACCCATGTTTAAGCACAACTATAACGTTATCGGCGTAATGTCAGGTACTTCATTAGATGGAGTGGATTTGGCACATATTAATTTTGAAATAAATGAAGGAAAATGGTCCTATCAAATATTTGAATGTGATACTGTTTCGTATTCAAATGAAATGATTTCAAAACTAAAAAATGGAATTCAATTTAGTAGCATTGAGCTTTCAGAGTTAAATATTGAATACACTAATTTATTAGGAAACATTATTTCTGAATTCATTACCAAAAACAACATTTCAAATCTTGATGCGGTTTGTTCACACGGACATACTATTTTACATCAACCACAAAATGGCTTCACGCTTCAAATTGGTAATTTACCAGAAATCGCAAAAATTACAAATCAAAAAGTAGTTTGCGATTTTAGAGTACAAGATGTGCTTTTAGGAGGTCAAGGGGCACCTTTAGTGCCGATTGGAGATAAAGTTTTATTTTCTGAATTCGATTATTGTTTAAATTTAGGCGGCTTTTCAAATATTTCTTTTGAAGAAAATAACGAACGAATCGCTTTTGACATTTCACCTGTAAATACAGTTTTAAATTTTTATGCGAATACTTTCGGATTAGAATATGACGATAAAGGTAAAATTTCAGAATCTGGAAATTTGAATAAGGAATTATTTGAAGAATTAAACCAATTAGAATTTTATCAAAAAACGTATCCAAAATCATTGGGTTTTGAATTTGTACAAGAAATTGTATTGCCCATTTTGGAAAGTTATTCTATTTCTACCGAAGACAAAATGCGAACTTTTACAGAGCATATTGCTTTTCAAATTGGTAAAATATTACAGACAAAAACTGGAAAACTATTGATTTCTGGCGGAGGAGTTTATAACGATTTTCTAATCGACAGAATCAAAAATCACTTGCCAAAAACTGAAATCATAATTCCTGATGAAAAAACCATAAAATTTAAAGAAGCTTTAATTTTTGCTTTACTTGGTGTTTTAAAATTACAAAATGAAGTTAATGTTTTGGCAAGTGTAACAGGTGCTAAACAAAATCATAGCTCAGGCGAAGTATTTTAACTAATAATTTTAATCAATCATTTTTTACAATTATATTTGCAAAATAAATCAAACCCTAAAATCAAAACATGAAAGATTTACTACATAAATTCGAAAACAAAGAACCTGAAATAGTATTTAACTGGAAAGATCCTGAAACGGAAGCAGAGGGTTGGACAGTAATAAATTCATTACGTGGTGGTGCCGCAGGTGGTGGAACACGAATGAGAAAAGGGTTAGACCAAAACGAAGTTCTTTCGTTAGCAAAAACGATGGAAGTAAAATTTTCAGTTTCTGGTCCTGCGATTGGTGGAGCAAAGTCTGGGATTAATTTCGATCCAGCAGATCCACGTAAAAAAGGCGTTTTAGAACGTTGGTACAAAGCAGTTTCTCCTTTATTAAAAAATTATTACGGAACTGGTGGCGATTTAAATGTAGATGAAATTCACGAAGTAATTCCAATGACAGAAGAATGTGGTGTTTGGCATCCGCAAGAAGGCGTTTTCAACGGACATTTCAAACCAAGCGAAGCAGATAAAATCAATAGAATCGGACAATTACGCCAAGGTGTAATCAAGGTAATTGAAAATGGAGAATTTACTCCAGATTTATCTAAAAAATATACTGTTGCCGATATGATTACAGGTTATGGTGTTGCTGAAGCTGTGAAGCATTTTTACAAAATTTATGGCGGAAGTGTCGTAGGTAAAAAAGCCATTGTACAAGGTTTTGGAAATGTAGGTTCTGCAGCCGCTTTTTATTTAGCCAAAATGGGTGCGAAAGTAGTTGGAATTATCGATAGAGATGGCGGTGTTATTAACGAAAACGGATTTACATTTGAAGAAATTACAGAATTATTTAGAAATAAAGATGGTAACAAATTAGTTTCTGACCAAATGATTCCATTTGCTGAAATCAATGATAAAATTTGGAAAATTGGCACACATATTTTTGCTCCATGTGCGGCTTCAAGAATTGTTTCTAAAGACAATGTAGAAAATATGATAACAAATGGTTTAGAAGTGATTTCTTGTGGTGCAAATGTTCCTTTTGCCGATAAAGAAATATTCTACGGACCAATTATGGAAGAAACTGACAATAAAGTAAGTTTAATTCCAGATTTCATTTCAAACTGTGGAATGGCAAGAGTTTTCGCTTACTTTATGGAGAAAAAAGTACAAATGACAGATGAAGCTATTTTTAATGATGCTTCTGAAATTATAGGAAAAGCCATTCAAAAAACATTTGATGTAAGTTCTAGCAAAACAAACATTAGTGCAAGAGCCTATGAAATTGCTTTAAAACAATTGGTATAAAATTAAAAATAAAATAACTATTAAAAACTAGGTTTAAACTATTTTGAACCTAGTTTTTTTGTTTCAACAATTTTTATTACTTTTAATCGTTATTACAAAAAACTAAAAATGAAATCAATTATAAAATTATTTAAAACACTATATGAGCACGGCTATTTTACTTTGCTTTTACTGCTTTTATTAATTGGTTCAATTTGGTTGTTAATTCATTTTCTAAAGAAATCAACACTTTCTGATTCTAATAAATCTATTGTAATTACTACACATTCAGTAGTTTGCATCGTGCTTTTATTACTATTTGTACGATTTTGGCCTCCGTATGGAAAAACCGAAATGTTAATAGCACAAGGCGGCGGCGGCGGTGGCGTTACTCTAAATTATGGCGATACCGATTTTGGAAAAGGTGATGATTATTTAAATGAAACTTTAGAAGTTAATATGAAAGATGTGACTTCAGAACCTGAAGAATCTACTCCTGAAGAATTCTTAACTCAAGACAACGTGGGTGCCGATATATCTACTCCACCAAAATCTAAAATCAAAACTAAAGATAAAAAGCCAACTGAAACCAAACCAGTAGAAACTCCAAAAACACCCGTAAAAAAACCAAATAGCGCTTTGAGCAATATAATTAAAGGTAAAAACAAAGGTGGTGACGGAAATAGTACTACAAACGGAAATCAAGGTTCTGCTAACGGGAATGCCAATTCAAACGGGTATTATGGCGGCGGCGGTTCTGGAGGAGGAACAGGTGGCGGAAATGGAACAGGAAACGGCACTGGCAACGGAGCAGGAAATGGATCAGGGTCTGGTGGCGGAAATGGAAATGGTGGCACAGGCGGAGCCAATTATAGTTTAGCAGGAAGAAGAAATATTAGTCAACCCGCAGTTGGAAACGAATGTAATTCTTTCGGAAAAGTAGTAATTGAGGTAACCGTTGATAAGGCTGGAAATACTATTGGAGTAGTAAATGGTAGAGGTACAACGGGAGATGCTTGCTTAATTGCATTAGCTAAAAACTTTGCTCGAAAAACAAAATGGACACCAAGTGATTCAGCTGCTGAAAAACAAGTAGGAACTATAACATATAACTTTAAAAATTAATTTTAAGTTACATAAATCCTATACAAATACCTAAATAAACCTTCTAATCTTTTAAACTTTTAAACATAAACATTTATATTTGCATCACTATAAAAACAAAACAGATGCAACGTATAATCGATCGTTTTATAGGATACGTTACTGTAGATACAGAATCGGATCCAGAATCAAACACTACACCAAGTACAGCTAAACAATGGGATTTAGCAAACAAATTAGTTGAAGAGTTAAAACAAATAGGTTTGTCAGATGTTTCAATTGACGACAAATCTTATGTAATGGCAACTTTACCAAGTAATTTAGATTACGAAGTACCTACAATTGGTTTTGTTTCGCATTTTGATACTACTCCTGATTTTACTGGAAAAGATGTAAAACCACAAATTATAAGAAATTATGATGGTGGCGATATTGTTTTAAATAAAGAAAAAAACATCATCTTATCGCCTTCTTACTTTAAAGATTTATTACAATATAAAGGTCAAACTTTAATTACTACTGACGGCACTACGCTACTTGGTGCAGATGACAAAGCAGGAATTACAGAAATTATGACTGCGATGGAATATTTAGTGCAACATCCAGAAATTAAACACGGCGCATTAAAAGTATGTTTTACACCTGATGAAGAAATTGGTCGTGGTGCAGACCACTTTGATGTAGAAAAATTTGGTGCAGATTGGGCATATACTATGGACGGAAGTCAAATTGGCGAATTAGAATATGAAAATTTTAATGCGGCTGGTGTAAAAATAACTTTCAAAGGAAAAAGCGTGCATCCAGGTTATGCTAAAGGAAAAATGATCAATTCAATGCTTTTAGCAAATAAATTTATTTCTAAATTACCGAAAGATGAGACTCCTGAAACGACGAAAAATTACGAAGGTTTTTATCATGTTACAAATATTCAAGGGAGTATAGAAGAAACTTTAGTTCAATTAATTATTAGAGATCATAATCGTAAGAAATTTGAAAAACGAAAGGTGTATGTTGAAGAAGTAGTTTCGAAAATCAACAAGAAATACAAAAAACAATTTGGTGAGGATATTGCAGTTTTAGAAATAAAAGACCAATATTATAATATGCGTGAAAAAGTAGAACCTGTAATGCATATTGTAAAACTTGCCGAACAAGCTATGAAAGAACTAAACATAAAACCGTTAATAAAGCCAATTCGTGGAGGAACTGATGGTTCACGTTTATCATTTATGGGATTACCTTGTCCGAATATTTTTGCTGGTGGTCACAATTTTCACGGTAAATACGAATATGTACCTGTTGAAAGTATGCAAAAAGCTGTTGAAGTAATTGTAAAAATTGCAGAATTAAACGCAATTCAGAATAAGAAATAATAGAAAAGAAAAGATTCTGAAACAAGTTCAGAATGACAAAATACACTTTATACAAAAATTCCAAATTCCACTGTTTTTTCAGTTAGGAATTTGGAATTTATTTTTTGGAATTTAAAATATTATTTTTTCTCGTTTAATTTTAAACTCATTTCAGCAGAAATTGAACTTTTTTCAATTTTTAATTTACCTGACATGGTTTCTATAACAATTGCAGTTTCTGCAATTTCTGAAACTTTACCATGAATTCCAGCGATTGTAATAATTTTATCGCCTGTTTTTAAATTGGTTAAAAATTCCTTTTCTAACTTAATTTTTTTGTTTTTTGGCATAATAATTAAGAAGTAAAACACTCCTATCATTAATACCAACTGTGCAATTAACATTGGATTCATATCGTTTTTATTTAGATTTAATACTTGCTTTTATATTAATAGTTTCAACAATTTTTGCTGTGTTACATGTAATCATGACTGATTTTGTTACTTCACCAGACTTTCCGTTAGAATCAAATTTCACATGAATTGGTGCTGATTCTCCAGGCTCTATAGCTTCTTTTGTAACTTCAGGAACGGTACAACCACAAGAACCATGTGCCTCTAATACATACAAATCATTATCACCTACATTTTTAATAGTAAAAGTCGTAGATACTATTTCACCTTGTTTAATCTCGCCAAAATTATGAACCTCTTTATCAAATGCTACTTTCGTTTTCGGTGCATCTGCATTCTTTTGCACATTAAGCATAAAATTTTCTTCTGCTGAAACTTCTTTTTTACAAGAACATGTAATTAGCAATGAAGCTACTACAAAAAATTTAATCGTGTTTTTCATATTTACTAAATTATAACAATCCTCTACCCGCTTTTTTAATCTTGTCATCGGCTTGAAAATCTTTTACTAAATTATCTAAAATTCCGTTGATAAATATACTACTTTTTGGTGTAGAATATTCTTTAGCAATTTCTAAATATTCATTTAAGGTAACTTTTACAGGAATTGAAGGGAATTTCAACAATTCGCAAATCGCCATTTTAAGTATGATGGTATCCAATTCTGCTATACGTTCTTTATCCCAATTTGGTGTTTTATTTTCAAATGCAGCAGCAAATTCCAATTCATTTAATACTGTTTTTCTAAATAAATTTCTAACAAATTCTTTGTCATCTAAATCTTTAAATACAACTGGTAATTCTAAAGAATCATCGAAACTTTTAATCGATTTTATTTGTTTAGAAAGTAAGGTATTAATTACTGGAATATCATCTACCCATGTAATTTTAAAATCTTCTAAATAGTCGTATAATTTTTCGTTTGGTGCAATAATTTCATTAAAAACATCGTATATAAAGAAAATATCTTTCTTAAATTCTGATGTTTCAACTGCCATATATCGTTTGTATATATCGGAAGTTTTAATTGCTTCTAATAGGAAAATAATACAATCGTCATTACGTTTCCAATTGTCAATTTTTCTTTCTTCTAATTTATCATGAAAGGCATTATGATTTCCTAAAATTTTAAAAAAGCTATTATTTACAAACTTAAAGTTAGGATTTTGTTCTTCTTTTGTAGCCAAATGTTTTTTAGATGCTAGTTCTAAATATGCTTTTTCTTTGAGTTGTAATTCATTGAAAATGGAAAGCATTACTAAATATAAATCTTGAGAATTTTCAATACTTTGTAATAAAAATTTTTCTTCTTTATCTAACGAATCCGATTCGTGTCTATGCATTGCATAGATGGTTTGCATCACTTTTACTCTAAAATGTCTTCTGTTAAGCATGGCTAAGAACTTTAAAAAAATTATCCCGAAATAATTATTGTTTTATTTCGGGACAAATTTACAATTTTTTATTTTAAAGAATTATTTGTTTTGTAATTCTTTTTTTCTGTCATCAATTCTTTTTTGAGCAATATTTAACGCTGCTTGATGTGTAGTAATATTTTGAACATCTGATAATGTAAAGATGTCCATTGCAGTATGGTAAATATTTTCTGTTTTTTCCATAACTTGAGCAGAAGTTAAATTTGCCAACTCAGAATACACGTTAATTACACCACCCGCATTAATTAAAAAATCAGGAGCATATAAAATTCCTTTTTCTTTTAATAATTTTCCATGAATCACTTCATTTGCAAGTTGATTATTCGCCGCTCCAGCAATTACTTTTGCTTGAATTTTGCTAATGGTTTCATCATTTATTGTTGCGCCTAAAGCACATGGCGCATAAATATCAACATCTAAACTGTATAAATCGTTTCCACTAAAAATTTTAGCTCCGTATTTTGAACCCACTTCATGTAGTCTATTTTCGTTAATATCAGAAATAGTTACTATTGCACCTTCATTCGTTAAATGTTGTACTAAAACCTCACCAACATGCCCAATTCCTTGAACTAAAACGCTCTTTCCAGCTAAAGTATCTACTCCAAATTTATGTTTAGCTGCCGCTTTCATTCCCATAAAAACACCATATGCTGTAATTGGAGAAGGATTTCCAGAACCGCCTTTACTTTCAGAAATTCCAGTAACGTAAGGCGTTACTTCTCTTACCGTATCCATATCTTTAGTTTCCATTCCAACATCTTCAGCTGTAATATATTTTCCTGATAAAGAATTCACATATTCTCCGAATTTTCTCATCAATTCAGGTGTTTTTTCAGTTTTGGCATCACCTATAATAACTGCTTTTCCACCTCCTAAATTCAATCCTGAAATAGAAGATTTAAAAGACATACCACGAGACAATCTAAGCACATCATTTAATGCTTCCCACTCGTTTGCATATTTCCACATTCTGGTACCTCCAAGTGCGGGTCCAAGAACTGTATTATGAATTCCGATTATTGCTTTTAATCCTGTATCTTTGTCATTACAAAAAACAACTTGTTCGTGTCCGTCAAAAGAAATTTGACCAAAAACAGGATCTACTTTATGTAGTTCATTTGAATTTATAATATCTGTTGTCATGAGTATATTTGATTATTTATCAATAATAAGTCGCAAAAATAGGTATAAATTATATATAATTATCGTATTTTATTTTATTTTTACGAATACAATAATTTTCAGCTTAAATATAAAATAGAAAAAAACTAGAAATTAACA
>NZ_JBIISE010000029.1:0-33556 GCF_044341185.1 Flavobacterium sp.
TCTGGTAGCATTAAAATTAGCGATTTCATCACAAGCTACACCAAACTTTACTTCTCCCATGTCGTTTGACTCTTGGTTGCCTTTACTTTTTCCTTTTTGGTCCACAAAGCTAACGCTTGCTCCTGATAATAATTTACCTGTTTCTGCGTCTTTTACCACTACGGTAGCATCCACGCCACAAACCGCAATAGCTTGATAGATGTCATCATTCCCTTCTCTGTTACTAGAGAAATAACCTACGTTCTTATCTAAATTATACGAAAATGAAAAATCATCTTTTTCTGTGTTGACTGGTGCGCCAAGGTTAGTTGCTGCTTGCTCCTTTGTGTTGGTGTTTTGTTTAAACACATCGTAACCACCAAATCCTTGTTTACCATTTGAAGAAAAGAATAAAATACCATCATCTTGAATCGATGGAAAACTCTCATTACCTTCTGTGTTTATATTAGCTCCTAAGTTCTCTGGTGTACCGTAAGTATCTCCATCAACGCTTACTTTCCAAATGTCTTCTCCTCCAAAACCCCCTGGCATGTCTGATGAAAAATATAAGGTTTTTCCGTCTTTACTAATACTTGGGTTTCTTACCGAGTAATCTTTATTGTTAATTGGTAATGCTTTTGCGTTGCCCCATTTGTCACCTTCTATTTTAGTAGCTTTATACAAATATATTTGACTGAACTTTAAGTGTTTCTCTTTGTTCTTTTGGTATGCGCTTTCATTGAAACTCTCACTTCCATAATACATCGTAGTACCATCCGAGGTAATGGTCGCTGGGCCATCATGCCATTTGGTGTTTAATTCCTCTACTGCTGTAGCTTGACTTAAGGTACCATCCGTGTTTCTTATAGCTTTGTACAAATCCAAATACGGCTGGTCATCCATGCCGTTTTCTCTTCTAGAGGTGTTTCTTGCACTTGTAAAGAATACTTCGTTGTTTTGAGATAAGACCGGTCCAAAATCTGTTTTATCGCTACTTACATCCGATTTTAAAACATCGTATTGTTTGGCTTGATTTTTTAATTGGTTCGTGTATTCTGGATTGGTTGTAAAAGCTTTGGCTCTAGCATCACTGGGTTGCATCTTAGCAAATATTGCCATTTGTTGTGCTGCCGATTTATTATCACCTTGTGCTTTTAGCATTTGAGCATATCTAAAATGCGTTTCTGCATCTTGTGTGCTTTCTACCGCTTTAGCATACCATACTACCGCTTGCTGGCTATTAAATACATTGTAGTAACTATCCGCCAATTGTTTGTAAACATAACCGTCGGCTTTGTTCTTTTCAACTAATTTGGTGTAGGCCTTAGCAGCATCTACGTACTCTAATCTATCATATAAGTTGTCGGCTTCCTTTGTGTCTTTGTTCTGTGCTTGTAATCCTCCTATTGAAAGAAATAAAGCACCTGCTAGTATATATATATTTTTCATGTGTAGTCTGTTTTTTGGATAGATTAAAAATAACGTGGTGAACGTGATACCTTTTTGTTAAAGTTAACATTATACAACAAAATAATCTCGTGAGAAGATGGTGTAGTTACTTTTAAATCCGATACGATATGATCATAAGCGTAGCCTATTTTTAAACTCGGAGTAACAGCATAGTTTACCATCGCACCAAAACTGTCCTCTATTCTATAGGTAGCACCTATCTCAAATTTGTCCTTAAACATAAAGTTTGTCGATACGTCTAAAGAAGCGGGCGCTTCAAACGAAGATTTTGCCATGAAAAATGGTTTGAACTTTACATTCTGTGTCAAATCAAAAACATATCCTCCTGTTAAAAAATAATGACTCGCCTCATTACCATAACTTCTCCCATTAAAATCCAAATGCGTTGCTTTTAACATATTAGGAACAGATAATCCTAAATAATACTTGTTCGTATAATAAAAAGCCCCTGTACCAAAATTAAAATAACTATTACTCGTGTTGGCACCAAAAGCACCATCGCCAGCATCTGGTAATGAAGGAGATATCTTTGTTAAATAATCCACATTATGCAACGTTAATCCCGCTTTTAATCCCAATGCTAACTTATGATCCCCTCCTAATTTTAACGTGTAGGAAAAGTCCCCATAAATGTTATTCTCCTCTACAGGACCTAACTTATCCGATACAACAGATAATCCCAATCCTACGTTCTTTCCAACTGGACTGTGTCCGAAAAAAGTACTCGTTACAGGAGCATCCTCCAACTCTATCCACTGCTCCCTATGCAACAACCCTAACGATAAATTGTCCTTGCTACCAGCATAGGCCGGATTCATAACACTCATGTTATACATGTATTGCGTGTAATGTGGATCTTGTTGGGCAGATACTTCCGAAAGCATCCCAAGGGTCAACAATAAACCTAAATATATTTTTCTCATATGACTGTTTTTTTTATAAAACTACTCTCCTATTTTATTTAATAAAAGAGTAGTAATATAATTTATTTTTGTTCTCTATTTATATAAATCCATCCTGTTTTCTTATCTCCAGATACTAACTCAATTACATAATAATAAGTACCATCTGGCATCTCTCCACCACCCATGAATTGACCATGCCAATCATTGTTGTAGTTCTCCTTAGAATAAACCTCCTTACCATATCGGTTAAAGATCTCAACCTTCTTAGCAACTAACTTTAAAAAGTCATTCAAACCATCGCCGTTTGGCGAAATACCCTTCTGGATTTGGCATTGTTCAACTAAAATACTCATTGTTACAACTGAAGCACATTCTGAAGTGTCTGGAGTAAATGTATATACTAAATTACTTTCAACTGAAGTATTAACAACTGCAGGCGACCATGAGCCACTTACTGAATTTGTAGACGTTAATGGTAAAGTAATAGAAGCATCACCAACACATAATGGCTGTATTTGAACAAAAGCAGGTGTTAATCTTGGTTCAATTATAACTGTTTTTGTAACCTGCTGTGAACATTGACCTACACTTGGTGTAAAAACATAGTTTGTAGTTCCTGCATTTGATGTATTAATAACTGAAGGATTCCAAGTACCTGAAATATTATTAGTCGATACCGTTGGTAATAAAGGCGCTGCCTCATTTTGACAAATAGTAGCAATTACATTAAATGTTGGAACTATTATTGGGTCAATTGTTATATTCATGGTTGTCCCTACGCCACATTGACCTACATTAGGTGTAAACGTATATATTGTGTTACCAGGAGTAGCTGTACTAATAGCTGCATTCCAAGTACCTGTAATATTATTAGTCGATACCAATGGTAAAACTGGTGCGGTAGTATTTTGACAAATACTTGGTATTTGTGTAAAAGCAGCAGTAACAAAAGGGTTAATTGTTATTGTAAAACTGCTTGAACCAGCATTAATACAGTTTACCAAGCTCATAGGATATGAGTAAGTAACTACGTATGTTCCAGGAGTACTTCCAGCTAAATTAATAGTTCCATTTGCACTATTTAAATCTAAACCAGTACCTACATAACTGAAAGTTCCTCCAGTTGTAAAACCAGGATCTAAAGTTGGTGTTGGATTTGTAGTTGATGTAATACAAACTGGTGTGGCATAAGAAAATCCGGTAACAGCATTTGTATACGGTACTGCATCAACAGTAAAGCTTGATGGAGATGAATAACAATCATTTACTAGATCATGAACAATTAATGTATGTGAGCCTGGAGTTAAGCCTGTAAATGTAGTTGAGGATTGGAATGTTCCTCCATCTACTGCATATTCATAGTTTGATAAAAATAATGAATATTGTCCAATGTTAGAATAATTTTCCGGATCAACAGTAACCCATTGAGCAGGTGTCCAAGTAGTTGTAGGAAGAGGAGTAGACGATGCTAACCTTCTGTAAGTATATCCTGGTTGATTATTTGGCGTAAATACAGTACCGGTTGTTGGTCCCCACATATCTAATTCAACATTTGCTAATGTGGTTAATCGAATATTGTCATTTGTATCGATACCTGAATTTGCAATTAATAAGTTATGTGCAACTCCAGGAACACTTGGATCGTTACTAATTTTTATTACAAATGTGCTATTGTTTGCAATCGTTCCTGACAATGTTTGTTGCCAAGTTGGAGCTGCATTACCATTATTATACATCTTCAATCTATAATTTGCTAAATTTTTTGAACTACCTGTCCCATTAAATAATTCAACATAAGATAGTGCTCCAGTATTCGCATCAGTAACTTCAGAAATAAATAAATCAGAAGGAATAGAAGCTGACTGTGATATAGGTGATGTAACTTGCATCGTACCTGTCTGAGTTGCACATGAAGGCTGTGAAGTTATTGAAGGTGTTGGATTAGGAATTGAAATAATCGTTACTTTAAAAGAAACTTGACTTGCACAATCTCCATTGGTTGCATACACATAAATTACTTGAGTAGTGGTAAGAACATCTCCAGCATTTAATTGTGTGCCCGTCGCATTAGAGCCTGTAAAATAATTACCCATTGTTAAAGCAGGTAACGTATAACTATTACATCCATTTACATCTACTTTTATTGGTAATTGTGGTGCTACTTTTATTTCAACTGTTGTAGTTGTTGTATAAATTAAACAACCTCCTTGAGCAGGAACAGTCATTGTAATTGTATAGATTCCAGGGGCTGCTAATGTTGGTGTAATAGTCCCCGAAATAGGGTCTAATGCATATTGCAAACCAATTGGTGTTGATGAAAATGTTTTATTAGGCCCCGCTATTCCTGATATTACTACTGGGTAAGATACCGAGTCAGAATTACAATATGATGTGCTTGAATATGCAATCGTTGCGTTTGGATTTGGTGTTACAATTACGGTTCTAGTACAAATAATTGGTGCATTTGATGCAGGAGGAAGTAATGATGGAATTAAAGTACTTGTTACAGTATATGTACCAGGTGTACTTGTTGCAAAATTAATTTCTCCTGTCACAGAATTTATTGATAATCCTGCTGGTGATGCAGAATATGTTCCAGCAACAGCACCAGCTATCAATACTGGCGTTTGATTTACACTATTACTACAATAAGTAACAGCCGAATAATTAAATGTATTATATGGATAACAAAATGATTGTGCTGTATTATTTGGATTTGGTGTCATAGTTACCGTTCCTGCTTGATTAGCATAATTAGTTACCATCAAAATATATACTTGACCTGCAGTTACTGTAATAGTAAAGTTTTCTGTAGCAGCTGCAGAAAAACTACAACTCACAGGACTCCCGTTTGGAATCAAAACACAACCTGCGTCTCTACTGGCAAAAGGACCCCATAATGCATAATCTACATCTATTGGAGTTCCACCTGTAGTAACTTGAGTTATAGTATAACTTAACGAACCGCTCTGAGCAGCCTCCAAGAAGAAAAAACTTGCATTTGGGGAGGTACCTAAACAACCATATGAACCTAAATTAATAACGCCTGTAGCGTTTGGATATGTTATAGGTTGATTACATAATGAAACCGCTTCAGGACAAGGCACAGCGCCAATACATAAACTAAATGAAACAGATGTATTAGTTGAAGCAGTAGTATAAACTCTCACATAATAAGTTTGACCAATAACTAAACTATTTGCTACATAAGATGTTGCGCCACATTGTAATTGTGTAAGTGCATTACAAGTTCCTGAATATAGAGCAAAATTTACTGTCGTGCCTGTTGGCAATACATTTGACAGACTAAATGTATGTGTTGGTTTAGTAGCTACAAAAGAGTACCAAACATCATTTGCTGTAGCAGAACAAGTTAAAGCCGGAGTTACTGTAGGTGTAGCGCCAGTTAAAACGCCATTATTTAATAAAGTACAGTTTAAGTCATCATTAAGAATTGCAACAGTTGCATTTGTACATAAATCATTAAGTGGTGTTGTGGTGAAATTAACCCCATCTGACCAAAAACTTTTATTTATTGGTGAACATATTGCTCTTACGTAAAAAGTATAAGTTGATGAAGGATTTAAACCTGTTAATAAGAATGGGCTTGTAGCGTTTACTCCTGTAAAATTTAATGCAGGAACATTAGAACCAACTGGTAAAGCTATTATTTGCCATTGTGTTGCGCTACCAGATTCTGTCCAAGATACAGATGCTGTTGTACCCGTAATATTAGAAACCGTTACCGATGTTGGTTTAAAACAAGTAATTGGCGTTGTACAATATACTGTTGCATCCCAACCCGAACTAGTTCCTGTTGCATTAGAGGTAAATGAGAAATATAAACAACCTGTTGGTGATGTTGAAGTAAAACTTGGAGGTAAATTAGCTCCTGTATATGTACCAACAATAGGTGAGGTAGCTAAATCACCATTTCTAATAATTAAATTATCTCCTGCGGCTAAATTAAATGAGTTAAAAACTATAGTCACAACATCTCCAACATTTGCTGGACAAGCTGTTACAAATGTACTTTCATTATTTTGATACGCTCCAGTTGTACCTCCTGTATCCGTATAATGGTCTCCAGCACAAAAATTTGGAGAAGTACAGAAATTCACCGGAACCGACCAAAAACTTAAAGAATTAGAAGAACAAATTGCTCTTACATATACATCATAACAGGTAACTGAAGTTAATCCTGTAATAGTGAATGGATTACCTGTTGTAACAACTCCAACTGAAGCTGCCGTTGGTGCTGCAGAACCTGCTGGTAATACTAATACTTCCCACTGGGTTTCCGTTGCGCCATTTGCCCAGTTAACTTGGGCAACATTATATCCAATATTTGAAATCGTTAAATTGCCTGGTTTAGGACAAGTAATTAAATCTAATTTTATATTATCAATTGCAGCTGGGGGTTGATTTCCAACTGTGTTGTTATTTCTCCATTCAAAAACCACACGCATATTTCCACCAGCATAAGGCGTAGCATTTAATGTGTAATTTTGTGTAGTAAAGTTTGGAATTGATGTGAAATCAGGTCCTATTTTTATTCTACTATTTGCCACAGCTGTAATTTGTGTTCCTGCTGTTGGGGTAAAAGTAGTAGGAACTGTCCAAACACGAATGTAATCTTGTACTTCACCAACAGATCGCCAATCGAATGTAAAATCCAATTGAGTAGCTCCTGCTGGAATTACAAAATCTTTATACGCTTGAACTACTGAAGTAGCAGTATTATTATACGTATTAGTTGCACCATTAGTGTCTGTAATATATAAGGATTTTGTTCCGCCATTATTCACTGCTGAACCAACTGCCCATTTATTAGATTGTGTCCCATTATTTAATGTCCAACCTGTTAAGGTTTCTAATCCATCTGTAAAGTTTAATGGTGTAGCTACTTGTGGTAATGTAAATGAAAATGGTCCCGTCCAGATACTATAATTACCATTATTACAATCTGCTCTTACATAATATTCATAAACAATACCTGGAATTCCTGTAAAAGCATTTGTAGTATTAGAAGTGGTTGATGTGAAAGTAGTTCCTGTAGGTAATCCGTAAGGTGCTTCTCCAACTGAATATTGCCAAGTAGTAATTCCTGTTGCGGCAGCCCATGATAAGTTAGCAGTTGTGCTTGATGTAACTGTCGCTGCTAAAGCAGTTGGTTGGTTACAAAAAACTTGTTGAATCGTTAAGGTATATCCAACCGTTTGCTGTGCCGCACTTGATGATACTATAATATAGTACGTTGTTCCTGCTACTACAGCTAATGGATTGATGTTTCTTGGTGTTGCGTTTGCGTTTGCAACACCTGCTAAACAGGTAACTCCTGCTGTTCCTGGACAAGCACTGTATACATGTATACTTGAACTTACGTTTGTAGGTGATAAAGAAATAGCAATATTACCTGTAAATGTAGCAGTGTAGGAATAAAACACATCATTACCTGCCATATAATTGGTTGCTGTTCCACTGCATGTTAAGGGTTGTGCAGTATCAAATAAATCTAAATAATTAGCAGTATTGTCAATTGTTTGGTAAGGTAAAGTACCAACTACTATAGGTCCTGCACAGGTATCTCCAAAAGATGCCGTTTGAAAACTTCTTGGTCCAAACCAATCGCTAGGAAAAGCACAAACTGAACGAACTTGAAATTTATATAACGTGTTTGGTAATAACCCTGTTACAGTATATGGATTTGTAGTTACTCCTGTATAATTAGGAACACCTGTAAATGCACTTGCAAAAGGCACCACTTCTATTTCCCATGCAGTAATTCCGCCTGGATTTCCCCAGCTTAATTGGGCACTCGTTGTAGTTTCGTTTGCTGTTGCTAATGGCCCAACAGGTGCATTACATTTTGGTACTACGTTTACGTTATCAATTAACCATCTGTCCCCATTGTCATTCGTCATGACAAAGGCAATGTAAATAGTAGAACCTACTGGATATGTAGCTGGTATATCAATTACTTTTTCTTCGTAAACATTTGATACTGCAGTTAAAGAAGCCTCGTCATAAGAAACAAGATTGGTAAAACTTGAAGGGTTAGTTTGTGAAGTTGTTGAAATTTTAATGTCAAATAAACTTCCTTGAACTCCTGTTTGAATGGTTTTGGTATAAAACCTCAACTGACCATTTGCAGGAACGGTAACTGCAGAAGTAACCATCCAGTCAATTGCTAGACCCGTAGCCACATTTTCTTTGTTAATCATTGCTGATTTACCAACACCTCCATAAGTGAAAACACCTAAATTGGTTTCAGACCAACTCTGAACAGTTCCTGTTCCTGTTTCAAATGTTGTCCAACCAGTTGGCGGGAATGTTGTGCCTTCAAAGTTTTCAGATATTTGTCCGAAAACACTGAAACCTGCAAACATAAATAATAATAAAAGTAGTTTTTTCATTATAGTTTTTGTATTTAAATTATATAAGTATTAACAAATGTAATAAGATTATTAAAGTTTACTAAATTAATCGATATATGGCAATAAAAAATCGTTAAACGACAAGTTTGCAATTTATTGATATTTATTGGCTATTTTTGTGAATATTTTACAAAACTTATGCTAGAAGTTGAAAAACATATCTTTGAAAAAACGGCAATTGTTGGGCTTATCACTCAAAATCAAAGTGAGGAAAAACTAAACGAATACTTAGACGAATTAGAGTTTTTAACCTTTACGGCTGGCGGTGAAGTAGTGAAACGTTTTTGGCAAAAGACAGATAAACCGCATCCTAAAACATTTGTAGGCACTGGAAAACTTGAAGAAATTAAAACATACATCAAAGAATATGATATCAATTCGGTAATTTTTGATGATGAATTAACGCCGTCTCAACAAAAAAATATCACTAGAGAATTAGATTGCAAAGTTTTAGATCGTACCAATTTAATCTTAGATATTTTCGCACAACGTGCCGAAACGTCTTATGCTAGAACACAAGTTGAATTAGCACAATGCCAATATTTATTACCTAGGTTAACCGGAATGTGGACACACTTAGAACGTCAACGAGGCGGAATTGGTATGCGTGGTCCTGGTGAAACAGAAATTGAAACCGATAGAAGAATTGTAAGAGATAGAATTTCCTTACTTAAAGAAAAAATTAAGGTTATAGATAAGCAAATGTCGACTCAAAGAGGCAATCGTGGCGCAATGGTTCGAGTGGCTTTAGTGGGTTATACCAACGTAGGAAAATCAACTTTAATGAATGCCGTTGGAAAAAGCGAAGTATTTGTAGAAAATAAACTTTTTGCTACCCTTGACACTACGGTTAGAAAAACAGTTATTAAAAATTTACCGTTCTTACTTTCCGATACGGTTGGTTTTATTAGAAAACTGCCTACTCAATTGGTAGATTCTTTTAAAAGTACTTTGGATGAAGTACGAGAAGCCGATTTACTTTTACACGTGGTAGATATTTCTCATCCTGAATTTGAAGATCATATTTCGGCTGTAAATAAAATTTTATTAGACATCAAAAGTGCCGATAAACCAACAATTATGGTTTTTAATAAAATTGACGCGTACAAATATGTAAAAATTGACGAAAGCGATGAAACTATTGAAAAAACATCCAAAAATTTCTCGCTTCAAGATTGGGAAAAAACATGGATGAATAATTTAGGCGAAAACAACACGCTTTTTATTTCCGCTACAGAAAAAGAAAACTTTGAAGCGTTTAGAGAAAAAGTTTATGAGGCGGTGCGAAGCATTCATATCAGTCGTTTTCCTTACAATAAATTTTTATATCCAGATTACAAAGATGTAATTGAAGAAGAAGAAAATTAGATGAAATTCCAAAATTCGAAAATATAAAAATTACTCACAACGTTTGTAATTCTAAAAGAATCTCACACAATTTATAAAAACAAAAACCCAGTCAAATTGACTGGGTTTTTTATACTTTTAATTTTCTAATTACTTTTTTTTATACAAAGGCACTGCGGAACACGCTTCGCCAAACATAATGCTTTTGGCTACCTTCATTAATTTTTGAATGGCTAAAGTGTACACTTCATTGGGTACTTCTTTTTTAGAACATCCTTTTAAAATCAAAGGTTTGTCAAAATAATTTGTGTAGTCTAATTTATTTAAAATATCTTGATACCAATCGATAATCGCCAATTCTTTAGTGCCTTGAATTACTTTTAAAGCAAATGGCGCTAAATGAACTGTAACTAACGTGTATGCCCAAGCGGGTAAAATGGCATCTTCTGAACAATATAATGCTACATATTTATCTTCGTAAACTGACCAATCAGTTGCTTTTAATTGGGATCTAAATTCGGTTTCCTTCAAAATAACACCACCAAACAACCATTGGGATACATCAACTGCTATCACATGATTATCTGGATAATAATCTTCTAAATCGAAAACCATTAAGGCGCTGTTGGCCACTTTATTTACTATTTCTTCCATAATTTAAGTAATTAGTAAAAAGTGAAAAGTATTAGAAGGGAACTGCCAACTAAAAACTGAACACTGAACACTATATTAAAGCATTCCTAATTCTAATTTGGCTTCTTCGCTCATTAAATCTTTACTCCATGGTGGATCAAAAGTAATTTCTACTTCACAAGATTTAATCGTGTCAATTTTTTCAACTTTTTCTTCCACTTCTTTTGGTAACGATTCAGCAACTGGACAATTTGGCGAGGTTAATGTCATTAATATTTTAACTTCATTGTCTTCGTTAATCATTACATCATAAATTAAACCTAATTCATAAATATCTACAGGAATTTCTGGATCGTAAATTCCTTTTAATGCAGATACTACGCTTTCGCCTAAGTTAATTTCGTCTTTAAATTCTTCCATTTTCTTCTATTTATTTATCTGTATGATACAGATTTAAGTTCTGTTGTTGTGTAAAGATCAGTTACTTTTGTAATTCCAAAATTATTATTTTCGAATAGTATTCCTAATGAAATTTGGTTAGGAAGATTTTGATCTATTTTTACAAAATTCGTTAATAATGTGTTGTTCCATTTATCATTAAATGTACCATTTATACTATCACTCCATTTTATACTTTTTTTTATTTCATCAAATTTATTATAATTATAAGAATTTTGGGAAAAGATGGTTTTGATATTTTTCTTATAATTTAAATCAATTTTAAACTTAAAACTTGTTTTGTTTCTTTTTAATATTTTGGCAAAAAAAAGTTTGTCATCTTCACTTCTGGCAACAATTGTGGTAATATTTTTCTTAAAATTATAAACCGCCTTATAATTTATATTATTATGAAACAAAATTGAAGCCACTTTATCTAAAGTTTCAGAATCCATATTTGAAAAAGGGACAAAACCACAGATGTAGTTTTCTTTTGGATGATTTAATTTCATGTACTTTACATTTTGAAGTTCTAATTCAAACAATAAAGGATCTGCATATATTCCAACTTCATTATAATAAAAATTTGACTTTGATGTATACTCAAAATGAATTTCCTTTGCGTTTTCAGGCATTTTTTCAAAATTGCTTTGAGAAAAACCATTTGAAAAACAAAACAATAAAATAAAAGTCGTTATTAACTTCATTTATTTAATGAATTAAATGCTAAAGCATACATTTTTATTTTTTTTATCATCGAAACCAAGCCGTTTGCACGTGTGGCTGAGAGATGCTCTTTCAATCCAATTTCATCTACAAAATCGGTATTGGCTTCTAAAATAGCAGCCGGAGTTTGGTTTGAAAAAGCTCGAATTAGAATTGCAATTATTCCTTTAGTTAAAATGGCATCGCTATCGGCTGAAAAAACGACTTTTCCGTCCTTTTCTTCAGCATAAACCCAAACTTTTGACTGACAACCTTTAATGATATTGTCTTCTGTTTTGAATTGGTCCTCAATAATTGGCAAGCCTTTTCCTAATTCGATAATGTATTCGTAACGTTCCATCCAATCATCGAACATAGAGAATTCGGAAACAATTTCGTTTTGTATTTCTTTAATATTCATTATTTTTTTCTGCTAGTTTCGTAATTTTAGTAACTAATTTTTCAATTTCTGATGGTGGAAAACCATGGTCGAAACCATTAGCTGGATATTTAATGCCTTTTGATTCGAAAATAATATTAGCAAAAGCTGCAGCATCATAATATCTTTTTTCTGTTGGCCACTTCAAGTCTTTTACTTTTGCTAAATCAACCGCTTTTGCTAATGTTGAAATTTCTGACCATTCTTCCTCTGAAAGAACCAATTTATCTGAATATTCTTTACTATTTCTATCTTTATAGATGTAAATCATTTTATTTTCTACTTTTAAAGATAAAAAATAACCTCTAGTACTTGCCTCATAATAAATTGAAGGTACAGTTTCTACAACGGCACTTTTAGTTTCGCTACAGGCAAAATGAAGTAGCGTTGCGGTAAAAAGCATTAAAAATCTTTTCATAAGTTGAGATTTTAGTTACGATAACATCATTTTAGCTTTTTTAACAGCTGCTACAAATATATCAATTTCTTCTTTGGTATTGTAAAAGGCAAAACTGGCTCTTATTGTGCCTGGAATTTTATAAAAATCCATAATTGGTTGTGCACAATGATGTCCTGTTCGAACCGCTATACCTAATTTATCTATAATTGTGCCCATGTCATACGGATGAATGTTTTCTATATTGAAAGAAATTACAGACGCTTTTTTAGTTAAATCTGTTGGTCCGTAGATGGTTAATCCTTCAATTTCTTGCAGCTTTTTTGTTCCGTAAAGCAATAATTCATGTTCGTGTTTGGCTATGTTGTCAAATCCAATTTCGTTCATGTAATCAATAGCCGCTCCAAAAGCAATTCCACCGCAAATATTTGGCGTTCCGGCTTCAAATTTATGAGGCAAATCTGCATATGTAGTTTTTTCGAAAGTAACAGTAGCAATCATTTCTCCGCCGCCTTTATAGGGTGGCAATTTGCGCAGCCATTCTTCTTTACCGTAGAGCATTCCAACACCTGTTGGACCACACATTTTATGCGCAGAAGTTACAAAAAAATCAACATCTAAAGCTTGAACATCAGGCTGTAAATGCGGACAAGATTGTGCGCCATCAATTACAACTGCTGCCCCAACGGCATGTGCTTTTTTTATTATTTCTTCGATTGGATTTAGCGTTCCTAAAGCATTTGAAATGTGATTGCAACAAACTAATTTGGTTTTATTAGAAAGTAATTTTTCGTATTCCGACAAAATTAATTCGCCATTACTATCTATTGGAATTACTTTTAAAATCGCACCCGTTTTTTCGCACAACATTTGCCAAGGTACAATATTACTATGATGTTCTAATGCCGAAATAATTATTTCATCCTCTTTTTTTACTAAAGAGGCGAAACCATTAGCAACTAAATTAATACTTTCGGTTGTCCCTGAAGTAAAAATGATTTCGTACGGCTGTTTTGCATTAAAATGCTTTTGAATTTTATATCGAGCTTGTTCGTAGGCATCTGTTGCTAATTGACTTAACGTATGGACACCGCGGTGAATATTTGCATTGTAATTGGAATAATAATCTACAATACTATCAATTACAACTTGAGGTTTTTGTGAAGTCGCTCCATTATCGAAATACACTAAAGGTTTTCCGTTAACGCTTTGTGACAATATAGGAAACTGCGCTCTTATTTTCTGAACATCGAACATATCAAAACTATTTGAGGCAAATTTACGATATGATTATTTAAAATAGGAATAAATAAAGATTAAAATAACAGAAAATTATGTTTTGTTTTTAGTTAAAACATCTTTTGTTGAATACAATTAGAATTCCAAAACCAGTAGAAATGGCAACATCGGCCACGTTGAAAATAGCGTTGAAAAATGTAAAAGGTCTTCCACCAATAAAAGGCACCCACTCAGGCATTGGAATGTCTTTAATTATTGGAAAATAAAACATATCCACTACTTCCCCGTGAAACAATGTCCCATATGGTTTATCGGAAAACATGGTAGCTACTTGACTGTAACTATCATTAAAAACTACGCCGTAAAAAACAGAATCGATAATATTACCAATAGCGCCTGCTAAAATTAAAGTGATAGCAAAAGTTAAATAATTTGACAATTTTTTCTTTATAGAATCGTACAGCCACCAAGAAATTCCTCCAACAGCAACAATTCTAAATAGAGTTAAAAATAATTTACCATAATCACCTGGAATTTCAGCGCCCCAAGCCATTCCTTCGTTTTCCACAAAATAAATTCTAAACCAATCGAACACTTTTACTTGTTCGTTGATATAAAAATTTGTTTTGATGTAAATTTTACTTGCTTGATCAATAAGTAAAATTAGAAATACAAATAAATAGGCTTTTCTTAGGTTCATTTTTTAATGTTTGTGCAAAAGTAACAATTTTAACGAATAAAAAACGCCCCAAAAGGAGCGTTTTTATATTTAGTAACGTTTTTTAACGCTGTAAATTTTTTGCTTCAATGCTCATTGTGGCGTGAGGAACAATTTTTAAACGTTCTTTATTGATTAATTTTCCGGTAACTTTGCATATTCCGTACGTTTTATTTTCAATACGAATTAATGCGTTTTTTAAATCGCGAATGAATTTTTCTTGACGAATAGCCAATTGCGAATTCGCTTCTTTACTCATCGTTTCGCTTCCTTCTTCAAATGCTTTGAATGTTGGTGAAGTATCTTCCGTTCCGTTATTAGAATCGTTTAAATACGCACTTTTAATTAATTCTAAGTCGTTTTTAGCTTTGTCTAACTTTAAATTAATTAATTCCTTGAATTCTTGTAATTCTGCGTCTGAGAATCTTATTTGTTGATCTATCATAATTGACATTTTTTTAAAATTTATTATTTCAATCAAATAGCACCAAAAGGTTTTATTATTTTGAAATTAATATTGTTGTTTTTAACTCATCAAACTCAATTTCCGTACCATTATTTATTTCTGATACAAAAATTAGTTCATTTGTTAGTGTTTCTGATTTGATGTACGATTCATTTGCGAGTACCGCTTGTTCAATACTATCATTTTTTAGTATTTGAACTTTAATTTTATCTGTAACTTCAAAACCAGAATCTTTACGAATATTTTGAATTCTGTTGACTAACTCTCTCACTATTCCTTCCTTACGTAATTCTTCAGAAATTGTAATATCTAAAGCTACTGTAATTCCATTTGAATTGGCCACTAACCAACCCGGAATATCTTGAGAAGAAATCTCCACATCTTCGACTGTTAAAGTAATACTTTTTCCAGAACTGGTAATTGTCAATTCACCTGCTTTGTCTAACTCATTAATTTGCTCTTGCGTAAATGACTGTATCTCTTTGGCAATCAAGCCCATATCTTTACCAAAACGAGGTCCTAATGCTTTAAAATTCGGTTTAATTTGTTTAATTAATACCCCAGATGCATCTTCTAACAACTCGATTTCTTTTACATTAACTTCTGCCTTAATCAGGTCTTCAATAGCTAAAATTTCAGCTTTATAAGTAGCGTCAAGCACTGGAATCATTACTCTTTGTAACGGCTGACGTACTTTTATCATTTCTTTCTTACGAAGAGATAAAACCAACGAAGAAATCGTTTGTGCTTTCTGCATTCTACTTTCTAGTGATTTATCAACAAAGTTTTCAACCGAAACTGGGAAAACAGATAAGTGTATACTTTCAAAATTTTCCTTATTAGTATTGGCATTCAGGTCTTTATACAGTCTGTCCATAAAGAACGGTGCAACCGGCGCGGCTAATTTTGCAACTGTTTCTAAGCAGGTATAAAGCGTCTGATAGGCGGCAATTTTGTCTTGAGCATAGTCGCCTTTCCAAAATCTACGACGGCATAAACGCACGTACCAATTACTTAAATTCTCTTGAACAAAATCAGAAATAGCACGAGTAGCACGAGTAGGTTCGTAATCTGCATAAGCGACATCAACCACTTGAATAAGCGTATGTAATTCCGATAAAATCCAACGATCAATTTCAGGTCGTTCTGCTAAAGGAACTTCGTCTTCACTGTAGTTAAAACCATCAATATTAGCATATAAAACAAAGAAAGAATAGGTGTTATAAAGCGTTCCAAAGAATTTTCTACGCACCTCAGCAATACCTTCTAAATCAAATTTTAAATTGTCCCACGGATTGGCATTTGAAATCATGTACCAACGCGTAGCATCTGGGCCATATTCAGCTAACGTATCAAATGGATCGGCAGCATTGCCTAAACGTTTTGACATTTTTTGTCCGTTTTTATCTAATACTAAACCATTTGACACCACATTTTTATACGCAATTTTATCAAAAACTAAAGTAGAAATCGCGTGTAGGGTATAAAACCAACCTCTTGTTTGGTCAACTCCTTCAGCAATAAAATCGGCAGGGAAATCTTTGTTTTCGTCAATTTTTTCCTTATTTTCGAAAGGATAATGCCATTGTGCATAAGGCATCGCACCCGAATCGAACCAAACATCAATTAAATCAGTTTCACGTTTCATTGGTTTGCCAGATGCAGAAACCAGTATAATTTCGTCCACTACATTTTTGTGTAAATCGACTAAATCGTAATTTTCTTCAGACATATTTCCGATTTCGAATCCTTTAAATGGATTTTCAGTCATGAAACCAGCGGCAATTGCTTTTTCAATTTCTTGAACTAATTCTGCTACAGAACCTACTAAAATTTCTTCTGTTCCTTCTTCGTTTCTCCAAATTGGCAAAGGAATTCCCCAATATCTTGAACGCGATAAGTTCCAATCATTGGCGTTTTTTAGCCAATTTCCAAAACGTCCTTCTCCAGTAGCTTTTGGCTTCCAGTTGATGGTTTCGTTTAAATCGAACATTCGGTCTTTGATTTCGGTTACTTTAATGAACCAAGAATCTAACGGATAATATAAAATGGGTTTGTCTGTTCTCCAGCAATGTGGGTAACTGTGAACGTATTTTTCTACCTTAAAGGCTTTATTTTCTTCTTTTAATTGGATAGCAATTTCTACATCGGCAGAGCGTTCTGGCGCTTCGCCTTCATTGTAGTATTCGTTTTTAACATATTTGCCAGAATATTCTCCTAAATTAGATATGAATTTTCCTTGTAAATCTACCAAAGGAACTGCGTTTCCATTTTCATCTAAAACCAACATTGGTGGCACTTCTGGAGTAGCTTCTTTGGCAACTTTAGCATCATCTGCTCCAAATGTAGGTGCGGTGTGTACAATTCCGGTTCCATCTTCTGTAGTTACGAAATCTCCAGCGATTACTCTAAATGCATTTTCAGGATTTTGATACGGTAACGCTAAAGGCATCAATTGTTCGTAACGAATTCCTACTAAATCTGACCCTTTGCATTCGGCTAAAATTTCGAACGGGATATTTTTATCACCTGCTTTAAAATTTTCAAAATCAGTTGCTTCTGTGCTTGCAAAAAATCCTTTTCCAAACTGTTTTCCTACTAAATTCTTAGCTAAAATAACATTTACAGACTCAAAAGTATATTGATTGAATGTTTGTACTAAAACATAGTCAATTTTTGGTCCCACCGTTAAAGCGGTATTACTTGGCAACGTCCATGGTGTGGTTGTCCAAGCTAAAATATGAATAGTTCCAAAACCTTGTAAAAAGTTTGGTAATGTGTCTTCTTTAGTTTTGAATTGTGCTACAACAGTGGTATCGGTAACATCACGATATGAACCAGGTTGATTTACTTCGTGCGAAGACAAACCTGTTCCTGCTTTTGGTGAATACGGTTGAATGGTGTACCCTTTGTATAGTAAATCTTTGTTGTAAATTTGTTTCAACAACCACCAAACCGATTCCATATATTTGGATTTATAGGTCACATATGGGTCTTCCATATCTACCCAATAGCCCATTTTTTCAGTTAAGTTATTCCAAACGTCGGTGTAACGCATTACTGTTTTCTTACACGCTTCGTTGTAATCTGAAACGGAAATGGTTTTTCCAATATCTTCTTTTGTGATTCCTAATGCGGCTTCAGTACCTAATTCTACAGGTAATCCGTGCGTATCCCAACCTGCTTTTCGTTTTACTTGAAATCCTTTTTGAGTTTTATATCGACAAAAAATATCTTTAATAGCACGCGCCATCACGTGGTGAATTCCAGGTAACCCGTTTGCAGAAGGTGGTCCTTCAAAAAATACAAATGGTTGGTTTCCTTCACGTGTAGATACACTTTTTTCAAAGATGTTATTTTCCTTCCAAAAATCAAGAACTTCTAAAGCTACCGTTGGTAAGTCAAGTCCTTTGTATTCCGTAAATTTTGTACTCATTTTGTCGCTATCTTAAATCAATTTGCGAAAGTAAGGATTTAAAGAGAAAAGGCAAAAGGTAAAAGGCAAAAGTTGTAGGTTAAGAAAAAACTTCTTTTAAAACGTCTAATGATTTTGGTTTTTTAAAACCGTCTAAATGAATGGTATAATAATCTAAAAGAATTTTTAACAATATTTGTCGCTCTGTTCCTGCAAATACTTTTTGATTGTCGTCATATCGTAATCGTAATGCTTTTTTTAACAAGTTTGTTTCGTTTGCGTTTAGACAACTTGTACCTTGAAAAGGTGAAAAAACACCGTCAATCATTTCAAAATAGGCAAAATCTGTTTCTTGTATTTGCGGATAAAACCCTAAAAATTTTGTGAGTTCTAAAAGAAAGATCAGATGAAAGTTTGAAACCGAATCATTCGCATCTAACCACAACAAAGACGTTTCTAAAAATGAAAATAAATTCTCGTTTTTTTCTTCTTCAAAAACACTATTATTTACAACTTCAGACAAGAAAAAAACCATTGCGCTTTTTACAATATCCGTATTTATACTTTGATAATTATACGCGAGTTTTACTTCTTTAAAGTGTTCTAAAGTGCCTTTTTTTTTATGGTTGGCTTCTATTTCCAATAGGTTTAATGGTTGAAAATATGCTATTTTTTGATTGGATTTTTTGGAAGAAAAAGCACTTGCTATGAAATAAGATTTTAACCCGTCTGATTGTGTAAAACATTTAACAATTAAACTTTTTTCTTGGTACTTAATGGCGCTTAAAACAATGGCTTTGGTTTTTATTTGCATTATCTAATTACCATTATTTTTTTTACTGTAGTTTCAGCTGCATCGCTTGACGAAACAAAAACCATATATACTCCAGAAGCTACTTTATATTTTCCAAACGCAGTAGTATCCCATTCTACCGTTCCACCAGAAGATGTGGTTTCAAAAACCAAATTTCCTTCAATATCTGTGATTTTTAAATTGACTTTATCCATCAATCCAGATATTTTTACTGTTCCTGAATATTCAGGACGAACCGGATTTGGATATATGTATACGTTTTCTAAATCGTCGTCTCCTTTTGTGGCAGATCCTAAAAAAGAAACCAGTCCTTTATCGGTAGCAAAAAACACTTCACCTGAAACTTCATCAATTTCAATATCTAACACATTATTGCTGGGTAAAGGTGAATTGTCTTTTGTAAATCTTCGTAAAGTTTTTTGTCCGTTAGCACTAACTTGAAAAACTCCAGCATCTGCAATAGCTACCCATTTATTGTTAGCGCCATCCACTTTAATATCTTGAATTACTTGTTGGTAAAACAATTCTTGAGCCAAATCTCCATCCTGAATAACAATATTTGTAGTTGTTAGTGATGATTCAGAAATAAATCTATCAACGCTATTTAAAATTCTTAATCCTTTAAACGTTCCAATCCAAAGTTGGTTTTTGTTATCTACAGCCACACATCGCACATCATTATTTGGTAAATTTCCGTTTTCTTCGTTAATGATTATGAATTTATTATTGTATTTTTCATTAAAAGCAAGTACTCCACCTCCATACGTAGCAGTCCATTTTGTGTCGTTTTTATCAATATCTATATTACCATAATGCAATGTCGTCGGGTTTTGAATTACCGCGCTTAAATTATATGACTGCCAAGTATTATTGCTTTTTAACACTTTTATTCCATTGTTAACTAAAGCGTTTGTAAGCCATAAATTACCATCTTTATCATATTTCATTCCGTTAATTCGCACGGACACAAAGTTTTGATTTGGAGGTGGCAATAATACTGATTCTAAAAAATTAGTTTGGTTAAATAGAATTGGATTTGTTTTATTTGTGAATTTCAATAAACCACTGTGTCCAGAAGCTACAAAAACTTCACTTGTATTTCTAGGGTTTTCTGCAATTGCTGCTAAAGTTACTGCTCCAGCAACTCCAGTATTTGGAATTTTAGTCCAACCGGTATTGGTGTTAAAAATACTAATGCCTTGCAACTTATAATCTGGTGTGTACGTTCTGTCATAACTTCCGTGAGTTAGCCATAAATCGTTTTTGGTTTTGGTTACTTTAAAGGCCAAATCTTCAATTGGTCCGTTGGGTGATATGTTTGTAAATGCACTAGAATTTGTAATGGTAGTTTCAAATAAACCGCTTTTTTTTGTTCCAATATATAACATGTTGTTTTTTGTAATGGCACATGTAAATGTATCCAGAAAATTAGGAATTGAATTAATGGAATTTACTAAAGTAAAATTTTGACTATAAAGTAAAATTTGGCTTTGATTAGTTATCGTTAAGTAAACAGAATCGGTTCTAAGTTTTAAACCATTTGTTACCATTTGCGAAAAAGTCACTGCAATATTACCAGAAAATTTATAGGTAATTCCGTTAGTATTCATAGCAACTAATTGATTGCTAAACGTAACAATGCTCAACCAATTTAAAGAATTAAAAACCGACCATTGCGAAAAATCGTATAAAAAAGGATTGGTTATACTTGCTTTTTTTATGCCTTGTGTTCGGGTTACTGCAAAAATTTCATTATTAAAAATTGTAGTTTGTAAAACATCAATAAATTCCCCAGAATTTCCAATATAAAAACTGCTTTCAATTTCAAAATTAGACAACTTAATTACACTAATTCCGTATTGTGTAGACACGTATACTTTTCCGTTATGTTCGTAAAAATCATTAATTTTTTTACTGTTGGCTGGCACTGGCACATCGGTAATAATATCAACTTTATTTAGTGTGGTTCCGTCAGGTTTTATAAGAATGATTAATCCGTTTTTATTTCCAATTAATGTATAATTATTTGATGTGTGGAAAATAGCGGTAATTTCATCTGGTTTTACATCATTTACTGAAGTAAAAGTGGTTAAAATATTTGAAGAAACGTCTTTATTAAATACTGAGTTTTTAGTGCTGGAATACACTTTTTGGTCAGAAATACAAATGTCTGTAATTTCATTATATGAAAAATAACCTTTCCATAATTTCTGTTGTGAAAAAGAAAGTATCGAAAAACAAAAGAATATATAAAAAAATATTTTTTTCATAAAATAAGTTGAACTACAAATATACACTAAACAAAATTATAATATGATTATTGCCTTTACACGTTAATAATTTGAACTAATTGTTGTAGTTTTTCATAATCCAATTGCATATTCCCATCAGATGTTGGCATATATCTTGCTTTTTCGCAGTTTTGTAACAGTCCTATAAAATCATTAGTGTTTTCTTGGGAAATGTGGTTTTCCTGAAATTTTTGAATAATATTTTCTTTATTTAAATCTGCTTTTTCTAAACCAAATTTATACTGTAAAAGCGCATTTATTTTGAGTTCCATTTCCTGATAAAACACTTCTTTATTTGTTATAAATTGCTCCATATCGTTTACAGAAAAATCCTTTTTTATAGATTTTATTTCTGTTTTTACCTCTTCATCCGTTTCCGATTTGTTTCTTTTTAATGTAAAAAACAATAAAGTCAATCCTGCTAAAGCAATAAGTCCAATAAAATGCATAACCGAAAATTCAACCCCTGATGTTGGTTCTGTTTTTTGAGATTTTTCAGCTAATTTATATTTTGAATTCGAAGTAACTTTCGCTTGGTTTTCCCCTAGAAGGACTTCTAAATCTATAGCTTCAGATGAAATGGTTTTATATGTTTTTGATGTTATATCGAAAAAAGAAAAATATTGTGATTTTAATTTAAAATTCCCTTTTTCTTGAGGGATTATGGTATAACTATCTACGATTTTACCTGAAATTCCGTTTATATTTTCGTTTACAAATTCTTGATGTTTTGGTTCGTAAATTTCAAAATTAGATGGTAAATTAGGTTTAGGGATTTCAAATAATTTTAAATTTCCTTTTCCTGAAACAATTAAATCTAATTGTAATGATTCGCCTGATTTTAATTCATTTTTAGTAACATTTGCTTTAAATTCAAAAGTCCCAACAGCACCTGTAAAATTATCTGGTTTGCCTTTTTCAGGTAAAGAACTTACTTGAAGATATTTTGTATTTGAAACAATTTCTCTTCTGGCTACATCAAATTCTGGATCGCCAAAAAAATCAAAATCTCCTGTTGGATAACTGATATTTAAATCTAATGTAATAGGTGTTATTTCTAATTTCCCAATTTTTTGTGGATACAATATGGCTTTTTTGAAAATTTTGGATTTATATACTCTATTATTTACAACCTTTCGCTCCCATCCGCCTTGCACATCTTCCGTTTGACTCCAAAAGTTATTGAATTTTGTAACCATATTTTTGTTTAGCTCAATCTCTAAATTGGGTGCCAAATAAATACGATAATTTACCTCAACTGGTTCATTTACAAACGCGTTGGTTTTACTAACTTCTACATCAATAAATAATAAATTGTTTGCGCCAGCAATAGATTTATTTACTACAGCGGATTTTGATACATTAGTTGAATTTTGATTTCTCTGTATGGCATCAGCAGCTTTTTCATTTGAAACAGAAATAGCTACAGATTTTGATGCATATGTTTTTCCATTAAATTTAATAGTTGCTGGAGAAATAACTAATTTTCCAGCTTTAGCAGCCTGAATTACATAAGTATACACTTGTTGTATGGCGTAATCTCCATTTATGTATTCTTCATTAGAAGAAACGTACGAACCACCTTTATTAAACCCATTAAAATTAGGCGGTGTAAAGTTTGAGCCTTCTTCATTAAAAAAATAAGAAACCTGAATCACTTCACCAATTTTAAGGTTCGTTTTTTCTGCTTTTACTTCTAATTTAACCTGAGAAAAGGAAAGAAAAGAGAAAAGCAATAAGGTAAGTAGTATTTTTATTTTATTATTCATTTTACCAATCTTTTTCTGTGCTTGTTGTGTTTGTTTTAGCTTTGTTGGCATTTACTTTTTCTTGTACTTTTTTTTCTTCATTGCTAATTGCTTTTAGCACGTTATCCATTCGCTGTTTGTTTGCGCTTGGTTTTTTTGGTGTTTTTTTATCTTTATTTTTTGACTTGTCTTTGTCGTTTTTCTTTTTATCTTCTTTATCCTTTTTGTTCTTTTTAGGATTTGGTTTTGGCGGATATTTTTTTAATAATTTTTTTGCTAATGCTAAATTGTATCTGGTTTTTTCATCTTTAGCGTTCGCTTTTAAAGCATTTTTGTATGATGCAACTGCTGATTTGTAATTTTTATCTTGCATATATGCATTTCCTAAATTATGATACGCTTTGTGTTTTTGTGCAGAAGAGTTTGCTATTAAAGCGGCATTTTTATAATTGCTTATCGCTTCGGCATACTTTTTATTTTTATAAATGGTGTTTCCTAAATTATATTCTGCTGGTTGTTTTTTCTTTTTTTCTTTGGCTTTAATTAGTCGTAATTGTTTTTCCTTTTGTTGAAAATTCACTGTTTTATTTTCCTGTGAAAATGCAGTTGCAGATACAAAAAATAAAAGAAATACCAAGTTAATTTGTTTGTTTTGAAACCAATTTTTGATATGAAAACCTTTAAACTTCTGATTTGTTATAAAAAATTCTAATAGTAACAATAAGAATGCTATGCCTAAAAACCACTGAAATTGCGATTGTTTCTGTGCCAATTGTTGGGCTTTAAATTCTTGTTGTTTTACCGATGCTAATGCCGATTTTATAGTAGTTACCACTTTTGATATCTGTGTATCATTACAATACGTTCCATTGGTTTCCGAAGCAATTTTTTGTAATACTTCTTCGTTAAGTTTCGTAGTTACAACTTGACCGTTTTTATCTTTTTTAACTTGTTGAAAACCCAATTCATCAACAAATTCAATTGTGCCGCCATTTGAAGTTCCTATACCAACTGTAATTATTTTTACGTTTTTTTCTTTTGTTATTTTGGTTACTTCGAAAGAAGTATTTTCGTGATCTTCACCATCTGAAAGCAAAATAATAGCTTTTCCCGAAGTTGGATTGTCAAAGAAATCCACACTGGTTTGAATAGCACTTTCAATTGCTGTTCCTTGAGAAGAAATTATATCTGTATTCATACTTTGTGTAAACATTTTTGCCAATTCATAATCCGTTGTCATAGGCAACACAGGATAAGCGCTTCCCGCATAAGCTACAATTCCTATTCTGTCACTACCAGTTGAATTGATAATTTGTGTTATTATCTGCTTAGATTTTTCCAAACGATTGGGCTGAATATCTGTACACAACATACTTTTTGAAACATCAATGGCAAACACAATTTCTACTCCTTTTGCAGGAACTGCTTCAACTTTTGAACCCAATTTCGGATTCACTAATGCTAAAACAATAAAAAAAACAGCCATTATTTGTAGCATAAATTTTACTCTTGATTTATTTATAGAAGCACCCATTAAAAGCTTCTCCATTGCTTGGTGCTCTCCAAATTCTGCTTGTTTTTCGGTTTGCCATTTTACATAGCTATTTTGTGCTACAATTCCAATTGGAATAAGCAACAACAAAATAAAATAATATGGCGATTCAAATTCAAACATTATATAAAACTTTTAAATAGTGTGCGACTTAGTATCATTTCTAAAATTAAAACGAATAATCCAATTAGTAACCAACTACGAAATTGTTCGTCAAATAGCATCAAGCGATTTTCTGTAATTTTAGACTTTTCTAAACCGTCTATTTCATCATAAATTGCTTCTAATTTATTGTTATCAGTAGCTCTAAAATACTTCCCTTTGGTTATTGCTGCGATTTCTTGTAGAATTTTCTCATCAATTTCAACCTTTTGTGGTTGAAAAACAATATTCCCATTACTGTCTTTTGCTACAGGAAAATTAGCCATTCCGTTTGTTCCTACTCCAACAGTATATACTTTTATTCCATAATCTTTAGCAATTTCTGCTGCCGAAATGGGATCTAAACTTCCCACATTATTTACACCATCGGTTAATAAAATGATGATTTTCGATTTTGCTTTGCTGTTTTTAATTCGGTTTATGGCGGTTCCTAAACCAATTCCAATAGCGGTTCCGTCTTGTAAAACCAAACCGTTATATTGTACTTCTCTTAAAGCACTTAGCAACATTGTTTTATCTGAAGTTACTGGTGTTTTGGTGTAACTTTCACCTGCATACACCACTAATCCAATTCTGTCATTTGTTCGTTTTTGTATAAATGATTCGGCTACTTTTTTTATGGCTTCCAATCGGTTTGGCTTAAAATCAGTTGCCAGCATACTTCCCGATACATCGGTAGCAATCACAATATCAATTCCGTTTTTACTATCTGTATAACTTGATTTTTGGGTGTTTCTTGGTCGTGCTAAAGCAATAATTACAAATCCTAACGCCATAATTTTTAACAAAAATAAAAAGGGGCGGCATTTCATTAGCCAAGATTTTGGTATGGAAAACCCTTCTGTTGTGCTTATTTTTATGGCTGGATGTTGTTGTTTGATTGTTTTATAATGCCAAAACACGGCTATTGGAATAACCAATAACAACCATAAAAAATGAGGATGCATCAAGGCGCTATTCATCTTCTTGATTTATTTGTTCGAGACTATTTGTAATACGATCTATAAAATCTTTAGCTAATTTATCCTTAGCATCATGAGTAATTCTGACTGTTTGCAAGCCGTAACTATCAGTAATAAAAACCGTGAAAAATCGCATTTTTTTAGTTTCATTCACTTCATTTATTTCAAAAGTTCCTTCTAAAACATCGCCAGATAAATCCTTTACATTTTTAAATTTCTTTGCTGTGGTTTGAATTTTCTTAGCTTGTTGTTGCATTAATTGACTTAATTCGTCATTAAAAAGCTGTTTTAAATTTACTTTTACAGAATCTTTATACGAGATAGTTTTTACTGAGATTGCTAATTTATCCTTTGGATTTTGCCAAGAAAATTGAGCGATATTTTTAATGTTTGGATTTTTAGATGTCACCAAATCACGAACTAAAACTTCTGGCGTTTCTACTTGCAAAATAGGAAATCCGTATTCTGATACGATCCATTCTTTTTTTAGATAATAATCGGCATCTTTTCCGTTAATTTTTGCAGAAAAATAATGGGTAACATTTTCCCATCCAAAAAAAGTAACAACAGAAACTAATGACACTAAAAACGCTACAATAAATGCCGTTTGTCTGATGTTTTTATATTTATTTTGTTGTTCTATTTCTACTAATTTGGCTAACGCAACTTGTTGTTCTTCGGCAGAAATGGGTAAGGTTTTGTGAAAAACATTAATCAGGTTTTCTGCAGCAACTTTGTCTGCATTCTGTTCAGGTAAATCAATTAAAATCTTTGCAAACTTTACTAAATCTGCCTTAGTAAAAAGGGTTTCAATTTGAGAAATAGACGTTTCTGAAATTTGAAATTTCTTATTTTTAACCGCTTTTTTAAGTTTAAAAATAAACTGTTCTGTAGTACTTTCTAACGCAGAAAATTCTAAGGTTTTTTCAAAATACGATTTTATTATCTGGGTTAAATTAGAATAATACTCTTTAGAATTGGTATTGGTATTTACTTCTGAAAAAGCTAAAATAGCTTTATTATATGGAGAAATATAGGCTTCTGATTTTGTTTTTTTACGCTGTTTTATTCGCAAAATTATATACAAAATACCTGCTAAGAAAAAAGCAAAAAATACTCCTAAAATTAGTTGATAATCGGAAAGTTCTTGTTGCTTTTCTTCTGGTTGTATAGAAAGTAATTCGTCTTCTTTAATCTCATACAATTTTTGCTTTGTAGTATCTACTTCCACATCAATTACCAAAATTTCTATACTCTTAGATTTGGTTTTTTTAGTGTTTATTACTACCTCCAGTGCAGGAATTTTATATGTGCCCGCATCAAATTGCGTAAGATTGTATTTTTTTATCCACTCGGTTTGGTTGCCCATTTTGTTTTTTTCTGGTGGAAAAGATTGCACCACTTCCAATTTGCCTATCGAATCTAAATCTGGGAAAAATACGACCTCTTTTTCGTTTACTTTTGTTTTTAATGTAAGCTGAATTTGTTCGCCAATTTTTATTTCCTTTTTAGATACAGTTGTTCCTATTGTTTGAGAAAACCCTACAATTGCTGAAAATATGAAAAGAAAAATGAATTTAATTCGCATTATGCTCTACTTTTAAAATAGGTTACTAATTTTGTTACGTAACTTTCATTTGTTTCTGTTTCTACTAATCCTGCGGCGCATTTACGAAAAATATTTTGGCAAATTTCAACCTTGTTTTTGTAGTTTTTCTCGTATTCCAAACGGGTAGTTTCGGTTTGAGTATCTAGCCAAATTAGTTGTTCGGTTTCTGCGTCTTCCATTTGAATAATTCCAACATTTGGAAGTGATTTTTCACGTGAATCAAAAATTCTAATTCCTGTTACATCGTGTTTTTTAGAAGCAATTTGCAAAGGTTTTTGGAAATCGGAAGTCATAAAATCGGAAATTAAAAACACAATCGCTCGTTTTTTTATTACGCTTGACAAAAACTCTAATGCAAATGCCACGTTTGTAGTTTTGTTTTTCGGTTGCCATTCGACTAATTCACGGATAATTCTTAAAACGTGTGATTTTCCTTTTTTGGGCGGAATATATAATTCTATTTCGTTTGTAAATAAAACTAACCCTATTTTATCGTTATTTTGAGTGGCTGAAAAAGCTAACGTTGCAGCAATTTCGGTTACCATATCTTTTTTATTTTGAGCGGAAGTTCCAAAATTTTGAGATGCTGAGCAGTCGATAACTAACATCATGGTTAATTCACGTTCCTCTTCAAATATTTTTACAAATGCATCATTATTTCTTGCGGAAACATTCCAATCTATGGCTCTGAAATCATCTCCATATTGGTATTGGCGCACTTCAGAAAAAGTCATTCCTCGTCCTTTAAAAGACGTGTGATAGTGTCCCGAAAAAATATGATCGCTCAATCTTCGGGTTTTAATTTCAATTTTTTTGACTTTTTTAAGTAACTCTTTCGTCTCCATTTTCGTGTTTAGTATTTCGTAAAAACGCTTTACTAATTACTTTCCTATGCACTTATTAAGGTACTTGTACCTGATTTAAAACTTTATTTATGATGTCTTCTGAAGTGATGTTTTCGGCTTCGGCTTCATAGGTAATACCAATTCTGTGGCGTAATACATCGTGCACTACGGCTCTAACATCTTCAGGAATTACATAGCCTCTTCGTTTGATAAAAGCATAACATTTTGCCGCTAAAGCCAAATTAATACTTCCTCGTGGCGAAGCACCAAAACTAATCAGCGGTTTTAAACTTTCTAATCTATATTTTTCTGGATAACGCGTGGCAAAAACAATATCTAAAATATATTTCTCAATTTTCTCATCCATATACACTTCCTTTACAGTTTGTTGTGCTTTGATGATTTGTGCAATACTTACCACAGGATTTATAGTAGCCGTATTTTCCATTAAACTATTACGAATAATAAGTTGTTCTTCTTCCATTTTCGGATAATCGACAATGGTTTTAAGCATAAATCGGTCTACTTGTGCTTCAGGTAATGGATACGTTCCTTCTTGTTCTACTGGGTTTTGTGTGGCTAAAACTAAAAAAGGAGTGTCTAATTTATATGTAGTTTCACCAATTGTAACTTGCTTTTCTTGCATAGCTTCCAATAAAGCAGATTGGACTTTAGCAGGCGCTCTATTAATTTCATCTGCCAGCACAAAATTGGCAAAAATGGGACCTTTTTTAACAGAAAATTCATTTTCTTTGAAATTGTACACCATAGTTCCAACCACGTCTGCAGGAAGCAAATCTGGTGTAAATTGAATACGATGAAAACTACCATGAACGGCTTTAGAAAGTGTGTTTATTACTAATGTTTTGGCTAATCCCGGCATTCCTTCTAACAAAATGTGTCCTTGACCTAACAAGCCAATTAACAAGCGTTCTATCATTGATTTTTGTCCGACAATTATTTTACCTAATTCTGAAGTTAGCAAATCAATAAAAGCACTTTCGTTTTCAATTTTTTCATTAAGTGCACTAATGTCTATTCTTGTATTATTTTCTTGCATTTTATTTTGAATTATTTTCTGTAAATTTTTAAAAAATACTTTAACAACGCAAGATGCTATATAAAAATTATATAAGTTGTTAATTGTCCGTTAAATTATATTGTTATTGGTTTTTTTTTAGAAAAAATTAAGAATAATTCGCCGTTTAAGCCGATTTAATTTTTTATGTAGAAACCATTTGGAACAGTAACATTAAAATCAACTTCCTGAAAAGTAACTAATTTTTTTTCTTTGTATAAATCGGTTCTATCAATTTCTTTACCGGATTTAAATATAATTACTTTAGTTACTTCCTGAATAATTCCGTTAATATTTAAATTAAAGTTACTATTGTTTTCAAAGGGATGAAAAAAGAGATACCTAGATAAATAAAAGTAATTTTCTTTTGCTTTTAATACTTTAATTTCAAATTTTGAAAGTAGTTTTTTCTTCCTCTTGTTCTTATAACTATTGATAGATCCATAAATATAAGTGTCATCTTCTGAAATAACTTCATACTCAAGATAATTTTCAAAATTAACAACTGTATCTCTCATACTGTATTCGTAATTAAATTCAAGTCGAATTTCGTTGTTATTTTGTTTTATAGAATTAACAATAAAACGATGTGACAATTTGTTTTTGAAATCATCTAAATAAGCATATGTGCCAAAAACATCATTTCCTATTTTTAAAACATAGTCTCCATCTATAGAATTACAAAAAAGTGTTTCTTGAATTTCTGATTTGGATTGATAAACAACCATTTTATCAAATTTAAACTCTTGACAATAGACAGTAATCCAAAAAAACAATAAAAAAATAAATTTATTCATATTTACAAGGATGTTTTAATTGGCAAGCAACATATTATATAACAAAAAAGCAGTTTATTATTTTGTGAAATTAAAATAATAAACTGCTTATTAATAATTATTTAAATTAATACCAGTCTGAATGGTATTTATTTTCTCCTAAATAATAAATTAAACCCACTGAAAAATTATAATAACTTCCATTTTCTGGAGATTTGTCTTTATTTAAAAGTATTCCGTCAAATCCATAATTCTGATCCATTGTGAAATTATGAGTAAAATCTGCTGTTAAAGCCAATTTATTTGAGATGTTATACATAGGTGTAATTCCAATTCCTAATACATAAACCTTTTCGCTATCATTTTTACCAATTAGGTGACCGTAAGCTAAACCTGCATCTACGTGGGTGTTTATTCCTACTTTATCTCTTGTTAAGTAGGTTAAACCTAATTGTTTACCCACATTATAAATTCCAGATAAGGCAATTGCGCTATAGGTAATTCCAACTTTCCCCCCAGGGTCATTCACAAAATGGTCTAATTTATAAGCTACTTTTGCACCAAATTTTTCATTAAACATATATCGTATTCCTACATTATAATGATTCATACCAGAAAAGTTAGATTTAAACTTTTTTTGATAAGGTCCTATAGCACCGGTATATCCATAATCAACTTCTAATGACAAATTGTTTAGATTAAACTGTGCAAAAAGCGATGAAGACATCACTAAAAAAAAGAAGATTTGAAGTTTGTTTATTGCTTTCATGTTTGTTTTAATAATTCCGTGCGAATATAAAAAAATGTATTTATTTATTGAGATTGTTTTAATAATATTTAAATATTTTGAGAAAAAATAAGTTTAACAATTGGAATATATTTAAAAGTACAATTGAGAAAAACCTCAAGGCTTTAATATTATAAGATAAAAAAGTTATATTTTTTTCGTGTTAATTATTTTAGTAACCAGCTTGAAGATTGTATTTTTTCTCCCAATCCGTCTAATAAAATTATTCCTAATTCTTCACAAATAGGCGCTTCTGGTATAGAGTCATTATTTTGATCACCACCATTAGCAAATGCCAATTGATAATTGTTATGTAATTGTTTATGTATATATTGTATAGTCGAACAAACTGTTCGGTCTTCATCTATAGAGAGAAATACTTGGTCAACGCTTTTTATATTAGTAATAATAAACACACGTTCATCTTCATTTTGAAATTCTTTACTGCCTTTTAAAGCCCGTTGTTTGTCGTTATTTACAATTACAATAAGATAATCTCCTAACGCTTTTGCGTTATTAAAATACTCGATATGACCTTTATGTATTGGGTTAAAGTATCCGCTTACAATTATTGCTTTTTTCATTTTTTTTATTGTTTCTTTGTGTTTTTTATCAAAAACTACGTTTTTTTCATTTTTTAATCTACAATCTCCAATAATTTTTAAATTCATTAGGATTTTTTGTTCCTTTAATATCAAAAAGAGTAACATCATTTATTGAAATTTGTTCGAATGATAATTTTGTCATATTTTGAAATTCCTTATGGCCTACAGCTAAAATGATGGCGTCATATTTGATATTTGGTAATGGATTTGAAGTAATGGATTTTATTGATTTTGAGCTAATTGCTTCAAACGCATTGCTTACTTCTATTGGATTAGCATGCGGATCTACTACAGTTACTTGAATGCCAAAGTCTTGTAATTCTTTTATTAATGCAAATACTTTAGAATTACGAATGTCTGATACGTCTTCCTTAAATGTTATTCCCATTACTAAAACACTAGATTTTCCGGGATTTTTGTCTTGTTCTATTAAGGTTTGTGCTACTCTTTTGGCAATAAATGTCGGAATAAAATCATTTACACGTCGACCTGCTGCAATAACTTGAGGATCGATACCAATTTTTTTAGCTTTATGAATTAAATAAAAAGGATCGACACTAATGCAGTGACCACCTACTAAGCCAGGTTGATACTTATGAAAATTCCATTTGGTTCCTGCTGCTTCTATAACAGCTTGGGTATCAATTCCCATTTTATCAAAAATAATAGCCAATTCATTCATAAGAGAAATGTTGATGTCGCGCTGTGTATTTTCAATCACTTTTGCGGCTTCTGCTACTTTAATATTAGGTGCCTGATACAAACCTGCTTCTATAATGGAACCATACACTTTGGAAATATTAGCCAAAGATTCTTCATTATTACCTGATACAATTTTTAAAATATTAGTTACAGTTCTAATTTTATCCCCCGGGACAATTCGTTCTGGGCTGTAGCCAAAATGAAAATCTGTTCCTGCTTTTAATCCACTGTGTTTTTCTAAAATAGGCACGCAATCTTCTTCTGTACAACCAGGATATACAGTTGATTCGTATACTACTGTATCGCCCTTTTTTAATATCTTCCCAATACTTTTTGAAGCTCTGAATAACGGGGTTAAATTAGGTACTTTGTTCTTATCAATGTCTGTTGGCACACCTATAATATGGAAATTAGCTTCTCTAGCTTGTTCAATATCTGTAGTAAAGGTAATATCCCTATTAGCAAAAGCATCGGCACTTAACTCATTAGATGGATCAATCCCTTGTTTCATCAGCGCAATACGCGTTTCGTTGATGTCAAAACCTATCACCTTATATTTCTTAGCAAATTCTAACGCTAAAGGCAATCCTACATAGCCGAGTCCTGTAACTGATATAATGGGCATTTTTTTATTTACGATTTATTGCTGATTATTAATAACTATTATTTTATTTTTAAATTTATTGCGTTTTTGGTTAAGGTAGCAAAGTAGTTTGTTTTTGATTTTTTACTTTTAAAAAATTGAGAACGCTCCTTCTTTTATTGCATTATTTTCGATTGAATCAAATACTTTTGTATACTCTCAAATGAATTGATTACTAAAGTTCACCTGATTTAGTTAAAATAACACCAAAATTTTATTTTCATCCCTTTAAGTTATATAAAATTTGTAAAAAAACGAAAATAAAAAGTGCGTTATATTTAATTGGTATTTCTGAATACACCTCTTATTACTCACAAGCAAAATACCGATTATAATTTAGATTGTTTAAGACTTTACTAATGGGGTTTATGTTTCTAAATTTACAATTTCCAAT
>NZ_JBIISE010000052.1:0-7699 GCF_044341185.1 Flavobacterium sp.
CTACTATATATATAGGTAAACAATATGAAATTATCTTATTAATAATTATTAGAAGAATTTTTAAAGACATTTCTAATTTAGAACTAACTAGCAATTGGTTTGAGGTGAAGTACGATTTAATTTTTTTATACGATATAATTGCTGTTGTAGTTTTGTTTTTTCTAATCTTTATTTTTTACAGATTAAGTGATAGGCAAAAAAAGAATGTAGTAATTAATGAAAAAATAGAAAAATTTATTCAAACTAAAAACAGGATTGCTTCTTTGTTAATGCCTTTTTTAGTGTTTTTATCTCTGTATAGCTTCATTAATTGGATAAATACAAGTTTCTTTTCAGTAAATACTTTATTGTATAAATTTGAAGATATTAATAAAATATTCTTTGAAGATTTTTTTACTATTTTAATTTTAGTGGATGTTTTAATTTTGCTGTTTTCATTTTTGCATTCTGATAAGTTTAGTACTGTAATCAGAAACTCAGGATTTATTATTTCTACAATTATGATTAAACTATCTTTTAATACGGAAGGAATTTTAAATTTAATTTTATTAGTTTTATCTGTGGTATTTGGAATTGTTATTCTGTATATACATAATAAGTACGAACAACTTCAATCATCTATTTAGATATATAAAATAAAAAAAACCGAGTAATTTCTTACTCGGTTTTTTACTATTTAAATTTAAGATTTACTCGTAAATCTTACTTCGTAACTCGTAAATTATTTTACTTCTTCAAATTCTACATCTTGTGTAGTATCACCTGAAGCTTGTGGTTCTGCTTGCGCAGCTCCTTGAGCGTCTCCAGTGTTGTACATTTCAGCAGATGCGTTTGTCCAAGCTGTATTGATTTTCTCTAAAGCAGGCGTAATTGCAGCAACATCTTTTGCTTCGTAAGCCATTTTTAATTCAATTAAAGCTAAGTTGATAGCTGTTTTGTTATCTTCTGATAATTTTTCACCAAATTCAGCTAATTGTTTTTCCGTTTGGAAAATCATAGAATCTGCTTCATTTACTTTATCAGCTGTTTCTTTAGCAATTTTATCTGATTCAGCATTTAATTCTGCATCTTTTTTCATTCTTTCGATTTCTTCGGCTGTTAAACCAGAAGACGCTTCGATACGAATATCGTGAGATTTTCCAGTTCCTTTATCAGTTGCAGAAACTTTAATGATACCATTGGCATCAATATCAAAAGTTACTTCAATTTGAGGAATACCTCTTGCTGCTGGTGGAATACCATCTAAATGGAAACGACCAATAGTTTTGTTATCAGCTGCCATGGTTCTTTCACCTTGAATAACGTGAATTTCAACACTTGGTTGGTTGTCTGCAGCTGTAGAGAAAACTTGTGATTTTTTTGTTGGGATAGTAGTATTGGCTTCAATTAATTTTGTCATTACATTACCCATAGTTTCGATACCTAATGATAAAGGTGTAACGTCTAATAACAATACATCTTTTACATCACCAGTTAAAACCCCACCTTGAATAGCTGCACCAATAGCAACAACTTCATCAGGATTTACTCCTTTTGATGGTTTTTTGTTAAAGAATTTCTCCACTTGTTCTTGGATCACTGGGATACGAGTAGAACCTCCAACCAAAATAACTTCATCTATATCAGAAACAGATAAGCCAGCATCTTTTAAAGCTTTAGCAACTGGCTCCATTGAACGTTTTACTAATGAATCAGCTAATTGTTCAAATTTAGCACGAGTTAATGTTTGTACTAAGTGTTTTGGTCCTGAAGCCGTAGCTGTAACGTATGGTAAGTTAATTTCTGTTTGAGCAGAAGCAGATAATTCAATCTTCGCTTTTTCAGCCGCTTCTTTTAAACGTTGTAAAGCCGTTGGGTCTTTTCTTAAATCTAAACCTTCAGCAGCATTAAAGTCGTTTGCTAACCAGTCAATAATTACTTGGTCAAAATCGTCTCCACCTAAGTGGGTATCTCCATTAGTAGATAATACTTCAAAAACACCATCTCCTAATTCTAAAATAGAGATATCAAATGTACCACCACCTAAATCGAATACTGCAATTTTTTGATCCGTACCTTGTTTGTCTAATCCGTAAGCTAATGCCGCAGCAGTTGGCTCATTGATAATTCTCATTACTTTTAAACCTGCAATTTCTCCCGCTTCTTTAGTTGCTTGACGTTGTGCATCGTTAAAATATGCAGGAACAGTAATTACTGCTTCTGAAACTGAATGACCTAAATAGTCTTCAGCAGTTTTTTTCATTTTTTGCAAAGTCATTGCAGATAATTCTTGTGGCGTATATAAACGTCCATCAATATCAACACGTGGTGTGTCGTTATCACCTTTAACTACTTTGTAAGCAACAGTAGAAGCCTCTTTAGAACTTTCCGAGAACTTGTTACCCATAAATCTTTTGATAGATGCAATAGTTTTAGTTGGGTTAGTAACCGCTTGTCTTTTAGCAGCATCACCAATTTTAATTTCTCCACCTTCTACAAATGCAATTACAGATGGTGTTGTTCTTTTTCCTTCTGCATTGGCAATTACAACTGGTTCTCCACCTTCCATTACAGAAACACAAGAATTGGTTGTACCTAAATCGATTCCAATAATCTTACTCATTTTATTTAATTTTAAATTTTATTCGGTTTATTTTTTAAACTCTTTTTGGATAAGTCAAGTTTTGTGCCAATATACATATAGGTATAAAATTGGCAGTATTTCTTTTGTATGGCAAAAATGTCTGACATTGTGTCATTTTATTTTAGCTAACCTATTGGTATATTGTCAGAATGTGATTTGTTGATAAAACTATTAAAGTTGTTAGTTTTTAACAGAAGTTAGGGTATGAATAATTAAATCTATAAACGAAAAGTAAAAATTTTTAAATTAGTTATTCGAATTAAAAAAGAACTTTTTTATTAAATATTAGTATTGAAATCCCAATTAAACTATAGGCAATCAGTTGCGAAAACTGTATGTTTTCTTTAAAGTAGAAGAGTGCTAATAAGAAGTTTATCATCGGATTGGTGTACATTAATATCCCAACTGCAGATGAATTCATTCCTTTTAGTGCAAATAAATTCAAGTATAAAGGAATGATTGTAAATAAAACTACAATTAATCCCATCATCATATAAAACAAACTTTCGGTCGGAACGGTAGCGCTAAACTTTGAATAAAAAGGTAATAAAACTAAACTTGCAATTACCAACTGGATGGTTAAAACTAAAAATTTATCGAACTCATTATTTCGTCGTTGACTAATTAAATATAACGCAAATGAAGTAGCAATAACAAAACTATACATCAATTCTGTTGCATGTCCGTATGATAAAATCATACAACTAATTACACAAATGGCAACCGCTACCCATTGCCAATTGTCTAACTTTTCTTTTAAAATTATAAAAGCTAAAACGGTGGTGATAATAGGGCAAATTAAATAAGCCAATGATGCCGATTGCAAACTCACATGGTTTACTGCATACATAAAGAGAAACCAATTGAAAACTAATAAAAATCCGCCAGCAGTTGTCAATAAAACAGCGTTTTGTTTTTTCTTTTTGGAAAAAGATTGAAATAATTCTAAACTCTTTTTCAATAAATTAATTCGGAAAGCGAAGTTAATGACTAATAAAAATGTAGTAGAAAAAAAGACACGATAAAACAAAATATCTAATGAAGGATAATCGTGTAAAGGTTTTAGAGCTAAACTAAAAAATCCCCAAATTATAAAAGCTAATAAGGCTGACGCATAATATTTGTTAAACTTCATTTAATTTTTTTTTGCAAAGATATTGATAAATGTATCAATTATTATTGCTGTCATTATGCAAAATTGTATTAATAAATTTCATCAACCAAAAATAAACTATCTTTGCCCTTCAAAATACAAATATGACATTTCAAGATTTACATTTACATAGAAATATACTTCAGGTTTTAGAAGAAGAAAAATATATTACGCCAACCCAAATTCAGCAACAAGCCATACCTGTTATATTAGAAGAGCACGATTTAGTTGGATGTGCCCAAACAGGAACAGGTAAAACCGGTGCATTCGCTATTCCAATTTTAAATTATTTACATCCAATTGTAGGTTCAAAAACGAAACGTAAAGTAATTAGAACCTTAGTTTTAGCTCCTACACGTGAGTTGGCACACCAAATTCAAGATAGTTTTGCCACGTACGGAAAATATATGAATACCAAATCGATGGTAATTTATGGTGGGGTAAGTCAAGTACCGCAAGTGCAACAACTTAAAGACGGTGTGGACATCTTAATTGCTACTCCAGGTCGTTTTTTAGATTTAAATAAGCAAGGATTTTTGGATATGGATAACCTGCATCATTTGGTGATTGATGAAGCGGATCAAATGTTAGATATGGGTTTTATTAATGATGTAAAGAAAATCATCAAGTTAATTCCTGAAAACCGTCAAACATTATTGTTTTCTGCTACGATGCCGGTTGCGATTAGAGAGTTGGCCGATCAATTTTTGAAGAAGCCTAAATACGTTTCGGTAGCGCCCATTTCAAGCACAGCAGAACGCGTGAACCAAAAAGTATACATGGTTCAAAAAGAAGACAAACGAAAATTACTGATTCATTTAATTGAAGAAGAAAAAATAAATAATGTACTGGTTTTTGTACGAACAAAACACAGTGCTGATAATGTGGTAAAAGCTTTAAAAACAAAAAATATTTCTGCTGAAGCGATTCACGGAAATAAATCTCAAAACAACAGAATTAAAACGTTAGACGGATTTAAAAGTCAAGAAATTTCTGTCTTAGTTGCGACAGACATTGCGGCTCGTGGTATTGATATCGATTTGTTACCTTATGTGATTAATTTCGATTTGCCAAACATACCAGAAACCTACGTACACCGAATTGGTAGAACGGGTAGAGCAGGCAATGAAGGATTAGCCATTTCATTTTGTGGAAAAGACGAATTGCCATATTGGAAAGACATTGAAAAACTAACCCGTCAGCAAATTAAAGTAGTGAAAGAAAATCCGTATCCCTACAGAGCGTTTACAGAAGACGAATTAAAAAATAAAGAAACCGATACACGAGGCGATAGAAGAAATCCAGGTAGACAAAAACAAAATAACGCGCCAAAAGCTCCAAAAGCTCCAAAAGCAGCTAAATCTACAAATCCAGAAAATTCAAATTCAAGAAAATCGGAAGCTTCTAAACAGAATAAGAAGCGTTGGTATTAGGAGGATTAAAGGTATTGTTGGCTTAGAGTGCCTCAGCCAACAATACAAGAAATAAAATATTTAAAGGCTTTGTTGGCTGAGGCACTCGAAGCCAATAGTTTAAAAGGAATAAGTTTTATAGAATTTGTTCCTTTTTTTGTTATAAAATATACATTTTTCAAATATTTTCACTTCGTACTTCTAACTTCCAACTTCAAATACTATCTTTGCTACTATAACGATTTAGTATATGGAATGTATTTCAGTTTTTGATATGTTAAAAATAGGCGTAGGCCCTTCAAGTTCTCATACTTTAGGACCTTGGCGTGCTGCTGAACAATTTTTAGCCGAATTACGAAATCAAAATATAATTGCTTCAGTACATCGCGTTAAAGTCGATTTGTATGGCTCGCTTTCTTTAACGGGAAAAGGGCACGCAACCGACTTAGCCGTAATGTTAGGTTTAAGTGGTGCCAATCCAGAATTAGTACCAATTGATGCCATTTCATCAATTATTGAAGACATAAAAACGAATAATGAATTGCAATTGGATAATGAATTCAAGATTCATTTTAATGTAGTATCAGATATCTTTTTCAATAAGAATTTTTTACCCTTTCACGCTAATGGTATGGTATTTACTGCCTATACAAATGATGTTGAATATAGTTCAACTTTTTATTCAATTGGAGGAGGCTTTGTTGTTAAGGAAGAAGATGATACAGATACAAATTCAGAGATTAAATGTGCCTTTCCATTCTTGGTTAATACAGGTGTAGAATTGTTAGAATTTTGTCAAACAGAGCGCAAAACAGTTTCTGATATTGTGTACGAAAATGAAAAATCAATGCGTTCTGAAGAAGTAATTCATTCTGAGTTAATGCGCATTTGGAATACAATGTTAGAATGCATGTATATTGGTGCTCATACCGATGGTATTTTACCGGGTGGATTAAATGTAAAAAGAAGAGCGTACGACATGCATACCAATTTAATTGGAATAGCCAATTACAATTCACCACAAGAATGGTTGCAATGTATTCGTCATACTGAGGTGAAATTCCGTCAAATATTAAAATGGGTGTCTTGTTTTGCCTTGGCAGTAAATGAAGTAAATGCCTCTTTGGGTAGAGTGGTAACAGCGCCTACCAATGGAAGTGCAGGTGTTATTCCAGCTGTTTTGATGTATTATTTAGTCATTGAAAATCATTATGCAGGCGAAAAAGAAATCAAACAATTTTTAATGGTTGCTGGGCAAATAGGGAGTATCTTCAAAAAAGGCGCTACTATTTCCGCAGCTATGGGTGGTTGTCAAGCAGAAATTGGCGTTTCCTCTGCTATGGCAGCAGCAGCGTTATGCGAATTAATGGGTGGTACGCCAGAACAAGTATTGGTAGCCGCTGAAATTGCTATGGAACATCATTTAGGTATGACCTGTGATCCTATTGGTGGTTTAGTGCAAGTACCCTGTATAGAACGCAATACTATGGGTGCAATAAAAGCCATTAATGCAGCCGAATTGGCTTTAGAAACCGATGCTAAAAATGTATTGGTACCTTTAGATAAAGTAGTAGCCACCATGTGGGAAACCGCTAAAGACATGAATTCAAAATACAAAGAAACCTCCGAAGGTGGTTTGGCTATTGGAGTAGGATTGGCAGATTGTTAATTTTCATCAACACAGATTTTACTAATCATATTAATTTCTATAATCTGTGTTCTCGTCTAAAACTCAAAACTCATTGTAGTGGTTACTGAAAAATTATCTTTTTTGGTATTGGTATCAAAAATGTTTTCAGTGGCGTGATACCATTTTCCTTCTGTTCTGATTTTAAATTTCGAATTGGGTAAAAAATCAAAATTTATTGAATTGCCAAGTGTTTCAAAAGGGATTTGACTGGCAATTATTGCCTGCTTTTGATCTTGATAATATTCTATTCTATGTGCCATTTGCCATTTTGAATTGAAGGAATATTGCGTAATTACAACTGGACTGTACCAAGTTGCTTTCTCCTTGTTTTTAGAGGAAATATCTTGTATTCCATAATCGAAACCAAAAATAGAATGCCATTTTGCATTCCAAGTTTTGTCCCAATAAAGATTACTAAAATAGCGCGTATTAAACGCGTCTGCATAGACTTCTTTACCTATAAAAGTGCTCCAATTTAACGTGTTTTTTGCATTTGGTTTGTATACTAATTGTGTACCAAAAGTAGGCGCCACATTACTATTTTGTTTTTCAATACGTTGCCAGCCATTGGTTAGTAATCCAGACAAACTCAACTTTTCATTAAACTGATGATTTAATTTTACTCCTGTCATAAAATAAGGGGAATTTTCTGCAAGTATAGAACGAGTAGCCGTTAAATTGGCATGAGTAGTAGCCGATTCAAATCCAATATAACTTGGTAAAATACCGGCTTCTAAAGTGGTTGTTTTTTTATTATTTAAATACACACCCAAATAAGCTTCGTTTAAGTATTTGGTTTTTTCATCAGCATAATTTGCTTC
>NZ_JBIISE010000020.1:0-43316 GCF_044341185.1 Flavobacterium sp.
CACCTTCTATGGGAATTGCTATCGGAATGGGATATGTTCCAACCGCTTTAGCTACGCCAGATTCTGAAATTTATATTAGAATTAGAAATAAAGATATTAAAGCAAAAGTGGTTAAAATGCCATTTTTGAAGAAATAAATGATTGCATAATAAAAAAACCTGCTAATTAGCAGGTTTTTTTATTATTGTTATTGACGCTTCTTCATTTTTATTCAAAGTGGCTAATAATTCAAAACTTCTGTTTTTGTCGTGAAGTTCTAATTTTGCGGTATTGGGTTTTATCTTTCCCTCATTTACAGCTACAATTTTGAATATATCGTTTTTTCCAATTAATGTGATATTTATTGTTTTCTTTTTATTGGTAACTGTGTATTCAGATAATATCAATTTATTGTTATGATATACGTTTATAATATCGCCATCTTCTTGTCCATTATCCCAGATATCTAATTTCAAAATTGAAGACTCCCAAAACACATTTAAATTCTGATCTTTACTTAATTTATTGATTTTTAAACTGTCAATAAGTTTAATTGGGTTGGATTCGCTTTTGGTTTTAGCATCTATTTTTTTAGAACTTTGTAATTTCTTATTTACTTTATTTACTAAATTATAAATTTTATTACTACCAATTAGAGACATTGTGCCATCAATACATTTGGTTTTATTATTAAATAAACCTTTGAAAGCACCTTCTAATTTACTTGTATTTTCAACTAATTTTACTTTTCCAGAAAAATTCACAAAACAAAATGAATTTTCATCAAATTTTGATTTTGTATATAGTATTTCTTTCTCCTGAAATGTAAATTGCTTTTTAGATTTGTCGAATAAACCACTAATTACGTTCTTTGTTTCGTGTGCTCCATCTAAATCAGTTACTGAATAACCACTAATTTTTCCATTTTGTTCGGTGAAAACTAATCTGTATGTGATGATGGTTTTGTCGTTTCCGTTTAATTTTAAAGCACCATAAAATTCGTAATTTACTTGAGCATAATTAGTTAAGAAAAATAGAGTAAATAAAATTGAAAAAAATTTTATGTTTTTCATTGCAGATTGAGTTAAATTATTATTTTTGTGTAAATCTAAAACATTTTTTTTATGAAAATCAAATTATTTTTATCAGCTTTAATGCTGATGGTTGGAACATTAACAGCTACTTATGCATCGTTCCCAGTTCAAAGAACTACTCCTAACAACACAAACACAACTGTAGTTGTTGAAAATCAAGAAGACGAATTATCTTCTCCTGCAATTGCTGGTGAAGGTAAAAGTCAAATTATTGCTGCTATTTTAGCTTTTGCTATTGGTGGATTAGGAATTCACAGATTTTATTTAGGCTACACTTGGCAAGGTGTTGTTCAATTACTTACTTTAGGTGGTTGTGGAATCTGGGCTTTAATTGATTTAATCAGAATTTGCACTGGTGACTTACAACCTAAAAATGGTAGCTACGCTAAAACATTTTAATTAAATGATTAAGAAAATCTTTTTCTACACGTCAAATATAGTTACTATTCTAGCTCCAATAGTATTATTGTTTTTTCCCGCTACAACCTTTGATAAAGGCGAAAGCGTGTGCTTGTCTTATCAGTTAGCAGGTATTGAATGTTATGCATGTGGATTAACAAAAGGAGTAATGCACTTCATACATTTGGATTTTTCAAAAGCTTGGGAATTTAATAAATTAACTTTTATTGTTGTTCCAATGCTTGGTGTATTATGGGTTAGAGCTATTTATGATATACAAGGAAAAAGAATGCCAGGTAAAATTGGTGATTTAACATATAGAAAAGATACTTAATGTTCTTTTTTTATGAACTTAAAGCCTGTTAGTTTACTAGCGGGCTTTTTAGTTTCTATTTGTGCTTAAAATAAAAATTTCATTTTTAATTATAAAGAAAAACCTGCTAGTTAGCAGGTTTTTCTGTTTTCATTACCGTTACAATTAGTTCTTGAGAAGCTTCATCTAAATCCATAAAGATTTCATCGCCTTCATGAATTTTAGAGGTTATTATTTCTTCGGCAAGCGCATCTTCTACATATTTTTGGATGGCTCTTTTTAATGGACGTGCACCAAATTGTTTGTCAAATCCTTTTTCAGCGATAAAATCTTTTGCTTTTTCAGAAATGGTAAACGTATATCCTAAGTCTTTAATACGTAAAATAAGTTTTACCATTTCAATATCGATAATTTTATCAATATCGTGTTTTTCTAAACTATTAAATACAATTACATCATCAATACGGTTTAAAAATTCGGGTGCAAACGCTTTTTTCAAAGCATTTTCAATTACCGATTTGTTATAATCATCAGCTTGAGCTGTTTTTGCAGCCGTTCCAAAACCAACACCTTGTCCGAAATCTTTTAATTGACGGGCACCAATGTTAGAAGTCATGATAATTATGGTATTTCTAAAATCGATTTTTCTCCCTAAACTATCAGTTAAAAAGCCATCGTCTAAAACCTGAAGCATCATGTTAAATACATCGGGATGGGCTTTTTCTATTTCGTCTAACAAGACAACAGCATAAGGTTTTCTTCTAATTTTTTCAGTTAATTGTCCACCTTCTTCGTAGCCAACATATCCTGGAGGTGCCCCAACTAAACGTGAAATAGCGAATTTTTCCATATATTCACTCATGTCGATACGAACTAAAGCCTCTTCTGAGTCAAATAATTCTTTTGCTAACACTTTTGCTAATTGCGTTTTTCCGACACCTGTAGAACCTAAAAATATAAATGAACCAATAGGTTTGTTAGGGTCTTTTAAACCCGCTCTATTTCTTTGAATTGATTTGGCTATTTTCTGCACCGCTTCATCTTGTCCAATTACTTTCCCTTTTATTAGTTCAGGTAGTTTGGCTAATTTATTAGTTTCTGTTTGCGCAATTCTATTTACTGGAATACCAGTCATCATAGAAACCACATCAGCTACATTATCTTCTGTTACTTCTACACGGTTTAATTTAGAATCTTCTTCCCATTTTTCTTGTGCTATGGCTAAATCTTTTTCAATTTTCTTTTCGTCGTCACGTAATTTGGCAGCTTCTTCAAACTTTTGTTTTTTAACCACAGAATTTTTCAATTCGCGAACTTCTTCTAATTGTTTTTCTAGTTCTAAAATTTGTTTTGGCACTTCAATATTAGTAATGTGTACTCGAGAACCCGCTTCGTCTAATGCATCAATGGCTTTGTCGGGTAAAAAACGATCTGTCATGTAACGGCTCGTAAGTTTTACACAAGCTTCTATAGCTTCTGGTGTGTAACTAACGTTATGATGGTCTTCGTATTTTCCTTTAATATTGTTTAATATTAGAATAGTTTCATCAATAGTAGTTGGCTCTACAATTACTTTTTGAAAACGTCGTTCTAAGGCTCCATCTTTCTCAATGTATTGTCTATATTCGTCTAAAGTTGTAGCACCTACACATTGAATTTCTCCTCTTGCTAAAGCAGGTTTGAACATATTGCTTGCATCAAGAGAACCAGTAGCGCCACCGGCCCCAACTATAGTATGAATTTCATCTATAAATAAAATAATATCATCGTTTTTTTCTAATTCATTCATTACGGCCTTCATACGTTCTTCAAACTGCCCACGGTATTTTGTTCCGGCAACTAACGAAGCCAAATCTAACGTTACTACACGTTTGTTAAACAATATACGAGATACTTTTTTCTTAACTATCATTATTGCTAAGCCTTCAGCGATAGCAGATTTACCAACTCCGGGTTCTCCAATTAAAAGTGGGTTGTTTTTCTTTCTACGACTCAAAATTTGCGACACGCGTTCAATTTCTTTTTCTCGTCCTACAACAGGGTCTAATTTTCCATCTTCAGCCATTTCAGTCAAATCTCTTCCGAAATTATCTAAAACAGGCGTTTTCGACTTTTTCGTAGTTTTATTTCCGCTATTGCTTATTGGATTTGGTATATCTTCTTTATAATTTTCTTCTCCAGAATCGAAATTTTCAGCTCTTGGTGTATCTTTAAAAATATCTTCATTTTCGTTTGAATTCAGGCTCATATATATATCTTTTACATTGTCATAATTTATTTTCAACTTGTTTAATAACTTAGTTGTTGGATCGTTTTCATTTTTTAGCATACACAACAGTAATAAAGCCGTACTAATTGAAGTGGTATTGAAAACTTTCGCTTCTAAAAAAGTATATTTTAATGCTCTTTCTGCTTGACGCGTTAAGTGTAGGTTTTTTTTATCATTTGTAGTTAGCCCATTTGGGTTTGCAGGACTTAAAATTTCTACTTTTTTTCTAAGTAAGTCAAAGTTAATATTTAATAAGTTTAAAATATCAATTGCACTGCCATTTCCATCTCTAAGCATGCCTAAAATTAAGTGCTCGGTTCCAATAAAATCATGCCCTAAACGTAAGGCTTCTTCTTTACTGAATTGTATAACATCTTTAACTCTTGGCGAAAAATTATCTTCCATAAAATCTTTAAACTATTTAAAAACGTGAGCAAAAACTATGAATTTTTCATAGGTACAATGCATACTGCTAATTGACAAAAAAAAATCGAGAAATAAAAGTAAATTTTCCATTTATTTATTAATATTTTCTTCAATTATTGTTGATAAGTATTTTGATTTTGTTATAAATTTTGCTTTTAAAAAAGGCAAAAAATCGTATATTGGCACGTTTAAAAAAAATCAGTAAAAATTAAATAAATACCTATGACTGACGGAGAAAAGTTAATACCTATTAATATTGAAGATGAAATGAAGTCAGCCTACATCGATTATTCGATGTCGGTTATTGTATCTAGAGCATTACCAGATGTAAGAGACGGTTTAAAACCTGTACACAGAAGAGTATTATTTGGTATGTATGAATTAGGAGTTTTTTCTAATAGAGCCCACAAAAAATCCGCAAGAATCGTTGGAGAAGTTTTGGGTAAATACCACCCACATGGTGATACATCAGTATATGACGCTATGGTTCGTATGGCGCAAGAATGGAGTTTGCGTTATTTGATGGTTGATGGTCAAGGTAACTTTGGTTCGGTTGACGGTGATAGTCCTGCAGCAATGCGTTATACTGAAGCTAGAATGCGAAAAATATCTGAAGAAATGTTAGCTGATATTGACAAAGAAACAGTTGATTTTCAGTTGAATTTTGATGATACCTTAGAAGAACCTAAAGTGTTGCCTACAAAAGTACCTACTTTGTTAATAAATGGAGCTTCAGGTATTGCAGTAGGTATGGCTACGAATATGGCGCCACACAATTTATCAGAAGTAATTGATGGAACGTTAGCTTACATTGATAATAACGATATTGAAATTGATGAATTAATAAAATATATAAAAGCACCTGATTTTCCTACAGGAGGAACTATTTATGGTTACGAAGGGGTAAAAGAAGCTTTTAAAACAGGTAGAGGTCGTATTGTTATGCGAGCGAAAACCATGTTTGAAGAAGTAAATGGTAAAGAATCGATTATTGTTACAGAAATTCCATATCAAGTTAACAAAGCCGATATGATTAAGAAAACGGCTGATTTGGTTAACGAGAAAAAAATAGAAGGTATTTCTACTATTCGTGATGAATCTGATAGAACAGGTATGCGTATTGTTTATGAATTAAAACGTGATGCCGTTCCAAATGTAGTTTTAAATACGCTTTATAAATTTACGCAACTACAATCTTCTTTCAGTGTAAATAATATTGCATTGGTTAACGGAAGACCACAAATGTTAAATCTTAAAGATTTAATTCATTATTTCGTAGAACACCGTCACGAAGTTGTCGTTAGACGTGCACAATACGATTTAAGAAAAGCAGAAGAAAGAGCACATATTTTGGAAGGATTAATTATTGCATCAGATAATATTGATGAGGTAATTAAAATTATTAGAGGTTCTAAAGACGGAGAAGAAGCAAGAGCAAGATTAATTGAACGATTTAAATTATCGGAATTACAAGCTCGAGCAATTGTTGAAATGAGACTACGCCAACTTACTGGTTTAGAGCAAGATAAGTTAAGAGCAGAATACGATGAAATCATGAAATTAATTACTAGTTTGAAAGAATTATTAGCTAGTAAAGAATTAAGAATGCAAGTCATTAAAGATGAATTAGCTGAAATAAAAGAGAAATACGGAGATGAACGTCGTTCCTTAATTGAATACTCTGGCGGAGATGTTAGCATTGAAGATTTAATTGCCGATGAAAATGTAGTTGTTACTATTTCGCACGCAGGTTACATCAAACGTACTTCATTGTCAGAATACAAAACTCAAAATAGAGGTGGAGTAGGTCAAAAATCTGCAGGAACTAGAGATCAAGATTTCTTAGAGCATTTATTTGTAGCTACAAATCATCAATATTTATTATTCTTTACTCAAAAAGGAAAATGTTTCTGGATGCGTGTTTACGAAATTCCTGAAGGAACAAAAGTAAGTAAAGGAAGAGCAATTCAAAACATCATTAATATTGAACCAGATGATAAAGTAAAAGCCTACATCTGTACACAAGATTTAAAAGACCAAGATTATATTAAGAGTCATAACTTAATTATGGTAACCAAACAAGGCCAGGTGAAGAAAACCTCTTTAGAGAAGTATTCTAAACCTCGTGTTAACGGTGTTGCTGCTATTACTATTAAAGAAGGCGATGAATTATTAGGGGCAAAATTAACCAATGGTGAAAGTCAAGTATTGATTGCTGGGAAATCTGGTAAAATGGTTCGTTTTGAAGAAGCTAAAACACGTCCAATGGGTAGAACGGCTTCTGGAGTTAGAGGAATCACTTTAAAAGATGAAGCAGACGAAGTAATTGGAATTGTAACTGTTAATAAAGACGATATTAATGAAACTCAAATTTTAGTTGTAACTGAAAATGGATACGGAAAACGTACCAAATTAGTTGATGACGATGGTGAAGATGTATACCGAATTACAAATCGTGGTGGTAAAGGTGTAAAAACCTTAAATATTACTGAAAAAACAGGTTCGTTAATTGCAATTAATAACGTAACAGATGATGATGATTTAATGATTATCAATAAATCAGGTTTAACTATACGTATGATGGTATCTGACCTTCGTGTTATGGGTAGAGCTACTCAAGGAGTTCGATTAATTAATATTAAAGGAACCGATTCTATCGCAGCGGTAACAAAGGTATTACGTGAAGATGAAGAAGTAGTTCAATTAGATGAAGATGGAAATCCAATAGAAGTATTGGACGCTGATACTTCTGACGAAGAAACAACAGAAAATAATGATTCAGAGGTTGAACCAGACAACAACGAAGAATTGGAATAATTTTTAAGCCCAATTCGTTGGGCTTTTTTTTCAAACTAAAATAGTAACGAAATGAAAAAAATTGTATTAGGGGCTTTACTGTTGGCTTTAGCATCAACTTACGCTCAAAAAGATGAATTAAAAACATTAAAAAAGTTGTATGATAAAGACCAATTGTCTGCGGATGATTTTTCTAAATACAAAGAAACCGTTTTAAAGTTAGAAGCTGTTGCAACTTCCGAAAATGATAAAGTTGCTGCGAATTTCTATAAAGCTATGCAACCATTAGCAGAAATGTCAACTATGGGAGCTCAACCTAATCCAATGATGATTCAGAAAATATTTACTCCTGAAGCATTTACAAGTATGGTACAAGTTATGCGTAAAACACTAGATTTTGAAGCAAATCAAGAGAAAAAGGTATTTACTGCGGATATTAATGAAACAATAACTTCTTTTAAGCCAATATTTACTCAAATGGCATTTGTTTTTAATAGTTCAAAAAAATATAAAGAAGCATCAAGAGTGTTTTATAATACTTATCAACTTGATCCAAATGATGTATCTAATTTAGAGAATGCAGCAATTACAGCTATGCAAGCTGAAGAATATATTGATGCAGAAAAGTATTACAGAGAAATTAAAACAGTTGGTTTTAGTGGTACTGGTTTGAAAAAATTCGCCTCAAAACCGGAGGAAGTTGCTAAAAGCATATTTGCTTTATCTTTTTTTAATAAAAATGACGAACAAGCAAAAAAAGATTTTCAAGAAGCAATTAAATTAAATCCAGATGATACTCAAATTCAAATTGATCATGCTACAATTTATTATAGAAATAATGATATTGTAATGTATCAAAAATTAATTGAAGGAATTTTAGAGAAAGATCCAAACAATGCACAATTACAATATAATGTCGGGTTCTTATTGCTAAATGACGATGCTAAACTAGTAGAAGAAATTAATGCAAATTTGAAAAACATTAAAAAATATGATGAATTAAATGCTAAAAGAAAGGCAATGTTTTTAAAAGCATTACCTTATTTTGAGCGCGCTCATCAATTAGATGTAACAAATGAAGACACTAAAACAACTTTAAGGTTGTGTTATGAAACCATAGGAATGAAAGACAAAGCAGCTTCTGTTAAATAAAAAAATCCCCATTGAAAATTGGGGATTTTTTTTATTCTTTAAAAACCATGTCAATACACATTACTGCTGCAATTAGCAAAGGACGTAGTTTGCTTCCTTCAGCTACATCTGTAATGTTTATTACATAGTTATCGGCGCTTGTAAAAAATTCTTTTCCTAAACCAGCCCATTTTTTAGAAACATTAGCCAATTCTTTATTTTCTTTATTAAATTTAAAGTCCCATCCTGTCCATTTTCCTTGTAGTGTACATAAATGCTTATCTTGATGGTCATGTACTTCAAATCGGCCACCAAAAGAAAAGAATTTCTGTTTAAAAACGCCTATTTTTCTTCCACCACCATCAAAAACATCAATGTCGGAACGAAAAATTGTCACGCCTCTTTTAATTTGTATGGTTAATTCGCCAGTTGCGGTTCTGATTTCTATATCAAAGGGTGTCATTCTTTTGTAATCTGTAAAACGAAATAGTTTTGTGAAAAAGCCCAAATTTGGTTCTCTACATGTTAATACTAATTCATTGTTTTCTGGATTAAAAATATCAAAGTTATTAGAAGCTTTAAACATCCCTATTTTTTCTTTTACTAAAAAAATGTTTTGGTAAAAAATTGGATTCATATTTATTTTTTTAAGGTTAATTTATAAATTTTTGATTCTAAAATTTCTGTATCGTTGTCTTCGCAAAGTAAAAAATGCATTTCTGTATCGTTGTTTTCGTATAATGTAATGCCTTCAAATTTTTGTGAATTTGATATAATTTGAGTTTCTACAATTTCAAATGTATCACTTTTCATTTTTCCAATAAGTGAGCCTAATACTTCTCCGTCTTCATAAGTAGAAATAGTATCTTCTGCGGTTGCTAAAAAATAAATGAAATTATCTACTAAAATAGCATCTGTAAATGATACTTCAATGTTTTTAATTTTTGGTAATTTTACAGCCACAAAATGTTTTGAAAGTGATGCATTATCAGGAATAATGAAAATTCCATTTTTACTGTTTTTTCCATTACCTCTTTGAAATAACAACATGGTTTTATTTACACAAATAGCTCCTTCTATATTAAGTTCGTCATCGCTTAATGAAGCTAATTTCCTTAAAAACTCATATAATATTGATAAATCATTTTTTTGTAAAGCATCGTTTTCTAAATTCAAAGAAAACATTGTATTTCGTTGTGCCGTAGAACCAGAACCAAAAATAAAAATTTGATTTCCAAAATGAGTCAAAGCTTCTAAGTCTAATTTGTCTTTTTTGGAAATATTTTCTTGTGGATTATCTACTAAAGGAAATTTAAGTACTAATTTTTTGTCAATTATATATTGATATAAATAAGTACTATTGTCTGAAATAATAAATAGTACATTTTGATAATAAATTAACCCAGAAGCTGAACCAATACCTTTTATATGTTCGAATTCAGTCAATACATAATTCTTCATATCAGTCAAAACTTTCTATTAATAATAAATTACCTTTTTCGTGAGTGATTGTTATTATTCCGTCTTCGCTAACGTGATTGCTGCTTCCTGTTCGATAACCTAATTCTAAATTTTCATTTTCTAATTTGTAATATAAATTTTCGGTACAAATATTTTCTACTTTTCCTAATGGAATTAGCGAAATAATACTGTTTTTTGGATACCATTTTTTGAAAGAATTTGGCAAGAGAAATACTTTTGAATGGTCATCAAATAAAACAATTTTTAATTGATTTCTGTACGAAGCAAGTGTGGAAAAGTTGTTTAAAGTATGATCTGCTCGTTTGCCAGTTGCCCATACTACATTTGCCGCTTTATGTCCTTTTTGAATTAAAAAATCGAATGCTTTTTCCAAATCTGTTTTATTTTGATCCGGAGTATGAATAATTTCAATTGGATAATGATTTTCTTTATAAAATTGAGCATCAAAGTTTCTATCAAAATCACCTAATAAAACATCCACTTTTATGCCTAAATCCAAAACACGTTCTATAGCTGCATCTAAAACTATTACTAATGGCGACCATTCTAAAAGTTGTCCTAAAAGTTCGATATTACAAGCCAAACCATTAGCAATAATTAAAGCAGGTTCTTGGTCGTCGCGAACTATATGGTGTGAAGACATAATTAAAGTTTATGGTTTGTTTTTTTTGTGAGTTGATGTTTGAAAAAAGTCAAAGTTATTGTTTTTTATTGATTTTTGTAAATTCAAATTTAAAAACAAATGATGATTTTGCTATTGAATTGTATAATTTCTCACATCCACTTCTGACAATCTAAAATAACCTAACGGATAGTTTGCACTATTGGTTTGGTTGATAATATTCCCTTTTACAGTTGCTGGTGGTGTGCTAAATGGACCATTGCTTAATCCGCCAGAAATGCTTATTAGAATATTCATGAAATTATGGTAGCGTTCAGAAATTCCGTGTAGCGTAAATTTAATATTTTGAGCAGGTGCTAAATCTTTATCAATTAGTAATGAGAACATTTGATTTCCATTAGTAAATTCATCGTTAAACACACCTAAAAGAGGAAAGGGTCTATAAGGTACTTTATATTCTTCTAAATAATAATTAGATTCTGCTCCGTTATCCTGAAAATTAAATTTTAATTCAATTTCATCTCCTGTAATTCCGTTTAAATCTTGTTCTATTGAAGTGATTGCAGGAACTGGATATAATTTGTCTGTAGCAGTATATGTTTGTCCGTTATGAGTTACAGTTAGCGTGTATGTGCCATTTAATACAGGTGTAAAATTATTACATTTATAAATTCCAGTTGTGCCTACTTCTAAGAAATTAAAAATAATGTTATTTGAATCTGTTATTTTTACAATTGCTCCATTTACAACTGGTACAGTATTGTTGAAATAATCAGCAGTTGTTGTTATTTTTATAGATTGTTCATTACCAGGCGTACCTTTTTCCCATTTAATAGAAGCATCTATAACCAATTTTGGTTCGCTATTGTTTAAATCTACATCAACTACCTCTTCGCAACCAAATAGAAATAAACCAATTGCTAAAATCAAATATTTTATATTGTTTTTCATTGTATTAAAATTTAAAATTATAGGTAACACTTGGTACCATTCCAAAAATAGAAAGTCGTACCGCTTCATTCAATCCGCTATCTTGATTTTGTCTGAAATTAATAGACGCTGCATTTTTTCTGCCATACAAATTATATACAGAGAAAACCCATTCGCCTTGCCATTTTCTTCCCTTGTTTTTTGTCGGATTTAAAGTAGCAGAAATATCTATACGATGATAAGCGGGTAAATTATCTTGATTTCTATCACTATATACAGGAACGTTAATGCCCTGATATTGGTATTGTGCCGTTGGAAAAGTAACCGGTTGCCCCGTTTGATAGGTGAAAATACTTCCAAAACTCCATTTTTGATTTAATTTATAACTTCCTGTTACATAAATATTATGCGTTTTGTCCCAACCTGTTTTGTACCAATTGCCATTGTTTATTCCAGATTCTATAGGTGTCCTACCAGCAGTTTGTTGTTCCGAACGTGAAAGCGTGTATGAAATCCAACCAGAAAGTTTACCTACGTTTTTCTTAGCCATAATTTCTAATCCATAAGCTCGAGTTTTTCCTGCTAATACCACCTGCTCAATTGCTTCATTTGCAATTAGGTCGGCGCCATCAATATAGTCTAATCTGTTTTTTACCATTTTGTAAAACGATTCTACTTCTAAAGTATAATCGCCATTTTTTATATTTTTAAAATATCCAACAGCAAACTGATCTAAAATTTGAGGTTTTAAGAAGTTGTCACTTGGTGTCCAAATATCTAAAGGCGTAGGTGATTGTGTATTCGAAATTAAATGTAAATATTGACTCATTCTATTATAACTAACTTTAACAGATTGCTTGTCGTTGATAGTATATGCCAAAGCAATTCGAGGTTCTAAATTGTCAAAGCTGGCAATAGTTTCGTTTTTACCATAATATTTGGTATCAATCGGAGTCGCTTTTTCGTAAATACCTAAATCTGCATCATATGTTACGGGTTGGTTATTTGCATATATGTTTATAGTTTGTTCGCCTAATCGATAAAACATACTATATCTTAATCCGTAATTTACAGAAAGTTTATCTATTAATTTTTGTTCAGCATCTATATAAAAAGCAGGTTCAAAGGCGTGTTTTTTGGCAAGTTGCTTTTCATTTATGCTCGAATTTGAATCTATAGGTTCAATTCTTCCTGGATTGAAATTGTAATAAATAGCATTTGCTCCATAAAATAATTTAAAATTGTCCGAAATATAATGTTTAAAATCATATTTGAAGTTGTAGTTTTTAATGCCGCTTTCCCAATTGAAACCAATAAAATCTAAAGTCAAACCGTAGTAATAATCACTATAAATAAACGAAGCATTTGAAAATAATTTATCATTAAATAAGTGATTCCATCTTACGTTTAATACCGAATTTCCATAGGTGTTTATAAATTGGTTGTTTAAGCTAAACACATCTCTACCAAAATAACCTGATACAAATAAGTTGTTGTTTTCGTTTAGTTTATAATTTATTTTCGTGTTTAAGTCATAAAAATAAGCGGTGTTGTTATTGTCGGCTAATTTTAAAAATAGATGGGCATAACTACTTCTTCCTGCTACTAAGAAAGATCCTTTGTCTTTTACAATTGGTCCTTCGGCTAATATTCTACTTGAAATTAAACCGATACCACCATTCATTCCGAATTTTTTACTATTTCCTTCTTTCTGATAAATATCTAAAACAGAAGCCACTCTTCCGCCAAATCTGGCAGGAATTCCTCCTTTATATAGTTTTAAATCTTTAATGGCATCAGCGTTAAAAACAGAGAAAAATCCAAATAAATGAGAAGAATTATAAATCGTCGCTTCGTCTAGTAATATTAAGTTTTGATCGGCAGCACCACCGCGAACGTTAAATCCTGATTGGCCTTCACCCGCATTTGTAACGCCTGGTAAAGTTAAAATCGACTTTATTACGTCTACTTCACCTAATATGGCTGGCATTGATTTTATTTGAGATATACTTAACTTATTGACGCTCATTTCGGGTTTGTCAATTTGAAGTTTCTTTGAGTTTCCAGCTACTACAACTTGTTCAATTTCATTTGATTTTTCATTTAAAAACAAATCTTTTTTGGTATTTGAATCCAATGTAATTCGTTCTGAAAATTCTGTAAAGCTCAAAGAATTAATACTGATTTTATATTCGCCTTTTGGTAAAGTTATAGAATAAAACCCATATTCATTAGTTAATGAAGTGCGAGAGATAGTGCTATTTTGAAAAGAAATTGTAACGCCAATTAACGTTTCATTAGATTTTTGATCTTTTACTATACCGCTTAATGTTACTTTTTCTTGAGAAAATGCAGCTGCAAAGAGTAAGAAAAATAAGAGTGTTAAAAAGTTGTTTTTTTTCATTTTAATTTTTTCGAGGTTTGACGCAAATTTCGTAAAAATAGTACAAAACATCTGTTAAGTTGGCGTTAATTAAAAAAGGCGATATAAAGAAATTACATCGCCTTTAATTAGTTTGAAAATATAATTTACATTTTATTTATGATTGCATTTAATGTAACACTTGGTCGCATAGCTTTGCCTAATAAACTTTCATTTGGTTGGTAATACCCACCAATTTCTTGTTTTTTACCTTGAGCCTCAATTAATTCAGCGTCAATTTTTGCTTCGTTAGCTGTTAATTCAACAGCAATTGGGGTAAAGTAGGTTTTCAATTCAGCGTTTTTATCTTGTGCCGCTAATGCTTGTGCCCAATATAAAGCAATGTAAAAGTGAGAACCTCTATTATCTAATTGTCCAATTTTACGTGCTGGCGACTTATCATTTGCCAAGAATTTTTCTGTTGCTTGGTCTAAGGTTTCCGATAAAACTAATGCTTTCTCATTATTTAAACTTTGCCCTAAATGCTCTAAAGAAACACCTAATGCTAAAATTTCACCTAATGAATCCCAGCGTAAGTAACCTTCTTCAATAAATTGTTCTACGTGTTTTGGTGCAGAACCACCTGCTCCAGTTTCAAATAATCCACCACCATTCATTAATGGAACAATAGAAAGCATTTTGGCTGAAGTTCCTAATTCTAAAATAGGGAATAAATCGGTTAAATAATCACGCAAAACGTTTCCAGAAACTGAAATAGTATCTTTTCCTTCTCTAATTCTTTTTAACGTTTCAGACATGGCATCCATTACATCTAAAATTCTGATGTCTAAGCCAGTAGTATCGTAATTTTTTAAGTATTTTTCAACTTTCTTGATAATTTCTCTATCGTGAGCTCTGTCTTTATCTAACCAAAAAAGTGCTGGAGTATCAGATAAACGAGCTCTGTTTACGGCTAATTTTACCCAATCTTGAATAGGAGCATCTTTAGTTTGGCACATTCTGAAAATATCACCAGCTTCTACTTTTTGAGAAAGTAAAGTTGCTCCGTTTTCATTCTCCACTTTAACAACTCCAGCGGCAGAAATTTGGAATGTTTTATCATGCGAACCGTATTCTTCTGCTTTTTGAGCCATTAATCCAACATTTGGTACGGAACCAATTGTTTTTGGATCTAAAGCGCCGTATTTTTTCATGTCGTCAATAACTGCTTTGTAAAAACCAGCATATGAACGATCTGGAATCATGGTTATGGTATCTTCTTCTTTTCCTTCTGTATTCCACATTTTCCCACCACTTCTTGCTAAAGCAGCCATGGAAGCGTCAACAATAATATCTGACGAAACGTGGAAATTAGTAATTCCTTTATCAGAATTTACCATAGCTACTTTTGGTCCGTTGGCTAATGCAGTTGCTAAATCTTGTTTGATGGCTTCTTCTTCAGAAATTCCAGCAATTTTATTGTACAAATCTTGCAAACCATTATTCGGATGAATGTCTAAAGATTTGAATAAGTTCGCATATTTAGTGTAAACATCTTCAAAATAGGTTTCAACAATAGCTCCGAATATTATTGGATCCGAAATTTTCATCATCGTAGCTTTCAAATGAGCAGAAAGCATTACGTTTTTTTCTTTTGCGTAAGCAATTGTTTTCTTTGTATATTCTTTTAAAGCTCTTAAACTCATAACAGAACTATCGATAACTTCACCAGCTTTTAAATTAGCAAAATCTTTTAAAACTGTTGTTGAACCATCATTTCCTTCAAAAACAATTCTGAATTTCGAATCATTTTCAATGGTTGTAGAAGTTTCCGTTCCGTAAAAATCACCTTCATTCATGTGTGCCACTTCTGTTTTAGAATCGGCACTCCAAGTCCCCATTGAATGAGGGTTTTGTTTAGCGTAATTTTTTACGGCTTTAGGTGCGCGTCTGTCTGAATTTCCTTCTCGTAATACAGGATTTACTGCAGAACCAAGAACTTTTGAATATTTTGCTTTTATTTCTTTTTCTTTATCGTTTTGAGGTTCTTCTACAAAATTAGGAATGGCATAACCGTGTGATTGCAATTCTGTTATAGCTTCTTTTAATTGAGAGATGGAAGCAGATACATTAGGTAATTTTATGATATTTGCTTCAGGAGTGGTTGCTAATTGACCTAATTCGGCTAAATTGTCAGCCACTTTTTGGTCGTCTTTCAAATATTCAGGAAAATTAGATAAAATTCTTCCAGCTAATGAAATATCTCTAGTTTCTACTTCAATGTTTGCTGTCTTTGTAAATGCTTTAATTATTGGTAAAAACGAGTGTGTGGCCAACATGGGCGCTTCGTCTGTAATGGTATAAAAAATTTTTGACATGTTTTATATAGTTTGTTTATTTCTAAATTAAGGTTAGCAAATATAAGAAATTTAGAGGTATTTTAATTCGTAAGCCATAAAAAATAGCACAATTTCGAATTTGATAAAATAAGGCTTTAAAATTACAGATTTAATAATTTACAGCTCAAAAAATAAGGATAAAAAAAAATCCCGATTGTATCGGGATTTTTTTATAAGTACAAATAAAAAGATTAACCTCTTCTTTCTTTGATTTTTGCTTTTTTACCAGTAAGTTCTCTAAAGTAGTAAATTCTTGCTCTACGTACTTTACCTTTTTGGTTCATTTCAATTTTTTGTAAAGCTGGCATGTTAATTGGGAAGATACGTTCTACACCAATTGCTCCAGACATTTTACGGATTGTAAATGTTTCAGTAGAAGAAGATCCTCTTTTTTGAATTACAACTCCTTTGAAAAACTGAGTTCTTGTTTTTTCACCCTCTTTAATTTCGTAGTACACAGTAATAGTGTCTCCTGCGCTAAAGTTAGGAAAGTCTTTTTTCGATACTAATTCGTTTTGAACGAAATCAAGTAAATTTGACATAATTGTTTATATAAATCATTAAATCTAAGCAACATACACGTCTTTCGCCAGAGGTTGATTAAAGTGGATGCAAAAGTAATACTATTTTTCAATTTTGCAAATTAATTATTTCATTAAATATCCGTTAGCGTTAATTTTATTATAAAGTTGTAAAAACTTCCAGTAGCTAACTTCTAACTTCTAATCTTTTAAATTATATTTGCCCTTTAAAATAGTATAATGAAATTCGATTTATTAAAAACAGATGCTCAAAGCCAAGCAAGAGCTGGACTTATATCAACTGATCACGGTGTAATTGAAACACCAATTTTTATGCCTGTTGGGACAGTAGCTTCTGTTAAAGGGGTACACCAACGTGAATTGAAAAACGATATTAACCCAGATATAATTTTAGGAAATACCTATCATTTGTATTTAAGACCTAAATTAGACGTATTAGAAAAAGCTGGTGGTTTGCACAAATTTATGAATTGGGATAGAAATATTTTAACCGATTCTGGTGGTTACCAAGTTTATTCATTATCAGGGCGACGAAAAATTAAAGAAGAAGGTGTCAAGTTTAAATCGCATTTAGATGGTTCTTATCACTTTTTTTCACCAGAAAACGTAATGGAAACCCAACGTACTATTGGTGCTGATATTATTATGGCTTTTGATGAATGTACACCGTATCCATGCGATTACAAATATGCACAACGTTCTATGCATATGACACATCGTTGGTTAGATAGATGTATCAATCATTTGGATACATTGCCATTTAAATACGATTATTCACAAGCTTTTTTTCCAATTGTTCAAGGAAGTACCTATAAAGACTTACGTAAGCAATCGGCGGAATTTATTGCCAGTAGAAATCAAGTTGGTAATGCGATTGGAGGACTTTCTGTAGGTGAACCAGCGGAAGAAATGTATGCCATGACAGAAGTGGTAACCGCTATTTTGCCAAAAGACAAACCTCGTTATTTAATGGGAGTAGGCACACCAGCCAATATTTTAGAAAATATCGCATTAGGTATTGATATGTTCGATTGTGTTATGCCAACTCGTAACGCTCGAAATGGAATGTTATTTACATCTGAAGGATTTATCAATATCAAAAATAAAAAGTGGGAAGAAGATTTTTCTTCAATAGATGAGATGGCGCACACTTATGTAGATACGGATTATTCGAAAGCGTATTTGAGACATTTGTTTATTGCAAACGAATTTTTAGGAAAACAAATTGCAACCATTCATAATCTTGGATTTTATATGTGGTTAGTTCGCGAAGCAAGAAGACAAATTTTGTCGGGAACTTTCAGAGAATGGAAAGAAATTATGGTTAAAAAGGTAACAACAAGATTGTAAGATTTTGTTTAAAAGGTTAGTGTTTAAAAGTTTAGGAGACATTATAAGATCATAAACAAAAACAGCCAAATAAATTATGAAAAAAATAGATTGGTACATATTTAAAAGATACTTAATTACATTTACAGCTATGTTGTTTATGTTTATTCCTATTGGAATTATTATTGACGTATCCGAAAAAATCAATCGTATGATTGAAAATAAAGTGGCTATTAAAGATGTTTTGGTTTATTATTATGGCTTCACCATTTATTTTGCTAATTTATTATTTCCCATATTTCTGTTTTTATCTATTATTTGGTTTACCTCTAAATTAGCCAATAATAGTGAAATTATTGCCATTCTAAGTTCCGGAATCTCATTTACACGTTTTTTACGACCTTATATTTTAGGAGCTACATTAGTATCATTCGTAACTTTATTAATGGGTTTTTTCATTTTGCCAGATGCCAGTGAAAAATATTGGGGTTTTAGGTATGAATATTTAAGAAAAAATGTTGAAACCAGACAAACTACAGATATCTTTCGTCAAGTAAAACCTAATGAATTTATATATGTTAGTAGTTATAATGGACTTTCGAAAACAGGTTTTGATTTTATTTACGAAAAATTTAACAAAAATAAATTGGAATACAAATTATACGCAAATCGAGTAAAATATAATGAAAAAACAAAAGATTATACTTTGTTTAATTACGTAAAAAGAACAATCGGTAAAGACAGCGACATCATCGAAAAACAAGAAAAATTCATTAGAAAATTTGAATTCGAACCAGATGATTTAGCACCTACAATATATGCTGCTGAAACCATGAATATATTTAAATTAGTCAAATTTATTGATAAAGAACGAGCAAAAGGAAGTTCTAATTTAGATATTTATTTAGTGGTGCTTTATAAAAAATTTAGCATTCCTGTATCGGCATTTATATTAACCATAATTGCAGTTTCAGTTTCTGCAATGAAACGAAGAGGTGGTATGGGAATCAATTTAGCTATTGGTATTTTGGTAGCTTTTTCTTTCGTGTTTTTCGATAAAATCTTTGGAACCTTAGCTGAAAGTTCAAGTATTCCACCATTTTTAGCAGTATGGTTTCCTAACTTTATTTTCGGAATTTTAGCGATTTATTTATTAAGAAATGCCAGACGTTAATATAAAACATAATTTACATCTTCATTTAATTGTTTTTATTTGGGGTTTTACAGCTATCTTAGGTAAGTTAATTTCTTTAGATGCATTGCCTTTAGTATGGTGGCGAATGTCTTTAGCTGTTGTTTTAATTTTCGGATACATTTATTATCGAAAATCAAGTTTTAAAATAGCCAGAAAAGACATTATATTACTAATAGTTTCAGGATTAGTAATTGCCATGCATTGGATAACTTTTTTTAAAGCTATAAAAGTTTCAAATATATCCATCACATTAGCTTGTTTATCTACTGGAGCTTTTTTTACTTCAATTTTAGAACCCATTTTTTACAAACGAAAAATGGTTTGGTACGAAATCGTATTTGGACTAATTGTTTTAATTGGTTTGTATTTCGTAATCGAATCTTCCGAGCCAAATTTTATTCAAAAGAGCATAACCAGTAATATATCAGGTACTATGCACGGGGTAGTATTAGCCTTAACTTCTGCTTTTTTATCAGCAAGTTTTTCTATAATTAATGGTAAATTTGCACAAAGAATTGATGCTACAATAGTTTCTTTTTACGAGTTGTTAGGTGGAGTGCTATTTTTAAGCGTTTTTTTACTGTTTACAAAACAATTTACAGCAGAATTTTTCAACATCACTCTTACCGATTTTATGTGGTTAGGTATTTTAGCATCTATTTGTACTGCTTATGCATTTATTGCATCGGTAAATGTTATGAAGTACATTTCGCCTTATACAGTAATGCTAACTATAAATTTAGAACCAGTATACGGGATTGCTTTAGCCGTTCTAATTTTCGAAAAAAAGGAACAAATGAGTTTTTCGTTTTATATTGGCGCTACAATCATACTAATTACTGTGATTTTGAATGGATTAATTAGAAATAGAAAAAAAAGTAGTTAGATATCGCTTTAAAAATTATTCAAATAATTATTAAATAGTATCTTTGTATTTACAAACAAATTAAAATAAAATAACTTTTATGGAATATTTAGATTTTGAATTGCCAATAAAAGAGCTTGAAGATCAATTGGAAAAATGCGTTGTTTTAGGTCAAGAATCTGATGTTGATGTATCAGCAACTTGCAAACAATTGGAAGATAAATTAGAAAAAGCAAAAAAAGATATATACAAAAATCTTACGGCTTGGCAACGTGTTCAAATGTCGCGTCATCCAAACAGACCGTATACTTTAGAATACATTACTAACCTAACCGATGGTACATTTTTAGAATTATTTGGAGACAGAAATTTTAAAGATGACAAAGCTATGGTAGGTGGTTTAGGAAGAATAAACGGTCAATCGTATATGATTATCGGGCAACAGAAAGGTATTAATACTAAAATGCGTCAATTACGTAATTTTGGTATGGCAAATCCTGAAGGATACCGTAAAGCGTTACGATTAATGAAAATGGCAGAAAAATTTAATATTCCTGTTTTAACTTTAATAGACACTCCTGGTGCATATCCGGGCTTAGAAGCGGAAGAACGTGGACAAGGGGAAGCAATTGCTCGTAATATTTTCGAAATGGCTCGTTTAAAAACGCCTATTATTTCTGTAATTATTGGTGAAGGTGCTTCTGGAGGCGCTTTAGGAATTGGAGTAGGTGATAGAGTTTTTATGTTAGAAAACACTTGGTATTCTGTAATTTCTCCAGAATCTTGTTCTTCTATTTTATGGAGAAGTTGGGAATTTAAAGAGCAAGCAGCTGAAGCTTTAAAACTTACAGCTATTGATATGAAAAAGCAAAAATTAATTGACGATATTATTCCAGAACCATTAGGTGGCGTGCATCGTGATAAAGAAACGATGTTTAAAACTGTTGAAAAGTATATTACCAAATCGTATAAAGAATTAAAAGACTTATCAACAAAAGATTTAGTGGCACAAAGAATGGAAAAATACAGTAAAATGGGAGAATTTTCAGATAAATAGAAACTATTTCATAATTTATCCGTCTTATCTTTTTTCATTGATAAGACGGATTTTTTTTGACATATTAACAAAATTAAATAGTTATTAACAGTTTCTGTTTAACAAGTTAAATTCAATATTTCTTCATTTTTTTTTACTTTCGCTTTATGGAAAAAGCATTTACAATAAACCCCGTTAAAGTAGATAAATCAACTACTATTAATTTAGAAAAAGGAAAACTTCCACCACAAGCTGTAGATATTGAAGAAGCAGTTTTGGGAGCTATGTTAATTGACGTAAAAGCTCCAGGTGAAGTTATTGATTTATTAAACCCAGATGTGTTTTACAAAGAAGCACACAAATATATTTATGAAGCTATTAATCAATTGTTTCATAGTACACCACCGCAACCAATCGATTTATTAACGGTTTCAGCTCAGTTAAAAAGAAACGGAAATTTAGAATTGGCAGGTAGTGATTTTTATTTAATACAACTTACTCAAAAAATTGCTTCTTCGGCACATATCGTTTTTCATGCCCGAATTATTCTTCAGAAGTTTATTCAAAGAAGTTTAATTTCTATCTCAAGTAAATTAATTGAAGATTGTTATGATGAAGGAATGGACGTGTTTGATTTATTAGACACAGCCGAAACTAATTTATACGAAATTACTCAAGGCAATCTGAAAAAAGGATACGAAACAGCTCAAAGTCTTGTAAATCAGGCCAAGCAACGTATTGAAGAAATTTCTAATAAAGAAGGTTTATCTGGTATCCCTACAGGGTTTAGAAAATTGGATGATTTAACTTCTGGATGGCAACCTTCAGATTTAATTATTATTGCGGCTCGTCCTGGTATGGGAAAAACAGCATTTGTTTTATCAATGGCAAGAAATATAGCGGTTTCAGGAAACGAACCTGTTGCACTTTTTTCATTGGAAATGTCTTCTGTACAATTAATTACACGTTTGATTTCGAGTGAAACTGGCTTAACTTCAGAAAAGCTTAGAAAAGGAGATTTAGAACCTCACGAATGGGAGCAATTAAATGTAAAAGTTAAAGATTTAGAAAAAGCACCTTTATATATTGACGATACGCCTTCGTTATCTATTTTTGATTTACGAGCAAAAGCCCGTCGTTTAGTTTCTCAACACGGTATTAAATTAATTGTAATTGACTATTTGCAATTAATGTCTGCTGGAACTTCTGGAAAAGGTGGCGGTAATAGAGAACAAGAAATATCTATGATTTCAAGAAGTTTAAAAGCTTTGGCAAAAGAATTAAGTGTGCCTGTAATTGCGCTTTCTCAATTGTCTCGTGCAGTAGAAACGCGTGGTTCAAGTAAAAGACCCTTACTTTCCGATTTACGTGAATCGGGAGCAATTGAACAAGATGCTGATATCGTATCATTTATTTATCGTCCAGAATATTATAAAATTGACAATTGGGATGATGATGAGGCAGCTCCAACAACAAATCAGGCAGAATTTATTGTTGCAAAACATAGAAATGGTAGTTTGGATAATATCCGATTGAAATTCTTAGGACAATTTGGTAAATTTGATAATTTAGATGAATTTGGAATGACATATAACGATTCGATGCCTTCAAAAATGAATTTAGACGCACAAAATCCTTTTGCTACACCAAATTTGCCTACACCAAATGATGCCTTTGGAAGTAGTATGAATTCTAGTTTTAACGAAGATAGCGACGTACCATTTTAATCATTAATTTGTATATTTACAAAAATAGCTTTTGATGAACTATATAAAACAACTTGTTTTTTTACTGATTTTAATTTGTTTTACAAATTTAAATGCATCTTCGGTATTGTTACCAATGGATAGCGATGGGCAACAAAATCATTTAAAAGCGTATGGAATTACGTATTGGGCTTTAGCTAAAAATTATAAAGTAAATTGGTTGTTAAATTATCGTGGCGGATCTTTTTTATTGCCAGATGGTGAAGATATTAGAAAAGAATGTCAGATTAGAGGCGTAACTTTTGAAGTATTAACAGATGGTGCAACAGCTTCTATGTTAGAAGAAATAAGTAGTCCTTCTCAAAATATGGAAACGGTGGTTTTAGAAAAAGCACCTAAAATTGCAGTATATACTCCAAAAGGAAAGCAACCTTGGGATGATGCAGTAACTATGGTTTTAACGTATGCCGAAATTCCTTATACCGAAATTTACGATACAGAAGTATTGTCAGATCAACTTGTTCTATATGAATGGCTGCATTTGCATCACGAAGATTTTACAGGACAATATGGTAAATTTTTTGGAAATTATAGAAATGCACCTTGGTATATTCAACAAAAAGCAGAAGCAGAAGCTTTAGCTAAAAAATTAGGATTCAATAAAGTGTCTGAAGAAAAATTAGCAGTTGCCACTAAAATTAGAGATTACGTAATTGGCGGTGGATTTATGTTTGCTATGTGTTCTGCAACAGATAGTTTTGATATTGCTTTGGCAGCCCAAAACACAGATATTTGCGAGCCTATGTTTGATGGCGATGCAAGCGAGCCAAATTATCAATCTAAATTAGACTATTCCAACACCTTTGCGTTTAAAGATTTTATTTTGGAAAAACAACCTATAAAATATGAGTTTTCTGATATTGATACCACAGAAGAACACGGCAAAGGTAGTTTTTCAATGGAAGTTGATTATTTTACCTTAATGGATTTTTCTGCAAAATGGGATCCTATTCCTACGATGTTATGTCAAAATCATACGCAAATTGTAAAAGGTTTTATGGGACAAACTACTGCTTTTATGTCTGACAAAATCAAATCTAATGTTTTACTAATGGGTGAATGTAAAATAAATGGTGAGGCAAGATATATACATGGCACAAAGGGTAAAGGAATGTTTACCTATTATGGTGGTCACGATCCAGAAGATTATCAGCATAGAGTGGGTGATGCACCAACTGTTTTAGATTTGCATCCAAATTCACCAGGATATCGATTAATTTTAAATAATGTACTTTTTCCAGCAGCACGAAAAAAGAAACTAAAAACATAAAAAAATATCCCAAACTCAATTTGAATTTGGGATATTTTAGTCCGTATTAAAAAGTAAATTACATGCCTCCTAATTCTTGTTGTAATTCTTCTTGAGTTACTTTTTTGTATCCTTCTGGCACATTAAAGCAAGACGCTGAAGGTGCTTTGTCCACAGAAGTAGCTAATAAAACCACTTTGCCTTTTTCGCTGTTTACTTCAACTTCTAAAGGAAATCCAGAAAGTTTTAATTTATCTGTAGGTAAAGATTGTACCGCAATAGCTTCCGTAATATAAAAGGTATTCACTACTCCGCTGTTCATTGTTACTAAAGCTTTATAACATTTATATCCTAAAATTTCTTTAGTTGCTTTTTTATCATAAGTAACTGATTCGGCATCTTTTAATGATGCAACATCTGTATTTGCAAATCCTTCAGCTTCACCTGTTACTTCATATTTTTTACCCATCATATCCATTAACATTCTGGTTTCTTTTGGGTTATTTTTGTCAATAGAAATTGTTTTTACAGAAATCATTCCGCCCATCATATCCAGTTGAGTTGCTGAAGATTTTTCATTAAAAGAAATTTTAATGGTGTTAGTTCCCATTGCTGCCATTTCTTCATTATCTGGCATAGTCATTTCATACGTTACCGCTCCTGTTTTTGTTTGCGCATAAAATTGAGTAGATACAATTGCAAAGGCAACGAATGCTAATTTTTTTAAGTTTTTCATGTGTAATTGGGTTTAAATTTAAAGATTAGTAAATTATTTTAATAAGAAGTTACAATTTAAAGTTACTTTTTTTGAAACTTTTTTTGAAACAACACTTGGTATTTCAATATCAAAGTCGGATACATTAACGTTAAAATCTGATTTAATCTCTATATCTGAACCTATTTTTTTTATTTTTGCAATCGAAGTAATGTCTTTACTTTTTCCGTGAAGTTCTAATTTACCTTTAATAGTAAAATCTTTTAATGTAGAAGTTAATTTAGTTTCATCAAAATTCTCAATTTTACCTTTAAAAGTTGCTTTAGGAAATTTGGAACTTTCAATATAATTTTCGTTAAAATGTTCTTCCATTAAAGCTATTTTAAATCTAAAACCTTTCATTAAAGCTAAAACAGCAATTTCGCCATTGTTACTATTCAATATACAAGTTACCGCGTTATTCTTCGCTTTAATTTCTTCAAAAGAAGGAACTGAAGCTTCAAAACTAATGATGCCAGTTTTTGTAATTTTTTTTTCTTGAATTGGTGATAAACTTACTAATAATAACCATCCAATTAGGGCAATTTTTTTCATATAATTATATTTTGATGGTAGCTATTTTTGAAATTTATTCTAAAAGTCCGTCAGTATTCCAATCAATAATTAAATCAATAGTGTTTTGTGGTAGTCGAGTTCCTTGGTATGGCATCATTCCTGATGCGCCTTGTACTCTTGAAATACGATCTAAAAGTCCATTGTTTAGAACAGATGTTTTTACTTGATTATACGTTACTAAAGACGTTTGTGCGCCAGCCGATGGCGTTGTACCATGGCAAGCCACGCAATTATTATCTATAATTGGCTTTATGTTTTGTATGTATTTAGTTGTATTTGAAGTTATTGGAATTGTTAAATCATCTTCCGAATGATTACTACAACCAAAAACAAAAAATAAGGTACTAAAAATTAAATAATGTATTTTATTCATGTTAAAATCGTTTTATATTCACAATATTACAAAATAATTTATAAGTTTGTACATAGAGAATTAAAATATATGAAAAAAATAGTAATTGGTTTAGTTGTACTGTTTGCGATACTATTGGTGTCTTACAAATATTTATATCATGCACACAGAGATATAGCAAATGAGGAAGCTGTTTTTTCAGTATCAGTGAAACAAGTTTCTAATGATTTTTTGCAAGATGAAGCCAAAGCAAATTTAAAATACTTAGATAAGTCAATACAAATTACGGGAAAAGTTACTAATGTTGATACAGTAAACAAAACTATAGTATTGGACGAAAAAGTATTATTACTATTAAAAGACGCTAATGTTGTTAAATTAAATGAAACTATTTTGGTTAAAGGAAGAGTAATTGGATACGACTCTTTATTAGAAGAAATTAAAATAGATCAAGCTGAAATTAAATAATTATGATAAAGAAAATTACTTTTTTATTTTGTGTATTTCCATTTTTAATGGTTGCTCAAGACGATTTACTAAAAGAAATCGATACGTTATCTGATTCAAATCAATCAGAAACAGCAGCATTTAAATCATTAAAAATTGTAAATTTAGAATCTACAAAATTGGCAGCGAAAGGCGACATGTATTTTGTTGTTGCACACCGTTTTGGATATTTAGATAAAGGTTTTGAAGACTTTTTCGGTTTGGATGAAGCTAATACGCGTTTACAATTTGTATATGGATTAACCAATGGTGTTACGATACATGCTTCTCGTTCTGGATTTCAAAAAACCTATGAATTTGCTACAAAATATAGATTATTTGGACAGAAAAAACAAGGATTTCCTTTTGAAATTGTCGGGTTTAATAGTTTAGCTATCAATACGGAATTAGAAAAAACAACATTACCAAAATTAGAGTTTTCAGACCGTTTGGCTTATGTCAATCAAATTTTAATTTCAAGAAAATTTAATGATAATTTATCATTAGAAATCGCACCAACACATTTTCATCAAAATTATGTAGCCAATAATTCTCAAGACAATAGTCAATTTGCATTGGGTTTAGGAGGTAGATATAAGTTTACCAAACGTTGGTCGTTTAATTTAGATTATGCTGCGCATTTGAATCGCGCATCAAACTCAGATTTTAAAAACCCACTATCTATAGGTTTTGATTTAGAAACGGGTGGTCATGTGTTTCAAATGCACTTTACAAACTCACAAGCCATGCATGAATCAGGATATTTAGGAAATACTTCTGGTAGTTGGAATGATGGAAAAATTGCTTTTGGATTTAATTTAATTCGAGTTTTTTAATTTATGAAAGTAATATTTTTCTTTTTATTTATTTTTTCAACTACTTTTGCACAGAAAGATGTTTTTACTGTGTCCAGAAATGGGAGTCTTTTGGAATTAAAAGAATTAATTAAGTCAGATATAGATTGCATAAATAAAATAAATGAGAATGGATATTCTACTTTAATTTTAGCTATTTATTCTAATAATATTGAAGTTGCAAATTATTTATTGCAAAATGTAAACAATATTAATTATCTTTCTAAAAGTGGTTCAGCATTGATGGCAGCAGTAATCAAAGAAAATTATAAATTTACAAAACAATTAATTGAAAAAAAAGCCAATCTTGATTTTCAAGATTCAAATGGTCAAACTGCCCTAATTATGGCAATAAATACCAATAATTTACCAATAATTGAGCTTTTAATTTCGGCTCAAGCAAATGTTAAAATTAAAGACAATTACAATAAAGAAGCCCTTGATTATGCTCTTAAAACAAATAATCAAAAAATTATTAAACTACTAAATTATTAACCATTACACATTTAAATTATGAAAAAAATTTTACTTTTTACACTATTTCTTCTATGCATGAGTGCTACAGCACAAAATCATACTACTGGAGTAATCAATTTGACTTCAGGTTATACCGTTAAATTTGATACTAATCCAACGACGGTAACAATGACTTTAGTTGGTCCATCTGATAAATGGTTAGGGCTTGGATTTGGAATGACTTCAATGTTTACATCTGGTGATGGTGTTATTGCATCTGGAGCTTCAGCTACTTTAACTGATAGAAATTTTACGGGATCAGGAAGCACTCCAAATACAGATTCTGCTCAAAACTGGACAACAACCTCCAATACTGTCGCAGGTACTGTAAGAACAATTGTTGCTACAAGAGCTTTATCAACTGGTGATACCTCAGGTTCAGATTTTACTTTTACAAATTCAACAGCTTCAATTAATTTAATATGGGCTTTAGGTAGTAGCTTAACGTTGAGTCAACATCAATCTAGAGGAAGTGGAGTTTCTGGAACTTTTGCTTTAAGTACTGATTCATTTGCTATGGCAGGATTTAAGTTATATCCAAATCCAGCAGATGACATTTTTGCTATTGAATTACCAAATGAATTTGAAACTGTTGAAGTAAAATTATTTGATGTTGTAGGGAAATTAATTCTTACTAAACAAATTTCTCAATTAGATAACAAAATAGATATAAATAGTTTGGTAGCTGGAAATTATATTGTTAAAGTTACTTCAGATGAAAAAACTTTCAGCACAAATTTAATTATTCAATAATATATTTATAAAAAATATTACTTTTACAAAGTCCCAAATTATTGGGACTTTTTTAATAGATGGCATTACTACATAAAATAAATAAAAAAGCAAAAGCTGAGAACAATACCGGTTTTGGTACCAATTCTCAAAATTATGGCGGTCGGTTCATAAATAAAAACGGGAATGCAAATATTCAAAAAGTGGGTATTGGTTTTTTGGAAGGTATAAGTTGGTATCATACTATGTTAAAAATTCCCAGATGGAAGTTTTTCTTTATTATAATACTTTTTTATTTTATTGTCAATTTGTTTTTTGCTTCCATTTATATGTTAATTGGAGTTGAAAATTTGCGTGGAGTAACCTCCGTTTCAAAAATTGATAAGTTTGGAGAAGCTTTCTTTTTTAGTATTCAAACTTTTACTACTGTTGGGTATGGACATATTAGTCCTTCAGGTTTTTTAGCTAGTTTTGTTGCTGCAGTTGAGGCGTTGTCAGGATTGCTAAGTTTTGCTATAGCAACAGGTTTGTTTTACGGAAGATTTAGTAAACCAAATGCGTTTATTAAGTTTTCAGAAAATGCATTAATAGCACCATATAAAGAAGGGACCGCTTTAATGATGCGTTTGGCGCCACACAAGAATACCAATTTAACTGATGCTGAAGCTTTTGTTACCGTGGGTGTATTAATTGATGAAAATGGAGTAGTTTCTAATAAATTTTATAATTTACCTTTAGAAATGAGTAAAATAAATTCTTTAACTTTAAGTTGGACATTAGTGCATCCAATAGATGAAGAAAGTCCACTATTTAATTTAAATCAATCTGATTATAAAAATACTATTGGAGAAATTTTAGTTTATATAAAAACTTTTGATGATATGTATTCTTCAACAGTTGCAAAAAGGACTTCATACACATTTGATGAGGTTATTTATGGTGCTAAATTTTCCCCAATGTATTCAAAAAATGAATCAAATACCAAAACAGTTTTGCATTTGGAAAATTTAAATTCTTTTACTCGTATAAAAATTTAAAAAATCTGAAATTTATTTTAATTTCAGAAGAACATTATAATTTTCTAAATTATTTAGCGCTTCATTCGAAGAATAATCTAAGGTTACTTCCTCTTTTAAATAATCTTTTTTAGCGGAAATTCTATTGATACTTTCGTAAAAACGTCGCACTTCTTCTAAGGTAGATAAAACAAGCTTTGGAACCTTTACATTATCGCCAGTTTCATTTTTGGCAACCATAGTAAAATAGCTTGAATTGGTATGTTTTACTTTTCCAGTTTGAATATTTTGAGAAGTCACACGAATCCCAACCACCATTGAGCTATTGCCTACATAATTTACACTTGCTTTTAAGGTAACTAATTCGCCGATTTCGACAGGATTCAAAAAATTTACCGTATCAACGGATGCCGTTACGCAATAACTTCCACAATATTTAGAAGCACATGCAAAAGCAATTTGATCCATTAAACTTAGTAAATAGCCACCATGAATTTTACCACTAAAATTACTATGTGAAGGCAACATTAATTCAGATAATGTAATTTTAGAAGCTGCAACTGTATTTGATGTATTCATTTATTTAATATTTAATATGGTGACTTTTCTGGAATTACTTTAGTGATATAATAATTAGAATCGCCCCACCAAGAAAAAGTACCGTAACGTTCAATATATTCTATTCTTACGAATTTTCCTTGATTGTTTTTTAATTGTTCAATTACTTCTGGTTGATTTTCTAAAACAGAAAATGCAAATTTTTGCGATCCAGAAAGTCCTTGACTCAATTCGCCTTCCCAAGTTTTAAAAAAGTATCCTTTATGACTAAACTTAATTAATTCGCTAGTTCGGATGCCATCACTAAAAGATGCGTAATACAAAAAAGTAATATAACTTGTTGTTGCTAATGTAATAGCTAATATGCTATACAATAAAATTTTTTGAATAAATGTCATATTTTTTTTATCAGTTATCAATTTCCGTTACTAAATCATCGTCGTTTTCTGCTCGTTTCAAAATGGCTTCTGGTAAAGCTTTTTTTGCTTTAGCTCCCATCTTCTTTAATTTTTCAGCACTGGTTACTAAATTTCCTTTTCCTTCGGTAAGTTTATTCATTGCTGAAGAATATTCTACTTTGGCTTCATCCATTTTCTTTCCAATTTTAATTAAATCAGAAACAAAACCTTCAAATTTATCATACAAAGCACCAGCTTGACGAGCAATTTCTATGGCATTTTCTTGTTGTTTTTGATTGGTCCACATACTATCAATAGTTCGTAAAGTAGCTAATAGCGTAGAAGGTGTTACAATCACAATGTTTTTTTCAAATGCTTTATTATATAAAGTTAAGTCTTCTTGAAGAGCCAATGCAAAAGCAGGTTCAATAGGAATGAACAACAAAACAAAGTCAGGACTTTCCATTTGATAAATGTCTTGATACCGCTTATCGCTCAATTGTTCTACGTGTCGTTTTACCGAATTCACGTGCTCTTTTAAGTGAATGCTTTGTTGCACATCGTCTTCTTCATTTACATATTTCTCATAAGCTGTTAAAGATACTTTACTATCTACTATCATCTTTTTTCCATCAGGTAAATTGATAATTACATCGGGTAAAATTCTTGTACCTTCTGCAGTTGTAAAGGCTTGTTGAACTTCGTATTCTCGACCTTTTTCTAATCCAGATTTTTCTAATACGCGTTCTAAAACGAGTTCGCCCCAATTTCCTTGCATTTTACTATCACCTTTTAACGCTTTGGTTAAATTGATAGTTTCTTTGCTCATTTGGGCATTCATTTCGCTTAAGCTAACAATTTGTTGACGTAATGCGGCATGATAATCAATACTTTCTTTATGTGTGTCTTCAACTTTTTTCTCAAAATGTAAAATTTTATCTTGTAATGGTGATAAAATATTTTTTAAGTTTTCTTTGTTTTGTTCGGTAAATTTCTGCGTTTTTTCTTCTAAAATTTTATTGGCTAAATTTTCAAATTCTTTAGTAAATTTCTCTTGTAAATGATTTAATTCTTCTTTTTGTTCTTTGGTACGATCTAATAAATTATCAAAATCATTTTCTTTTTTCGCTAATAAAATGGCAAATTCTTCTTTTTCAGTTTGCACTTTTTGTTTTTCGATTTGCAAATTCTGAAACGATGATTTTAATTCTGCAAGTTGATGCGATTGTAATGTTAATTGCCCTTCTAAATTATTTTTTTCAGCATTAGACTGGGTTTTTGAAAGTAGTTTGCCAATATAAAAACCAATGGCTAAAGCAATTAAAATGGCGAATACTAAGATAATGGATGTGTTCATTTTCGGAATATAATTTGTTAGATAGTAAAATTACTATTTTTTTTAAATTTTTCCTCAATTAAAAAAATAAAACACATAAGTTCTTCTAATTTTTAATTTTCTATTATTCTAATTGTTTAGAATTAAAACTATTTTTGCAAAATGAAAACACACCAACATTTTATTTTACACAAGCCGCACGGTTTTATTAGTCAGTTTATTTACGAATTAAAGCGAAATAAAAGAAAACTTGGTGAATTATTTGATTTTCCTGAAGGAACAATGGCAATTGGTAGATTAGATGAAGATTCTGAAGGTTTATTATTGCTAACAACCGACGGAATGATTAGTGAATTGGTGAGAAGTAAAAAAGTAGAGAAAGAATATTACGCGCAAGTGGATGGAATTATTACATTGGAAGCTGTTGAACAACTGAAAAAAGGTGTAGAAATTGGTTTCCACGGTAAAAAATATATAACAAAAAAATGTCAAGCAAATTTGATTCCGAATCCAATGCACATTGGAGAGGGGAGAAGAATTAGAGACGAACGTCACGGACCTACTAGCTGGGTTTCAATTACGTTAACCGAAGGAAAATTTAGACAAGTACGTAAAATGACGTCAGCAGTTGGTTTTCCAACTTTACGATTAATTAGAGTTCGAGTGGGTAATATTGAGTTAGGTAATTTAAAAGCTGGTGAAGTGCGAGAAATTTATAAGGACGATTTTGATAAAATTTTGGAGTAATTTTTAAGTTATTATCTGATAATAAATTTACCGTGTATTTTATCAAAAGCAATATGCTCATCTTTAAATAACGTATCAAAAACACCTTTTTCAATTAAATTGCAAGGCTGATCTTGAATACAGAAACCTTCTGTCATTACTATCATTTCATCACTTAATTGAATGGCCAAATCGATGTCGTGTGTTGAAAATAAAATGCATTTTTCTGTTTCGTGTGCCAGTTTTTGTAATAATTTAAACACCGAAACTTTATGAAACAAATCTAAATGTGTTGTAGGTTCGTCTAATATAATTAAATCAGTATCTTGTGCTAAAGCTCTTGCAATTAATACTTTTTGTAATTGTCCGTCTGAAATTTCGTAATGTTTTTTTTCTATTAAATGTTCAATATCGGTGAGTTGAACTGCGGTTTTAATTTTCGAATAATCTTCATCAGTTAAATTGCCAATCCAATTTGTATATGGTTGTCTTCCTAGAGCAATTAATTCCCAAACAGTTAAATTACTGCTTGGAAGTTTATCGGTTAAAACCAAACTTTGTTGTTGTGATAAATCAGAATTTTCAATAGAAAAAAGATTTTTGTTATTTAAAATTACTTCTCCAGAAATAGGTGTTTGAATAGCTGTAATTGTTCGTAATAATGTTGATTTTCCTATACCATTTCCACCAATTAATGTTATTAACTTACCTTTTAATAATGAAATATTGATATCACTAGCAATGGTTAATACTTCTTTTTTGGAAGTATAACCTATAGTTAGATTTTTGGTATGTAATATGGTGTTATTCATTGATATACTAGGTGGTTAAAAATAATTCTAATGTATGCCTCTTTTTCTTATCAATAACCAAATTACAATTGGCGCTCCTAAAATTGATGTAATTGTATTAATTGGTAAAGTAAAATCTAAACCTGGTAATTGTGAAATCGTATCACAAAGTAACATAATTAGTGCACCTAATACAATGGTTGATAAAAATAATATTTTATGATTACTTGTTTGAAATACTAATTTTGAAATGTGAGGCACCGCTAAACCAACAAATGCAATTGGTCCTACAAAAGCAGTAATGCTTCCTGCTAAAATTCCTGTTGCTATAAAAATTAAATTACGTTGTTTTTTAATATCGATTCCTAAACTTTTTGCATAATTTTCGCCAAGAAGAAATGCATCTAAACTTTTTATCGAGAACAAACTTAAAAACAAACCAATTGCTATAGAAATACTTAATATAGAAATTTGTATCCAACTTAAATTTCCTAAATTTCCCATTGACCAAAATGTGAATTTTTGTAATTGTTCTGCGGTACTAAAATAAGTTAAAACGCTAACAATTGCTCCAGTGAAACTACTAAACATTAAGCCTACAATTAAAATTGAAAGTGTATCTTTTAATTTTTTGGAGACTAAAAAAACTAAAGATAATCCGAATAAACTTCCTAAAATGGAGGCGAATAATATGCCAATACTGGTAACAAAAAGTTCCGCAAAAAAACCTGGTAAAATCGAAGCCCCCATAATTACAAAAGCCACACCCAGACTAGAGCCAGAACTTAATCCCAATACATAAGGTCCAGCTAAAGGATTTCTGAATAAAGTTTGCATCAACAAACCTGAAATTGATAAGCCAATGCCAACTAAAGCAGCTGTAATTGCTTTTGGTAATCGGAAATTGATAATAATATATTCCCACGTGTCTTTTACGTCTCCAAATCCAAAAATTGATTTTGCAACTTCTTTTATAGGAATAGCCACTTGACCAAAACTAATATTTAGTATAAAAACAACTGCTAAACCGACTAGTAAAGAAGAAAATAGGATTTTATGTTGTGCGTTCTTTTTCAATTTTATAATAATTTTTCAAAGAAATATAGTTGATAATTAGGTAATAATTCTGGGTGAAATATTTTTACTAAATCTTTCAACACTAAATCTGGTCGATTTGGCGCCAATTCGTAATAAATTACTCCACCAGTTTTGCCTTTCTTTTTACTAAACGAATAAATATTTTTTGTTTTATAAGCTTTAAATTGCGAATAATGGGGATTTGCATTTTTAATTTCTTCTAATGAGGTATATTGATCCATAAACCAAATATCAGCATTTTTGGCAATACTATATACTTTTTCAAAAGATAAAGAAAGGCTTCCGGTTCCTTTAGTTTTTGCCCATAAATAGTTTCCATTAGCATTGGTAATAAATTTTGCACCCCAACTTTCCCCTTGTGGCAAATACCATTTATCTTCATATAAAGAACCACTAAAAACAGTTGGTTTTGTTTTCGTTTTTTCTACCAATTTTAAAGTCTCATTATATGTTTTTTCAATAGAATTAAAAATTTCATTGGCTTGTTTTTCTTTTCCAAATAGTACGCCAAACAGTTTAATCCATTCTACTTTTCCTAATGGTGATTGTTCGTTCCAATCGCCATTTAAAATTACTTTTAATCCGTTTCTTTCTAAGTTGTCTAAAGTCAGATTACTATTGTCTAAACCATAACCCATAATAATATCTGGTTGTAGATTTATTAAAACTTCTGTATTTAACGATTGATTACTTCCTAATTCTTTTATTTTTCCAGCATCAATTAAGTTCCTAACTTTTTCTGAAGAAATGTAATTTAAATTAGGAAAACCAATTAGTTTGTTTTCTTCTCCAAGCATTTCTAAAGAAGGAATATGCGTAGTAGATGTTAAAACAATAGTTTTAATAGGTACTTGAATTTGAGTGAAATTCTTATATTCTGTTGGAATTACCGAGTTTTTCTTCTTTAAAATATAAGAATATTTCTTTTTTGCATTTGGCCAGGGCGAAGTTACTTCTACAATTGAATAATTTTCTTTTGTGATGATAGATAAGCCTTTAGCGTGTTTTATTTGGTTATTTATAGTGTTTTCTGATGCCTTACTTTCCTTGTTATTACAAGATATAAAAGTAAACAGAAGTAAAAGAAAACTTATTTTTTTAGCAAGATACATTTGTGAAATTTTTTACAAAAGTAAAAGATATTTATATAGTTTGATTTTAATTTTTAATAAATTACTTTTACACCTGAATTTTGGTTGATGTTCTATAACATAGAATAATCATTAAAAGGGAATCAGGTGAAATACCTGGGCTGTTCCCGCAACTGTATGCTATTAAACGTTAGTGTTATCTGCAAATCCACTGTTTCGCTATAAACGAGATGGGAAGGAAGACACTAATAGGCGAGCCAGGAGACCTGCCACATTCATTGAGTATCAAACTTTCGGGAAAAAAGGTTTGGGTATGGGTAATTCTATGCTTTTCTCCCATTTTGGAAAAATTTAAATTAGAAAAATGAAACTAAATTTCATTAAACTATCTGCGTATTTTACGTTGGTAACCTCTTTTACTATTGCTCAAGAGCAAGAACCGTCAAAAACAATTGAAGAAATTGTAATTTCTGACACTAAATTCACGCAAAGCAAAGAAAAATCAGGAAAAATTATTGAAAAAATTACTGCAAAAGATTTAGAAAACAAAAAAGGGCAATCTTTAGCCAATGTTTTAAGTCAAGTAGCCGGTGTAGAAGTAAATGGGAACCAGTCTGGAACAGGAAAAAATTTAGCATATTATATTCGAGGTGGAAGAAGTCGACAAGTTTTAATTGTAATTGATGGTGTTCCAGTAACTGACGCTTCAGGAATTGGATTGCAATACGACTTACGATTGTTGCCCGTAGAGCAAATTGAAAGTATAGAAATTATGAAAGGCGCCGCAAGCACTTTGTATGGTTCGGGTGCCGCAACTGGTTTAATAAATATTACTTTGAAAAAAGCAGTAAAAAAAGAAATTGTTGGAACAGCATATATGAACATAGGTACTCAAAATGTCCCTAATCAGACGAAGACAAGCGCTCAAGATTTCAATCAAGGATTTTCTATAAATGGCACAAAAGGGGTAATTTCTTATTTTACTTCATTAAATAGTTCTGAAACCAAAGGGATTAGTGAAGCCGCAGGTACAAATTTTGAAACCGATTATTTTTCAAGGGTAAATGCCTTGCAAAAAATTGGAATTCAATTTAATTCTAAATTTAGTATTCAGACTTTCGCCAATTATGATAGATTAAAATCTGCTTTTGATGGTGGGAATTTTACTGATGAATCGGCAAATATTTCACTTTCGGAGCAGTTTAGAGTTGGGTTTACACCAAAATATAAATATGCAAATGGGGAATTAAATTTAGTAACTGGTTTTACTAACTTGGAAAGACAGTATGATACTTATAGCACTTGGACTTCAAGTGTTGAAGAATCATATTATAAATCGAGAAGTGTTTCTGTTGATTTGTTTAATAAGTATAATTTTTCAAAAGCATTTTTCTTGATTTTAGGAACGCAATTTCAATTTATGGATATGCAAGAAGAAACTTCTTATGAAAACATTTTAAATTCAAATGCTAATTTTAATGTAATTGATCCGTATGTTACTGCTATTTATTATTCTAATTTTGGTTTGAATATTAATGCCGGTGCTAGATTAAACAAACATAATGTTTATGGAAATCACACAACATTTAATTTTAATCCTTCTTTTAGTTTCAAAAGTGTACCTATAAAATTAATTTCTTCTTATAGCACGGCATACATAACACCTTCATTATATCAATTGTTTTCTCCGTATGGAAATTTAGCTTTAAAACCCGAAGAAAACACGACTATTGAAGCAGGTTTTGAAACAACAATATTCGATAAAAAAGTTACATTAAATACCGTTGGTTTTTATAGAGAACAAGAAAATACTTATGATTTTTTTACAGATCCGACTTCATATGAATCTCAATATATCAATAATTCAAATGTTGTTATTGCAAAAGGAATGGAAACCTCATTAAGTATAAAACCCGTTTCCTATTTTTCTATAAATGGAAATTATACGTTTACACAAGTTGCCGAAGCGCAAAGTAAGTTAATTCCGAAGCATAAAGTTAATGTTTCATTTGATGTAGACTTAACAAAAAAAATGCATTGGAATACCCAATATCAATATGTAGAATCAAGAAACGATGCCTTTTTTGATAGTAATACTTTTGCTACTGTCAATACCGTTTTGGCATCGTATCAAATCTTAAATTCGAATATTTCTTATGAGGTTCTACCAAATAGATTATCTGTTTTTACGGCTGTTACAAATATTTTAGATAAAGATTTTTATGAAAATATTGGATATTCTGCAAGAGGAAGAAATTTTAAATTAGGAATCAATTTAAAGTTTTAAAATTTTCCAAATCGTAAGATTATGCTGCGTTTTTGTTTTATGTAACAATTTTACTTTAATGTTGTCTAATATTTGGAATAGATTTTGATAATTAAATTAAAAAATAGTGAGTTATGAAAAAAATTATTGTTTATGTTGCTTTGATGGTTTCGTCATTAGTGTTTTCACAAAATGCTTTTGATAAATTAGAAGATAAAGATGGGGTAGAAAGCATTGTGGTTTCTAAAAAAATGTTCGATTTAATGAGTAAAGTTAAAGTTGATGCAAAGGACAAAGAAATGCAGCAATATATGAACTTGCTTAAAAAATTAGATAATTTACAAGCTTATTACACCTCACAAGCAAAATGGAGTGGCGATTTAAATGCTGCAGTGGCATCGTATTTAAAATCGAATCCTTTAGATGCGATTTCGTCCACAACGCAAGATGGAAATGTAATTAAAGTATATGGAAAAACAGATGCAAATGAAACCAATGTAAAAGAAGTTTTAGTTGTGGTAAACGGTAATTTTAATGGTGTAAAAACATCAATAGTATCTATTAAAGGCGATTTTCCTTTGAGTGAAATTGCATTACTAGTAAAAAAGTTAAATCTTCCAGGAGCCGATATTTTAAGTAAAATTGATAAAAAATAATTGGATGAATAAGTATATTTCAATTGTGATAATTACTTTATGTATTGGTTGCAAGCAAGAAGCTTCGTTACAAAAATACTTTGTAGAGAGTGGCGAAAAAAAGGAATTTATGGCTTTAGACGTTTCCTCTTCTATTTTAAATATTAATGAAACCAAATTATCTGCATCCGAAAAGAAAGCGTTACAATCATTTGATAAAGTCAATATTTTAGCATTTAAAAAAGACGGAAAAAATAATGTGCAATACACAAAAGAAATAAAAGAAGTTAAAGAAATTTTAAAAGACACTGTGTATCAACCGTTAATAAAACTAAATGGATTAGGGCAAAACGCCTCTATAATGATAGTGGGCGACAATAAAGAAATTGATGAATTAATATTGTTCGGAAATAAGAAAGAATTAGGTTTTACCGTAATTCGAGTTTTAGGAAAGGACATGAAACCAGAAAATGCAATGGAATTTTTAAGTATTCTGCAAAAATCGAATATTGATATGGAGCAATTGAAACCCATATTAAACTTCGTGAATAAAAAATAAGGTTTTAAATATAAAATCCCATAACAGATTAAGTTATGGGATTTTTTTTGATTATTTTATATTTATCTCATCTACAAAAATAAACGCATCACCGCCAAAACCTTGATGCCATTCTGGTAATTTTCCGAAATTTTTGGCGATTACTTTCACATAACGTGCTTTTTTGTTTTTGGTTTCGTTAGCTATGAAATTTAAAATAATGTTTTCCTCAATTTTTGGATCTAAGGTATTGTTTACCGAACCGAAATAGGTAAAATTCACATTATCATCTGAAATATAATACTCCACTTTTGTGGGCATTAAAATCCACGAACGTTGGTCTTGTAAAAATCGTGCTGAAATTTCAGTAACATTTTTCACTTCTTTTAAATCCACCACTGCTTCAAAATCCTGACTTTGGTAGCCTTGCCAATCGCCTTTTCTCCAGTTTTCGGTTCCTAAAATACCATCTAACAAGCCTTCTGGACCACCTGCGTGATATTGTGGATTGTATTTAGATTTGATGTTGATGCTGTAATTGTTTGGTTTTTTGAAGAAGGTGGCGAAAATGGTATTGCTTTGTCCTTCATTTGTTTTTACATAAGCTTCAATTGTTGACGTCTGCAATATTTCAAAAGGTTTTGTGAATTTAACGAACATTTTCTTTGCCAAATGATCGTCTTTATCATTAATGATGAAATAAATATCATCCTTTGAATTTTGAGATTTTAATTCAATCTTCAATTTATCTTTAAATGCTTTACTTTCAGCTTGAATTACTGGAACTGGTATGATTTTTTTAGCATTTATATAATCGATATCTATTGCCTCAACCGCACCCATTTCTTCATGATATTCATTTGACATTTCAAAAAGCATTAATTTTTTTAATGAGGATGATTTAGTTATTTCTCTACTTGGAGAATCAAATTCTAAATTTATTTTTATTTTGTCAAAATAAGGTTCAACCGAACTCCATTCACGTTTTCCAGGTGTCACCGCATAAATCCCCATCGAGCTCAACACATACCAAGCGCTCATTTGACCGCAATCTTCGTTTCCTATTAAACCATCGGGCGTATTTTTGTAGAAATTATTTAAAATGTAATGTACTTTTTCTTTCGTTTTTTCAGGTTTGCCTACATAATTATACAAATACGTCATGTGGTGACTGGGTTCGTTTCCGTGTGCATATTGCCCAATTAATCCGGTAACATCGACTTGCTCTCTACCTGTGGTTTTACTTTCAGCGTTGAAAAGCGCGTCTAACTTAGCTTCAAATTTGTCCTTTCCGCCATGTGCTTGAATTAAACCCTCAATATCTTGTGGTACGAAAAAGGAGTATTGCCACGAATTGCCTTCGGTAAAATTATTGTTGACTTCTCTTGGGTCAAACGGTTTGTCCCAACCACCGTTTTTCTTTGGACGCATGAAACCCGTTTCCCAATCAAAAATATTTTTCCAATTTTGAGAACGTTTCATGAAATACTGGTAATCTTCTTTCTTGTTTAAAAGTTGTGCCATTTGAGCAATACACCAATCGTCATAGGCATATTCCAAGGTTTTAGAAACACTTTCGTGTTCGTCATCCATCGAAATAAAACCGTTTTTCTTGTAGGCTTCTAATCCTAAAACATCGCGCATTGCGGAAGCTTTACTGGCTTCAAAGGCTTTTTCGTAATCAAAACCAGTTATGCCTTTTGCCATCGCATCTGCAATTACAGAAACCGAATGATAACCAATCATACAATCCGTTTCATTAGACGCCAATTCCCAAACAGGTAATCTACCACCTTGTTCGTATTGTTTGATGAACGTATTGATGTAATCAGAAGTTCGTTTTTTATCGATTAAAGTATATAACGGATGCGCACCTCTAAAGGTATCCCAAAGTGAAAAAACCGTGTAATAATCAAATCCTTGTGCTGTGTGAATTTGGTTATCTCTTCCGCGGTATTTCCCGTCCAAATCTTGTGCGATATTGGGTTGCATCATCGTGTGATACAAGGCCGTATAGAAAATCGCTAACTTGTCTTTATCATCAGAAGTGACTTCAATTTTTGATAATTCTTTGTTCCAAAGGGTTTCTGCCTCTTTCTTTACTTTTTCAAAATCCCAATGTTTAATTTCAGAACTGTTTAATTTAGCACCTTCATAACTTGTTGGTGAAAGCGTCACTTTTACGAGGATTTTTTCGCCTTTTTTTACTTGTTTTGAGAAACTTAAAGCCAATTCAGTTCCTTTAAATATTCCTTCTAACTTAGTGTTTTCCTTGTTTTCTTCTTTAACCAGATTCACTTTCAAAGGTACATTAAACTCAATTCGAGCATACACATATTGATCTCTTGCCCAAGCTTCACTTCTTCTAAGAATTTCAATGGTTGTTGGATTTACAATTCGGACTTCACCTAATAATAATTTATCACGATGATTTAAATCTAAAATAATATTAGCTTGACCGTCTTTATTAAACGTATATTCATGAAAACCTACGCGAGTGGATGATGTTAAACGCACATCTATATTGTGTTTGTCTAATTTCACTGAATAAAATCCAGCGGAAGCTTTTTCATTAGTATGCGAAAAAGTTGAGGAATAGACTTTGTTATCAAACGAAGATTCAGCCATAGTTGGCATCAACATAATATCACCATAATCGGAAACACCGGTTCCATTCAAATGCGTATGCGAAAATCCGTAAATAGTACTATCATCATAATGATACCCACTACAGCCATCCCAACTTCCATCAATTCGTGTATCTGGTGAAAGTTGCACCATTCCGTAAGGCACGGTTGCCCCTGGAAATGTATGACCGTGTCCGCCAGTTCCAATAAATGGATTCACGTGTTTGGCAAAATCTTGTGCGAATAATAATGTGGGAAGTAATATAAATAAAATTGCTTTCTTCATGATAGTAGAATATTGTTGATGTAAATTTCAACAAACTATTTGAAAAAAGCAATTTTATAAGAAATTAAATCAAATTGATGAGGTTATTTACCTAGTATACCAAAACGATTAATTGTTTGTAATTCTGTTGTGTTTTCGTCTTTTATTGTATTGGCTTCAAAGGTGAAGTTTTTATCATATAATTTTCCGTTAAGAAAATACGTAAGCATAAAATGATTATCTAATTGTAAAACATTATTTTCTAATAATTCTATTTTTATAGCAGTTTCAGGTAAAACTTCATTAAAAGCATGTCGAAAACTTCCTGTTTTTCTTTCTTCACCATTAATAATTCCAGTAGCACTTGAAACTACCATTGCCATTTCTAATTTTTCTGAAGTAGTGTTTAATAAGTAGGCATACCAACTATTTTCACCAAAATCTTCATTCCATTCTTTAATAGCCACTACATATACGTTTTCTACTTTAGGAATAATAATGTCTTTTTTCATTAGAAGTTACTGCTTTATTTTATTTTTTTAGATAAAGTAGCCGTATTTGTAAATATCTTTAAATCTACTTTTGGTTCTCCTAATAAATCAATTTGAGTATTTCCTGATGCTGAAATTTCAATGGTTTTTTGAGCATTCACTGAACAAGAGGTGTAACCTTCTGCAATTAATTCCATATCAACAACAGTGAATTTTTTAGCCATTAAACTCGAATTATTATCTAATCTTATTTTTGCAATTTGTGCATCACCTTCAATAGTTGCTTGTGATTTTTGGTATAAATCAACCTTAGATTCTGGTGAAGCAATTAATGCTTTTAAATTTGCGTCTTTACTTAATTCAACAACAGATTTCTCTGCTTGAACATTGATTTCTGCTTTCGATTTATCTGTCAAAATTAATGTAAAATTAGTGGACTTCACATTTAAAAAAGATTGGGATTTATCGAAATTTTTAACAGTAATATTTGCTAATGCGATATCTGCAATGGCATTAACTTTACTTTCATGTCGTGCTACGATTGTTTTTAAGCTATCATTATAATTTACTCTTATAGCCATTTTTTTCTCGCCAACTGGTTGTTTTAATGCTGTTAATTTTAGAGTTTTCCCTAAAACATTATAGCTAATTATGTCATGTAAATTATCATCGGCTTCAATTTCAATTGATGTTTTTTCTCCTTTTACGAAATATACATCTAAAAATTCTTCAATTTCTACATGTTCAAATTCTTCTACTTCTTTTACAGAAATGGTTACAATTTTTGAACCTTTTATTTTTTCTAACTTAGCTTGTGCTGTTGCTAATGAAAAGCTAAACAATGTAATTACGAAAAGCGTGATTGATTTTATCATTTTATATAAATTTTTAAATTTTAAGTACAAATATATTAAAAAAAATCCCGAATTAGTCGGGATTTATATGTTGTGATATTAGAATTTCTATCTTAAAAAAAAGATGTTAAAAAATACTTTCTATAAATTGAATTACTAACTGAACAGCAAT
>NZ_JBIISE010000009.1:0-55133 GCF_044341185.1 Flavobacterium sp.
TTACAAATTGTATCATGATATGTTGGGGTTATAGATTATTTTCTGGTGTAAAATTAAGTATAAATTATGAAATGAATGTTAAAAATAAATTAAATTATTCTACAGATATTTCACCACCGCTTGTTTCTTTACCTCGAAACTCTCTTGGTCTTTTTACCGATGAAATTGTTCCCGCACTTTCTGCTTTTGCATCTAATTTTACAATGGCATGTACTTTGATATTGCTTGCGCTTGACGCCTCAGCAAATACTTCATTTGACATTAATTCAGATGCATCTATGGAACTAGCACTTGAAGCATTTGTTTCTAATTTTAATGTTTTTCCTTTTATTGTAACATCTCCAGTACTTGAGGCATCAATTGTAATGGTTTCATATTCAGCTTCCAAATCTATTTCACTTGCACTGATAGCGTTAATATTTAAACTGTTACCTTTTATAGTATTTACTGATTTGATACTCGAAGCACTTGTTGTTTCTATTCCATTTAATTGTTTTATTTTAACTCGCACAATTAGTTCTTCACATTCTATCATATTTTTATCTAAACTTATTTTCAAAACACCATTTGAAATAGTCGTTTTAACATGATTTTGTAAATTAGAATCCGTTTCAACTTCAATATTGTTGTTTTCAGCTTGTTCAATTTCAACAGCAATTGCTTCGCTGGTTTCAATTTTTGTAAAATTCTCGGTTACCTCTCTTTTAGTTGTTGTAACCTGTCCATTTCCTTTTGTTTGATTCACAAATTCTTGACAAGAAAAAAGTGAAATAATTATGAATGTATATAATATATTTTTCATTTATGTTATTTTATAGTGATTCCATTCTTGTTGATTTTAATGCTTTCTGCATTTTCTTTTTCAACAGTTTTATTCCCTTTTTTTATAAGAATACCATCTTCATTTAAAATGATTTCTGAATTTTCTTCTAAATTTGAAAGGGTATCATTTTCAACATCATTATATTCGTTTTCTTCAATTGGACAATTAATACACAACACTTTGTTTTCTGAAACGATATACGTATAAGTATCTGAACTATGATGTAAGTTGAAATAATCATTTTCGGATCTGTCAAAGTGTTTGAAGTTTTTATCAACTTTAAAAATGGTTCCTTTAGGTAAATATAAAAACAATTCTACTTCTTGGTCATGTTTTTTATTGGCTAAATCTGTAATCCAATAATTATCTAAAATTAAGTTGTTATTTTCAATTTTAACATTGTATTTTATTTTTTCAGCTGTTTCTTTGGCTTTTTTTATACTACTTCCTTCGTCAGTTTTTTCAATTTGAAGAAAAGCAATTGGTTCGTTAGTTTCTACTATTTTTATAGATACATTATTTGAAAATATTATTTCTTTATCTGTATCATCATGAATAACTTCAAAATTTTCATGTTCGTAAATATCTTTACTATATAAATTATTTGAAACGAATTTTATATTTAAAGTATCTGAAGGTTTTAAATTAATAGCTACTTTTTTGATATCTTTTCCAGTATATGCATTTTGACTAATTTCTTTTATAGTTAAAAACAACACGGACGCCAAACCTATAATCCAAATGGCTAATAACGAATAATTTATAGTATTTCCTATTGATTTTATCCTTGAAGTTAGTAATTTTAACCCTAAGATTAATAAGTAAAATAAAGGAATTCCTACTACTATAATTAATAATAAACCTTGAATCCAAATAGGCGTTTCGAAACTAAAAGGTGTGTGAATGTGATTGTATAGGAAATTATCTGGCATAGATGAGAAAAATATCATAGCGATTCCTCCACTAATCACACTAATCAATGTAATAGAGGTAAATAGCACTATAAAAACACCAATTATCTTAGAAATTACATTAAAAATAGATGTAACAATTTCACTTATTGTGTTTCCAATTCTTTCGGCACCATTTTTTGCATTTTTTGCCATTTTATCATGGTCTAAATTTGAGAATTTTTCTGAAATTTCATTAAATCCTTCTTTTACTTTTTTCTCAATATTTGAAATGTTTATTGGTTCGCCTTTCATTTCTAGTTTTTGTGAAGTAGTTACTGCTTCTGGAATTAAAATCCATAATATAATGTATAATACTAACCCAGTACCAAATCCAAAAAATAAAATTACCATTATGATTCTAAGCCATAAAGGATCAACTCCTAAATAATGCCCTAAACCTGATAAAACACCTCCTAAAAATGAGTTATCTTTATCTCTATATAATTTTTTTATGCTACCAGTTGAGGTGTAATTGGATTGAAAATCATTTTTTGGTGATTCATCTTCAATTTTATAATCTTCAGGTTGCCCCATTATCGTTATAATATCATCTACTTCTTTCAAGCCAATAACTTGTTTAGTAGAACCTAATTTTTCTGTAAAAAGTTCAGAAATTCTACTTTCAATATCATTAATAATTTCTTCTCTACCATCTGGCGATAATGAACGTTTAACCGCATCAAAGTAGTTGCTTAATTTTCTAAAGGCATCTTCATCAATGTGAAAGAAATAACCTCCTAAATTTATACTTGTTGTTTTGTTCATGACCTATTATTTTTGATTAGTTATTGTGTTTACAGCACCTGATAATTCACTCCAAGTGTTGTTTAATTCTTTTAAAAATTCTTTTCCTTCATCCGTTAAACCGTAATATTTTCTTGGTGGCCCCGATGTAGATTCTTCCCAGCGATAGCTTAATAAATTATCGTTTTTTAGTCTTGTTAATAAAGGATATACCGTGCCCTCTACAACAAGTAATTTTGCGGTTTTTAAAGTGTCTAAAATTTCAGAAGTGTAGGCGTCTTTCTCTTTTAATACAGATAAGATACAAAACTCTAAAACACCTTTTCGCATTTGAGCTTTTGTGTTTTCAATATTCATTTGAATTTGTTTTTTTAATCATGTTAAAACGATTTAAAATTTAGTACATTACTTAGTACATTATTTTCTTATGCAAATATATATCTAAAAACAGATACCTTGTTTCGCATAGTACTAATATTTAACGTAATTTTAACATTTATATTAAGTGTTACATGCAACAATTTTTTTCTTATTTTTACATAAAATATAAATAAATATGGAGTTTACACCTTTTAAATTAAATGCATATACCTTTTTTAAATTGCCTTCCGCATTTTGGAGTGGGGTTCGAGTAAAACAAATTACAACTGATACTTGTAAGGTAAATGTAAAACACAGTTGGTTCAATCAAAATCCGTTTAAATCTATGTATTTTGCAGTCCAAGCAATGGCTGCCGAATTTACTACTGGTGCTTTAGTGATGTTTCATATCAAATTAAGTGGAAAAAATATTTCAATGCTTGTGGCTCAAAATAAAGCTGTCTTTACAAAAAAGGCTACAGGTAAAATCACTTTTACCTGTAATCAAGGAAAGGAAATTGCAGAATGTATTGATAAAGCAATACAAACAAATGAAGGACAAACTATTTGGTTAACGTCAATAGGAATAAATGAAATTGGCGAACAAGTTTCAGAAATGCAATTTCAATGGACTATAAAATCAAGAATATAATTTTTAGACATTTGTTAATCTTAGTTAATGTTTAATCTTAAAGCCTAACTTAATGTAAATTTGTGATAAAATAATATAAATGAACATTTTAATAACAGGAGCAACTGGTTTAATAGGGAAAAAAATGGTGACTTTACTTAAAAAAGACAACCACATTATTCACTATTTATCAACTTCAAAAAGTAAAATAGAACACACGTCAAATTATAAAGGATTTTATTGGAATCCAGGTAAAGGGGAAATTGATCTTGCTGCGTTTGAAGATGTTTCAGTTATTATACATTTAGCAGGTGCTTCAGTGTCAAAAAAATGGACAAAAGCTTATAAAAATGAAATAATACAAAGTAGGGTTCAAACGGCTAATTTGCTTTTAAATACGTTGAAAGCACATCCAAATAAAGTGAAACAATTTGTTGCCGCATCTGCTATAGGTATATATCCAGACGATTTAACTGCCATTTATCACGAAGATGATTCAAAAATTGATGATTCTTTTTTAGGCGAAGTAACGCAACTTTGGGAAGAAAGCACCAATTTATTTAAATCCTTACCGCTTTTGGTAACCACAATTAGAATTGGAGTGGTTTTAGCTAAAGAGTCGGGTGCATTAGTTGAAATGACTAAGCCTATAAAATATGGTTTTGGAGCTGTTTTGGCATCTGGCAAACAATATGTATCTTGGATTCATATTGACGATTTAGTTGCTATTTTTAAATATGTCATAGATCATAATTTAGAAGGTATTTACAATGCGGTTTCACCTTATCCCACAACTAATGAAGAACTAACAAAAGCAATTGCGAAAACCATACATAAGCCTTTGTTTTTACCGAATGTGCCAAAATTTATGTTGCGATTCCTTTTAGGAGAAATGCATCAAATTGTAACCAGTAGTCAACACGTAAGCTCTAGAAAAATTCTTGATTCAGGGTTTCAATTTCAATTTGCTTCGCTTAGTAAATCGTTGCAAAATCTATTAAAATAATACTTAAATTTTTTACTTTTTTATAAGAGTATTCCTATTTATCTTTTTTGGATAGATTATATTGTGCTTTTTATACTGACAATGTGTCATAAAATAAAGTATGGCAACACTTTTGCAATCTCAATTTGAAAATAAATATATAATCATGAGTCAAGAAAATACTGAAAACATCGAAAAAGAGATCCTTCAGGATGAAAATGCTATAGAAAATCAAGATGTTCAAGAAAATAATGAGCCAGAAGTGTCAGTTGAAGATCAATTGCAAGAACAAAAAGATAAATTCATAAGATTATATGCCGAATTTGAAAATTACAAAAAAAGAACTTCAAAAGAACGTATAGACTTATTCAAAACTGCTGGACAAGAAATTTTACAATCGATGTTACCCGTTTTAGATGATTTTGATAGAGCTTGGGCACAAATTTCACAATCTGAAGATGAAGCTTTAGTAAAAGGGGTAGAATTAATTCATGAAAAATTAAAATCAACATTAGTTTCTAAAGGTCTGGAAGTTGTTGAAATTAAAGCAGGTGATGCATTCGACGCTGATTTTGCAGAAGCCATTACTCAAATTCCAGCTCCAACTCCTAAATTAAAAGGAAAAATTGTTGACGTAATCGAAAAAGGGTACAAATTGGGTGATAAAATTATCCGTTTTCCAAAAGTAATTTTAGGTAACTAATATTTCTATAATCATTCTTTTAGAATGTATTAATAAAATAAAATGAAAAAAGATTTTTACGAAGTTTTAGGTATTAGCAAAAATGCTTCTCCTGAAGAAATAAAAAAAGCATATCGAAAAAAAGCCATTCAATATCATCCAGATAAAAACCCTGGAGATGCTGCTGCAGAAGAAAATTTTAAAACTTGTGCTGAAGCATATGAGGTGTTAAGTGACGCAAACAAAAAAGCGAAGTACGACCAATATGGGCATCAAGCCTTTGATGGAAATGGTGGCTTTGGTGGCGGACACGGCGGTATGAACATGGATGACATCTTTAGTCAATTTGGAGATATTTTTGGTGGTGGTTTTGGTGGTTTTGGCGGCGGAGGCGGAGGCCAACGTAGAATGAAAGGAAGCAATTTACGTATTAAAGTAAAACTTACTTTGGAAGAAATTGCCAATGGAGTAGAGAAAAAAGTAAAAGTAAAAAGAAAAGTTCAAGCTGCTGGTGTAACGTACAAAACGTGTTCTACTTGTAATGGGCAAGGACAAGTAATGCGAGTTACAAATACCATTTTAGGCCGTATGCAAACTGCTGCAACGTGTCCTAATTGTGGTGGAGCGGGGCAAATGATAGATAGTAAACCTGCCAATGCAGATAGTCAAGGTTTTATTACTGATGACGATACGGTTTCAATTAAAATCCCTGCAGGTGTTGTAGATGGTATGCAATTAAAAGTAGCTGGAAAAGGAAATGATGCCCCTGGGAAAAACAGTATTCCTGGAGATTTAATTGTAGCTATCGAGGAGATTGAGCACGAATTTTTAAAGCGTGAAGGCGAAAATTTACATTACGATTTATATATCAGTTTTCCAGAAGCAGCATTAGGAATTTCAAAAGAAATTGAAACGGTTTCAGGAAAAGTTCGTATTAAGTTAGAAGAAGGCATCCAATCAGGTAAAATTCTTCGTTTGAAAGGAAAAGGAATACCAAGTTTAAATAGTTACGGAAATGGCGATTTGCTTGTTCACGTAAATGTGTGGACACCAAAAACGTTAAATAAAGAACAAAAACAATTTTTTGAAAGTATGATTTCGGATGAAAATTTTGTGCCTAAGCCTGAAAAATCAGATAAATCGTTTTTTGAAAAAGTAAAAGATATGTTTTCGTAATTGAAAAAATAAATACATTTTAAAAATCTCAATCTAACAGATTGAGATTTTTTTTGTCCTAAATTTTAAAGTAAACTATTTATGAAAAAAATGTAATTAAATTCATAATAAGATGTAACAAAATCCCTATATTACACACTAATTCAGAAAAGAAATACTGCAAATGAATACTATTTTAGAAGTTAAAAACGTAGTGAAACAATATGGCGATTATACCGCATTAAATTCCGTTTCATTAAGTGTTCCTGAAGGAAGCATATATGGTTTATTAGGTCCAAATGGCGCTGGAAAAACCTCATTAATTCGTATCATTAATCAAATTACTTTGCCTGATGCTGGTGAAATAATTTTAAATGGTGAAAAACTAAATCCCAATCACATTTCTATGATTGGCTACATGCCGGAAGAACGTGGTTTGTATAAATCTATGAAAGTTGGTGAGCAATGTTTGTATTTGGCTCAATTAAAAGGCATGAGCAAACAAGAAGCCAAAAAACAATTAAAATATTGGTTTGAAAAGTTTGAAATAGAAACGTGGTGGGATAAAAAGCTTCAAGAACTTTCTAAAGGAATGGCTCAAAAAGTACAATTTATTGTAACGGTACTTCACAACCCAAAATTATTAATTTTAGACGAACCATTTTCTGGTTTTGATCCTGTAAATGCCAATTTAATTAAGGATGAAATTATCGAATTAAATAAAAAAGGAACTTCGATTATTTTTTCAACGCATCGAATGGAAAGTGTAGAAGAAATGTGTGATTACATTGCTTTAATTCATAAATCAAACAAGCTAATTGAAGGAAAACTGGAAGATGTAAAACGTAAATTTAGAACCAATACCTTTCAAGTTGGCGTTATGACACAAAATGTGGAAGCGTTAATGTATCAATTAACTCAAAAGTTTACTATCGGACAAACCGATTTCAAATCGTTAAACGATGATTTAAAATTGGAAGTTCAATTAGGAAATCATTCTACAAATGAATTATTGTCTATTTTATCACAAAACGGACAAGTAACCCATTTTGCAGAGAAAATTCCAAGTGTAAATGATATTTTTATTCAAACAGTAACAGAATAGATATGTTAGATTATTAGAATTTTAGAAGGTTAGATACTCTAAATTTTAATACACTTAAATATCAAATAAAACTAAAAATCTAAGAAGTCTAATCTTCTAAAAATCTTAAAATAATGAACAAATTATTATTAATCGTACAAAGAGAATTTATTGCGAAAGTGCGCAACAAATCTTTTATAGTGATGACTTTTTTAAGTCCGCTAATTTTCTTAGGGATGTCTTTTTTAATAGGCTATTTATCAAGTATCAATAAAGATGAAGCTACTAAAATTGCCATTTACGACCAAGGAAATATATTAAAAAGCAGTTTAAAATCCGATAAAGAAACGGCATTTACAGATTTGTCTTCGATGCCATTTAAAGTGGCAAAAGACACAGCAAGTAAAAGCTATGAGGGATTTTTGTTTATTCCAAAAACGGCAACTATTCAAGATTTAAAGTCTAAAGTTCAATATATTTCTGATGAAAGTGCCAGTGCGGAATTTATCTCAAACATAGAAAACGTGGTGGATTCTATCTTAACTCAAGATAATTTTAAAACTAATAATTTAGATATTTCTAAAATTGAAAAGGCTAAAGTAGAATCGACTTTGCAATTAAGTAAATATTCTGGTGATGCCAGTTTAAAAGGAATCAATGAAATTAAAATTGGATTAGGTTTTCTTTTTGGTTATTTAATTATGATGTTTATTATCATTTACGGAAACTTTGTGATGCGAAGTGTGATTGAAGAAAAAACCAATCGAATTATAGAAATTGTAATTTCATCCGTAAAACCATTTCAGTTAATGATGGGAAAAATTATTGGAAATTCATTAGCAGGAATTTTGCAATTTACCATTTGGGCTATAGTTGGAACGTCTATTTTCTTTATTGTTTCTACATTTTTTGGTGCTGAAACAGCTGCAACTGCCAATCCAGGAGCGGTAAAATTAGCTGCTGAAAATAGTGGATTAATGTCGAAATTGCCTTTGTATTTAGATGAATTAGGAAATTTACCAATTGCTACAATTATTATTTCGTTTATTTTTTATTTTATTGGAGGGTATTTCTTATATAGTTCATTGTACGCTGCCATTGGTGCCGCTGTTGATAACGAAACCGATTCACAACAATTTTTATTGCCTATTATAATGCCTTTAATGTTAGGTGTGTATATCGGATTTTTTACGGTTGCCAACGATCCTCACGGAAATATTGCTACGATTTTTTCTATGATTCCGTTTACATCACCAATTGTAATGCTAATGCGTATTCCGTTTGGCGTGCCTACTTGGCAAATTATTGTATCTTTAGTGTTATTATTTGCTACATTTGTAGGAGTGGTTTGGTTTGCGAGCAAAATTTACCGTGTAGGAATTTTAATGTACGGAAAAAAACCAACTTGGAAAGAATTATATAGATGGTTGAAATATTAGTAATAAAGCAAATAAGTTACTAAGTAGCTAAGCTTTTAATACTTTATAGCTAAGCCACTAAGAAACTTTGAAATTTAAAAAATGAGTAAAATACTTATCATAGAAGACGAAGCGCCAATTAGACGCGTTTTAAATAAAATTTTATCGGAAGAAAATGATACGTATTTGGTGCAAGAAGCTGAAGACGGTTTACAAGGAATTGAATTGGTAAAAAACGAAGATTTCGATTTGATTTTATGCGATATTAAAATGCCAAAAATGGATGGCGTTGAGGTGTTGGAAGCCATAAAAAAAATAAAATCTGAAATTCCAATTGTAATGATTTCTGGTCACGGCGATTTAGAAACTGCCATTCAAACGATGCGTTTAGGCGCTTTTGATTATATTTCGAAGCCACCCGATTTAAACCGTTTATTAAATACGGTAAGAAATGCTTTAGATAAAAAGCAATTGGTTGTAGAAAATAAAATACTTAAGAAAAAAGTATCCAAAAACTACGAAATGATTGGTGAAAGTGACGCCATTTCTCATATTAAAACCATGATTGATAAAGTAGCTCAAACCGACGCAAGAGTTTTAATTACGGGTCCAAACGGAACAGGTAAAGAATTAGTGGCACATCAATTACACGAAAAAAGCAATCGTGCACAACAAGCAATTATTGAAGTAAATTGTGCAGCCATACCTTCAGAATTAATTGAAAGTGAATTATTCGGACATGTAAAAGGCGCATTTACATCTGCTGTAAAAGACAGAGCTGGAAAATTTGAAGCAGCAAACGGCGGCACTATTTTCTTAGATGAAATTGGCGACATGAGTTTGTCAGCACAAGCAAAGGTTTTACGTGCTTTGCAAGAAAATTTGATTCAAAGAGTAGGCGCGGATAAAGATATAAAAGTAGATGTTCGTGTGATTGCGGCTACCAATAAAGATTTAAAAACAGAAATAGCCGAAGGTCGTTTTAGAGAAGATTTATATCATAGATTGGCTGTAATTTTATTAAAAGTACCAGCACTGAATGATAGACGTGAGGATATTCCCGCGTTAATTGAGCACTTCACAACTAAAATTTCTGAAGAACAAGGAACAACCAAAAAAATATTTTCAAAACAAGCAATAAAATTATTACAAGAATACGATTGGACAGGGAATATTCGTGAACTTAGAAATGTAGTGGAACGTTTAATTATCTTAGGGGGAAACGAAATCTCTGAAAATGATGTAACTTTGTTCGCTTCTAAATAAATCAGCTTTAAGCTTTAAGCTTAAAGCAAAATGCTAAATAAAATGCAATTAAAAAAAATAAACCCACTTTTACAGGAAGCATTAATTGAAAACGGCTTAACCGAAGCAAATGAAATGCAACAAGAAACGTTTTCTACTATAAAAAGTGGTGCAGATGCTGTAATTCAATCAGAGAAAAAATCTGGTAAATCAACAACAATTGTATTAAATGTAATTCAAAGATTGGAAAAACCATTTATGGAATCGCCAAGAGCTTTAATTGTTGTGGAAACAAAAGAGAAAGTTTTGGAAATGGTTGACATGTTTAAAATATACAATCGATATACACAATTACGAGTTTATGGCGCCCACGATAAAGGCGATATGGATTGGGATAAAAATCAAATTTCTTTAGGTATTGATGTATTAATTGGTACGCCAAATCGCTTAGATTTAATGTTTGCTACTGCAGGTTTTGATGTAAATAGATTGCTTATGTATGTGGTTGATGATGCCGATATTTTGTTTAAACTTCGGTTAGATGCCAAAACAAATCGAATGTCAGAAAGCATTTCAAAATCGCAACGATTGATTTTTTGTAATAAAATTTCAGATCGAGTAGAAGCAGTTGCCGATAGAACGATGATAGAACCTTTGTTTTTTGAAATGTAAAAAAAATCCTCAATTAAAATTTAATTGAGGATTTTTTTATAATTATGATTTACTTTCTTTGTTAAAGTAAACTAAGTAATAATACATTTGCTTTTCTTCGTCCCAACCTTTTTCTACAAATTTTTCTGCACTTTCTGGGTTTATGAAATCTAATTTAATTTGAATGTTGGTGTCTAATTCAATTACGTTTTTAAGTTTTCTACGAACATCTGTTACTGCAGCATTGGCAATTGGAAAATTAGAAACATCTTCAATGCTGTATTTCGCACCTTTATCAACTTTATAATTTCTGAATTCAGGAATCAAATCAGGGTTGTTTATTACATCATTTAAGAATGCGGTTTCTTCAAATTCGTCATTTTTTGCAAAATGGTTTACCGCACGATTCATAAACAACACTTCTTCTTTCTTGTCTTCAGCTGGTAAAACAACTTCTTTAGCAAAATCTTTACAAAATTGTAAGTATTTTTTAGTCATAAATGTTTCATCTTGAAAAACATCTACACTTAAAAAATGTTCTAACCAATAACGTGCATCATATCTGTTGCTATCAACAGTTAATATTTTGTACCCTTCTTCTTTTTTGTAATTAAAGATAAGACAACCTTTATCTAATTTATTTAAGTTAATCCCATCTTGTAAAATCATTTCTAAGTTACTTCCGTTTTCTTGAAATTGTAAGAAGTCGGTCTTAATTTCACTTTTAAAAACTCCAATGGCATCTACTACATTATTATCAATAGAAACATTGGTTAGATATGCGATGTATACTTCACCACTTTTAATATGGGGATGGTTGGATTGTTCAAATAAATGTTGCGTGATTTTTTTTGAAATGTTATGAATTTCACCTGGATTATTGAATACTTCAGTAGCCAAATTGAACATTTCATTGTATTCTAAATCTACCTCATGAGCAAATTGATAGTAATTTTCTTCTTTTTCACGAAAAGCTTTAAAAAAATACTCTTTTAAAATCGGCATAATTTCATCATTCAACGTATACGGATTTTCAGAAAGAAAAATTTGTTCTTCTTTGTTTTTATTGCCAACTCGGTGTATAGAAAGGTTTTCTACGTGTGTATTAAATAGGTTTATCATTTTTTATAAGTTGCTAAGTAGCTGAGATGCTAAGTTTCTTAGTTGTTTTTAATTTTCTTTGTAAATGCGACTATCATTACTTTCTAACTCTCTGGTATCTTCATACAAGTTTTTAAAAGTTTCTTCGTCTAAATAAATTATGTTTTTTGCTATTTCTAATTGTGTTTGTAATTCAAATAATGAACCAATTGATATTTTTAGAAAACGCAAAAACTCTTTGCTACTTTCTCTTCCTAATCCTTCAGCAATATTACTTGGAATTGAAATTGCACTTCTTTTTATTTGTGATGTTAATCCAAAAACTTCTTCTTTTGGAAAGTTATTTGTTACTGAGTATATTTTAGTAACCAAAACCATTGATTTTTGCCAAATTAGAAGATTTCTAAAGTTGCTCATTTTGTTTTAAATTTTATATGGCGTATATTTTTATTGGATTAAATGTTTTTTCGAGTGTTTTTCTTAGTTACCAAGAAACTTAGCTTCTTAGCAACTTAAAAAAAAAGCTAATTCCAGTTTTCTTCAAAGCCTTGATCTTCGTAAGATTCAGAATCACCATAGGCATCTAAATCATCTTCGTCTAAATCATCTTCAAACTCATTAAACAAATCTTCGTTTTCTAAATCGCCGCCTCTAAAGCCACTTGTTGTAGCTTCGTCTGGTAAAATTCCGTGAGAAAACAATAATGCAGGATAATTTACATCTTCTTTGTTTTCTTCAATAGCAGCTAATTCAACAAAAAATGTCCACATAGAGAATAAATCGTATACATACACTAATTTAGTATTTTGTTCGTGAACTAAATCGTCTAATTTATATTCGGCCATTGTTTTTATTTCACCAGGAATATCTCCTGTGTCAAACATAGGAATGCCATCTTCTTCATGCCAAGCCCAATCGTCACCACAAGTATAAAACGCACCTACTTCGGTTCCATCAAAACCAAATGCATTTACTAAAGCATTGTGTAAATCTTCTAAGCTATCTTTTGAATCAATAGCAATATCTCTAAAAATATCTTCTTCATTGTCTAAAATGGCTCTAAACTTATAAATCATAATGTGAGTTTTTAAAAAACAAAAGTAATCAATATTTAAAACTTTTATTATTGAAAATTACGATTGTTGATAAATAGTTTATTGAATTAAACGATAAAGGAAAAATTGTTTTTTGAATTTACTATTTTTGCTTAGAATTAAATTACATTATCATGTCAAACGAAATAGAAAAAGTAAAATGCCTAATTATAGGTTCTGGTCCAGCAGGATATACTGCAGCAATTTATGCCGCTAGGGCTAATATGAATCCTGTTTTATATCAAGGAACTCAACCAGGAGGTCAATTAACAACCACAAATGAAGTTGAAAACTGGCCGGGAAATCCAGAAGGAATTACAGGTCCTGAAATGATGATTGGTTTACAAAAGCAAGCACAACGTTTTGGAACAGATGTTCGAGATGGTTGGGCAACAAAAGTCGATTTTAGTTCAGAACCACATAAAGTTTGGATAAATGATTCAAAAGAAATTCATGCTGATACGGTTATTATTTCAACTGGTGCCACAGCTAAATATTTAGGATTACCTTCAGAACAACATTATTTACAAACAGGTGGTGGCGTTTCTGCTTGCGCAGTTTGTGATGGTTTTTTCTATAGAAATCAAGAAGTGGTAATTGTTGGAGCAGGTGATAGTGCTTGTGAAGAAGCACATTATTTATCTAAATTATGTAAAAAAGTTACTATGTTAGTTAGAAGTGAAAAATTTAGAGCTTCTAAAATTATGGAACAACGTGTAAAAAACACCGAAAATATTACCATTTTAATGAATCATGATACGGTGGAAGTTTTAGGTGACGGACAAGTGGTTACAGGTGTTAAAGTTAAAAACAAAACTACAAATGAAGATTTTGAAATTCCAGCAACTGGATTTTTCGTAGCAATAGGTCATAAACCAAATACCGATATTTTTGCAGAGTATATAACTTTAGACGAAACAGGCTATATCGTCAATGTACCAGGTTCATCAAAAACAAACATACCCGGCGTTTTTGTTGGTGGTGATGCTGCAGATCATGTATATAGACAAGCCATTACAGCTGCGGGAACAGGTTGTATGGCAGCCTTAGATGCGGAAAGATACTTGGCAAGTAAACACTAATATTATTAGGATATATTCATACAAAAATCGGATTTTATATCCGATTTTTTGTTATTAAATTTAAATGCGAAACATTACAACAAAAATAACTTTCATACCTTTGTGTTTTAAATTTCTTTATAGAAACTAATTTAGCACACATGCGAAAAATATATTACCTAGCTTCTTGCGATACTTGTAGAAAAATAATTAAATCATTGCCTTTAACAGCAAATTTAGAGTTTCACGATATTCGTCAAAATCCTATTACCATAGCAGAATTAGAATTTATGTACCAACTTTCAGGAAGTTATGAAGCACTTTTTAGTAAAAAAGCCCAATTATATAAAGAAAAAGGACTAAAAAACATAATGCTAACAGAAGACGATTATAAAAAATATATTCTGGAACATTATACTTTTTTGAGTCGCCCAGTAGTGATTTTAGAAAATGAAATTTTCATAGGAAATAGTCAACCAAATATATTAAAATTGCAAAAAGCTTTAAGCGATGAATAGTCGTTTTTGGGCGTTGATTTGCGCTTGGATTGTAGCTATCATTTATGGAGTAACTTTTACAGTTGCCAAAGATGTAATGCCTAAGTATATTGATGCTTATGGTTTTATTGTTATGCGAGTTGCCGGTGCTACTATATTGTTTTGGTTAGTTTCATTTCTTGGACCAAAAGAAAAAATTGCTAAAAATGATTTTCTTCGCATTGCCGCTTGTGCTTTTTTTGGTGTTGCTTTTAATATGTTAACTTTTTTTAAAGGATTAAGTTATACCTCACCAATTATGTGTGCCGTTTTAATGGTAACTACTCCTATGATTGTTTTAATTCTCTCATCGTTACTTATGAAAGAAAAAATGCAATCGAAAAAAGTCATTGGTATACTTTTAGGATTAGCAGGTACAATAACCTTAATTTTATATGGTAAAGATTTAAATAATGCACCAAATGCCACTTTAGGAAATTTATTAGTATTTGTAAATGCCGTTTCATATGCTTTTTATTTAATTTTTGTTAAGAAGTTAATGGACAAATACAACGCATTTACGTTTGTAAAATATATTTATTTGTTTGGTTTTTTTATGGTGTTACCTTTTGGATATCAAGAGCTACAAGAGGTAAGCTGGCACGAAATCCCTATAGATATTAGTCTAAAAATTGGTTTTGTAGTTATTTTTTCTACCTTTTTTACGTATTTACTAAACTTAATTTCGATGCGAAATTTGAAACCAACAACTGTTGCTGTTTTTATTTATTTGCAACCTTTTTTTGCTACGATTTTTGCCATTGGTTTAGGAAAAGACAATTTGAATCTGGTGAAACTAGTTTCAGCAATATTAATATTTGTTGGAGTTTATTTGGTGATTCTGAAAAAGAAGGAGACTCGTTACGACTAATCACTTTTTAAAAATCACTAAAAAAACTTATCTTTACACTTTATTAGAAAAAATATATGATATTATCAATGACCGGTTTTGGTAAAGCAAGTTTGCAATTAGCTACCAAAAAAATTACAGTCGAAGTTAAATCTTTAAATAGCAAAGGACTCGATTTAAATACCCGTATGCCTTCTGTTTATAGAGAAAATGAATTAGCATTAAGAAATCTTTTAGCTCAAAAGTTAGAGCGAGGAAAAGTAGATTTTTCATTATATGTTGAGGTAACTGGAGAAGAAACATCTTCAAAAATCAATGCACCTATTGTAAAAGCATATATGGCGCAAATGAAAGCTATTTTACCAGATGCGAACGAAACAGAATTAATGAAAATGGCTGTAAGAATGCCAGATACCATGAAAACGGAACGTGAAGAAATTGATCCAAATGAATGGAAACAAATTCAAACCGTAATTGATGAAGCTATCGAAAATATGTTGTCTTTCAGAACTTCTGAAGGTGCTTCTTTAGAGAAAGAATTTACTTTACGTATCGAAAATATAAGAAATTATATGAATCAGGCATTGGCTTTAGATCCAGAAAGAGTAACCGCTATAAAAGAACGTTTACAAACCGCAATTGACGAGTTAAAAGTGAATGTAGATACAAATCGTTTTGAACAAGAATTGATTTATTATTTAGAAAAATTAGATATTACGGAGGAAAAAGTTCGTTTAACCAATCATTTAGATTATTTCTTACAAACGTTAAACGGAAGTGAAGCCAACGGAAGAAAATTAGGATTCATCACACAAGAAATGGGTCGAGAAATCAATACTATGGGATCCAAATCAAACCACGCCGAAATGCAAAAATTGGTAGTAATGATGAAAGACGAATTAGAAAAAATTAAAGAGCAAGTTTTAAACGTTTTGTAATTTTTTTGTCATTCTGAACTTGTTTCAGAATCTAAAAAAAATGCGACTCTGAATCAAATTCAGAGTGACAACACATCATATATAAAACACAATGAATCAAGGTAAATTATTAGTATTCTCTGCTCCTTCAGGATCAGGAAAAACAACAATAGTAAGACATTTATTAGAACAAGAAGATTTAAATTTAGAATTTTCTATTTCATGCACCACACGTGAACCAAGAGGTGAAGAAGTACACGGCAAAGATTATTATTTTATTTCTTTAGAAGAATTTAAAAAACATATTAAAGCGGAAGATTTCGTGGAATGGGAAGAAGTGTACCGAGATAATTTTTACGGAACTTTAAAAAGCGAAGTGGAACGTATTTGGGCGAAAGGTAAAAATGTAATTTTTGATATTGATGTAGCGGGCGGACTTCGAATAAAATCGAAATTTAAACAAGAAACATTAGCGGTATTTGTAAAACCACCAAGTATCGACGAGTTAAAAATTAGACTAAAAAAACGTTCTACAGAAAGTGAGGATAAAATTAATATGCGTATTGCAAAAGCTTCTGTAGAATTAGCCACAGCGCCGCAATTTGATACCATCATAAAAAATTACGATTTAGATGTCGCTAAAGTTGATGCGTATAATTTAGTTAAGGAATTTGTGAATAAATAGGTAAAAGGTAATGGGTATATGGTAAAAGGTATTTAATACTAATTAGCCCAACACCCAACACCCAACACCCAACACCAAAAAAAATGAAAATAGGTTTATATTTCGGAACGTTTAATCCAATTCATATTGGGCATTTAATTATTGCCAATCATATGGCGGAGCATTCTGATTTAGATCAAATTTGGTTGGTGGTAACTCCGCACAATCCACACAAACAAAAAAACACCTTGTTAGACGACTATCATCGTTTGCATATGGTGCATTTGGCAACGGAAGATTTTCCAAAAATTAAACCTTCGGATATTGAGTTTAAATTGCCACAGCCAAATTATACAATAAACACTTTGGTACATTTGCAAGAGAAACATCCTAATTACGAATTTTCTTTAATTATGGGTGAAGACAATTTAAATTCCCTTCATAAATGGAAAAACTACGAAGCCATTTTAAAACATCATCACATTTATGTGTATCCTCGATTAAATTCTGGTGAAATAGAGAAGCAATTTGTCAATAGTTCCAAAATTCACAGAATTGATGCACCAGTTGTCGAATTATCATCAACATTCATCCGTGAAAATATTAAAAATGATAAAAACGTAATTCCAATGTTACCTCATAAAGTTTGGGAATATGTAGAACATAATTTGTTTTATAAGAAGTAATGGAATTAATTTGCCAAATCTCTTAACATTCCTTTACCATTTGTACTTTGCTTTAAGTAGTATCTTTGTTAACTAAATTAATAGATCATGTTAAACTTCGAGTTATACAATCCTACCAATTATATTTTTGGTAAAAATCAAATAGAAAAATTAGCAAATTTAATTCCAGCTAAGGCAAGAGTACTTTTAGCGTATGGCGGGGGTAGTATTTTTAAAAATGGCATTCATACGCAAGTTACGGAACACTTAAAAGGTTTTGAAGTTATTGAATTTGGTGGTATTGAACCCAATCCACGTTTTGAAACACTAATGAAAGCAGTTGAAATTATTCGTACTGAAAAAATCACTTTTATTTTAGCTGTTGGTGGTGGAAGTGTTATTGATGGGGTGAAATTTATTTCAGGTGCTGTTAATTATGAAGGAAATGCAGTTGATATTCTTAAAAACAGAATTTTATTTAAAGATATTTCAAAAGTAATTCCATTCGGAACGGTATTGACATTACCTGCTACGGGTTCTGAAATGAATTCGGGTGCTGTAATTACGATAGATGCCACACAAGAAAAACTAACTTTAGGCGGAAGTGCTTTGTTTCCTCAATTTTCTATTTGTGATCCAACGGTAATTCAATCGTTACCCAAAAGACAACTTCAAAACGGAGTGGTAGATGCTTTTACACATGTTTTAGAGCAATATTTAACCTATCCACAAGAGGCAATGTTACAAGACCGAATTTCAGAAGGTATATTACAAACATTAGTTGAAATAGGTCCAAAAGTAGTTGAAAATCCTAACGATTATAAATTAGCGTCTAACTTTATGTGGTGTGCTACAATGGCTTTAAATGGTTTAATTCAAAAAGGAGTAGCATCAGATTGGGCAACACATATGATTGGTCATGAATTAACCGCTTTATACGAAATTGACCATGCAAGAACATTAGCGATTATTGGTCCGAACTTATATCGAGTGATGTTTGATTCTAAAAAAGAAAAATTAGCACAATTTGGTGAAAGAGTGTTTAATATAAAAGGAAATTCAACGGAAGAAATTGCTGAAAAAGCTATAGAGAAATTGGTATCGTTCTTACAAGAAATGGGAATGGAAACCAAACTTTCTCAAGCAACTAAAAATTATTCCGACACCGCTAATTTTATTGTAAATCGCTTTGAAGAAAGAGGTTGGAAAGCCTTAGGTGAAAAACAAAATATTACTTTAGAAAAAGTAAAAGAAATTGTTGAAATGAGTTATTAATGAAAGTGAAAAGTAGCAAAGTAGCAAAGTAACAAAGTGAAAAGTAAAAAAAAGCGTCCAAGAAATTTATCTTGAGACGCTTTTTACAAACAAAAAACTACTAACTAAACTACTTTTATTATTTTTTAATCGATATAATATCATTTTCAATAGTCGTGCCAGAAAATACATATTCACAAATAATTAACATTATTTAAGGTTTTTTAATATAGATTTTGTTATACATATTCAAATTGATATTACTATTGCATATTGACATCCAAAAGTGTATTTTTGGAGTTCATAATTTTAGAACATGGAAAGCAACAAAAAATTTGCAGTTATTGGAGGCGGAAGTTGGGCTACAGCAATTGCCAAGATGTTATGTGAAAATCAAGAAAAAATTGCTTGGTATATGCGTAGTACTTATGCTTTGGAGCATTTGAAACAGCAAAAACACAATCCAAATTATTTAAGTTCAGTAGCTTTTGATACTAATAAATTATTACTTACAAACGATATTAATGAAGCCATACAATTTGCGGATGTAGTAATTTTTGCTATTCCATCTGCTTTTTTAAGTGCCGAATTAGAAAAAATGACAATATCTTTAGATGGCAAAATAATTTTTTCTGCTATAAAAGGAATCGTTCCAGAAACAAGTTTAATTGTAGGCGAACATTTTCATAATATATTTTCTATTCCATACGATAATATTGGAGTCATCACCGGACCTTGTCATGCAGAAGAGGTAGCTTTAGAACGTTTATCGTATTTAACCATTGCTTGTTCTGATGAAAAAAAGGCGAAATATGTAGCTAAAAATTTGGCTTCGTATTATATAAAAACTAAAACGTCTGATGATATTGTAGGCACCGAATATGCAGCAGTTTTAAAGAATATTTATTCTATTGCAGCCGGTATTGCTCATGGTTTAGGTTATGGAGATAACTTTCAAGCGGTTTTAATGAGTAACGCCATTCGTGAAATGAAAAAATTCATCAGAAAAGTGCATAAAATGAAACGTAATATTAACGACTCTGCCTATTTAGGTGATTTGTTAGTAACAGGTTATTCCGTTTTTTCAAGAAACCGAATGTTTGGAAACATGATAGGGAAGGGCTATACCGTAAAATCTGCTCAAATGGAAATGAGTATGGTGGCAGAAGGGTATTACGCTGTAAAAAGTGCTTATACTCTTAATCAAGAATACAAAGCTAAAACGCCAATTATTGACGCAGTTTATCAAATTTTGTATGAAGGTAAAAACGCTAAAAATATTTTTAGTAAATTAACCGAGAAGTTGGATTAGTTAAAAGATTTAAGGGAAAAGGCAAAAGTTTCGTTTAACTTATTTTATCCTTAAATCCAATGCCTAATACCTTAAACCCTTCACCCAAAACCCAATACCTTTAATAAATGTACTTCATCAATGTCATTCTTCCTTTAAATCTTGATAAAACGTTTACGTATTCCGTAAATGTGGAAGAATACAAGTTTTTGCAACCAGGAATGCGCGTTACGGTTCCGTTTGGAAAAACAAAAGTGTATACGGCTTTAGTTGTAGAAAAGCATACCAATCCTCCTGTTTTGTATGAAGCTAAAGAAATTAGCCAAATTATTGATGAGGTTCCAATTGTAAATGAAATTCAACTAAAACATTGGCATTGGATTGCCTCGTATTATATGTGTTCGATTGGCGAAGTTTTTAAATCAGCTTTACCTTCTGGATTGATTTTAGAAAGCGAAACGATGATTTCTTCTTCGCATACAGAATCGGACAAAACGCTTGCCACAGATGAAGAATTTTTAGTTTTAAACGCTTTAGAAAATAAATCATCCATAACGATTTCAGAAATTTCTCAGATTTTAAATAAGAAAAATGTAATTCCAATTGTTCAAAGCTTGTTAGTTAAAGGATTATTGTCAATGCAAGATGAGGTTCAAGATACTTACAAACCCAAATTGGTAAAATATATTAAACTTCAAGAAGAATTTTTACGACAAGAAAAATTACAAGAATTACTTGAGATATTAGGGAATGCAAAAAAGCAAAAAGAAATTGTTTTAACGTATTTTCAATTGCAAGCGACAGAGAAAAAGCCAATCGCAGCAAAATTATTAATTGAAACATCTGGCGTTAGCTCTGCGGTTATTAAATCATTAGTCGACAAACAAATTTTTGAAGAATATTATATCAATACAGATCGTGTTTCCTTCGAAAAAGAAGCCGATTACGATATTCATTTAAGTGAATCTCAAACTACAGTTTTAGAAAGTATTCAGGATAAATTTACTCAATTTGATGTCAATTTATTTCACGGAGTAACCGCTTCTGGTAAAACGGAAGTATACATAAAACTAATTGAAGCATTTTTACAACAAGACAAGCAAGTATTATTTTTATTGCCAGAAATCGCTTTAACTACGCAATTAGTGCAACGATTATCCGCTTATTTTGGAAATCAAATTGCGGTTTTTCACTCTAAATATAATTCAAATGAACGTGTTGAGGTGTACAATCACGTGTTGCAAAACTCTGAAAAAGCAAAAGTCGTTTTAGGTGTTCGAAGTGCCTTGTTTTTGCCGTTTTCTAATTTAGGTTTAATTGTGGTGGATGAAGAACATGAAGCAACATATAAGCAACAAGACCCAGCGCCACGATATCATGCCCGAGATGCTGCTATTGTTTTAGCGAAATTTCATAATGCGAAAGTTTTATTAGGAAGTGCAACGCCAAGCTTAGAATCGTATCATAATGCTAAAACCAATAAATATGGTTTAATTGAATTGTTTACCCGATTTAATAATGTGGTGTTACCTGAAATTCATTTAATCGATTTAAAAGATAAATATTTCCGCAAACGAATGGATGGTCATTTTTCTGATGAATTATTGGAAAGAATGAACGAAACATTAGCAAATGATGGACAAATAATGCTATTTCAAAATCGCAGGGGTTATTCGCCTTATATAGAATGTACTACTTGCGGACACGTGCCTCAATGTCCAAGTTGCGATGTAAGTTTAACCTATTACAAGTATAAAAATCATTTAAAATGTCATTATTGTGGACATAACATGGCAAAACCAACGCATTGTCACGCTTGTAATTCCTTAGATATTTCTGCAAAAGGCTTTGGCACCGAACAAGTCGAATTAGAATTAGTGAAATTATTTCCTAATAAGAGAATTGCGCGAATGGATCAAGACACCACTCGTGGAAAATTTGCTTTTGAAAAAATGATTGATGCTTTTAAAAATCAGGAAATTGATATTTTAGTTGGCACTCAAATGTTAGCCAAAGGGTTAGATTTTGAAAACGTAACTTTAGTGGGGATTTTAAATGCAGATAATTTATTAAATCAGCCGTATTATCGTGCCTATGAACGAGCGTATCAAATGATGGTACAAGTAGCAGGGCGTTCGGGAAGAAAAGCCAAAAAGGGGAGTGTGGTGATTCAGACTTATAATCCTATGCACAATACCATTCAGCAAGTGGTAAATAATAATTATACAGCGATGTTTAATGAGCAATTATATGAAAGACGTAATTTTCAATATCCACCTTACTTTCGTTTGTTGCAAATAAAATTAAAGCATAGAGATTATGAAAAACTTCGAGAAGGATCAACTTGGTTATATAATGTGCTAAAACAGCATGTGGCAGTTCCTATATTAGGACCAGAAGAACCAGCAATTAATAGGATTAGGAATGAATATATTCGAACTATTCTTATTAAAATTCCAAATAATGCTAATCTTATTGGAACTAAAAATATAATTAAAAAAGCATTGGTAAGTTTTGAAGCTACATCGCAATATCGAGCAATCAAAACAACTATAAATGTAGATTATTAATAATTTTCTAAAATAGAAATAATTTCTTCTTTTTTATTTCTACTTAACGGGATTTTTTCTACGCCAATTTCTACTTGTTTGCTATTAAATCGATCGACTTTATCTAAATTAATAATGTACGATTTATGAATTCTAAGAAAATTCTCTTTTGGAAGCTCTATTTCAAAAGATTTCATAGTAGATAATACTAAGTGAGTGTCTTCGTATGTAACTACTTTAATATAATCACCAAAAGCTTCTATCCATTTTATATGAGAAGTATAAACTTTTATTTTTTTAAGATTACTTTTGATAATTAGATGCGCTCCATTGTCGTCATGAGTTTGGTCATGCTTTAAATGGTGCATTTCTATTGCTTTTTTTGCAGCAACTAAGAAACGAGTTTTTTTTATGGGTTTTTGTAAAAAATCTAATGCGGAATAATCAAAAGCTTTAACAGCATAATCCGCTTTTGAAGTAATAAATACAATTAATGGCTTAATTTTTAAACCATCAATTAAATCAAAACCAGTAATGTGTGGCATTTCAATGTCTAAAAAAATTAAATCAACAGTATTATTTGTAATATAATTCTTAGCTTCTAATGCGTTTGAAAAATCACCACCTAATACTAAGTTAGGATGTTCGGAGATTAATTTAGCAATAGTAATACGTTGAATAGAACTGTCATCAACAACAATAGTGTTTAATTTCATATATTGGTATTTATTACATTAAAAAGATGTAATTTTTAAAAACTAATTTTTGTAAAACTAAAAATTTATTTGATTAACACCATAAAAATATATAAAAAAACAACAGAAAACTAATATTGTAAAAAAATAAATACTTTTTTAATGGATTTGTAAATTAAATATAATTGTATATCTTTGCACCCAATTTAAAAAATACGTACAAATGAAAAATTACGAAACTGTTTTCATTTTGAATCCCGTTTTATCTGATGTTCAGGTAAAGGAAACAGTAAGCAAATTTGAAGATTTTCTTACTTCTAAGGGTGCCAAAATGGTATCAAAAGAGGATTGGGGCTTAAAAAAATTAGCCTATGAAATCCAACACAAAAAAAGTGGTTTTTACCATTTATTTGAGTACCAAGCTCCAGCTGAATTAATCATTTCTTTGGAAACTGAATTAAGAAGAGATGAAAGAATCATGAGATTCTTAACTGTTTCTTTAGATAAACATGCTGTTTCTTGGGCAGAAAGAAGAAGAGAAAAATTAAAAACTAAAGCAAACTAATCATGTCAATAGCTAACAACGGTAAAAAAGAGGGAGATATCAGATATCTTACTCCTTTAAATATTGATACTAACAAACAAAAAAAATATTGTCGTTTTAAAAAATCAGGTATCAAGTATATCGATTATAAAGATGGTGACTTTTTATTAAAGTTTGTAAATGAGCAAGGTAAAATTTTACCAAGACGTTTAACGGGTACTTCTTTAAAATTTCAAAGAAAAGTTTCTGTAGCTGTTAAAAGAGCACGTCATTTAGCTTTAATGCCTTACGTGGCGGATTTATTAAAATAATATTAATCATTTGTTGTTTCGATAAAATCGGAACTAACTTATAAAAATAAAGGACAACAAAATGGAACTAATTTTAAAACAAGACGTTCAAAATTTAGGTTTTAAAGATGATGTAGTAACTGTAAAAAATGGTTACGGTCGTAATTTCTTAATTCCTCAGGGAGCAGCTATTTTAGCAACTTCTTCTGCTAAAAAAGTTTTAGCCGAAAATTTAAAACAAAAAGCACACAAAGAGGCTAAGGTTGTTGCAGACGCAAAAGCTACTGCAGAAGCAATCAAAGCCTTAGAGATAAAAATTACTGCAAAAGCTGGTGGTGAAAAATTATTCGGATCAATTACTAATGCAGATATCGCGCAAGCTTTAGAAGTAAACGGACAATCAATTGATAGAAAATTTATTACTTCTGGTATTGTTAAAAGAACAGGTAAATACAATGCAACTATCCGTTTACACAGAGAAGTTATCATTGAATTAGCTTATGAAATTGTTGCTGAAAAAGCATAATTTTTTTAAAATATTTCTTTAAAAAAAGCGTTGCATTTGCAACGCTTTTTTTATTTTTACGGAACTTAAAGTTTTTATACTAAATATTCGTAAATGAAATATACCCGATTAACAAAAGAACAATTAGAAGAACTTCATCCTGAGTTTATTACTTTTTTAGCAACTCAAACTATTGACAAAAAAGAATGGGACGATTTAAAAAAGAATACACCTGAAATTGCTTTGCAAGAAATTGATGTGTTTTCTGATTTAATTTGGGATAAAGCCATTACAAATGTTCGTTTTGTAGATCATTTTTCAAAAAATCACATTTTTCTTTTTAAATGTCACGATACTTATTTAGAATCAATTATAGTAAATACCTCAGAAGCATCTGTTGATTTTTTTACTACGGAAGGGTTAGAATGGTTAGGAAATAATCTTTTTTCTGATGTTGTTACTATTCAAACAGGAAAAAAAGAAGTTATCGAAAATCGTAATGAAGAAGTTTTTAAAATAATTGAAAACGGTGGAATTATCAGTAAAGGTGACTTGTATAGTAAACTAATTACATTAATTAATGTATCATAATATGACTGTTTTAGAAACTATTCAATCTTTAAGAGCAGAATTAAATTTGCATAATTACAACTATTATGTTTTGGATAATCCTACGATTTCAGATTTTGATTTCGATTTTAAATTAAAACAATTACAAGATTTAGAAGCAGCCAATCCTTCTTATTTCGATGAAAATTCACCAACGCAACGTGTCGGTGGAGCTGTTACCAAGAATTTTAATACGGTTGAACATGAATATAGAATGTATTCGCTTGATAATTCGTACTCTAAAGAAGATTTATTAGATTGGCAAACAAGGTGTCAGAAAATTTTAGGTGATGTAGATTTAGAATTTACTTGCGAATTAAAATATGATGGGGCTTCCATAAGTATCACCTATGAAAACGGAAAATTAGTCCGTGCAGTAACACGTGGCGATGGTTTTAAAGGTGATGATGTGACTCAAAATATTAAAACTATAAAATCAGTTCCGTTACAATTACATTCTGGTTATCCTGAAAAATTTGATATTCGAGGTGAAATCATTTTACCTTTCGCAGGTTTTGAAAAAATGAATCAAGACTTAATTGAAATTGGTGAAACACCTTATTCAAATCCAAGAAATACAGCTTCGGGAAGTTTAAAATTACAAGATAGTGCAGAAGTGGCAAAACGACCATTAGAGTGCTTATTGTATGGAATGATTGGCAATAATTTAGCAATTAAAACACAATATGAAAGTTTAGAATTGTCAAGAAAATTAGGATTTAAAGTGCCAAATCAGAGTAAATTAGCCAATAATATTGATGAAGTTTTTGAATTTATTGAATATTGGGATAAAAACAGACACAATTTACCTTACGAAACAGATGGAGTAGTAGTAAAAATTAATAATATTCATTTTCAGGAAGAATTAGGTTATACAGCAAAATCGCCTCGTTGGGCTATGGCGTATAAATTTAAAGCGGAACAAGTAAGTACTGTTTTGCAATCTATTTCTTATCAAGTAGGTCGAACGGGAGCAATTACTCCTGTGGCAAATTTAGAACCTGTTCAATTAGCTGGAACCATTGTAAAACGTGCTTCTTTGCATAATGCAGATCAAATTTCTAAATTAGATATTCGTGTAAACGATGAAGTTTTTGTGGAAAAAGGTGGCGAAATTATTCCAAAAATAATTGGCGTTGCTAAAAGAGGAGCTCAAGAAAATCCAACCATTTACATTACAAATTGCCCAGAATGTGATACGAAATTAACTAGAAGTGAAGGAGAAGCGAATCATTATTGTCCAAATTTCTATGGCTGTCCACCACAGATTATAGGCAGAATACAGCATTTTATTACTCGAAAAGCTATGAATATTGATGGATTAGGTGGTGAAACGGTCGCTTTATTATATAATGCTGGTTTGGTGAAAAATTACGCTGATTTATATGATTTGAAAAAAGAACAAATTGTGGTTTTGGAAAGAATGGCTGATAAATCTGCCGATAATCTAATTTCAGGAATTGAAAATTCAAAAGCAATTACATTCGATCGAGTATTATATGCATTAGGAATACGTTATGTAGGTGAAACGGTTGCTAAAAAACTAGCGAAACATTATAAAAATATTGACAACTTGGCTAAAGCTGATTTACTTGATTTAGTTGCAGTTGATGAAATTGGAGAACGAATTGCGCAAAGTGTAATGGATTTCTTCCAGAATTCAGATAACATAGCTATAATAGATAAATTAAAAGCAGTAGGCATTCAGTTTGAATTAAATGAGATTTCTTCAGCAGTTTCAAATATTTTAAAAGGAAAAACATTTGTTGTTTCTGGTGTTTTTGAAGTTTTCTCTCGAGATGATTTGAAAAAAGCTATCGAAGATTATGGCGGAAAAGTAGGAAGTTCTATTTCTGCGAAAACGAATTATGTTATCGCTGGAGCCAATATGGGACCTGCTAAATTAGAAAAAGCCAACCAGTTAAAAATTGAAATTATTGACGAATATCAATTTCAAAAAATGATAAACGATTAAGAATTAAATTATTACAATATTTTTTTCTTTACTGATGTATTTGGTTTCATCGCTAAAATAAAAATCAATTCGACCTAAATTTATTCCGTAGGCACCAACTTGGTTGATTACTACCTGTTTACCAACTTTATTTGTTTTTATTACAGGTTTGTCTAAAAAGGTGTGGGTATGCCCACCAATTATTAAATCAATATCTTGTGTAGCTGCTGCTAATTTAAGATCTGAAGGCTTGTCTTTTTCATTTTTGTAATCATACCCAAGATGCGACAAACAAATTATTAAATCGCATTTTTCAGTTTCTTTAAGTGTTTTAGTAATATCTGTAGCGACTTCTACAGGGTTGTTGTATTTGGTTTCTTTATATAGTTTTTTGTCTACTAAACCTTCTAATTCAATACCTAAACCGAAAACACCAATTTTTATTCCGTTTTTTATAAAGGTTTTGTAAGGTTTTACAATTCCGTTTAATTCTGTGTTTTTAAAATCATAATTTGCAGAAACAAAGTCAAAATTGGCATGTGGTAATTGAGCAAAAAACCCATCAATTCCATTATCAAAATCATGATTACCTAATGTTGCCAAATCGTATTTCATCATACTCATTAGCTTAAATTCCAATTCGCCTCCATAATAATTAAAGTAAGGCGTGCCTTGAAAAATATCACCAGCATCTAAAAGCAATACATAATCTTCTTCTTTTCTAATTTGTTCAATAATATTTGCGCGTCTAGCTACTCCACCCATCGAAGGATTTCTTGGATGATTTTCTGGGAATGGATCAATATGACTGTGCACATCATTGGTATGCAAGATGGTTATTTTTTTCTCTTTTATAGTTGAAAAACTTGACAATGATAGTCCGCTAAGTGAAAGTAATGCTGAAGTTGCAGCTGTATTTTTAATGAAATTTCTTCTTTTCATAGGAGTTATTCTTTAATGATTCTTTGAACGGTTGAAACTTCAATAGTTTTGTATTTGTAAAAATAATCTATCAATACGTTTCTTATTTTATAATTTAAATCAAAACTACCTTCGTTTTTAAGAAAGAAAGTCATATTGTCTCCACCATTAGCTAAATAATCAGATGTGGCTACATAATAAATTGTGTTATTTTCGATGGCTTTTTCATTAAAAAGAACTTTAGTAATAGTATTTTCTTTATCTATAAATATTTTTAAACCGTTAAGTGGGTGTGGTTTTTTTTCTTTGATAATCTGATTTGCCATTGCTATAATTTCTTCACCTTTAAGCGCTACAACAATTAAGTTATTTTCAAAAGGCATAACCTCAAATGCATTTCTTTTAGTAATATTTCCTTTAGGAATGATAGATCTTATTCCACCACTATTTAAAAGTACAATGTCAATTGGTTTGTTTTGTTGTTTTTTAAAAACTGGAGCAGCAAATTCCATACAAGCATCGGCCATAAGGTTCCCAATATTACTTTGCCATTCGCCCTTAGTTTTGTCTAAAGTTTCATTGGTAAAAGAAATTACACTATCTAAATCGGTATTTATATGCGCTCTATAAGGCGAAATATAAGATTCAATAATCTCATTTGAAGTGTATTTTGAAGCGACTTCAATTTTTTTTCCTTCAATTTGGTAATTGGTATATTTTTTTGTTTTACAAGAAACAACTCCTAATAATGTTAAAGTTGTAACAAAAATTATGTAAAGAGGTTTCATATTTTTACTTTTGAATGTCATTTATTCGAATAGATTACTTTATTTTTGTAAAAGATGTAAAGTTACAATGATTTATAAAATTATTCTGAATTTATTTCTGAATTATTCATATATTTTAATAAACTAAAAAAATATAATATGCAATCATTAATAGGAACTGGTGTAGCTTTGGTAACGCCTTTTAAAAAAGATTTTTCTGTTGATACGGAAGCGTTAACTAAAATTACAAACCACGTAATAGAAGGTGGAGTAGAATATTTAGTAATATTAGGTACAACTGCTGAAAGCGCTACTTTAAATACTGAAGAAAAAGAAGTTGTTATACAAACTATTGTTGCTGCAAATAAAGGTAGAGTACCAATGGTTTTAGGAGTAGGAGGTAACAATACTGCAAAAGTGGTTGAGGAATTAAAGACAAGGGATTTGTCGCAGTTTGCAGCCATTTTGTCTGTTTCGCCTTATTATAATAAACCTACACAAGAAGGAATTTATCAGCATTTTAAAGCCGTTTCTGAAGCGTCTCCAATAACAATTATTGTTTATAATGTACCAGGAAGAACATCAAGTAATATGTTGCCTGCTACTGTGATACGATTAGCAAACGATTTTAAAAATATTATTGGAATTAAAGAAGCTGCTGGCGACATTGTGCAAGCAATGAAATTAATTCAAACCAAACCAGAAGGTTTTTTAGTAATTTCTGGTGATGATATGATTACTTTACCAATGGTTTTAGCTGGTGGAGCTGGCGTAATTTCTGTAATTGGAGAAGGTTTTCCAAAAGAATTTTCAGAAATGGTTCGATTGGGATTAAACAAAAAAGTAGATGAAGCTTATAAATTACATTATAAATTAGCCGATTCTATTGATATGATTTTCGAACAAGGTAATCCTGCTGGTATCAAAGAAGTCTTTAAACACCTTGGTTTATCTGAAAATACCGTGCGTTTGCCGTTAGTAAATGTAGATGAAAATTTGTCTGTAAGATTAGCTAATTTTATTAAAAACTTAGGATAAAAATCTTTTTTGTAAAACGTAAAAATATATCTACCTTTGCAGTTGCTTTTTAAAACTGCATAAAAGGCATAATGCAACATCAAATATGAACAAATTTATATACATACTTTTAGTAATTCTTTCTATTTCATCTTGTAGCCCTTATCAAAAGGCTATGAAATCAGATGATGTAGAATTTAAAACAAAAGTATTTACTGAACAAATTGAAAAGAAAAAGTATTCTAAAGCAATACGATTGTTTGAACAATTTGCTTCAGCATTAAGAGCAAAACCTCAAGGGGAAACCGTTTTTTATAGTTATTCTCAGGCATTATATAATACTAAACAATATATCTCTGCAGCTTATGAGTTTGAGAGATTTGCAAGCAGTTACCCAAAAAGTCCATTGGCTGAAGAAGCTGCTTTTTATGGAGCAGAATGTTATAGTAGGTTGTCTCCTAAATATAGTTTAGATCAAGTAGATACGGATAAAGCATTAAGTAAAATTCAAGTTTTTGTAAATAAATATCCAAATTCAACTTTTTTACCTAAAGCAAATGAAATTGTAAAAGAACTATCTGAAAAATTAGAATTAAAAGCATTTGAAATCGCAAAACAATACAATACAATTGGTGAATTTACAAGAGATTATAATGCTGCAATCATTGCATTAGATAACTTTGTCTTTAATTTTCCAGGTTCAAAATATAAAGAAGATGCATTGTATTATAAATATGATGCTATGTATAAATTAGCAACAAATAGTGTTCCTTCTAAAAAACAAGAAAGATTAAATTCAGCTAAAACGTATTATCAAAATTTAGTTAAATTTAAAGCAGATACCAAGTATTTAGAACAATCAAATAAAATGCTTGAAACCGTAGAAAAAGAATTGAAACAATATACAAATTAATCATTATTATGGATTTAAAGAAAACAAATGCTCCAGTAAACACAGTAACTTACAACAAAAGTGTAATTGAAGAACCAACTGGAAATGTATATGAAGCAATTACTATAATAGCAAGAAGAGCCAATCAAATTAATTCTGAAATTAAAAAAGAATTATTAGATAAGCTTGATGAATTTGCTACTTATAATGATAGTTTAGAAGAAGTTTTCGAGAATAAAGAACAAATTGAAGTTTCTAAATATTACGAAAAATTACCTAAACCACATGCTTTAGCTGTTCAAGAATGGTTAGAAGATAAAATTTATCATAGAGATACTAAATAATTTAAACTTTAATCAATGTCTGTTTTAAAGGGTAAAAATGTTTTGCTGGGTATCTCTGGCGGAATTGCAGCTTATAAAACAGCCTCATTGGTAAGATTACTTATAAAAGCAGGTGCTCATGTACAAGTTGTCATGACACCTGCTTCTGTTGATTTTGTTACACCCTTAACTTTATCGACACTTTCAAAAAACCCAGTATTCTCTACTTTTTATAATCAAGATGATGAAAATGCAACTTGGAACAATCACGTAGAATTAGCAATTTGGGCCGATTTTATGCTTATAGCTCCAGCTACAGCGAATACACTTTCTAAAATGGCTTCAGGAGCTTGCGATAACTTGCTTTTAGCTACTTATTTATCTGCAAAATGCCCAGTATATTTTGCTCCTGCAATGGATTTAGATATGTACATTCATCCCACAACGAAAACGAATTTTGAAACTTTAAAAGGATTTGGAAACACTATAATTCCTGCTGAAAGTGGTGAATTAGCTAGTGGTTTAAGTGGCGAAGGAAGAATGGCCGAGCCCGAAAAAATAATTCAATTTATTGAAAAAGATATTGAAAATAAATTACCACTAAAAGGAAAAAAAGTTATAGTTACTGCAGGTCCTACTTATGAAGCTATAGATCCAGTTCGATTTATAGGTAATCATTCCACTGGAAAAATGGGGTATGATATTGCCCTTGCAGCTGCCAATTTAGGTGCAGAAGTCGTATTGGTTTCAGGTCCTACATATATGCAATTGCAACATAGTTTAGTGACAATTATTAGAGTTACTTCAGCTGACGAAATGTTTGCTGCTTGTCATAATTATTTTGAAAATACTGATGTAGTAATTGCAGCAGCAGCTGTTGCCGATTATAAGCCAAAAAATATTGCTTCTCAGAAAATAAAAAAGGATGAAGCTACGTTTACAATAGAATTGGAAAAGAATAAAGATATTTTATTATCTTTAGGTCAAATTAAAAAGAATCAATTTTTAATAGGTTTTGCTTTAGAAACAGAAAATGAGATTGAAAATGCTAAAAGTAAAATCATAAAAAAGAATTTAGATGTTATTGTCTTGAATTCTCTAAACGATGAAGGTGCTGGATTTGGAAAACCAACCAACAAAGTAACGTTTATTGATAAAGATTTTAATATATTTGATATTCCATTAAAATCAAAAGAATTAGTTGCCGAAGATATTGTAAACCTAATTGTAAAAAAATATGCGAATTAAATTTTTAGTCTTCCTTTTTTTAAGTGTTATTTGTGCTAATTCACAAGAATTAAAAGCGATTGTATCTATTAATACAGATCAAGTTACCGGTGTAAATCCTCAAATTTTTAAGAATTTGGAAAAACAGGTTTTTGATTTTTTAAACAATACCAAATTTTCTGAAAAAGTAGTGAAACAAAATGAAAAAATAAATTGTTCGTTTTTCTTCATCGTAACTAAATTTGAAAGTAATAATTTCGAAGCGTCTTTGCAAGTAAACTCTTCGCGTCCAGTTTATAATAGTACATTTACTACTCCAATTCTAAATATTAACGATAAAGATGTAAGTTTTAAATACATTGAATTTGAAAATTTAATTTATGATCAAAATGCATTTACATCAAATTTAGTTTCGATCTTATCGTTTTATGCTAATGTTATTATCGCTTCTGATGCAGATACATTTTCAGATAAAGGAGGAACAGATTCTTATGAAACAGCTTTAAATATTACTAATGTAGCCCAATCAAGTGGGTTTTCAGGTTGGGTGCAAACGGGTAAAAAAACAACACGATTTAATTTGATTTCAGATTTAATGTCTAATACATATGATGCATACAGAGAAACGTTGTATGAATATCACATCAATGGATTAGATAAAATGGCTGACGATTTAAAACAAGGAAAATTGGGGATAGTAAATGCTATTGATACTTTACTTAAAGTGCACAAAGTAAGGCCAAATTCGCTTTTAGCCCGAACTTTTTTTGATACTAAAACAGACGAAATTGTAGATATTTTTAATGGCGGACCAGGTATTGATACAGTTAAGGTTAGAGAAAATTTAGCCACCATTTCTCCGTTAAATTCTTCCAAATGGAATAAAATAAGGTAATATGCTTTTATCTTTATCTGTACAAAATTATGCCTTAATTGAGCAACTTAATATTAATTTTTCCAATCAGTTTGCTACCATAACAGGGGAAACTGGTGCGGGAAAATCGATATTATTAGGTGCTTTGGGTTTAATTATGGGAAATCGTGCCGATTTAGCTTCCTTAAAAGATAAAGAAAAGAAATGCGTAGTGGAAGCCAGTTTCGAAATCTCAAAGTACAATTTGAAATCTCTTTTTATATCTAATGATTTAGATTATGAAGACACCACAATAATTAGACGTGAAATTTTACCTTCTGGAAAATCTCGTGCTTTTATAAATGATACACCTGTTAACTTATCGGAATTACAACTTTTAGCAGAAAATTTAATTGATATTCATTCGCAGCATCAAACTCGCGAATTAGAACAGCAAAATTATCAGATTTCTATTTTAGATGCTATGGGTTCGAATGCCCAAAATCTAAATGAATATACCATTTTATTATCCGATTTCAAACTAAAATCTAAAGAATTAGAACAGGCAATTGCTGATAAAAACGCACTATTTACCGCGCAAGAATACAATACTTATTTATTAAATGAATTATTTCAAATAGGTCTTCAGACCAACGAACAAGAAGAATTAGAAACAGAATTATTAAGTTTAAATAATTCTGAATTAATTACTGAAACGCTAAGTAAATTAGTTTCAAGTGCAACTGACGAGCAATTTGGATTTATTTCTTCAATTAAAGATTGTAAAATTGCATTGCAAAAAATTGCTGGCTTTTCTTCTTCGTATGCAGAAGTATTTGAAAGATTACAATCTGCATTAATTGAATTAGAAGATATTGCAGATACTACATTTCATTTAGCCGAAAAAAACACGTATAATCCTGAACGTTTAGAATTTATTTCAAACCGATTACAAACTATTTACGATTTACAAAAGAAACATCAAGTTACTTCAATAGAAGAATTGTTAGAAATACAAAATCAGCTTTCAGAAAAAGTACTTTTAGTAGACAATTTAGATGAAAAAATAGCTAAATTAAATAGTTATTTAGCTAATAAAACTACTGAATTAAATTCAGTTGCTAATCTGATATCACAAAATAGAGGTAAGGCAATTCCGGTTTTTGTATCCAAAATTTCTGCTATTTTGCAGGAATTAGGTATGCCAGATTCGCAATTTAAAATGGATTTAAACACTTCAAATTCATTTCTTTCTAACGGAAAAGATGAATTAGAACTTTTGTTTTCTGCTAATAAGGGAACTAGTTTGGGTTCGTTTAAAAAAGTAGCGTCTGGCGGAGAAATGTCAAGAATTATGTTGGCTATTAAAGCAATTATAGCTGATTTTTCTAAATTACCTACCATTTTATTTGATGAAATAGATACTGGAGTTTCAGGTGAAATCGCACTAAAAATGGGAGAAATTATGAAAAAAATGAGTGCCAACCGACAAGTTTTTGCGATTACACATTTACCTCAAATTGCTTCAAAAGGGGATTCACAATATAAAGTTTTAAAAGAAACTATTTTAGAGAATACCATTTCAAAAATTGTAAAATTAAATTCAGAAGAGCGAATAATAGAAATTGCAGAAATGTTGTCAGGTAAACAAATTACAGAATCGGCAGTATCTCATGCAAAAACATTATTAAATTAAAATGTATACTTTTGTATCAAGTTTATAAATACAACAATAATAAAAATATAAAATTATGATTATCGAACCAAGAATGCGTGGATTTATATGTTTAACAGCTCATCCAGTTGGTTGTGCACAGAATGTAAAAAATCAAATTGAATATGTAAAATCAAAAGGTAAAATTGAGGGTGCAAAAAAAGTTTTAGTAATTGGTGCTTCAACAGGTTTTGGTTTAGCGTCAAGAATTACAAGTGCATTCGGTTGTGATGCAGCAACTATTGGTGTTTTCTTTGAAAAAGAGCCAAGTGAAGGAAAAACGGCTACGCCAGGGTATTATAATTCTGCTGCTTTTGAAATAGAAGCTGCAAAAGCAGGATTATATGCAAAAAGTGTGAATGGAGATGCGTTTTCAAATGAAATAAAACAGCAAACCATCGATATTATTAAAAAAGATTTAGGTCAAGTAGATTTAGTAATATATAGTTTGGCTTCTCCAGTTCGTATGCATCCTGTTACAGAGGTTTTACACCGTTCTACGTTAAAACCAATTGGTGGAAAATTTTCTAATAAAACGGTAGATTTTCATACCGGAAATGTTTCAGAGGTTTCTATCGAACCTGCAAATCAAGAAGATATTGATAATACAGTTGTGGTAATGGGTGGTGAAGATTGGTCAATGTGGATGAATGCTTTAAAAGATGCAGGCGTTTTAGCAAATGACGCCATGACATTAGCATATTCTTATATTGGTCCAGAAGTTACTGAAGCGGTATACAGAAAAGGAACAATTGGTCGTGCAAAAGATCATTTAGAAGCTACAGCTTTTGAAATTACAAAACAATTAGAAAGCGTAAATTGTAAGGCATACGTTTCAGTAAATAAAGCACTAGTAACGCAAGCAAGTTCAGCTATTCCAGTAATTCCATTATATATTTCATTATTGTATAAAACAATGAAAGCGGAAGGCATTCACGAAGGTTGTATTGAGCAAATGCAACGATTATATTCAGAAAGATTATATAGTGGTAATGCTATTCCAACAGATGAAAATGGTAGAATTAGAATAGATGATTGGGAAATGCGTGATGATATTCAAGAACAAGTGTCTACTTTATGGAAAGTTGCCACTACTGAAAATTTATCAGAAATTGGTGATTTGGCAGGGTATAAAAAAGACTTTGATAGTTTATTCGGATTTGGTTTTGAAGGTGTTGATTATCTTGCAGATACAACAGAAATGGTTTTTATTCCCAGCATATCAAAATAAATTTTTTAAAATTAATATTATAAAAAAATCCCGAGAAATCGGGATTTTTTTGTTTTTCATCGATGTTTTTTGTTTTTCATCGATTAATTAACAATTGTTAAACAAAATCCACTTATATTTTGTTTATTTACTATACTAACATAAAATTTATTATAATGAAAAAAATTACACTTTGGTTATTTGCCTTATTTACATGTTGGCAAATGACAGCTCAAACGGGCACAGTGGTAGTTGGAACGAATGATGGTACCCCAAATACTTCATTCGGATATCCTTCACCATTACAAGATTATTACAAAACCCAAAGAATGCAAGTGCTTTACACTGCTTCAGAATTAACTGGAGCCGGTCTAGTCGCAGGTAATATTACCGAAATTGGATGGGTAGCTACAGCATTAAATTTAAGTACTTTACAAGAGAATTATACGATTTCTCTTAAAAGTACTACTTCGACTGTTTTAACATCTACTTTTGAAACTGGTGCTACTTTAGTTTATGGACCAACGGATTTCACTCCTTCTTCAACAGGAAATGTAGTATTTACATTAACATCTCCATTTACTTGGGATGGTACTTCTAATCTTATTGTTGAAGTTTGTGCAGGATTGGCAACTGGTAGTTTTACTGAAAATGTAAGTTGTGCCAATTCAACTACTACCGCTATTCAAACGGTTTATTACAGAAATGACTCGGCAACTTCACCTTGTACACAAGCTACTGGTACTACTACAAATGATAGACCCTTATTAGTAGTTTCAGGAAACGTGGCTTCTTGTTTGGCACCTTTAAACGTTGTGAGTGCAAATATTACGGCTTTTACTGCAGACGTTTCATGGGATGCAGCTACACCAACACCAGGAATTGGATATGAATATGTGGTTTCAACTACAAACACAGCTCCAATAGCTGCAGGAACTGCAACTACAAATATTTTTGCTAGTTTGTCTAGTTTATTACCACAAACAACATATTATATCTTTGTAAGATCAAATTGTAGTACGGGTCAATTTAGTGGTTGGAATGGTCCAAGTTCTTTTACAACAGCTTGTGCACCTGTAACTACTTTTCCTAGTGTTGAACCATTTGATACTTTTTTACCAAATGCATGTTGGTTGAAAGGAGATAATGGAGATTTAACTGCAGGTCCAGCAACATTTGGATCAAACGGATTTTATCAAGACGGTTTTGCTAACAACGGATTTACAGGCTCATTTGCTTATAATATTTATTTAGATTCAGCAAATGATTGGATAATTTCTCCTCAATTTACTATTCCAGCAAGTGGTTATGAATTAAAATTTGATGCTGCTGCAGCAAATTATGGTGCTACTACTGCTGTTACAGATTGGGAATCAGATGATTCTGTAGAAGTGCTTGTAAGCTCAACTGGTACAACAAACTGGACTGTTTTATCAACTTTTAATACCTCGAACGTCCCTTCAAATACTGGTTCTGTTAATATTATTGATTTAGATGCTTACTCAGGTCAAACAGTTAGATTTGCTTATAGAGTTTTAGAAGGAACTACTAATGGATCTTCTGATTTTGAATTTTCAGTTGATAATTTTCAAATTCGTTTAACGCCATCTTGTATAGAGCCATTAGGTTTAGTTTCAGCTTCTATTACTTCTACTGGCGCTTCAATTTCTTGGGATCCAACATCTCCTGTACCTTCAGTAGGATATGAGTATTTTGTTTCTACTACAAATACTTTACCTACTACAGCTGGTACTGCAACAACTAATACTTTCGCAGTTTTAACAGGTTTAGCACCTGCTACAACATATTTTATTTTTGTAAGAGCTAATTGTGGATCTGGTGCATTCAGTCCTTGGTCTACTTCAATAACATTTACAACAGCTTGTGCTTCAGTAACTAGTTTTGTTCAAAATTTTGATGCAGTGACTTTACCAGGTTTTCCAGTTTGTTGGGAAAAAATTGGTACGGGTGGTTCAGCGTATATAGATAATTTTAATGCTAATTCTACTCCAAATGTATTATATATGGCATCTTGGTCTACAACAAGTTTAGCAGTAGTTAAAATGCAACCAGTTTCTAATTTAGGAGCAGGAACTCATAGATTAAAATTAAAATTAAGAGGTAGTTGGTCTACTGGAGGAATTATTGAGTTTGGTTACTTAACGAATCCGATGGATGCCACTACATTTGTTCCTTTAACTACTATGACTGCTGCAACTTTGACTTATGAAAATATGTCATTTTCACCGCCTGTAGGAACGTATTCAGATTACCCAGCATTCAGACATACAGGAGCACCATCAAATAGTTTGCTAATTGATGATGTAGTTTGGGAAGCAATTCCTTCATGTATAGAACCAACAGCTTTAGTATACGCGAACATTACTTCTTCTGGTGTAGATGTTTCTTGGACAGCACCTGCAACTTCTCCAGCAAATGGATATGAATATGTAGTTTCTACATCTGCAACATTACCAACAGCATCAGGAACTGCAGTTACAAATACATTTGTTTCAGTGTCTGGTTTAACACCGCAAACCACATATTATATTTTTGTTAGAGCAATTTGTTCAACTTCAGATGCTAGTCCATGGGTTGGTCCAGTTTCATTCTTAACTGCTTGTGTACCTGTTACATCTTTACCATGGATTGAAAATTTTGACACAGTAACTACACCAGCTTTTCCTCCATGTTGGTCTGAAGAAAATGGAGATTATACAACTTCAGATTCTACTTTTGATAATACGGCTTATTCTGGTACAAAATATTTAAGAGACGCATGGTCTGCTACAAATGAGTTTATGTGGTCGCCAGGATTTCAATTAACTGCTGGAACTTCTTATGATTTTTCTTCATGGATTCAAGGTGATGGTGGATCAGGATGGGTTGTTGATTATTTTGTAAATTCTAGTCAAATTTCTACAGGCGCTACTCAATTAGGAGCTACTTATAATGTCCCTGGAACAGGTACTTTATCAATTCAACCATATGCTAAAATTACTCGTACTTTTGTGCCAACTACATCTGGAGTATATTATTTTGCATTCAGAGTAAATCAACCTAGTTTTTCACCAAATTACGTTGCATTTGATGATGTTGAATTAAAAGTTACACCAAATGTTATACCAACTTGTGCAACTGGATTAACTTCAACTCCAAATACTACTTGTGGAAATTTTGCTAATCAATTATCTTGGACTGCAACACAAGATGCTACAGGTTATTATGTTACTATTGGAACTACTTCCGGTGGTTCTGATATTGCTAATGCGGTGTCTGTTAGTGCGAATAATTATTCTTTCACAGGTACTGTAAATACTCAGTATTTCTGGAAAGTGGTTCCATTTAGTGGAGCAGGATCTGCTACAGGATGTACAGAACAATCTTTCACTACTGTTGCAACTGGATGTTATTGTGCGTCAGTTCCTTCATCAGTTGATGGTTCAGGTATTTCTAATGTAACACTAGGTACTACACCTTTTGTTAATACAGGTGTTTCATATACAAATAATAGTGCTACTCCTGTGGCATTAGAACCTGGAATTAATTCTAATGTTCAAATTACTTTTGCAACTGGCTATGATTATGATATTAACATTTGGATTGACTTCAATAATGATTTCGATTTTAATGATGCAGGTGAATTAGTAAAAACAGGTATTGCTTGTACTAATGCAAATCCAAATACAGTTGATGCTTCATTCTTGATGCCATTAACCGCACCTACAGGTGCACACAGAATGAGAATTGGAACAGCAGATAGTGGTCAAGTTCCACCTGCACCATGCTATAATGGTTCTTGGGGTGTTACTATTGATTTTACAGTAGATACAACATTAGGTTCAAATTCATTTGATACCACAAATTTTGTTGCGTATCCAAATCCAGTAAAAGATATATTAAATTTATCATACAAATCTGCAATAAGTAATGTAAAAGTAATTAACTTATTAGGTCAAGAAGTTGTAAATGCTAAAGCAAATACAAATGATGTACAAGTTGATATGTCTGCATTAAACGCAGGAGTTTACATAGTTAATGTAACTGTTGATGATACAGTTCATTCTATTAAAGTGATTAAAGAATAATTATTTTCAAATAATTTTTTACTTAAAAGTCCCGATTTATCGGGACTTTTTTGTTTTAAGAATATTACTTTTTATTGCTAATTTGTTAAAAAACAATTGATTTTTATTGTAATACGCATTTTAACGATTTTATTTACACTTTATCGGATTGTTAATAAATTGCTATGTAATAATCAAATTAATTTTCTTTTATTTGTAATATAAACTATAATAACTAAATTATGAAAAAAATTACTTTCTGGCTCTTCGCACTCTTTACATGTGTGCAAATCCAGGCCCAAGTAAGTTTGTATACCTTTGCTCAAGGTAATGAAACCTACTCGGAAATCACAGGAGGTACTGTGCTAGGTACGGCTACCACTACGACAAGTTTTGATTCGCAAAACTGGACGATTCCTGCAGCTTCTATTCCATTTAATTTTAATTTCAATGGAGTAGATTATACAGGATGTACAGTAAACGGAAATGGTTTCATTACTTTTGGGGCAACAGCTCCTACAGCATCATCTGGAAGTCCGATTTCAGCTACAACAGCTTATGCAGGAGCTATTTCTGCATGGGGTGGCGATTTATGTGGAGCATTTATAGCTAGTTTAATTACTAGTGAAACAAGATGGGAAGTTGTCGGTACAGCTCCAAATAGAGAGTTTGTGATTCAGTTTAAAAACTGGAGACCAACTTATTCTTCTAGTACAACAGAGGTGCCTTTCATGAATTTTCAAATTCGTTTGGCAGAAACTACCAATCAAATTAAAATTGTTTATGGTCCTAATGGGTATGTAATAGGTTCAGCAGCAGCTTCTGGAACTAGACAAATAGGTATAAGAGGTGCAGCTGCAACTGATTTTAAAACTAGAACAAATACTACTACGCAATCATTTACTTCATCTATTGCAGGTACAGCTAATAGTTCATCGCAAGCATATAATACTTCTGTAGCTACTCCAGGTATGCCTACTAATGGTTTAGTGTATACGTATACGCCACCAGTTGCTTGTACAGGTACACCTGTGGCAGGAACAGTGGCGCCATCGGTTCAAAATTTATGTACAGGTGCTACACCTGCAGCTTTAACGTTAACTGGAAACAGTGAAGGTTTTACAGGGCTTACATTTCAATGGGAAACATCAGCAGATAATACAACTTGGGCAAATGCTACAGGTGTTTCTGCAACAACTATGGTATATTCGCCACCTGCATTTGCAGGACCAACAACTGTGTATTACAGATGTAAAATTACATGTACTGGTAGTACTCTATTTTCGTACTCAAACGTAGTAACAGTAAATCCAGCGGGTACTCCAGTAGGACAAGCAACAGGATTAAACTTTACTAACATTGGTTATTTTGGCTTTACAGCTAACTGGACTAATTCGGATGGAAACAGACGTGTGGTGTATATTAGTGACGCTCCAATTGTTGATCCAGTTGATGGACCAGGTGCGGCTTTAGTAGCAGCAACTGCTTACACAGGAACAGGACAACAAGTAGTTTATGATAATACAGGTTCTTCAGTTACGGTATCTGGATTATTACCAAATACGCAATATTATGTAAAAGTAATTCAATACTTAAGATGTGGTTCGGCTGCTCCTTTTGATTTTTACTTTAATGCCACGTCAGTGTCAAATGCTAGTACAGTAACTACAAATCCTCCAACGGCAGTGCCTTGGACAGAAGGATTTGCAACTACTACTACTCCAGTAAACTGGGTAAATACTAGTTTTTCAATTTCTAATACTATAGCAGCAATAAATCCTGCTTTAGCTACTAGTTATGTTTATAGAAATTCTTATACTTCTTCTACAACTGGAAATTTTGTTACTCCAATTTTTGCTGCTATTCCAGCTAATTATAGATTTGTATTTGATTATAAGAACGCAGATTTTTCTTCACCTTATGGTCCAACTCCTGCTAATAGTAATAATATTGTAATTGCTATTTCTACAAATAACGGTACTTCGTATACAGATGTGGTAACCGTGCCTAATAATGGATTTGCTGGATGGCAAACGATTACTCAAGATTTAGCAGCTTATGTAGGGCAATCAATCAGAATTAAAGTGACTACAACTTGGGCTTCTGGAGATTCATACATTGCATACGATAACTTTAAAATCGAGGCAATTCCAACATGTGAGGCACCTTTATGGAGTAGTTTAGCGGCAACAAGTGTTACTGCTTCTACAGCAACAATTTCGTGGACAGCTTCAACTTCTACACCAGCTAATGGTTACGATTATTATGTAAGTACTACAAATACAAATCCATTAAGCACAGATATTCCAACTGGTTCAGTAGCTGCAGGTATTGTTACAGCTAATTTAACTGCACTTACAGGAAACACTACTTATTATGTATGGGTACGTTCTAATTGTGCTACTTCAGATATCAGCACTTGGTCTGGGCCAATTGCTTTTAAAACATTATGTACTAATGTAACAGCTTTTGTTCAAAATTTTGATGGTGTAACTTCGCCAGCAATGCCATCTTGTTGGGATAAAGTTGGAACGTTAGGTTCTTGTACGACTTCTACTACAACACCAGTAGGTTCAGCGCCTAATGTAATATACTTTTACGGTACATCAACAGCTGCGCCTACAATGCGTATGCAACCCGTTTCTAATTTAGGAGCAGGAACACACCGTTTGAAGTTTAAAATGCGTTCTAGTTCTGCAACAACATTGCCAAGTATTGATTTTGGTTATTTAACGAATCCATACGATGCAACTACATTTGTTACATTGACAAGTTTAGCAACTACAGGAAATACTATGGTAGATTATGTTTATGCTCCACCAGCTGGAACCTATTCGGATTATCCAGCTATAAAAATGAACGGTTCTGTATACGGAACAGTTTATTTAGATGATTTTGTTTGGGAACCTGTTCCATTATGTACGGATCCTTCAGCTATTGTTTTTGCTCAGGTAGCTGCTACAACTGCAGTTATTTCATGGGATGCTCCAGCTACAGTTCCGGCAGTAGGATATGAATATGTAGTTTCTACTACAAATACTCCACCTACAGCTGCAGGTACTGCAACTACGAACACATTTGCTTCTGTATCTGGTTTAACGCCAAATGCTGCACAATACGTATTTGTACGTTCAATCTGTTCTACAACAGAGGCTAGTCCATGGGCGGGTCCAGTTACTTTTACTACTTTATGTGCTAACGTAACAGCGTTTACTCAAAATTTTGATGGTGTTACTGCTTCGTCATTGCCTTCAGGTATGCCAGCATGTTGGACTAAACTAGGTACTGCAGGTTCTTGTTATACAACAACTACTACGCCTACACCTTCTGCGCCAAATGTAATTTATTTTTATGGTTCATCTACAGGTGCCCCAACTATGCGTATGCAACCGGTTTCAAATTTAGGAGCAGGAACACATCGTTTGAAATTTAAAATGCGTTCAAGTTCTACAACTATATTTTCAACAGTGGAATTTGGTTACTTAACAGATGCAAATGACCCATCTACGTTTGTAGCATTGTCTTCATTTACTCCTGCAGCTTCAACTTTTGCTGATTTTGTATATGCTCCACCAGCTGGAACTTATTCTGATTTTCCTGCTATGAAACATACAGGAACTGTTGCAGGTACATTATATTTTGATGATTTTGTTTGGGAAGCAATTCCAACTTGTCCAGATCCTTCAGCTATAGTAAGCGCTAATGTTACATCTTCTTCGGTTGATATTTCATGGGATGCGCCAAATCCAGCTCCAGCAATAGGATATGAATATGTAATTTCTACTACAAATACACCTCCAACAGCTGCTGGAACTTCAGTAACTACTACTTTCGCGCAAGTTACTACAGGATTGCTACCATCAACTCAATACTATGTTTTTGTTAGAGCAGTTTGTTCTACTACAGATGCAAGTCCATGGGCGGGTCCAATTACTTTCACAACTTCTTGTGCGCCAATTACTGTATTGCCTCATGTAGAGCCATTTGCTACTTTTTTACCTTCAATTTGTTGGATTAAAGGAGATAATGGTAACTTAACTACTGGTCCGGCAACTTTTGGAACAAGTAATTGGTTTGAAGATGGATTAGGAAATAACGGAACTACAGGTGCTGTTAAATACAATTTATTTGTTGCTTCAGCTAATGATTGGATAATTTCTCCTCAATTTACAATTCCTGCAACTGGTTGGGAATTAAAATTTGATGCAGCTGCAGCAAATTATGCAGCTACTACAGCTGTAAACAATTGGGAAGCAGATGATTTTGTTGAGGTGTTAGTTAGTACTTCAGCTTCAGGATTAACAAACTGGACTACTTTGTATACATATAATAATACAAATGTACCGGCTCCGGCAGGTGTTCCTAATATTATTGATTTAGATGCATACAGTGGTCAAACAGTTCGTTTTGCATATAGAGCAGTTGAAGGTACTGCAGATGGATCTGCTGATATTGATTTTAGTTTTGATAACTTTGAAATTCGTTTATCTCCTGCGTGTCCTCAACCTACAAATGTTTTAGTTGCTAACGTAACTTCATCTGGAGCTGATGCCTCTTGGGATGTGATGTCAGGTGCAGCTTCTGGTTATGAATATGTAGTGTCAACTTCTGCTACACCACCAACAGGTGCAGGTACAGCTGTTACAACTGCTTTTGTGACTTTAACAGGTTTAACACCTCAAACACCTTATTATTTATATGTAAGAGCTAATTGTGGTTCAGGTTCATTTAGTGTATGGTCTGTTCAAACATTTACTACACAATGTGCTCCTGTTACAGCTTTACCTTGGATTGAGAGTTTTGAATCTGTAACTACACCGGCTTTTCCACCGTGTTGGTATGAAGAAAATGGAGATTATACAACTTCATCTGATACTTTTAACAACACTGCGTACTCTGGTACCAATTATTTAAGAGATGCATGGTTTGCTACAAATGAGTTTATGTGGTCGCCAGGATTTCAATTAACTGCTGGAACTTCTTATGATTTTTCTTCTTGGATTCAAGGTGATGGTGGTTCAGGATGGGTTGTTGATTATTTTGTAAATTCTAATCAAATTTCCACAGGAGCTACTCAGTTAGGAGCAACCTACAACGTTCCTGGAACAGGTACTTTATCAATTCAACCATATGTTAAAGTTACTCGTACTTTTGTACCAACAACTTCTGGTGTGTATTATTTCGCATTCAGAGTAAATCAACCTAGTTTTTCACCAAATTATGTAGCATTTGATGATGTTGAATTAAAAGTTACACCAAATGTTATTCCATCTTGTGCAACTGGATTAACTTCAGTTCCAAACACAACTTGTGGTAACTTTGCTAATCAATTATCTTGGACTGCAGCACAAGATGCTACGGGTTATTATGTAACTATTGGAACTACTGCGGGTGGATCTGATATTGCTAATGCAGTTTCTGTAAGTGCTACCAATTATTCTTTCTCAGGCACTGTAAATACTCAGTATTTCTGGAAAGTGGTTCCATTTAGTGGAGCAGGATCTGCTACAGGATGTACAGAACAATCTTTCACTACTGTTGCAACAGGATGTTATTGTGCATCAGTTCCAACATCTAATGATGGTTCAGGAATTACGAATGCAACAGTTGGTACAACTCCGTTTGTTATTGCTGATGTAATGTATGTTAATAATACAGCTACAGCAGTAGCAGTTGAACCAGGAACAAATACAAACGTTCAACTTACTTTTGCAACTGGTTATACTTATGATATCAATGTATGGATTGACTTCAACAATGATTTTGATTTTGATGATGCAGGTGAATTAGTAAAAACTGGTATTGCTTGTACTAATGTAAATCCAAATACAGTTGATGCTTCATTCTTGATGCCATTGACTGCACCTACAGGTGCACACAGAATGAGAATTGGTACTGCAGATACTGGTCAAGTTCCACCAGCGCCATGTTATAGTGGTTCATATGGAGTTACTTTAGACTTTACAGTAGATACAACATTAGGTTCAAATTCATTTGATACTTCAAACTTTGTAGCGTATCCAAATCCAGTAAAAGATGTATTGAATTTATCATACAAATCTGAAATTAGTAATGTAAAAGTAATTAACTTATTAGGTCAAGAAGTTGTAAATGCTAAAGCAAATACAAATGATGTACAAGTTGATATGTCTGCATTAAATGCAGGAGTTTACATTGTTAATGTAACTGTTGATGATACAGTACATTCTATTAAAGTGATTAAAGAATAATTATTTTTAATAATTTTTTACTTAAAAGTCCCGATTTATCGGGACTTTTTTGTTTTTATATATATCTTTGTTCTTATAAAATATGACCATGTTATTTTCTTTAATTATACCTATTTTTAATAGACCTGATGAAATTGACGAACTTTTAGAAAGTTTATCGAAACAAACCTATAAAGCTAATTATGAAATAGTAATTATTGAAGATGGTTCATCTATTACTTGTGAGCATGTAATTCAAAAATATAAAGATTTAAATGTTAATTATTTTTTTAAATTAAATTCAGGCCCAGGTGATTCCAGAAATTATGGTATGCGCGTAGCTAAAGGGGATTATTTTATCATTTTAGACTCAGATTGCATAATTCCATCTAATTATTTACAAACAGTTGATGAAGAACTAAAAAAAGATTTTGTAGATTGTTTTGGTGGTCCAGATGCGGCATTGGATTCTTTTTCAAATATTCAAAAAGCTATAAATTTCACTATGACTTCTTTTTTAACAACAGGTGGAATTAGAGGTGGAAGTGAAAAAATTGATAAATTTCAGCCCAGAAGTTTTAATATGGGCTTATCAAAAAGAGCATTTGAAGCATCAAATGGTTTCGGTAATATTCATCCTGGTGAAGATCCTGATTTGTCAATTCGATTATGGAAATTAGGGTTTAAAACAAAATTAATTTCTAAAGCTTTTGTATATCATAAACGAAGAATCGATTGGAATAAATTTTATACGCAAGTAAACAAATTCGGTTTAGCAAGACCTATCTTAAATTTTTGGTATCCAGAATATGCAAAAATTACATTTTGGTTTCCAACTTTGTTTTTAGTAGGATTTTTGTTTTCTGCTTTAGTTGCAATTTTCAACTTTCCTTACTTTTTATTTGTATATGTTTTTTATTTTATTCTGTTGTTTCTTTCTTCGTTGAAACAAAATAAATCTATTGAAATTGCTTTTTATAGTTTGGTAGCAACTTTAATTCAGTTTTATGGATATGGAAAAGGATTTTTAATTTCATATCTTAAAATTCATATTTTAAAACAACAACCTGAAATTGCTTTTCCAAAACTATTTTTTAAAAAATAAAATGACAAAAATAATTGGACTTACTGGTGGAATTGGAACAGGTAAAACTACTGTAGCTAATTATTTTGCTTCAAAAGGTATTCCTGTTTATATTGCTGATGAAGCTGCGAAAGAAATAATGAATACTAAAAAAGTTATTCAAGAAGTTCAAGCTCTTTTTTCGGAAAATGTAATTTTAGATAACGGTCAACTAAATAGAGAATATATTCGCGACTTGGTGTTTTCGAATAAAGATAAATTAATACAACTAAATTCAATTATTCATCCGAAAGTAAAACGCGACTTTGACAATTGGTTGTCTCAACATCAAGATGCTCCATTTGTAATTAAAGAAGTAGCCATTTTATTTGAAACGAATGGTCAAAACTATTGTGATGCCACTATTTTAGTTACAGCACCTTTAGAAACCCAAATTCAACGTGTTTTGGAAAGAGATAAAACGTCAAAAGATATTATTTTACAAATAATTCAAAACCAACTTCCTGAAGAAGAGAAAATTAGATTAGCTACATACATTATTGAGAATGAAAATTTAGAAAAAACGTATGAAATAATCGATATTTTAATAAAAAAATTAAATAATATTTAAATTTTAACATAATTGTTAAATATTGGTTAATTATTTCGCTTGCTCTTAATTCCGCCCTAACTTTGCTATGATGAATAAAACGAGGTTTAGAATATTAGTTTTTTTAATGAGTATTTCTTTGATAGGAATTATTTTAGTTCAATTATATTGGATTAATAGTTCGTTTCAAAAAAATGACGATCAATTTAAACACCACGCATTAGTAGTTTTAAGCAATGTTTCTGAAAAACTAAACAATAAAGAAATGGTTGATTTCTATACGTCTTATAAAAAATTTAAAGACAGTACTGGAAGAGAACCCATGCAAGAGCAATTAAAACAACTTTTTTATTATGAAAAAGATTCTAATACTAAAGAAGTTTTAATTTATTCGAATACAATTATACCTGAAGATTTTGGTATAGATGGTTCGTTCTTTGATAAGAATGCTAGCACAATAAAAATTAGGGAATATCAAGCAAAAAGAAAAACTCAAGTTTACAAAGATAATTCTTTAGAAGGTAGCGAAACCAATATGGGTAAAAAGCCTAATGTTACGATTCAAAAAAATGGTAGGTTAGGTATTTTAGACCGTGTTCAATTTGAACTTTTGTTTAGAGATATTGTTTCTCAAAGACAAATTCATAAAAGAATTTCTTCAAAATTAGTTAATGATGTTTTGAATTTTGAATTATATAAATCAGAATTAAAAACACCTTATGAGTTTGCAGTATATAAAAATGGTTTAGCTACAAAAATAAAATCAGAAGAGTTTAGATATGATAAATGCACGACTTATAGTGTACCTATTTTATTAGATGCCGAAGGAAAATCAGATTATAAATTATTACTTAGATTTCCCAATAAAACAAATTTTGTATTCTCGTCAATGTTGCCGATGACAATTTTAACATTATTATTTGTTGTAATAATTTTAGTAACCTATACCAGTGCTTTAAAACAATTAATCATGCAAAAACAGATATCTGAGATAAAAACAGATTTCATAAACAACATGACTCATGAATTTAAAACACCAATTGCTACAATAAATTTAGCTTTAGATGCAATTAAAAATCCGAAAATTATTGATGATAAAGAAAAGGTGCAAAAATACCTTCAGATGATAAAGGACGAAAACAAACGAATGCATGCCCAAGTTGAAAATGTTCTTCGAATTTCGAAATTAGAAAGAAACGAATTAAATATTGATAAAGAACCACAAGAAATTACGGATTTTATTGAAGACGCAATTGATCATGTGAGTTTAATTTTAGAAGATAGAGAAGGGGAAATACATACTCATTTTAATGCTACCAGAACTACTGTGCTTTTAAATGATATACATTTCACAAATGTATTGGTTAACATTTTAGATAACGCCATGAAATATTCGATAGAAAAACCAATTATTAATGTGTACACAGAAAATATTAAAGATTATATACTTGTTAAAATAGTAGATAACGGAATAGGAATGACGAAAGCTGTACAAAAAAAGGTTTTTGAAAAATTTTTTAGAGAGCATACGGGCGACTTACATAATGTAAAAGGTCACGGGCTTGGTTTAGCTTATGTAAAACAAATTATCGATGACCATAATGGCGAGGTTTTTGTTGAAAGTGAAAAAGGAAAAGGAAGTACATTTATAATTAAATTGCCATTAATAAATTAAGATATGGAAGCAAAAAAAATATTATTAGTAGAAGATGATCCAAATTTTGGTTCAGTCTTAAGAGATTATTTATCTTTAAATGATTTCGAAGTTACATTAGCTAAAAACGGAATGGAAGGTTTCGAGAAGTTTAAAAAAGACACTTACGATTTATGTATTTTAGACGTAATGATGCCGTATAAAGACGGTTATACTTTAGCGCGAGAAATTAGAGAAAGAAATACAGAAGTGCCAATTATCTTTTTGACAGCTAAAACATTAAAAGAAGATGTTTTAAAAGGTTATAAAGTTGGAGCTGATGATTATTTGAACAAACCGTTTGATTCAGAAGTGTTGCTGATGAAAATCAAAGCGATTATTCAAAGAAAAGCATCTGAAACAAAACCAGATTCAACTATTTTTGAGTTTACTATTGGTAAATTCCATTTAAATTCTAAATTACGATTTTTAACTTTTGATAATCAAGAGCCAATTAAATTATCGCCAAAAGAATCTGAATTGTTAAAAATGTTAGCACTTCATGAAAATGATTTAATGCCAAGAGAATTGGCATTAACTAAAATTTGGAGAGACGATAATTATTTCACGTCAAGAAGTATGGACGTATACATCGCTAAACTTAGAAAATATCTAAAATTAGATGAACGTGTAGAAATATTAAACATACACGGAGAAGGTTTTCGTTTAGTTATAAATTCATAAAAAAAGGCTACCATTTGGTAGCCTTTTTTTTTATTAAAACTGCCAGCAAATAATTTGTGTAGTTTTGTTTCCGTTTGTTAAATGAAGTGTAGTACTGTTTTTTACTTCTACTTTCTTCATTTGTTTGTACAACGGCTTCAAGTTTGATCTCTTAGAAATAATAGCACTGAACCATTTACATTGACTTTTAAAGTGAACACTTTCATAAATCATGTTGGTTACAAATGCCAATTCGCCACCTTCGCACCATAATTCGTTGTTTTGACCACTGAAATTTAAAACAGGTTTGTCAGCTACTTTCTGACCTAAACTTTTGTTTTTTCGTAACGAGCCTTTAGCCGCTTCTTCCGCAGAAGAATGAAAAGGCGGGTTGCAAATAACAAAATCAAAAACTTCTTCAGATTCTAAAATGTATTTTAAAACATTTCGTTTGTTATCGTTAAATCGAACGGTTACGTTATCTTTTAATTTTGGATTTTTACTTAAAATGGTTTCTGCAGATAGTAAAGATTGTTTGTCCACTTCTGTTCCTACAAATGTCCAACCATATTCGTGGTTTCCGATAATAGGATAAATACAATTTGCACCTACGCCAATATCTAAAATTCTAACGGCATTTCCTGTAGGAACCACTCCGCCATTTGAAGCGGCTAATATATCTGCAATATGATGAATGTATTCGGCTCTTCCTGGAATAGGAGGGCATAAGTTGGTTTTTGGGATGTTCCAGTATTCTAAATTGTAAAAATGCATTAACAACGCTTTGTTTAAGGCTTTTACAGCAATTGGATTAGAAAATTCAATTGACTTTTCACCTGCTTTATTTAAGAATAAATGTAAGTTTAAATCGGGATGCGTTTTGATTAATTGAGCAAAGTCATATCTGCCAATATGTTTGTTTCTTGGATGTAAACCTTCAAAAGAAAGGTTAGTTTCATTATTTTCCATATATTGTTGTAAGTGGCAAATTTACAATTAATAATACAGTTTTGCATTATTATAAGAAACAAAAAATCCCAACCTTTCGATTGGGATTTTGTATAAGTAAGATATAAATATGATTAAACGTTGATTATTTCACTTTATTTACGATAGCTGCAAATGCTTCTGAGTGGTTCATAGCTAAATCGGCAAGAACTTTACGGTTCAATTCGATGTTGTTAGCTTTTACTTTACCCATAAACTGAGAATAGCTCATTCCGTATTGTCTTGCACCAGCGTTAATACGCATAATCCATAATGCACGGAAATTTCTTTTCTTTTGCTTTCTATCACGGTAAGCATAGCACATTGCTTTTTCTACCGCATTTTTAGCGACTGTCCAAACGTTTTTACGTCTTCCGAAGAATCCTTTTGCTTGTTTTAATACTCTTTTTCTTTTAGCTCTTGTAGCTACTGAATTTACTGCTCTTGGCATAATTTTAAATGTTTTTTGTAGTAAGGCGACTTTATTAGTACTTTCAACTTCTGTTGTCAGGCTTAGCCTGTCGAAGTCTGCCCACTCCAGGGTTATTAATTAGTTTTAACCAAACAACGTATTAAATAATATTTAATTGTTGTTTAATGCTTTTCTCATCTGTTTTATGAACTAAACCAGAATGAGTTAAAGCTAATTTACGTTTTTTAGATTTTTTTGTCAAAATATGACTCTTAAAAGCGTGTTTTCTTTTGATCTTTCCAGAACCAGTAACTTTAAATCGTTTCTTAGCACTAGATTTTGTTTTCATTTTAGGCATTTTTTCCTAGGTATTTAATTTATTCTTACTTACTATCTTGATAGCTTTTAGTAATATATAGTAGGCATTAGGCTTTTGATAGCTTATGACTTATTACATATTGCTTGTAGCTTTATTTTACTTTTTTCTTAGAAGCAATGTAAATAATCATACGTTTTCCTTCTAAAACTGGCATGCTTTCTACTTTTCCGTATTCTTCTAAATCTTGAGCCAAACGTAATAATAAAATTTGTCCTTGCTCTTTGTAGATAATAGATCGTCCTTTAAAAAATACAAATGCCTTTAATTTTGAACCTTCTTGTAAGAATTTTAAAGCATTTTTTTTCTTAAATTCATAATCATGTTCATCAGTTTGAGGTCCGAAACGAATTTCCTTAATTACAACCTGACTAGATTTTGCTTTTAATTCTTTTTCCCTTTTCTTTTGTTGGTATAAGAATTTTCCATAATCCATCAATTTACAAACAGGTGGGTCTGCGTTTGGGGAAATTTCAACTAAGTCTACTTCTTGTTCCTCTGCAAATCGTAATGCATCAGCCATTTTGTAAACGCCTGGTTCAATGTTTTCACCTACTAAACGCACTTCAGCTACACCTCTAATTAAATTATTAATACGATGTGATGCTACTTTTTCTACTCTAGGAGTGTAACTCCCTCTTCCTCTTCTAATTGCTATGACTCTGTAATTTTAGTTAAACTTTAAAATTGTTTCAATGTTTTGCTTATTTCTTCATTTACAATTTTTGCAAATTCTTCAATTGTAACTGTAATATTTCCTTTTCCTTCTTGTCCATTTCGACGCACAGAAATGGTACCATTTTTTTCTTCTTCTTCACCAACTATTAACATAAATGGCATTTTTTGCATTTCTGCTTCTCTAATTTTCTTACCAATTGTTTCGTTTCGGTTGTCAATTAGGGCGCGAATTTCGTGAATTTCTAGCAAATCTAAAACTTTTTTCGCATATTTTTCATATTTCTCACTTAAACTTAATATAATTGCTTGTTCTGGCATTAACCAAAGTGGGAAGTTTCCAGCTGTATGCTCTAATAAAATAGCTATAAATCGTTCCATTGAACCAAACGGCGCTCTATGAATCATTACTGGTCTATGTAATTTATCATCAGTGCCTTTATATGATAATTCAAAACGTTCTGGTAAGTTGTAATCTACCTGTATAGTTCCTAATTGCCAACTTCTACCTAATGCATCTTTTACCATAAAGTCTAACTTCGGACCATAAAAAGCAGCTTCTCCAGCTTCTATAACGTAATTTAAACCTTTGTCTTTTGCAGCACTAATAATAGCATTTTCTGCTTTTTCCCAGTTTTCAATACTACCTATGTATTTGTCAGGATTGTTTAAATCTCTAACAGAAACTTGCGCTGTAAAATTTTCAAATCCTAATGAACCAAATACATAAAGTACTAAATCAATTACATTTTTAAATTCCGCATCTAATTGATCTGGCATACAAAAAATATGTGCATCATCTTGAGTAAATCCTCTTACACGAGTTAAACCGTGTAATTCTCCTGACTGTTCGTATCTATAAACGGTACCAAATTCAGCATAACGTTTTGGTAAATCTTTGTACGACCATGGTCTTGAGTTGTATATTTCACAGTGATGCGGACAGTTCATAGGTTTTAACAAAAATTCTTCACCTTCAGCTGGAGTAGTTATCGGTTGAAAACTATCTGCGCCATATTTAGCATAATGCCCAGACGTAACATATAATTCTTTCTGACCAATATGAGGCGTAACCACTTGTTCGTATCCTGCTTTCTTTTGGGCCTTCTTTAAAAATTGCTCTAATCTATCTCGTAAAGCAGCTCCTTTTGGAAGCCATAATGGTAAGCCTTGTCCAACACGTTGTGAAAAATGAAACAAATCTAATTCTTTACCTAACTTTCTATGGTCGCGTCTTTTCGCTTCTTCTAATAACTCTAAATAGTCTGTTAAATCTTTCTGTTTTGGAAATGAAGTTCCGTAAACACGTGTTAATTGCTTGTTTTTTTCATCTCCACGCCAATACGCTCCAGCAATGCTCATTATTTTTACAGCTTTAATAATTCCTGTATTCGGAATGTGTCCACCACGACATAAATCTGTAAATGTAGCATGATCACAAAAAGTAATAGTTCCGTCTTCTAAATTAGAAATTAATTCTGTTTTATATTCGTTGTCTTTATATTTCTCTAATGCTTCGGCTTTAGTTACAGCACGCATTTTAAATTCGTGTTTTTCTCTTGAAATTTCTAACACGCGGTCTTCAATCTTTTTAAAATCAGCATCGGTAATTTTATGATTACCAAAATCTACGTCATAGTAAAACCCATTATCAATTGCTGGTCCAAGAGTTAGCTTAATACCGGAGTACATCTCTTCAAGAGTTTGTGCCATTACGTGTGAAGTTGAATGCCAAAATGCTTTCTTTCCTTCTTTGTCATTCCATGTATATAAAGTTAGTGTACCGTCAGTGGTTAACGGGGTAGATGTTTCTATCGTCGTGTCATTATAATTAGCTGAAATCACATTTCTAGCAAATCCTTCGCTAATATTTTTAGCAACATCCATCGGAGTTACGCCTTGCGAAAACTCTCTTACCGATCCATCGGGTAAAGTAACTTTAATCATGGTTTAATTTTTATTGAGGTGCAAAGATAATACAATCCAATATTTCCTACAATATATATAGGTATTGTTTTTTAGCAGCTCTTTCCTGCTCTCCGCTATATCTTTTTGCATAGTGGTCTTTTGAAAAATAAAGCCCACTATACAAAAAGGATGCCGCTACTATCAGGGCTATTGCCTTGTTTTTCCAGTTGAATTTT
>NZ_JBIISE010000049.1:0-8706 GCF_044341185.1 Flavobacterium sp.
ATTTAGTATTTTAACGTGAATTGCTTTTTTTTCTGCTCTGTTTTTTGGCTTCACATTTTCTAAAATATATTCACAGTCATTTATCCATCGTATAGAAAAAGTATCGATAACTTGATTATAGTTTTCAATTTGAATAGAATCATTTCTTTCAAATGAACTGGTTAGTTTTTTACCATCAAAAGTGGTTTCTGAAGTAAATTTTCCGGTTTTAAAATCGGTACACTTTCTTTCTTGATTGTAACAAGAAACAAGAGTTAATGCGAATAATAATATGATTTTTTTCATTAAAAATAAATAAAATAGAGAATAATTGTAGTAACTATTAATAAGTTGAAAATGAATATAGTAATTTGGTTTCTAATATAATATTTTTCATTTGTCTCAATGCTTAAAGTGTTTTTCCCAAAATGAAACAGCCACCAAATTATTCCACCTAATATATTGTATATATTGCCTGACATTTTTTTATTTTTCAAATATGCTTTTCATTATTGTATTTATGCCCTTAAACATTAAATAAACGGAAAAGCCACAAACTAACACACCTAAAATCGCCACATAAATAAATAAAGGATGTTTTTGATTTTTAAAACTACTATTTAAGATAAACACACCTACAAAAAGTGTGGGCAGTGAACCTAATAATATACGAAGTCCTTTGTTTAGTATTATTTTATTTACAGACATACTATTTTTGTTTTTGGCTAATATAGAAATCAACAGCTTTTCTTACACTGCCATACTCTTGTAATAATTTGGTACCTATTTCATACGACACTGGAATTTCATCCATTATCATTCGTATTCCTCTATCAATTAATTTATCATTACTTAATTGCATATCTACCATTTTATTGCCTTTTACTTTACCTAAAGCAATCATAGTGGACGTAGAAATCATATTTAATACTAATTTTTGTGCAGTTCCTGCTTTCATTCTGCTGCTTCCAGTAACAAATTCAGGTCCTACAATTACATCAATAGGATATTTTGCTGTTTGCGAAAGCGGGCTTTGCGCATTACAACTGATACTTCCGGTAATAATATTATTTTCATTACATTTTTGCAATCCGCCAATCACATACGGAGTCGTACCAGAGGCGGCAATACCAATTACAACATCATTTTCATTAATTTTCCACGCTTGTAAGTCTTTCCACGCTTGTTCTTTATCGTCTTCAGCAAATTCTACGGCTTTTCTAATAGCGGTATCGCCACCTGCAATAATTCCAATAACGGTATCAAAATCTACACCAAACGTTGGCGGACATTCACTTGCATCAACTACGCCTAATCTACCAGAGGTTCCAGCGCCAATATAGAATAATCGTCCACCTATTTTCATTTTAGCAATAATTTGTTCAATTAATACTTCAATATTTGGCAACGCTTTTTCAACTGCTAATGGTACTGTTTTGTCTTCTGTATTGATGTGAGTAAGCAATTCGTTCACTGACATTTTTTCCAAATGTTCGTATTTTGATGCTTGCTCTGTAGTTTTTATAAATGTCATATATTTAGGCCTATTATTGTTGTTCAAATATACAAAGTATTTATAAATTTAAAGAATGACAACCATAGTTTATTGAATATTTTTATATTTGTTAAAAACTATAACTTTTGAGTCAAAAATCTCACAGATTAAAAATTTGCTTGGTTACCGTAACGCTTTCTGATGGAGGAGCAGAACGTTGTGCAGCACTATTATCTAATTATTTTGAAAATCAAGATATAGAGGTTTATCATGTTGTGTTTTCAGGAAAAGTAGCCTATGATTATTCTGGTAAATTATTTCATTTAGAGCATTTAAAAGATAAAAGAAATAGTTGGTGGAGTAGAAGTAAACGATTTTTTGCCTTGAAGCAATTTTTTGACACCAATCATTTCGATTATGTAATTGATTTTCGAACCAAAGAGTATTTGTTACAAGAAATGATTATTCATAATTTTGTATTTCCTAAATTTATTCAAACCATACATAGTTTTAAAATCAAATCGTATGTGCCGAAAAATAAATTCTTAGCGAAATTGTTATACAGAAATTGTCAGCAATTTATTTCTGTTTCGAAAGGAATTCAGGAGAAAGTCAATAAAAATTATAATTTTTTACCCACTAAACTAATATACAATCCTATTGATTTTGAATTCATTTCAAACCAATCAAAACAAGAAGTTACTAACGATTTTCAATATGTTTTATCTGCTGGAAGTATGAATAAAAACATAAAACAGTTTAATAAATTAGTTGAATGTTACGCCAACTCGATTTTACCTTCAAAAAAAATTAAATTAATTATTTTAGGTGAAGGAAAACTGAAAAACAAATGGATAAAATTAGCAGAAAGTCTAAACTTACAAGACATGGTAATTTTTAAAGGAAACGTAAAAAATCCATTTCGATATTATAAAAATGCGATATTTACAATTTCAACCAGTAAATATGAGGGTATGCCAATGGTATTATTGGAATCTTTAGCTTGCGGCACTCCAATAATTTCTTGGGATTACGCATCGGGTCCGAAAGAAATTATTTCAAACAAACAGAACGGATTGTTAATTGAAAATCAGGATACTGACAAACTAATTGAAGCGATGAACCTATTTGTATCGGATAATAATTTATATTTACAATGTAAAGAAAACGCGGTATCAAGTGTGAAACAGTTTAGTTTAGAAACTATTGGTAACGAATGGTTAAACCATTTAAAAAAATAAAAAGAAATGAATTATAAAATCATAGATATCCCAAAAATAAACAATACTAGAGGTAATATTGGTGTTATTGAAAATGATACGATTCCTTTTGATGTAAAACGTGTGTATTATTTGTTTGATGTGCCAAGTGGTGCAAAACGAGGTGGACATGCGCATAAAAAACTTAAACAAGTTTTAATTGCTATTTCGGGAAGTTTTGATGTGGTTTTGAAGAATGGAAAATCGAAAGAAATTATTACTTTAAATAGACCTGACAAAGGTTTGCTAATTGAAAACAACATTTGGAGAGAATTAGAAAACTTTTCTTCAGGTTCAGTGTGTTTGGTGTTGGCTTCAGAAGAATTTTCGGAAAACGATTATATAAGAAGTTATAAGGATTATTTGAGTTTTATAAAATAGTAATTATTAATTTCAACATCCAAAAAAATCAATACGTACTTGTTTTTATACCTAACTTTAATAAAAACAACTTCAATTTATCTAGCGTATTCAAAACAAGACTAGGCATTTTTAAAAGAACATTTTGTTTCCAATTTAAGTTTCTTGAATCAATAGTTGCAATCATTTTTTTCCAACGCAAATCGTTATTTTTCTTTAAGCGTTTTCCTAAAACATATCGTTCAAAATCGAGATATTTTTTTAAATCTGAATTGGTTTTTTCCCAATTTTCATAAGTATCAAAGTCTGGAATGGTTTTGTTAAGTAATGAACTCTGAGTAAGTTGGTTTTCTGTTTGCATAAAATAACGCATTTGTATTGAGTTAGTATATGCCAGTTTAAAATTGTAATTGGCTCTTATGTTAAAATCTAAATCTTCAGAAAAATTTATTTTTTCATTATAAAAACCAACCTTTTCATACACTTCTTTATGAAAACAAATGGAACCATGATTATAAATACCTTGTTTTACATTTATTTTGAAAAAGTTGATATAACCTGTAAAATTTATTGGTAAAATTTCAGATCCATTGCGAGGATTCTTAATTACTGTATCCCAAATTTCTTCATAATTTGTACCAAAAATTCTCGCTTCTGGAAAATTTTGAATTAATTGAAAGATACTTTCTAAAAATGTTGGTTTCCATAAATCATCTGCATCTAAAAAAGTAATGTAATTAGAATTCGCTTTTTTTATTCCAGAATTTCTAGTTGTGGATAAGCCGCAATTTTTTTCATGATAAATTAATTGTACTTTTTCTGATTCAAATTTTGAGGCAATTACAGCACTTTTATCTGAAGAAAAATCGTCAATAACTAGTATTTCAAAATCTGTAAAAGTCTGATCTAAAACACTTTCAATTGCGTTTTTAATATACTTTTCTTTGTTGTAAAGCGGAATTATTACGGTAAAAAATGCCATCTTAATCAGTTAAAATATATTGGAAAACTTCTTTCCAGTTGTGTAAATCTTTACTTGTATCAAACTGTGAAGTATTTCCTTGAAACATATGTTTTTCTTCTACAAATTCAGTAATTAGTTTTGCCAACTCAGTAGCATTATTTTCATCAAAAAAAGTAGCTTTTTCATAATCGCCACAAGCTTCTTTAGCATAAGGTAAATTGGCTAAAAACATGGGTTTGTTATATGCTTTTGCTTCAGAAATTGGCAAGCCCCAAGTTTCTATTTTTGATGGAAAAAGTAAACAATCCATAGCGTTGTACATTGATAATAATTGACTTCTTTTTACTTTTCCATAAAAATGCACGTTTTCTAAATCGCTATAATTTTTTATTAAAAATTGGGCGTATTTTTCTTTATTATCTTTTATTGTGGTGAAATGAAATTGAGTATGTTCTGAAATGTTTTTTGGCAATGCTTTTATTGCTTTTAATATTACTTCATGATTTTTATAGCTTCTTGGAAAACTCGGATAGAAAAAGTGAATTTTATTAGCTTCAAAATTGTATTTTTCTGAAGTAATTTCCTCCACATATTTTGGTATGGCAACTTTTATATTTGTGATGTTAAATCGCTTTTCAAATACTTCTTTTATCCAATGTTGCTGTACAAAAACAGTATGGTTTTTAGTGATGTTTATTTTAAATAGCATGTCGTACAAAACAGAAAAAACACCAATTTTGTAATTAAATTTCCAATCTTTCCAAGTAGGTTTAAATAATGTTGTTGGATGATGGCAGTAGACAAATTGTTTTTTTGCTACTACATTTGGTGTGGTATCATGAAGTGAAAACCAAATATCAGGTTGTACTTGTTTAGATAATTTTTTAAAATAAAAATACTCATAATACAAACGAAACCACCAAGATTTTTTTGAAAGTGGTATCTCAATAATTGAAATATTTGAGAATTGAAATTTCGAGGCGTCATGAACCAAAGCGACAACTTCAACTTCCTTGTTTTCAATGTGTTTAGAAAGTTCTTGTAAGGCATTGTGAAGAATAGTAAATATACCACCTTCTACCATATTAATCCCTGAAATTACAATTTTTTTACTTTTCAATTAAGTATAGATTATTTGTCTAACAACATTTTTCCTGCAATAACTAATAACACTACGGCAAAAATTTTCTTTAATATTTTTTGGTCTAATGTTAGCGCAAATTTACTTCCGAAAATACTACCTATGACAAAAAAAACGGCAATAATTGCTGCGTATTTTATATTAATTTGTCCTTCTTTATAATAATTAAAAACAGCAACAGCTGTAACTGGCACTACTAATACCGCTAAACTTGTACCTTGTGCTTGGTGTTGATTAAATCCGAAAAACATGACTAATAACGGCACCATAATTATGCCGCCGCCAACGCCAACCAATCCGCTTAGTACTCCTGCTAAAATTCCGATAAGAATTAAAGACAATATTATTTGTAAGGTCATTTTACTTTTCATTTTATTTATTATATCCTTCTAATGGAATTTCAATTTCGTATATTTTTTTTGTTGGATTATCTAATTTTTTATCACGCAACCATTGGTTATGTGTTTTTAAAATTTTATAGTTAATTCCTTGACTTATAGCAAATGTAGACAAATTTGTAATAGTAGAGTCTACCATTATTTTTTTTGTATTAATTTTTGGGTATAAGGCTTCTTTAGGAATTAAATAGCCATATTTTTCTGGATTTTTCATAATTTCTTTCAAAGCTAAAATTCTGAAAACATAACGAGAGGTTTCATCGGTTAACCATAAACTGTAATAATCTGAAGTTTGTTGAAAATTAATGTGATTTTGTAATCCTGTCATACCACCATTATACGATGCGGCCGCTACTGTCCAATTTCCGAATTTATTTTTGGCCTTAATTAAATATTCACAAGCAGCCTGAGTAGATTTTTCAATATGATAACGTTCGTCTACTTGATCTGTTACTTCTAATTTACTTTCTTTAGCAGTTCCCGGCATAAATTGCCAAACGCCTTTTGCACCAGATGGCGAAACAGCATTAATTAAACCACTTTCAATTACAGCTAAATATTTAAAATCATCGGGAACATTATATTTCGCTAATATGGGTTCGATAATAGGGAACACCTTATTGGCTCTTTTAATTAAAATGGCAGTTGAAGCATTTAAATTAATATTTACTAACATTTCTCTGTCCAAACGTTCTTTTACATCTGCTTGATTGGTTGGAACTTTTTCCCCACAAAAATCCATATCAGTAGGATATTCTACATGATTTTTTTTCGTTACGTTTTGGTAAGAAGTAGCATAAATTAACAATCCGCAAATAATGAATAGTGCGAATAAAAATATGGTTTTATTTAGGTATTTCATAAGTATGTAATTTTAGTATTATCTCTTTTAATAAAGGCAACTATATATGTTTTTTTGTTTATTCTAATATTAAATTAGGTAAATTTTTATTCAACCATTTGTATTTATTTACAATCATAATATGAGTTCCTCCTTTTACAACAATGCAATTTTTTATGTTTGAAATTGGAAAAACCATATCTTCATCACCGTGAATATGAATAACTTTTTCATCAGGAATATTTCTTTGCCAAAGTAATACATTTTCAATTGCCCAATCTAAATATTTAGTTTGTTTCATAAATAAATATTTGTTGTATAATTTTACTCTTTTAGCGAGTAAACCTCTACCTTTTATGTATCTTGATAAATAATTTACTTGCCCTAAAAGACTGGTAGGTAATGCTTTATATAATTTTGTAGCCTTAGCCAATTTCATATGAATAGGCAATTCTTGGTTGCTTTTTACACTTGAAATAATGATGACTTTTTGGGTTTTAATGATTTCAGACATTTCTTGAACCATTATTCCACCAAATGAAACACCAATTAAAACGCAATTTTTATGTGTAATGCCTTCGCACATTCTTTTAGCGTAACTTTGAATGGTTTCATTATAAATTGGTAAAATCCATTCTAAATAATGCATTTCAAATTGTTCCTTAGGTAATTTTATATTTTCGAATATTTCTATACTTGCAGCTAAACCAGGAACAAAGTAAACGTGTGATTTTGACATTAGTTTGATGATTTTGTGCCTTAAAATTATAATTTTAATTTTAAATGAGTTTCTTTTTTAGTTATAAATATGAAAATTTAACAAATAATTTTCTATTGTTATGATTTTCATTTGTTTACTACTTGATTTGTCTTTATTTTTTTGTAAATTTGCAGACATTTTAACAAACAATTAAGAATTGTTAGTATTTAAAACCCAGATTTATGCTAGTTGAGGAAATTAAAGACAATGAATTATTAAGACAATTTGAAACAAAAACCGCTTGCGGACTTTTAACCATTGAATACGCCATTCAAGAAAGGAAGATATTTTTAACCAAGCTTTGTGCAAACGAAAACGAACAAGAAGATAAAGTAAATCAATTTATAACTTCCGTTTTAGATATCGCTGAAGAAAGAAAGTTTAAAGTAGTGCCAACCAACACAAAAATTGTTTCTTTTTTTAGAAAAAATAAAAAATTTCAACAGTTATTACCTCCAGGTATTAAAATATAATTTAGAATTATAGCTTCAAATGACAGCATTAAAACTAGTTTTGATGCTGTTTTTGTTTTATAAATTCCTTCAAAAAATATAAAAGCACGGATTGAATAAATGTTATATTTTCATCAAATTTTGTTAAATACCATTGAAAACAATACCTTTATACCTAAATTTGGTAGTACATATTTTAAGTTTAAATTAATTGTAAAACCAATATTTTAGACACTATTTTGTCTATATAAACAGAACAAATAAAAGAATGAATCCATACATTGATAGAGAAAAAAGCTGGTTAGCATTTAACGCAAGAGTCTTGCAAGAAGCCGCAGACGAAAATGTACCTTTATTAGATAGATTACGATTTTTAGGTATTTTTTCAAATAATTTAGATGAGTTTTTCCGTGTTCGATATGCAGCAATTCGCAGAATGACATTAGAAAAAATTGATACTAAACCAATGTTAGGCGATATTTCTGCAGAACAATTATTGAAAGATATTACAGAAATTGTAATTGAACATCAATCTGAAAGTTTACGAATATTAAACGATATTGAAAAAAAACTTGAAAAACAAGGGATTTATATCATTAATGAAAAACAAATTAATAAAGACCAAGAAACGTTTATTAAAGAATTTTTTATTCAAAAAGTAAGTCCAGAATTAGTTACCATCATGTTAAATGATTTAGTTGAATTTCCTTTAATTAAAGATACTTCAGGATATTTAGCAGTAAAATTGGTAATGAATAAAAACAAATCAGGATTAATTTCTCAATTAGATAACGATAAAGAAATTAGATACGCCATTGTTGAAATTCCAAAAACAATTAACAGATTTGTAGTTTTGCCTTCAAATTCAGATAAACAATATATTATTTTATTAGACGATGTAATTCGATATAGTTTAGACCATATTTTCAATATTTTCGACTATGAAAGTATTGATGCACATATGATAAAAATAACTCGAGATGCCCAATTGGAATTCGATTCGGACTTGAGCAAAAGTTTAATTGAAAAAATATCGTATAGTGTTAAAGAACGAAGA
>NZ_JBIISE010000030.1:0-29551 GCF_044341185.1 Flavobacterium sp.
ATTGCGAACCAAACGGACATTTTCCACACAATCCAGAGCCATTAAAAGAACATTTAACGGATATCTGTAAACTAGTTTTAGATGAAAAAGCCGATTTCGGAATAGTAGTTGACCCGGATGTGGATCGTTTGGCTTTTATTTCAAATGACGGTGAAATGTTTGGTGAAGAATATACGTTAGTGGCTGTTGCCGATTATGTTTTGAGTAAAACACCAGGAAATACCGTTTCTAATATGAGTTCGTCTCGTGCGTTACGTGACATTACTGAAAAACACAATGGAAGTTATCAAGCCAGTGCAGTAGGTGAGGTGAATGTAGTTGAATTGATGAAAAAAACCAATGCCATTATTGGTGGTGAAGGAAATGGCGGTATTATTTATCCAGAATTACATTACGGTAGAGATAGTTTGGTTGGTGTAGCCTTGTTTTTAACGTATTTAGCGGGTCAAGATAAAACGGTTGCCGAATTACGTGCCAGTTATCCGCAATATTATATGAGTAAAAATAAAATTGAATTAACACCACAAATCGATGTGGATGCCATTTTAGAAACGTTAACTACAACTTATAAAAACGAGCAAATTAGTACTATAGATGGAGTAAAAATTGATTTTGCTACCGAATGGGTGCATTTAAGAAAATCAAACACAGAACCCATTATCAGAATTTATACAGAAGCCCCAACACAACAAGAAGCCGATGTTTTAGCTGAACGTTTTGTAAAAGAGCTGAAAGTAATTGCTGGGATATAGTTAAAGAAATTAAACCTGACAGGTTTTTGAAACCTGTCAGGTTTGAAATATAAAAAAAACCGTCAAGTTTTAACGTGACGGTTTTTTTTTATCGAAAGTCTAAAATCGTAAATCGAAAATTTTAAATATGAATCACTTCATCATAGGCAGCGGCAACCGCTTCCATAACGGCCTCACTCATAGTAGGGTGTGGGTGAACTGTTTTTAAAATTTCATGCCCAGTAGTTTCAAGTTTTCTTGCTACAACTGCTTCTGCAATCATATCAGTAACACCTGCGCCAATCATATGACAACCTAACCATTCTCCGTATTTTGCATCGAAAATTACTTTTACAAATCCGTCAGTAGTTCCTGCAGCAGTTGCTTTTCCAGAAGCTGAGAACGGGAATTTTCCTACTTTAATATCATAACCTTTTTCTTTAGCAGCTTTTTCAGTTAAACCAACCGAAGCAATTTCAGGAGTTGCATACGTACAACCTGGAATGTTTCCATAATCTAATGGTTCTACATGCATTCCAGCTATTTTTTCTACACATAAAATTCCTTCAGCAGACGCCACGTGTGCTAAAGCCTGACCAGGAGTAATATCTCCAATAGCATAATATCCAGGAACATTAGTTTGGTAGAAATCGTTTACTAAAATTTTATCTCTATCTGTAGCAATACCCACTTCTTCTAAACCAATATTTTCAATGTTTGTTTTGATACCAACTGCAGAAAGTAAAATATCTGCTTCGATAACTTCTTCACCTTTAGCCGTTTTTACAGTTGCTTTCACGCCATTTCCTGAAGTGTCAATTTTTTCTACAGATGAATTGGTCATAATAGACACACCTGCTTTTTTCATAGAACGTTCCATTTGTTTTGAAATGTCTTCGTCTTCAACAGGTACAATATTTGGCATAAATTCTACAATAGTAACTTGCGTTCCCATTGCGTTATAAAAATGAGCAAATTCCACTCCAATTGCTCCAGAACCTACAATAATCATAGATTTTGGTTGCGTTGGTAATGTCATTGCTTGTCTGTATCCAATTACTTTAACACCATCTTGTGGTAAGTTTGGTAATTCACGAGAACGTGCACCAGTGGCAATAATGATGTTATCAGCAGAATATTCTGTAACTTTTCCATCAGCGGCAGTTACATCAATTTTTTTGCCTGGTTTTACTTTTCCAAAACCATCAATAACATCAATTTTATTTTTTTTCATTAAAAACTGAACACCTTTGCTCATCCCACCTGCCACATTACGTGAACGGGCAACCACAGCATTAAAATCTTTATCTACGTTATCTACTTTTAATCCGTAGTCGGCAGCGTGTTTTAAATAATCGAAAACTTGAGCAGATTTCAGTAAGGCTTTTGTTGGAATACACCCCCAATTTAAACATACCCCACCTAAATTTTCTTTTTCAATTACGGCAACTTTAAATCCTAATTGTGAGGCTCTAATTGCTGTAACATATCCACCAGGACCACTTCCTAAAACTATAATATCGTATTTCATTTTTTTTGTGTTTTGTATCTTAATATTCTTGTTGCGAAATTAGTAAATATTTATTTATTTTTTATGTATTTTTTTTAGTTAATAGGGAAAAGGAAAAAGTCCAATGTTTTTTCAAATTGGGCTTCATATAACTTTTTATAAAAACCATTTTCAAGTTGAACTAATTCATTGTGTTTGCCTTTTTCAACAATTATACCTTTGTCCATTACTATGATAGTATCCGCATTTACAATAGTTGCCAAACGGTGCGCAATGATAATAGACGTTCTTCCTTGGGTTAATGTAAGTGTTGCTTTTTGAATTAATTCTTCCGAGTAAGAGTCAATTGATGAAGTGGCTTCATCCAAAATTAGTATACTTGGATTGCTAATATATGCTCGTAAAAAGGCAATTAATTGACGTTGTCCAGAAGATAACATCACGCCTCGTTCTTTTACATCATAATCATATCCGTTAGGTAACGACATTAAAAAATCGTGAACACCAATTTTTTTGGCCGCTTCATATACCTGTTCTCTTTTGATGCTTTCATCAAAAAGCGTAATGTTATTATAAATGGTATCGGCAAATAAGAATACATCTTGTAATACCATAGCGATTTCATTTCTTAATGTTTCTAAAGTAAAATCGTTAATATTGATGTCGTCAATTAATATTTTTCCAGAATCGATTTCGTAAAAGCGATTCAGTAAATTGATAATTGTTGTTTTACCGGCACCAGTGGCTCCAACAATAGCAATAGTTTCTGCGGCTTTTACTTCTAAATTAATTCCTTTTAAAATTTCTTCCTCTTTTAAATAACTAAATCTTACGTTTTCAAATTTTATATTTCCTTTTAATTTTTCTGAAGCAATCGTTCCGTTGTTTTGCACTTCAGAATTGGATTCTAAAATTTCAAAAACTCGGTCTGCAGCTACAATTCCCATTTGCATCACATTAAATTTATCAGCAATTTGGCGTAACGGCGTGTATAACATAGCAATATACATATTAAAAGAAATTAGTTGCCCTACGCTGGTAGTGGTGTCGCCATTTATAATAAATATAGCACCAAAATATACAACTAATCCTAATGTAATACTTGAAACAATATCGGCAATTGGAAAGAAAATACTATTGTATAAAATGTTTTTTAACCAAGCTTTATTGTGTTTGTGATTGATTTCCTTAAATTTTTCTAATTCAATTTTTTCTCTATTGAATAATTGCACGATTTTCATTCCTGTTAATCGTTCTTGAATAAAGGTGTTTAAGTTGGCCACTTCATTTCGTACTTCGTTAAAAGCTATTTTCATTTTTTTATTGAAAATATTTGTAGCTATTAATATAACAGGCATAATAAGCAAGACTATACAAGTAATTTTCCAATTGATTACTAACATAAAAATCAGTACGATTAGCATTTTTAATACGTCACTAATAATCATAAACAAACCTTGACTAAATATACTTGCAATGTTCTCAATATCGGACACACATCGTGTAATTAACTTACCAACTGGTTCATTATCGTAATATTTAATTTTGAAACTGGCTAAATGTGCAAATAATTTTTCACGAATTACTTTTACAATATCTTGGCCTAACCAACTTGAAATAAAAACAAAAAAGTATTGTGCTACTACTTCTAGAAGTAGTATTAAAAACATAATGGCTACCAATACTTTTATATTATATGAAGCATTTCCTTCAATTAATATATTGCTAATTAGGTCTAAAAAATAATCTTGAATGACATTGGTTTCTTTGTTGGCAGTAACAAAATATTTATCAATAGTAATATTTAATATTAACGGACGTAAGCCTGCGACTATGGCTAAAAATATAGCCCAAAATGCTACCGAAAAAAGTTTACTTTTAAAAGGAATAGCATAACGCATTAATTTTTTAAAAGAAGATGATTTTAAAACGCTCATTTGGCTTATAATTTTTGAAGGCTAAATATATGGATATTTTACTTTTGTTAAATACAATCCGTGAGCTGGAACAGAAAAACCAGCATTATTTCGGTTTTTACTTTCAATAATGGTTCTAAAATCGGATAAAGATGTTTTATGAATACCCACATTTATTAGCGTTCCAACAATAGCTCGTACCATATTTCGTAAAAATCTATCGGCAGTAATGGTAAAAATAATCTGATTTCCGTTTTGTTGCCAATGTGCTTCTGAAATCTTGCAATTAAAGGTTTTTACATCGGTATGAATTTTAGAAAAGCATTCAAAGTCAGTATATTCAAATAATATTTTGCAGGCGTCATTCATCAAATTTAAATCTAAATTATGATGTACTTTCCAACTTCCATCAGCATTAAAAACATCTTTAAATGTAGTGATATGATATTCGTATGTTCTACTAATGGCATCAAATCGCGCGTGTGCATCAGGTTGTACTTCAATAATATTAAAAATAGCAATATCTTTTGGTAAAAATGAATTTAGCTTTTGAATAGTAGTAGGAATGTCAAATTCAATTTCTGTGTCAAAATGGGCAAACATTTGCTTAGCATGTACACCAGAATCGGTTCTTCCTGCGCCAACAATTTCAATTTTATCTCGAAGTACTAAAGATAAAGCCGTATCTAAAGTTTCTTGTATTGAAATGGCATTCGGTTGTATTTGAAACCCAAAATATTCTTTTCCGTTATATGCAAATTCAATGAAGTATCTCAATTATATTTTAGTTTCTAAGTTTCTGAGCTGCAAAGTTACTAAGAATTTGAATTATTATATTCAATGTTTTCTTAAAAATAAACAATAAACTATATTTTTTTGTCAACTTTGCAGCTTAGTTACTCTGTAACATAGAAACTCTTATTAAATGAAAAAAATATTACTCCTTTCAGATACGCATAGTCATATTGACGATACGATTTTAAAATATGTAAAATTAGCTGATGAAGTATGGCACGCGGGTGATATTGGCGATTTAAAAGTTACCGATACTATTAAAAAGCTTAAGCCTTTACGAGCAGTTTTTGGAAATATTGACAATCATGAAGCACGTTTGGAGTTTCCTTTAAATAACCGATTTTTATGTGAAGGTGTATCAGTTCTAATTACTCATATTGGAGGCTATCCCGGAAAATATAGTCCAGCTATTCGAGAGGAAATTACTCAAAATCCACCCAAGTTATTTATTTGCGGGCATTCACATATATTAAAAGTAATGTTCGATAAAAAGCTCAATTGTTTGCATATGAATCCGGGTGCTGCAGGTATTTCAGGGTTTCATCAAAAAAGAACAATGCTACGTTTTGAAATTGATGGCGATAAGATTCAAAGTTTGGAGATTATTGAAATAGGAGACAAGTAAATAGTATTTACGATTTAAGATTTACGATTTAAGATTTACGATTTACGAAGTTTAGAGAAGTGGTAAAAAACGAAAATCCGCTTTGATTTCTCAAAACGGATTTTCTACGCACTAATAAGCTAAGATGATAGGTTTATCGTATTCTGTCCACAGATTTTACGAGATCTTCGTCCCTTTTAATTGCTCTGTTAGCCAAAGCAAGAAAAACGATAGAAAAAATTGGTAGAAGCATCCCAATACCCTTCTCAGAAACTTTCGCTTCTCCAGATAGACTTAGTGAATGATATACTAATAATCCTATTATAATAAAGTTTAATATCATATTCAGTCTGTTTAACACAAACTGGTTTTGTCTTTTTTTGAAACTAAAAATACTTAGAACCGCTAATATAGCTGAAATTAATAACAATCCAATATAAATGGTATTAGAATCTGCATATACCTCTAATTTATTTTCTGTAGTCCAAATATTAATAAAAAATGGAAGTACACCAGAAATCAGTACACACAGTAACAAATATATCGTTTGAATTCTTTGTAACATTTTTAATTTTTATTAGAACAAAAATAAGTTTTCTTTTTTAAAAAACTATTGTTTTATAATAAAATATTCGTATTATTGCATCAAATAATCGTAAGTACTTCATATACGATACTTTAAAAAAGCAAAAAAAATCTCATCACAGTTTTTTTATTATATTAAGATTAAAAAAATCAATCAACATTTATGTTTGACACATCTACACTAAAAGGGATGAAACTCTCTGATTTGCAAGAAATTGCCAAAGTAGCTAATATTCAAAAATTCAAAACTTTAAAAAAAGACGAATTAATTACTCAAATATTAGATTTACAAAATGCATCTGAAGCACCAACTCAAGTTTCTAAACCAGTAAAAAAATCAACTCCTGTATCTAAAGTTATTGAAGAAGCAGTTGAGAAAACAAACACAAACGAAACTTCAGATAATGAAGCGAAAACACAACGTGCTCGTATAAAAAAAGTGGTTGTAAAGCCTACAAATAGAGAGAAAGAAGCCGCTTCTTTTGATTTAGATGCAGAAAAAAAATCTGAATCGTACAGCCAACAACCTAAAGAAGTCGTTGAAAACAATTCAGAAAATACTACTGAAGAAATAAAATCTGAAACTACAGAGCAAGAAAAAACCAATACCAATCCCAATTTCAAAAAGAACAACAATCCGAAGTTTGCAAAAAACAACGGGAATAAAAACTTTCGTGAATCGGATTTTGAATTTGATGGAATTATTGAAAGTGAAGGGGTTTTAGAAATGATGCCAGACGGATATGGTTTCTTACGTTCTTCGGATTATAATTATTTAGCCTCTCCAGATGATATTTATTTATCACAATCACAAGTGCGATTATTTGGATTGAAAACGGGAGATACTGTAAAAGGTGTGGTTCGCCCTCCAAAAGAAGGAGAGAAATTTTTTCCTTTGGTTCGCGTATCAAAAATTAACGGACATGACCCACAAGTCATACGAGACCGAGTTTCATTTGAACATTTAACACCACTTTTCCCGGAAGAACGATTTAATTTATCAGGAAAAAACACATCTATATCTACTCGAATTATTGATATGTTCTCGCCAATTGGTAAAGGACAACGTGCTATGATTGTGGCACAACCAAAAACCGGTAAAACAATGTTATTAAAGGATATTGCTAATTCTATTGCGGCCAATCATCCTGAAGTATATTTAATCGTTTTACTAATTGACGAACGTCCAGAAGAAGTTACCGATATGCAACGAAGTGTGCGTGCCGAAGTAATTGCTTCTACGTTTGATGAACCAGCAGACCGTCACGTAAAAGTGGCAAACATTGTTTTAGAAAAAGCAAAACGTTTGGTAGAATGCGGACACGATGTAGTAATTTTATTAGATTCGATAACCCGTTTAGCAAGAGCATATAATACGTGTCAACCTGCATCTGGAAAGGTGTTGAGTGGAGGAGTAGATGCTAATGCTTTACAAAAACCAAAACGTTTCTTTGGAGCGGCTCGTAATATTGAAAATGGCGGATCGTTAAGTATTATCGCCACTGCATTAACAGAAACCGGTTCTAAAATGGACGAAGTAATTTTCGAAGAATTTAAAGGAACAGGTAATATGGAATTGCAATTGGATAGAAAAATATCTAACAAACGTATTTTCCCAGCTATCGATTTGGTTTCTTCAAGTACGCGTCGTGATGATTTATTACTTGATAAATCAACGTTACAACATATGTGGATTTTACGAAAATACTTATCGGATATGAATCCAGTGGAAGCAATGGAATTTATCGAATCTCGTATCAAACGTACTAAAAATAACGAAGAATTTTTGATTTCAATGAATGATTAGAAATTGATAATAATACAAATAAAAAAAGCCGATTTTCAGTTGAAAATCGGCTTTTTACTTTTATTAAGTTTTTTACTTCAATCCAGCAATACTTTGCTCAATCGTTGCAATTTTTGCTAAAGCATCGGCTTCTTTTTTGCGTTCGTTAGCTATTACTTGTTCAGGTGCACCCGCTACAAATTTCTCGTTAGATAATTTACCTTGAACCGATTTTAAGAAACCTTTCGTGTAATTTAATTCTTCCGTTAATTTTGCAATTTCTGCTTCAACATCAATATTTCCAGTAATTGGAATAAAATATTCGTTAGATTTTACTCGATACGATAACGCACCATCTACTTTTTCAGTAACATATTTTAAGTCGGTAATGTTTCCTAATTTCATAATGATTGAATCGAAATAATTCGACGCTTTTTCATTATTCACTACTCGTAATTCAATTACATCTTTAAATGGAATATTTTTATCTTTTCTAATCGTTCTAATTCCAGAAATAACATCGGTAGCAAAATCGAAATCAGCAATTAAAGCAGTATTTACAGAAGTCATTTTCGGATATTCCGCAACAATTAAAGCTTGTTCTGGTGTTCTTTCTGTAATGTGTTGCCAAATTTCCTCCGTTAAGAAAGGCATAAATGGATGTAATAATTTTAAATTATTTTCCAACATTTCAATAGCTTTGTCAAAAGTAGCTTTATCAATCGGTTGTTGATAAGCAGGCTTAATCATTTCTAAGAACCAAGAACAGAAATCGTCCCAAACTAGCTTGTAAGTTGCCATTAAAGCTTCCGATAATCTATATTTTTCAAAATTATCTTCAATTTCTAATAAGGTTTGTTGCAGTTTTGCTTCGTACCATTCAATGGCTACTTTTGAAGATTCTGGTTGTGGAATTGTTTCAGACACTTCCCAACCTTTAATCAATTTAAATGCATTCCATATTTTATTGGTAAACGCTTTTCCTTGATTGCATAATTCTTCATCAAATAAAATATCATTTCCTGCAGACGCACTTAATAATAGTCCTACACGAACACCATCAGCTCCAAATTTTTCAATTAAACCAAGTGGTTCAGGAGAATTCCCTAATGATTTAGACATTTTTCGACCCTGGCTATCACGAACTAATCCTGTTAAATATACATTTTTAAACGGTTTTGCATCGGCGTATTCATAACCTGCAATAATCATACGTGCCACCCAAAAGAATAAAATATCAGGACCTGTAACTAAATCGTTAGTTGGGTAATAGTATTTGAAATCTTTATTTTCTGGATCCATAATTCCACCGAAAACAGCCATTGGCCATAACCAAGAAGAAAACCAAGTATCAAGTGCATCAGCATCTTGCTTTAAATCGTTTATAGTTAATTGTTTATTGTTTGTTGCTTGTTGAGCTAAAACTAAAGCTTCTTCTTTTGTTTCCGCTACAACGAAATCTTCTTTACCATCTCCATAGAAATAGGCTGGAATTTGTTGTCCCCACCACAATTGACGAGAAATATTCCAATCGCGAATATTATTTAACCAATGTGCATACGTATTATTGAAACGATTTGGATATAATTTTATTTCGTCAGATTCTAAAACCGCGTGAATAGCTGGCTTAACCAAATTTTCCATTTTTAGGAACCATTGGTCGGATAAACGAGGTTCGATAACACATTTCGTTCTTTCAGAAGTTCCAACGTTGTTAGTGTATTGTTCTACTTTATCTAAAGCATTAATTGAAGTTAATTCTGCTTCAATTTCTGTACGAACTACAAATCTATCTTTCCCTTCATAATGCAATCCGAAGGAGTTTAAAGTGGCATCTTCATTAAAAATATCAATGATTTCTAATTGGTGTTTGTCACCTAAAGTTTTATCGTTTACATCGTGAGCTGGTGTTACTTTTAAACATCCAGTTCCGAATTCTAAATCGACATATTCATCTTCAATAATTGGAATTATTTTTCCAGAAATAGGCACAATAGCTTTTTTTCCTTTTAAATTGAAATGTCTTTCATCATTTGGATTGATACAAATAGCAGTATCACCGAAAATAGTTTCAGGTCGAGTAGTAGCAACCACTAAATAATCTGAAGAATTTTCGATTTGATATTTGATGTAATATAATTTTCCTTGACGTTCTTCAAAAATTACTTCTTCATCCGACAACGTTGTTTTTGCTTCCGGATCCCAATTTACCATTCTGTAACCACGGTAAATCATACCTTTATTATATAAATCTACAAACGAACGAATTACAGAAGCAGACATATCTGGATCCATTGTGAATTTTGTTCGGTCCCAATCACAAGAACATCCTAATTGTTTTAGTTGTTCTAAGATTGTTCCACCGTATTTGTCAGTCCAATCGTATGCGTGTTTTAGGAATACTTCACGAGTTAAATCTGCTTTATTAATCCCTTCCGATTTTAATTTCGCAACTACTTTTGCTTCAGTAGCAATAGAAGCGTGGTCGGTACCAGGAACCCAACATGCATTGAAACCTTTTAATCGCGCACGACGAATTAACACATCTTGAATAGTGTTATTCAACATATGCCCCATATGTAATACTCCAGTTACGTTTGGTGGAGGAATTACAATAGTATAGGGTGTACGATGGTCTGGAGTAGAATGAAAATAGTTGTTTTTCATCCAATAGTCGTACCATTTTTGTTCTACGGATTTGGCGTCAAATTGGGCTGGTATCATTTATATTGTATTAATTGTAAGTAATTGCGTCTTTTGGTATACTTTTTGAAATCTATCTGCAAAAGTAATTATATAAAACAGAATAAAAAAAATGTATTTACTTTTTGTTAGTTAGTTTAAATAACATATTTTTACAATTCTCAAATTAATATAAAATGAAAAAGGTAGTACTTATTTTAGGTTTAATGATAACCAGTTTATCAGCTTATGCACAAAGTGGTGCAAAAATTGAATTCAAAGAAGAAACCATTAATTATGGTGACGTTTATAAAGGTGTAGATTCAGGAAAAAGAACTTTTGAATTTACCAATACGGGTGATATGCCTTTAATTATTAAAGATGCGAAAAGTAGTTGTGGATGTACGGTGCCTACTAAACCAACAGAACCAATTGCTCCAGGTAAAACGGGTGTTATTGAAGTACAATACAATATGAATCCAGGGCCTATTAGTAAAACAATTACTGTTGATACCAATGCGGTTAATAAAGAAAACGGAATGGTTGCCTTACGAATAAAAGGAACAGTTTTAGTAAAAGAAGAAAAAAGTATTTTGGAAAAAAAATCCGCAGGACCGCTTTCTAAATAATAAAACATAGTTAAAATAAAAAAGCCAGAATATTTATTCTGGCTTTTTTTTGTTTCTATAATTTGATAATTACCAAACTAAGTTTACTTTTAATTCAAATTCATCACTAATTGTTTTGTCTCCTAAATCTGAGAAAAATGAACCAGAATTGTATTTGATATCGTATTTTGTTCTATCAACTTTTAGTGTAGTTGTAGCAGTGTTTCCTTTAACTGTTATATCAAAAGTAATTGGTTTTGTAATCCCTTTGATAGTTAAATCAGCAGTTACAGTATATAAACCATTTCCTTTACCACTAATTGTTTTGAATACTAAATTAGCCGTTTTATGTTTTTCAACACCAAAAAAGTCTTCCGCTTTTAAATGTTTATCTAAGCTTTCTTTTCCTTGACCTGGTTTTAAGTCGGTTGTATTAATTGTAGTCATGTCAACAGTAAATGTTCCACCTTTTAATACTTTTCCATCAAATACTAAAGCACCACTTTGTAAACCGATAGTTCCTGTGTGCGAACCTGTTACTTTTTTACCTGTCCAAACGATACCGCTTTTTGCTGCATCGATTTTTTTTGTTTGTTGTGCATTTACTGTAAATGTTACCAATGTTACTAATGCTACTGCAATTGTTTTTAAATTTCTCATGTTTGTTAAATATTTAGTTATTAAATTGTTTCAAATAATTCTGTAATTGGTTTTCTTACTTTTGCATAATGTTGTGTGTCATCTTCATCATGTCTGTAACCAATTGTAGCTACTAATGTAGCGTGTAATCCTTTTTCTGTTAAACCTAAAATTTCGTTATATTGTTCAGGAAGAAATCCTTCCATTGGTGTCACATCTATTTTTAATTCAGCTGCCGCATTTAATAAATTCCCTAATGCTAAATAGGCTTGCTTTTGCGCCCAAATCAATTGTTTTTCTGGAGTTAAAGTAGAAATATTTCCAATCATAAAATCAGCATATCCTTTTACGCTATCAAATGGAATGTTTCTTGTCTTCGCCATGTTATCTGCATATCTAGTAATATACTCTGCATCTACATTAGTTTCACTTGCAAAAACAAATAGGTGAGAAGCATCTGTAATTTGACTTTGTCCCCAAGAAGCCGGTTGTAATTGTTTTCTAATTTCTTCGTTTTCGATAATTAAAACTTTATACGGTTGTAAACCATATGAAGAAGAAGATAATTGAATAGCCTCTTTTAAAATTTCTAAATCGGAATTAGAGATTTTCTTTTCGCTATTAAATTTTTTGGTAGCGTAACGCCAATTCTGATTTTCAATAAATGTGCTCATAATTAATTTCTGTATTTTTCTAATAAATTATTTAATTGGGTTAACTCTTCGATTGTTAAATTACTTGCTAAATTATTTTCATGTTCAATTACAATTGGGTCTAATTTTTCTAAAATAAGAAGTCCTTTTTCTGTAATTGTAATTTCCATTTTTCTTTTGTTTGACGGACAAATTTTTCGAATTACGAATTCTTTTACAATTAATTTATCAACCAAACGTGTAGTATTGCTATTTTTAGAAATCATACGTTCTTGAATTACCGACATGTTAGCTGGTTTTCCTTTCTGACCTCTCAAAATACGTAACACGTTATATTGTTCGCTTGATAAATCAAATGGTTTTAATATTTCTAAAAAACGATCAGCAACAATGCTTCTTGAAAAAGATAAATTTAAAATTACTTTTTTGGCTAAAGATAATTCTACGGTACTTTTTATTTCATCTTCAATTTTCATTACTTCTTTATTTGTAGCTACAAATGTATAACAAATATTTTTATTTGTATATACAAACGTTATTAAATTAATGTTAAATTTTAAAATTTATAATAAATTATGATAATTATAGGTTTACGCTAAAAAATAAATTTTTATATCTGAATTCTTGTTGTAAATTTGAGGAAAATTATACGTATATGAATTTAGAGCAAAAAGAGTGGTGGGAAGGTTTTTTAACTACTGAAAACGCAGTTATTTTAGATGTAAGAACCGAAGAAGAAGTGGCAAACGGATACATTCCTGAATCCATAAATATTGACATATATAAAGGACAAGGTTTTATTTACCAAGTAGAAGAATTAGATAAAGATAAAACGTATTTTGTATATTGCTTAGCTGGAGGGAGAAGTGCCCAAGCGTGTGGTATTATGAAACAATTAGGTTTTGAAAACGTATATAACCTAGTTGGCGGAATTTCACAATGGGAGGGTCCTATTGAAAATTAAATTTAGCAAAGGTGCTTAATGAAGAATTATAAAAATAGTTTTTTTTACCTACTTGTTGTAGGAATATTTTCAGCTTTAATTTATTGGACAATTAAAAACGGAAAATTATTAGAAAAATCTGATGTATTAAAAGTAGCTTCAACTGAAAATTCATATTATCAGGAGTTTTTGGATTCTTTGCATCATAACCTTACCCATCCTTTGGCTATTTTATTAGCACAAATTGTAACAATAATTTTAGTTGCCAGATTTTTCGGGATGATTTGTAAAAAAATCGGACAGCCTTCTGTAATTGGGGAAATTATTGCAGGTATCGTTTTAGGACCCTCATTTTTTGGCAGTTATTTACCTGAATTTTCAAATGTATTATTTCCAAGTACATCATTAGATAATTTAAAATTTTTAAGTCAAATTGGCTTAATCTTTTTTATGTTCGTTGTAGGAATGGAATTGGATTTAAGAGTATTAAGAAATAAAGCCAAAGAAGCTGTAATTATTAGTCACGCAAGTATCATTATTCCGTTTACTTTAGGATTAGTATTAGCGTATACCATTTATACCGATTTTGCACCAAAAGGAATTGAATTTATATCTTTCGGATTGTTTTTAGGTATTGCAATGAGTATAACTGCATTTCCAGTTTTAGCACGAATTGTACAAGAACGTGGGTTGCAAAAAACAAGAATTGGCGCTATGGTAATTACTTGTGCTGCAGCAGACGATATCACCGCTTGGTGTTTATTAGCTGGTGTTATTGCAATTGTAAAAGCGGGTTCTATAACAAGTTCTTTATATATTATAGTGCTATCTTTCATTTATGTTGTAGCTATGATAAAATTGGTTCGTCCATTTTTACGACGAATTGGAAACTTGTACGATACTGCTGAGAAAATAACAAAGCCTGTAGTAGCCATTTTCTTTTTAACCTTATTAATATCTTCTTATTTAACTGAAATAATTGGAATTCACGCATTATTTGGTGCTTTTGTAGCGGGTGTTATCATGCCAGATAATATGAAGTTTAGAAAAATGTTCATTGAAAAAATTGAAGATGTTTCTTTGGTAGTATTATTGCCATTATTCTTTGTATTTACAGGTTTAAGAACAGAAATTGGCTTACTAAACAGCCCTGAATTATGGAAAGTTTGTGGGTTAATTATTGTTGTTGCTGTAGTAGGTAAGTTTATTGGAAGTGCTTTAGCTGCAAAATTTGTAGGTCAAAATTGGCGCGACAGTTTAACCATTGGAGCCTTAATGAATACGCGTGGTTTAATGGAACTTGTTGTGCTAAATATTGGATATGATTTAGGCGTATTAACCAAAGAAGTTTTTGCTATGATGGTGATTATGGCATTGGCAACCACTTTTATGACAGGTCCCGCTTTAAATTTAATTGACTTAATTTTCAAACCAAGAAAAAATAGTATCCCTAACACATCAGATAATTTAGAATATAAAGTGTTGGTTTCATTTGAAAATCCGGAAGATGGAAAACCGTTGTTAAAAGTTGCAAATAATTTCATTAGTTTAGAAAAAGAAAAACAATCCATTACGGCAATGTATATTTCCTCAACAAATGAGGTAAATCCGTATAAGATTGAAGAATATGAACGTGAAAGTTTTAAACCTGTATTAAAAGAAGCCACCAAGTTAAATCGAAATATTGAAACACTTTTTAAAGCGTCGCGTGACATCGATTCGGATATTGTAGAAGTGAGTAATAAAGGTGAATTTAATTTAGTTTTGATTAATATTGGTTCGTCTATTTTTGAAGGAACACTTTTAGGAAAAGTTTTAGGGATTACTTCCAAAATCATAAATCCTGAAAATTTATTAAACACCTTTACAGGAAAAGAAAAGTTGTTTGAAGTCAATTATTTTGATGACAAAACACAAGCTATTATCAACAAAACAGAAGTACCTTTGGGTATTTATGTAGATAAAGAACTTACCAAAACAGAAAATATTTCTGTGATTTTATTTAATAATGAAGATCAATTTTTATTGGATTACGTAAAATTATTGAAAAAGAATTCACAAGCTAAGATTTCAATTTTTGATACGTATGATATCGTAAATGAAAATAACAAAATTACTCACGAAAATGTGAAAGTGATTCACTCTTCTAAATTAGAGAAAGATTTCTTGAAAGAACAAGATTTATTAATCATGAGTATTGATAGTTGGAAAAAACTAATAGATACAAGAAGTGTGTGGTTAAATAACACGCCATCGCTTTTAATAATAAAACCATAATATGTTACAAATAGGTGTGTATCACACATTAAAAATAGATAGAGAAACAAAAGTAGGTTTGTTTCTTACCAATGGAAAAGACGATGTTTTATTACCAAATAAATATGTTCCAAATGATTTTACAATAGGAGAAGATTTAACGGTTTTTGTATATTTAGATCACGAAGAACGTCCAGTTGCAACGACTTTAAAGCCGTTTATTTCTTTAAATTCGTTTGCCGTTTTAAAAGTAAGTTACATTAATAAATTCGGTGCCTTTTTAAATTGGGGAATGGAGAAAGATTTGTTTGCTCCTTTTAAAGAACAAGCCCGACCAATGGAAAAAGACAAGCGTTATATTGTAACGATGTATTTAGACAAACAAACGGGTAGGTTAGCGGCGTCAAGTAAAATCAATCAGTTTTTAGATAAAGAACCTTTAGATATTGAGGTAGGACAGGAAGTGGATTTAATGGTTTCTCACATTACAGAAATTGGAATTAATGTAATTATCAACGGAAAATTTAGAGGATTGGCCTATCAAAATGAAGTATTTGAAACCGTTTCTCCAGGATATAAAACCAAAGGCTACATTAAAACCATTCGCCCTGATGGAAAAATAGACGTTTCCTTTCAAAAGCAAGGTTTTGAAGCCATAGACGATTCCGCACAGCAAGTGTTAGAAGCATTAAAACAAAATGATGGCGTTTTACGATTGAATGATAACAGTCATCCAGAAGAAATTAAATCGGTTTTAAAAATGAGTAAAAAAACATTTAAAAAAGCCATTGGAAGTTTATATAAACAAAAATTAATTGATATCAATAACGAAGGTATTCAGTTGGTTTAATATTATATAAAACAAAAAAACGTCTCGATAATTCGAGACGTTTTTTTATTATAATAATTCGAAAATATAAATTCGTAAATCGTTAATTAAAACTATTTTCCCCATTCGCTCGGATTGCTATTCCAAGATTTAAGCGTTTCTAATTCTTCTTCTGAAACATATTTTTTCTCAACCGCTTTTTCAATTAAGTTTTCGTAATTACTTAATGTATATACGTCTAATTTTGCTGCTGCAATTTTTTCTTCAGAAATAGGAAATCCGTATGTAAAAATAGCGGCCATTCCTTTTACATTAGCGCCTTCATTGCGTAAAGCTTCAACTGCCATTAAACTACTTCCACCCGTTGAAATTAAATCTTCTACTACAATTACGGTCTGACCTTTTTGTAAAAAACCTTCTACCTGATTTTGTCTTCCGTGCTTTTTTGCTTCTGGTCTAACATATACAAAAGGCAATCCCATAGCTTCTGCTACTAAGATTCCGATACCAATTGCACCAGTTGCTACACCTGCAATGACATCTGGACGACCAAATTTGGCTTCAATTTGCTTTACAAATTCATCTTTAATATAATTTCTAACCGCTGGAAATGAAAGAATTACGCGGTTATCACAATAAATTGGACTTTTCCAGCCAGAAGCCCATGTAAAATGATTTTTTGTTTCTAATTTAATTGCGTTTATTTGTAAAAGCAATTCGGCTGTTTGTTGTGCTGTGTTGTTATTAAATATCATATTGCAAATGTATAAAGTTTTTGTAAACGAGAAACCACTTTTTTTAACAAATAAAATTGAAAAGGAAACAAATTTCAAAATTTATCTGTTAGAAACAGTAAATATTCCAAAAGTAATCTCAGAATTATTTTTGAATAAAATACAAAGTGCCTACTTATATCACTCAGATGAAAAGTTAATTATGAAGACTTTGAAATCTAAAATCCCTGTAGCAAAAGCAGGTGGTGGTTTAGTTTTTAACGCTGATGGCGATGTTTTGTTTATTTTTAGAAACGGTAAATGGGATTTACCAAAAGGAGGCGTTGAAAAAGACGAAACGATGGAAAATGCCGCTATGCGTGAAGTAGAGGAAGAAACAGGTGTTTCAGGTTTAAAAATTATAGAAAAATTACAAAAAACCTATCATGTGTTTAAACGTAATGGCGTTTTTAAACTGAAAATTACATATTGGTTTAAAATGCAAACCAATTTTACAGGAGCAACTTGCCCACAAGAAAAAGAAGGCATCTCCAAAGCAGTATGGATTAAACCTTCAGATATTGAGGTTACTTTAGGGAATTCCTATGAAAATATTAAATTGTTGTTTGAAAGCGAGTATTCTAATATGTCAATTGGAAAATAAGTCAATGTGCCGATTAAAATTAAAATTTATAAAATTGGCACATTAATAATTGAAAATTGTCTAATTATCAATTCACTCTATAAACAGGATAACGCATAAACTCTTTTTCAAAGTATTTTGAATGTTTGTACACCCAGTATAGTTGATCTCCGCCATTTTCTGCGAAAGCTTTGTCGGTTTGTTTTTTAGTTTCAAATTCTTGTTTTAATGTTGGATTTTCATCTAAAATTTGTTTTGCAACATCTTCAAAAACGTAACTGGAATAACCTTCTTTTTGTTGTAAAATCGTATCGAAAAAATTCCAATTAAAGTACGAATCTACGGCTTCTGGTTCTAAGGTTTCTAAAATATATTTCACCCCAAACTGATTCGTTGAAATTTTATAATCGCCGGCTCTAAATTCTATTTTCTCTACATTTTTTGTAACGGTAGTATTATAATGTCCATAATGTCCTTCATAAGCATTTTTACCAGTTTGATAGGTGTCAATCTTATAAATTTCTACCTCAAAAGTTTCATTTTGAGAAATTTGTGTCATTTCTATGTTATTCAATTTCAGTAATTCTATAATTTGCCATTGACTTTGTGGTACTACGTAATACTTAGGAATAGTAACAAATTTTGTTGGTTTGTAATTTCCATAGAAAGGTATTTTCTTTGTAAAAGGTTTATTTCTATCATAAAACAATCTATCTTTTCCAGATATATCACTTGGTTTGTAACCACCTTCATATCCTTTAAAATCCATATAAGATACTTTTGTAGAATCAATTACCCAACTTAATGGATATTGTTTTCCTGATTTAAAATCTTCCAAATTGGCTTTTCTTACTTGTTTGATTTTTTCCCAATTCGTATCGGTATAAATTATAGCTGTCACCATAAATTCATACGTTGTTTTTACACGGTCTTTGTAGGGTTTCAACATATGTGTTTCAGGTACAAATCCTAACGTATTAAATAACGTAGTATAACCTGTGGCATAACGTGGCGTATCTGTAAATTGTTCGTAACCTAAATCAGGTTTTGCACCGTGAATATTCACATACGGAATTACGTCAATTTTCTTTTTTTGCATGTCGTTTACCATTTCTGGATACATTTCATTTTTGAAAAAGTTGCCTAATTTCTCACCTAAACGTTCGTGTTGTGTAGCAATACAAGTAAAAGTATATTGATAATCGGCGCCATTTGAAACGTGATTATCTAAAAAAACATCAGGATTAACTTTATGAAATAATTCTTGAAAACTTCTTGAATTTCGAGTATCCGATTTTATAAAATCTCTATTTAAATCGTAATTTCTACCATTTCCTCTAAATCCGTATGCTTCAGGTCCGTTTTGATTGGCTCGAGAAAACGAATTTCTATTCAACATCCCATCAATATTATACACTGGAATAGCAACGACTATCGTATTTTTTGGTACTTTTATTTTTGCATTTGACAAATCTCGCATCAACATCATAGTAGCATCAATTCCGTCAGGTTCTCCAGGATGAATACCGTTATTGATTAATAAAACGGCTTTGTTTTGATTGAAAGTAAAATTACTATTCTCAGAAAATATTATTATGTGTAATGGTTTTCCACTATCTGTTAGTCCCATAGTTCGCATTTCAATTTTATCTGATTTAGCAGCTAACAATTGATAAAAGGAGATACAATCTTCATACGTAGTAGATTGATTTTTATTTCCTTTTTCGTAAGGAGTTAACAAATTATTTTGAGCAGTTACCGATAAACAAGAAAAAACAAAGAGTAGAATATAACGCATAATTGAATATTTGAATTTCAAAAGTAAGAATTTTAAATGGCATTTTCAATGTCAATTTAAATTTCAAAAATCAATTTCAAAAATCAATATAACTATTCAGTATATCGTATAATTGAATAATGACAAATTAAAAACTACCTTTGCGGCATGAATAAAAATTTACATTCCAACAACATACTTTTGAATTTAGGTATCGAAAGTTTAAATAAAATGCAGGTAGCTGCAGAAACATCAATATTAATTGATTCTGATGTGGTGCTACTTTCACCAACGGGTTCAGGTAAAACGTTGGCTTTTTTATTGCCGATTTTTCAACTTTTAGAAGATGACAACAATAAAGTACAATGTATGATTATTGTGCCTTCACGTGAATTAGGATTACAAATTGAACAAGTTTGGAAAAAAATGGCCACTACTTTTAAAGTTAATATTTGTTATGGCGGGCATTCCATTGAAACAGAAATTAAAAATTTAAGCAATCCACCAGCTGTATTAATTGGTACTCCTGGAAGATTAGCAGATCATTTAGAAAGAGAAACCTTTGATCCAAAATACATAAAAACCCTAGTTTTAGATGAATTTGACAAATCATTACAATTAGGATTTCACGAAGAAATGCGTTTCATCATAGGGAAATTAACTAATTTAGAAAAGCGAATTTTAGTTTCGGCAACAGATGGAGTGGAAGTTCCAAAATATACCAGAATTGAAAATCCGAATGTTTTAAATTATATTGATAAGAAAAAAACAGAAACTAATTTAGATTTTAAATTGGTGATTTCTAAAGAGAAAGATAAGGTTAATTCTTTATTTCATTTAATCTGTTCTTTGAAATCTCAGAATGCAATTATTTTCTGTAATCATAGAGAAGCAGTAGAACGAATTAGTGATTATTTAAATGACAAAGGCATTTTCTCTGTATTTTATCACGGAGGATTAGAACAAGAAGAACGTGAAAGAGCGTTAATTCAGTTTAGAAATGGCAGTATTTCATATTTAATTACAACCGATTTAGGTGCTCGTGGTTTAGATATTCCAGAAATGAAAAATGTAATTCATTATCATTTACCTTCAAAAGTAGATGAGTTTACCCACAGAAATGGTCGTACCGCACGTATGATGGCATCTGGAACAGCATACATTATTATTCACGAAAGTGAGAAAAAAGTAGATTACATTGATTATGATATGAAAAAAATTGATGTGTCAAACTATAGTGTCATCCCAAAACCACCAGAATTTAAAACGATTTACATTAGTGGTGGTAAGAAAAATAAATTAAATAAAGTAGATATTTTAGGTTTCTTTTCTCAAAAAGGAAAATTAGAAAAAGGCGACTTAGGTTTAATTGAAGTTAAAGATTTCGTATCATTTGCAGCAGTTAAATATGCTAAAGTTGCGCCATTACTTCAAAATATTAAGGATGAAAAAATGAAAGGCAAAAAATATAAAATTGAAGTAGCCCGAGACGTTGTTAAAAACGCATTAGAAGATTAATTTATTTAATCTTGTCATTTCGACGCAAGGAGAAATCCCATATTTTTAATAGTTTTATGTGATTTCTCCCGTTGGTAGAAATGACAAAAATGAGTATATTTTATTCTAACTTATATTTTACCAACAACTGAATCGGGAACAAAAGCCGAAACATCTCCACCATTTCTTAACACATCGCGCACAATACTTGAGGAAATATAAGATGTTTTTGCGGCTGTTAATAAAAATACCGTTTCAATTTTTGACAATCGTCTGTTGGTGTGTGCAATGGCTTTTTCAAATTCAAAATCAGCTGGATTACGTAAACCACGTAAAATAAATTCCGCTTTTTCTTCTTTGCATAAATCGATAGTTAAACCAGAATACGTGATAACTTTTACTTTTGGTTGGTCTTTAAATGCGTCTTCTATAAAACGTTTTCTATCTTCTAAAGAAAACATATACTTTTTGTCTGCGTTTATACCAATCGCAACAATAACTTCATCAAATAAAGATATACCGCGTTTAATTATATCGTAATGTCCGTTTGTAATTGGGTCAAACGAACCTGGAAATATTGCTTTTTTCATAATTAATAGTTTAAATATTTGATTCTGTTTGAATACAAATTTGTCTTATTTTTTCCAAATTGGTTTTCTTTCCAATGCCAATTTAATTTCGTTTTCTAATAAATCTGAAAAATTTAAATTAGCGTAAGCGGCTTGCTGGGGAAATATACTTTGTGGACTCAACCCAGGATTAGTATTGATTTCGATAAAATGCGGAATGTCGTTCATTACAATAAAATCGATACGAGAAAAACCTTGCATTCCTAGTGCTTCGTATATTTTGGCAGCAGACTTTTCAACTAATTCTGAAACTTCTTTAGACAATCGGGCAGGTGTTATCTCTTCTGATTTACCTAAATATTTGGCTTCATAATCAAAAAAATCATTACCTGAAACAATTTCGGTTATCCCTAATACTTTTGTAATTCCGTTCAATTTCATCACACCAACCGAAATTTCAACGCCTTTTAACTGTGATTCAATTAAAATATCTTTGTCTTCTGCAAATGCAAATGCTAATGCTTTGTCTAATTCTGAGAGTTCTTTTACCATTGAAACACCTAAACTACTACCAGATTGATTGGGTTTTACAAAAAAAGGAAATCCTAATGTTTTAGCAATTTTTTCACCATCAATTTCTTGTCCTTTAGTAACATAAACTGAATTTGCTTTTGGAATATCAAATTTTCCTAAAACGGAAAGTGTGTCACGTTTACTAAACGTAAGTGCACTTTGGTAAAATCCACAACCAGTGTATGGCAAATCAATTAACTCCCAGTAGGCTTGCAAATGACCGTCTTCGCCTGGCGTTCCGTGAATGGTATTCACAGCCACATCAAATTTTACAGAATTCCCATTGTGTTCAAATGAAAAATCAGCTCGGTTAATGGGTAATTTTTGGTCTTCAATTTTCACATACCAACCTTCATTTAAGATGTGAACTTCAAAAACTTGATATTTATCTTTGTTTAAATGGGTTAAAATAAGTTGTCCGCTTCGTAAAGAAATTACAGACTCGTCTGAATATCCGCCCATTACAACTGCTATGTTCATAAAAAAATATTTATTTCTGTTTTATACAAAAATATCATAAAATGTTTTACTTTTCTTATATTTGCGAAAATATATTTCAATGAGTTTAAGAAAGTTTTTAACGAGTTCCACATTTTTCAAAAATTTATTTTTTGCATTAGTGATTGTTATCCTATTTTTAGTAGCGTTTGTAAAGTTTTTAGATTTTAGTACCAATCATGGCGAAGAAATTAAGGTACCTAATTTATCTAAGATGAAATTAGAAATTGCGGAAGAGAAACTAGATGAGGAAGGTTTAGAAGTATTTTTATTGGATACAGTAGAATTTCGTCCAGAATTTCCACCATATAGTATTGTTGAGCAAGATCCAATAGCGGGTTCTAAAGTTAAAGATGGCCGAAAAATATATGTGAAACTTAATGCTGGCGGTTATGCTATGGTTACTTTTCCAGATTTAAAAAACAAAACATTTCGTCAAGCTACAAATGCTTTAAGAGCATTAGGATTAGTAGAAGGCGAATTAAAATATGTACCCGATTTAGCGAAAGATATTGTTCTTGAAGTTTCTTATAATGGAAGACCTGTAAAAGCTGGAGATAAGTTAATGAAAAATTCTAAAATCGATTTTGTTTTAGGTGACGGGAAGGATATGTTTACAGATGAAGATTTGGATTCAATCCCAAATAATGAACAAATTAACGATAGTATAGAATAATGCAAGAATTTATAGATGAGAATGAAACGGCTGATGAAGATTTATTTGAACATCATCGGTTTGAGATAGCAAAAGGGCAACAACCTTTGCGAATTGATAAATTTTTGATAAACAGCATTGAAAACACCACAAGAAGTAAAATTCAGAAAGCAGCCGATGCTGGAACTATTTTAGTAAATGATTTAGCTGTAAAATCTAATTACAAAGTTAAACCAGACGATGTAATTAGAGTGATGCTGGAACACCCGCCGTATGAACACTTATTAAAAGGAGAAAATATACCAATTGATACTGTTTATGAAGATGATCAAGTTATTGTTGTAAACAAACCAGCAGGAATGGTGGTACATCCGGGACATGGAAATTATTCGGGAACTTTAGTAAATGCATTGGCGTATCATTTTGATAATTTGCCAATGAATAGTAGTGAAAGACCTGGATTGGTTCATCGAATTGACAAAGATACATCAGGACTTTTAGTAGTTGCTAAAACCGAAGAGGCAATGTTGCATTTGACCAAACAATTTGCTGCAAAAACGTCAGAACGTGAATATTATGCGATAGTTTGGGGAAATATTGAAGAAGACGAAGGCACTATTGAAGGAAATATAGACCGTCATCCAATCAATAGAATGCAAATGCACGTTTATCCTGAAGGTGAACAAGGAAAACCAGCCATTACTCATTTTAAAGTTATAGAGCGTTTTGGTTATGTAACTGTGGTTTCTTGCCAATTAGAAACAGGAAGAACGCATCAAATTCGTGTACATATGAAATATATTGGGCACACGCTTTTTAATGATGAACGTTATGGAGGTGATAAAATTTTAAAAGGAACTACGTTTACCAAGTACAAACAATTTATAGATAACTGTTTTAAAACATTACCTAGACAAGCACTTCATGCTAGAACACTAGGTTTTGAACATCCTACAACTGGTGAATTTTTACGTTTTACAAGTGAAATCCCTGAAGAAATTACGTCATGTATTGAAAAATGGCGCGTGTACAGTAAAGCAGTACAAATAGAAGAAGATTAATTTAATCGAAAGTATAAGTTATAAAAAAAGCAATTAGATTTCTAATTGCTTTTTTTTATGAGTATTAAAATAAATTATACTTTAACCGTCCAACCAAACGTGTCTTCTGCTAATTTGTATTGTATATTATTTAATTTTTCTTTTAAACTTAATGCAAATGAATTTTCTAATTTAGGTAATTCAAAATATTCTTCTTTATATGAGAAACCTACAATAGGATTAATAACAGCAGCGGTTCCTGCACCGAAAATTTCTTTCAATGTACCATTTTTTGCAGCAGCAACTAATTCTTCAACTAAAACAGGGCGAACTTCCGTATTTATATTATCTCTTTTTGCAATATCTAAAACAGACTTTCTGGTTACACCATCTAAAATTCTTTCAGAAGTAGGTGCTGTTAATAAGGTATCTCCGATTCTGAAGAATACATTCATTGTTCCTGCTTCTTCTAATTTTGTATGTGTGGCGTCGTCAGTCCAAATAATTTGTTGATAGCCTAATTCATTGGCTAATTTTGTTGGATAAAACTGTGCTGAATAATTTCCAGCGGCTTTTGCAGCACCAATTCCTCCGTTTGCAGCTCGACTAAAATGTTCTGCAATAATTACTTTGACTTCTCCAGAATAATATGATTTAGCAGGTGATAAAATAATCATAAAACGATACTGAGAAGAAGGTTGAGCAATTACACCGCTTCCAATAGCTATCATAAACGGTCTAATGTATAATGAATTCCCATTTCCAAACTTCACCCAATCTCTTTCTAAATTCAATAACGATTTTAATCCGTCAATAAAAATTTCTTCAGGAACTTCTGGCATTGCCATACGAACAGCACTTTTATTAAATCGCGTATGATTTTCATCTGGACGAAACATCCATACATCGTCATTAGCATCTTTATAGGCTTTCATTCCCTCAAAAATAGCTTGTCCGTAATGAAACACTTTGGCAGAAGGGTCAATTGTAAATGGTTCGTACGCTTTAATTACGGGTGCTTCCCAAGCTCCATTTTTAAAATCACAAATTAACATATGATCTGTAAACGTATTTCCGAAGGTTAGGTTTTCAAAATCTACTTCATTAATTTTTGAAGTAGTGTTTTTTATGATTTTAATTTCGTTTGTAATGCTACTCATTATATGTCTTATGTGAAGGTTCCCCAAATTTTTTACAAATTTATTAAATTAAATATTGTTGAAGATTCATTTTTTGAATAATTATTAACAAAGTTTCGTATTATTGATTAATTTTGTTTTTTATTTCACCTAATAAATCTATAATTATGAAGCGAATACTATTAATTTTACCATTATTTACACTAGCAATTTCCTGTACTAAAAAGGTAACTAAAACAGAATCTATACCTGTATATGCAGCCTTTGGTGAGAAAATCACGGAAAAGAGTGCCGTATCAAAAGAGGTTTTATTAGAAAAATATAAAACGTTAAAAAAAGGTGATACTTTAGCAGTTAAAGTAGCTTCAAAAATTAATGAAATTTGTCAAAACAAAGGATGTTGGATGACTTTAGATTTAGGGAATAATGAAACAGTCTTTGTAAAATTTAAAGATTATGGATTTTTTGTACCAATGAATGCACAAAAAAGAAATACAATTATTGAAGGAAAAGCGTTTGTGGAAGAAACTTCTGTAGCAGAATTAAAACATTATGCTGAAGATGAAGGAAAATCTGAAAAGGAAATTGCAGAAATTACAGCACCTAAAATAGAATATAAATTTTTAGCCCATGGCGTTTTAATTTCTAAATAATGAAGTACCTTTTAATTATATTTTCGATTTTATTTTTAAGTTGTAATCAAAATAAATCAGAAGATGAAAATTCCACTTGCGAAAAACCAAAAGAAGAATTAAAAATGTATGAAGCTTCTGAAATGGCTATATTAATGGAACAAATGTATGTGCATAATAAACAGCTTCGTGAAAAAATAATCAAAAAAGATACATTAGGTGAATTGCCAAAATATTTCTTGAATATTACAGAAGCAACAATGACTAAAGGAAAAGAAAGAGACGACTTTTTTAATAATAAAGCTGGATTTTATTTAAAAACACAGTCGGAGATTTATGGTTCTAAAAACACAAAAGAAAGTTTTAATTCTATGGTAGATGCTTGTATAAGTTGTCATGAGGTGAAATGTGGCGGACCAATTGAAAGAATAAAAACATTATACATAAAGTAAAATACTAATCAATATATAAAACCGGAATTCTGTTCTGGTTTTTTTTATTTCTTAGATTCTGCATTTAGATTGACAAAAGTTATAAATTCCTTAAAATTTATTATTTTTAAATCTCGAGTATACCTTTTTTGTAATTTTATAGAAATATAAAAAACATGAAAAATATATTTATTATTTTATTGGCATTCAGTTTTGTTTCGTGTAACAGTCAAAATAAGAATGCTGAAATTAAAAAAGATGTTACAAAACAAACGCAAACTAAAAAAGATACAATGGATTTTAAAATTGTAAAAACAGATGCAGAATGGAAAGCGCAACTTACGCCAGAAGAATATGCAGTTTTAAGAGAAAAAGGAACCGAACGTCCTTATACTGGAGAATATGACAAACATTTTGAAAAAGGAATATATGTTTGTGCCGCATGTGAAAATCCGTTATTTACATCGGATACTAAATTCGATTCACATTGTGGATGGCCTTCTTTTGATGAAGCGATAAAAGGTTCGACTATATACCATAAAGATACCTCATATGGTATGATTCGTACAGAAGTAATGTGTGCTAAATGTGGTGGTCATTTAGGTCATGTGTTTGATGATGGTCCTAAAGAAACTACAGGGCAGCGTTATTGTACAAATTCCGTTTCAATAAAGTTTTTAACTCGCTAAATAAGTCATTACATAATTTGGCTAAAACAAATAAAACTAAATTTTCTCATTCTAATATATAATTTTATCTTCGCATCTGCGTTATTACAGAATAACAGAAACATGCTAAGAAAACTTTTACCGATATTTATTGTCTTTGTTTTACCTATTTATGCACAAGTAGGAGGGCAATCGGTATATCAGTTTTTAAATTTAGTTCAATCGCCAAGACAAGCAGCATTAGGTGGAAAAACGGTAACTATTGTGGATTACGATGTAAATCAAGCAATTTTTAATCCTGCTACTATTAATCCAAAAATGCACAATCAATTGGCTACCAGTTATAGTAATTATTTCGGTGAAGTAACCTATGGTACTGCAAATTACGCATATACATGGGACAGACATGTACAAACTTTTCATATTGGTGCGAATTATGTTAACTATGGAAATTTTGATGGTTATGATGAATTTGGAAATACAACCAACAGTTTTACAGGTTCAGAAGGCGCTTTATCTTTTGGATATTCTTATAATCTTCCATGGACGAATTTTTATGCAGGAACTAATGTGAAATTAATTACATCTGCGTTAGAATCTTATAATTCATTTGGAGTAGCGACAGATATTGGATTTTTATATATTGACGATAAAAACGATATTAATTACGGATTATCATTTAGAAATATTGGTTATCAAATTACACCATACGAAACCACAAGAGAAAAATTACCCTTTGAAATTACAGCTGGAATTTCTCAGTTAGTTGAAAATGTGCCAATTAGATGGCATCTTACTTTTGAAAATTTACAACAATGGAATATTGCATTTGCAAATCCGAATAGAGCAAAAAGTAGTTTGGATGGTTCTTCAGAAAACGAAAAAGTATCGTTTTTAAATAATGCTTTGCGTCACGTAATTATAGGAGCGGAGTTGTTTCCAGAAAAAGCATTTAATATTCGCTTAGGTTATAATTTTAGAAGAGGGCAAGAATTAAACATTATCGATCAAAGAAATTTTTCTGGAATTTCCGCTGGATTTAGTTTACGATTTAATAAGGTACGATTTGATTTTTCACATTCTCGATATACTGTTGCAGCCAATTCGAGTATTTTTGGTTTGATGATTAATTTGGATTAATAGGGTTAAAGGTTTTGGGTAAAAGTTAAAGGGAAAGCAAATGTTTATAATATGAAAAAAATTACCATAGCAATAGACGGATTTTCGTCCACAGGAAAAAGTACATTAGCCAAACAGATTGCTAATCAATTGGGGTATATCTATGTTGATACAGGTGCAATGTATCGGGCTGTAACTTATTTTGCTATGCAGCATAATTTTGTCTCTGAAACGCATTTAGATGCGGAAGGATTAATCAAAAATTTATCTAATGTTTCATTACAATTTCGTTTTAATGAAACATTGGGCTTTGCAGAAATGTATTTAAATAATGAAAACATTGAACAAGCCATTCGTACTATTGAAGTGTCACGTTTAGTAAGTAAAATCGCAGAAATATCTGAAGTTCGAGCTAAATTAGTAGAACAGCAACAACAAATGGGTCAAAATAAAGGCATCGTTATGGACGGTCGAGATATTGGAACCGTAGTTTTTCCTAATGCCGATTTGAAATTATTTATGACAGCAAGTCCACAAACCAAAGCCCAACGCCGCTTTGACGAACTACTTGAAAAAGGGCAACGAGTTACTTTTGAAGAAGTACTACAAAATGTGCAAGAACGTGATTATATTGACACACACAGAGAAGATTCTCCTCTTGTAAAAGCTGATGACGCCCTTGAAATTGACAACTCTAACTTATCCAAAAAAGAACAATTTGATTTGGTAATGGAGTTGGTGAATGAGAAGCTGGAAGAGTAAAGTAAAAAGAACCAAATTTAAAATCCTAAATATGAAAAAAGCAATTTTGATATTGTTATTAAATAATACTTTTATTTTTTATTCACAAACTATTGAATTTAATAATGAAAAGTTATTTAATGTTATTTTAAAAAAATATCCTGATATAGATATAAATAATGATTTGCAGATACAAAAGAGTGAAGCGGATAAATTGAAAAAAATCGATTTGATGGAACAAAACATTGATGATATTTCAGATTTGAAATATTTTGAAAATTTAGAATATTTGTCATTGACTATTAACAATATTAAAAAC
>NZ_JBIISE010000004.1:0-92641 GCF_044341185.1 Flavobacterium sp.
TGGTGACAAATTATATTGCACCGTAGCGTTTGGAAACCATCTAAATTGGTCAAACGGAATCAAATCTGCAGTGTTTGTTTTTCCGTTGATTTCATATTTTTCAGCTCTGGAACCTAAAATAAAATCGAACTTATTATATTTCGCTTGAAATTCTAAATAAGTAGCAGCCGTTGTTCTTTGATAGTCTAAATTTATGCTACCAAAATTTTCAGCTTCAAAAAGAAGTTTTTCGTACAAGGCACCAAAACTAACCTTTCCTTCATCTAAAATTTGTAAGCCTTGTGAATAGTCAAATTTTCCATTGTAATAATTTTGATTCGAAAAATTATCTAAAACTGCATTTCTAAAAACGTTTGAAAACAAATTGAAATCATTTTTATTGTTGTTATAATTAAAAACAAAATCTAATTTTTGACTTTTATCATCAAATCTTTTCTGATACGTTATTGTAGCATCTTGTCGAGTATTATGAGATTTTCCTTTATCTGATGTAACAAATCCGAGTCCAAAACCCTCTGTTTCACTGTGGCTATTTGCCAGATTAATATCATAATTTAACAACAACCTATCCTTATTAATATCAAATGTAATTCCAGATTTTAAAAATTGCGATCTATTAATTTTATCACTTTCTACTTTTGATAAAATAGTGTTAGAACTGGTATTTAAAAATTCAGACCAAGTGGCGTTTTCACGATAATTTTGTCCAAAATTTAATTGCCACCCGAAATATTTATTCTTAGCATTTAACAACACACTATTATACGTTCTATATCGTGTAGTATCGTATGTATTAAAAGCCGAACTACTCGTATAAGTCGCACTTAAGTATTTTTTTGCGTTTTTATTTGTAATAATATTTAAAATCGCACCACCGGATGTAGCAGGAAATTCAGCACCTGGTTGCGTAATTACTTCAATTCGTTCTACAGAATTAGCGGGCATTCCTTCTAAAAAAGAATTCAATTCTGCGCTTGAAATATTTAATGGTCTTCCATCTAAAAAAACTTCTAATTGTTTTCCTTGATACATCATTCCTGCTACATCTGAAGAAATTAAACCTGGCAATTGCTTGATGGTTTCCATTAAAGTTCCCGAGTTTAAATTCGGCTGATCCGAGATATTAAAAATAGTTCGATCTGGTTTTTGCTCAATGGCTTTTTTTTGTTTAATAATTTTAACTTCTTCAATCTGATTTTCTTTTTGAATATCGTCTTTTTTTACTTTTGTGGTATCTTGAGCAAATGCAAAAAGTACAAAACAAGTTGAAAACAAGAAATTTAGAATAAGCTTTTTCATAAAAATAAATAAATATTTGAATTTAATTACATGTAAGACGAAAAAACGAGATAAAAGTTACACAATGTTTTAGATAAAAAAAGTATCTTTAAACTTTATTATTTTAAATTACATTTAATGAATCTTTCAATAGAAACTCCGGCTTTATTATTTTCTGCAACATCATTAATTTTATTAGCTTATACCAATAGATTTTTAACGATTGCTCAAATTGTACGAAGTTTGAAGAAAAATTACGACCAAGACCAAAACAAATCTATTTTAGTTGAAATTAAAAACCTCAACCAAAGAATCACACTAATTAGATACATGCAACTTTTTGGCGTATTGTGTTTGTTTTTATCCGTTTTCGCGATGTTTTTACTGTTTTTAAATTATGAAACTATAGGTATTTATATTTTTGGCATCAGTCTATTGTCGTTACTTATTTCATTAGGTATTTCATTTTGGGAAATTAGCATATCCGTAAATGCCCTTAGAATTCATCTTAAAGATTTGGTTGAAGACGGAAAAAAATAAATGCATAAATTCTAACTACCTTTGAAGCTTTTAAAAGAAAAAAATGAAAAATAACATATTAAAGGGTGTTTTTCTTGTTGCAATGGGTGCTACCAGTTATGGCATGTTAGCTACATTTGTTAAATTAGCCTACAAAGACGGTTACACAACGGCTGAAGTAACTTCTTCACAATTTATCTATGGAATTATTGGCATACTTTTCATCAATTTATTCCAAAAAATAGTTAATAAAGAAAAAGTTCAAAAAGCCAGCTCAAAAAATATTTTTCAACTAATGGTTGCAGGAACTTCATTAGGAATGACAAGTGTATTTTATTACTTATGTGTAAAATATATTGATGTTTCAATAGCAATTGTTCTTCTTATGCAAACCGTTTGGATGGGTGTTTTATTGGAGTGGATTTTAGATAAAAAACGACCTTCTACCCAAAAGATAATTTCGGTAATTATTGTTTTATTTGGAACATTTTTAGCCACAAAATTGTACGAATTTACGATTCAATTAGATTGGAGAGGAATATTTTGGGGGATTTTAGCTGCAGCTTCATTTACTACAACAATGTTTACTGCAAATAAAGTAGCTTTGGGAATTTCATCCGCACAACGAAGTTTGTATATGCTATTAGGTGGTGCAGTAATTGTATTTACTTTTTCTGCTTTTACACAAGTTGGTTCTTTAAACTTTGAGATTTTTAAAAATTACGGCCTGTTTTTAGCGCTTTTTGGAACGATTATTCCACCTATATTATTAAATGCAGGTTTTCCAAAAACAGGTTTGGGTTTAGGTAGTATCGTTGCTTCATTAGAATTACCCGTATCGGTAATAATGGCTTTCTTAATATTAAATGAAAAAGTTGTCGTTTGGCAATGGTGTGGAATACTATTAATTATTTTAGCTATTGTAATAATGAATCTTAATTTTTCAAAAAAGGAACACTAATATCAAAAAATAGCAATAAATTAGCGGTGAATTCATCGCTTTTTTTATGCTTAATTTATTTAACAAAGAACCCATATTTTTAAATTTACCCGATGCCGAGTTTATTTATTATCCAAATTTTTTCTCTAAAGAAAAAGCCGATTTATTTTTAGAAACCCTATCTAAAGAAATAGCTTGGCAACAAGATAACATAACCATTTTTGGGAAAAAAATAGCCCAACCTAGATTAACAGCTCTATATGGCAATGAAGGAAAATCCTATGGATATTCGAATATTGTTATGCAACCTCATCCATTTAATAGTGCTTTAACCTTCATAAAAGAAGAAATTGAAAGTACTATAAACGATCACTTTACAACAGTATTACTAAATTTTTATAGAAACGAAAAAGACAGCAACGGTTGGCATGCCGATAATGAAAAGGAATTAGGCAGAGATCCCGTTATCGCTTCTGTAAGCTTTGGAGAAGCAAGAATGTTTCAAATAAAGCACAATACGAAAAAAGAGTTCAAGCAATCTTTATTATTAGAACATGGTAGTTTATTGGTAATGAAAAATGGCGCTCAAGTTCATTATAAACATCAAATCCCAAAAGCCACTCAACCCAAAAACCCAAGAATAAATTTAACTTTCAGAAAAATTCTTTAAAAAAAGCAACTATTTTTTTGCTTCAAAATATTTTTTTTAATAATATTGAATAATAAATTAAAAATAAAATAGAATAATTAACAAATTATGCTTTTCACTAATGAAAAAAAGTAAAAAGATTGAACTAAATTACGAAGATACAGAACGTGTAATTAGTATGGCTCAAGAGGAAAAAAAGCCTTTTGAAGTAATTAAAGAAGAATTTGGTATTTCCGAAAGCGAGGTAACGGAAATTATGCGAAAAAAACTTTCTAAAGATAATTTTGAACTTTGGAAAAAGAAAGTTGCAGCAGGAAAACCTAAACCAAAGGTATTTAAAACCAATGTTTTAGATGACGATATTGACGATTTAGATAGCAAATATTATTTTAAAAATAAATTCGATTAATAAAAATCCTGTCTGATACCAATCACGACAGGATTTTTTTTTGTAACAATTTTACACTTTTTACTACTTATTCTATAGAAAAAATAATATAAAAATGAAAAAAGTATTTCTTACCCTTGGTTGCGGCATTTTTTTAATGAGTTGCAAAACATCTAATGTTACTTCAACTGTAAAAAATGATGTGTCTGTTAGTATTGATTTAGTAAATGTAACTGACGATAAAGTAAAAGTTACAATAATTAATCCAACAATAACAACTGAAACTACCACGTTTAACATTCCAAAAATTGTTCCAGGAACCTATTCTGAAGACAATTATGGAAGATTTGTGGATAATGTTAAAGCTTTTGACCAAAAAGGAAATCCTTTAAAAATTGCAAAAATGGATGAGAATTCATATACGATTTACGAAGCAACCAAATTAGCAAAAGTAACCTACAATGTTAGTGACACTTTCGACACAGAAGGCGGAGCTGGTTTTGGCGAAAGTGATGACATATTTTCACCTGCTGGAACCAACATTAAAGCTGGAGAAAACTTTATGCTTAACACACATGGTTTTGTGGGCTATTTTGAAGGAAAATCCGAAATCCCATATACTGTTGAAATAAAACACCCTGCAACTTTATGGGGTGCGACTTCATTAATTGATACCAATTCAAGTAATGAAATTGACAGCTTTACCGCAGAAAGATATGGCGCTTTAGTAGACAATCCGATAATGTATTCTAAACCAGATTATACGGCGTTTAATGTAGAAGGAATGGATATTGTAATTAGTGTTTATTCTCCAAATGGGAAGTATAAAGCAGCTGATATTACTCCAGAAACTGAAAAGTTTATGAGAGCTCAAAAAAAATTCTTAGGTAAATTTAACGCCAATAAAAAATATACGGTTTTGTTATATCTTTCAGATATGGCAGCAAAAGACGCGAAAGGATTTGGTGCTTTGGAGCATATGACATCAACAACAGTTGTAATGCCAGAAATGATGCCTTTAGAAGCGCTACAAGAACAATTAAAAGATGTGGTTTCGCATGAGTTTTTTCATATTGTAACACCATTAAGTGTTCATTCAAGAGAAATACATTATTTTGATTTCAACAAGCCTCAAATGTCTGAACATCTATGGATGTATGAAGGAATTACAGAGTATTTCGCAAATTTATTTCAAGTAAATCAAGGATTAATTTCCGAAGAAGATTTCTACAAAAGAATGAATGGAAAAATTGAGGAGGCAAATGCTATGAATGACAAAATGAGTTTTACAAAAATGAGTAAAAATGTTTTGGAACAACCCTATAAAGACCAATACTTAAATGTATATCAAAAAGGAGCTTTAATTGCTATGTGTATTGATATTCAAATGAGAGAATTAAGCAACGGACAACGAGGAATTTTAAGTTTAATGCAAGATTTATCTAATGAATTTGGAAGCAACAAACCATTTAAAGATGAAGAATTATTTGCTACAATTACTCGAATTACATATCCGCAAATTGGAGAATTTTTAAATACATACGTTGCTGGTGAAACTCCAATTCCTTACGATGTGTTTTTTGCTAAAATGGGCGTTACAAAAGGTAAAACCATCGCTACTGGAAATCCATTTCTTAAAGACGGGAGAACACCTCTAATTACAGTTGATGGCGCAACAAAACAAATTAAAGCCTTAGAAGATGTTAGCAATAATATTTTTATGACCACTTTATGAATTCAAGGTAATGATGTGTTAAAAGCATTTAATGACAAAGAATATAATTTAGATAATATATACGATTTAATTATGTCAAGCGAATCTTGGAAAGACGGTGATGCTATTTCAGTAACTGTAATAAGAGATGGAAAAGAATTAGTTTTAAAAGGTAAAATTAATTTGCCTAAAGAAGAAAAATCGGGTTTTATGGCGACTGATAAAACAAAAGAAGCTATAAAAAATGCTTGGTTAAAAGGCTAATTAAATTAGAACAACTAATATAAAATCCTCAAATTACTATTAATTTGAGGATTTTTTATTTTCTTTGCACTTCATATAAATTGAAATCAACATCCGTAAAATGAAAAAAATAGTTACAATACTTTTAGTTACCATTTTAGTAGCTTGTAGTAAAACAGAAAGTAATAAAACTGGAAACTTAGAAATATCCGGGAATGTAGACGGATTAAAAAAAGGAAAACTATACATTCATAAACTAAATGATACAAATTTAGTAATTTTAGATAGTATAATAATCTCTGGGAAATCTAACTTTGACACCAAATTTCAATTAGACGAACCTCAAATGTTATATTTAACTTTAGATAGAGGAACTACCGAATCTATTGATAATAGCATTCAGTTTTTCGCAGAACCTGGTAAAATGACAATAGAAACAACTTTAGAAGGTTTTTATTCCAATGCAAAAATTACAGGTTCTGAAAATCAAAAAGTCTATGAAAAATTCTTAAAAATTAAGTCAAAATTAAATGATGAAAACTTAGATTTATTAGAAAAAGAATTAAAAAACAAAACCGCAAATAAAGCAACAGTAACAGAAGAAATTCAAAACAAACGCGATAAATTAACTATAAGAAAATATTTATACACTGCTAATTTCGCTCTAATTAATCCAAAATATGAGGTGTCGCCATATATTGCTTTAAGTGAAATTCCAGATGCAAATATTAAATTATTAGACACAATCAATAAAATGTTGGTTCCAAAAGTAGCTAAATCTAAATACGGAAAACGTCTAAATGAATGGATAGCTGAACGAAAAAAAACAGAAGAAAAATAAAATAATTTCTTTTGTCATTTTAACAATTCCTTTGGTTATGAAACTAATATTAGATAGTACGTTTAGTAAAATAAATTATTCAAACGAATTATTTGAAACTGCAGAATACGACACCTGTGTTTTCGATTCTTGTACTTTTATTAAAACAACGCTTTCAAAAAGTGTATTTACAAACTGCGAGTTTATTAATTGTAATTTTGAAGCACCAATTATCAGCCAAACTTCTTTCAAAGAAGTAACTTTTCAGAAATGCACCCTTTTAGGAATGCAATTTGAATATTGTAATGACTTTTTATTTGAAGTTTATTTCGATTCTTGTATGTTACAAGTTTGTTCATTTTTCAAAATGAACTTAAAAAACTCAAAATTTAAAGATTCAAAAGTCATAGATATTGATTTTTCAAACGCGACACTTACTGGAATTAAATTTGAGAATTGCGATTTATCAAAATCTATTTTTGACGCCACTAATTTAGAAAAAACAGACTTCAGTTCTGCATTTCATTTTTCAATTCATCCTGAAAACAATAAACTAAGTAAAACTAAATTTTCTAATGAGAATTTAAGTGGGCTTTTAAACAAATATGATCTGGATATTATTTAATTTCTAACCTTGAAATTAAAGGAAAATGATCGCTATTATAAAAATCATTTAACGTTTCAAAACTTTTTATTTGAATGTTTTTATCTGCAAAAATATAGTCAATTCGAGCTGGATAATATTTAAAATTATAGGTTTTACCAAAACCTTCTCCATTAGATTCAAACGCATCTTGCATAGGTCCTTTTATGGTTCTGTATACAAAAGAAAAGGCGCTGTTATTCATATCGCCACAAATAATTTTTTTATACTTGCAAACCGTATAATGCTGTTTTAACAATAAGGCTTGCTCTTGTTGTTTGGTAAATGCACTACTGATTTTTCTAAAAATATATTTGGTTTTAGATTCATTCATTTTCTGAATTTCCTCTTCTTCAATATCGGTACTAATTTTTATTGATTGCAAGTGCATACTGTAAATTCGCAACGTATCTTTGTCTTTAATAATATCGGCATAAACAGCATTATTTGTAGAATTTGGGAAATTAATAACACCTTTATCTATAATTTTAAACTTAGAAAAAATAGCATTTCCTACGATAATGTTTTTACCTTCTTTAAAAACGTGTTTGTAATTGTAATTCAAAAATTGTGTTTTTTCTAGATTCGAATACTCTTGAACACATAAAATATCTGGATTTTTCTCGATTACAAACTCAGCAATTTTAGTAGGTATATTCGCTTTTTTGTTCCAATTAAATTTGTTGAACAAACGAACATTATAACTCATAATAGAAAACTCATTTTCCGATTTTGGCAATTTGGTTGGTTTTAAATTATAAAACTTATTTATAAATGTAATTCCTAATAGCAAAACCAATCCAGAAACGAAAATATATTTTTTTAATTGGATTAACCAATACATAAAAAACAATAAATTCAACACCAAGAAAAAAGGTAAAAACAAACTTAACACACTCAAAAAAGGAAACCATTTAGGTGCTAAAAATGGTAATAAGTAAGCCATTAATGTAATAATAGCAACTATTACATTAAAAAACAACATTGTTTTTGAAATAAATGATATTTTTTTTAGCATCTATTTATTGGCTGCAAAAAGAAATTCTTTTTCTTCTTTGGTTAAACTTTCATATCCCGATTTACTAATTTTTTCGAGTATTTCATCAATTTGTCGTTGTTTGAAATTCACATCTGATACACGAACTGATTGATACTTTTTTACGGGTTTATTTTTATAAACTTTTTTAAATGTTTTATTTTTTTTCTTATTAAATGTAAAAATTGAACTTATATCAATTCCTTTTTTCATTAACATAGAAAAAACAAAACCGACCACACTACCAGACAAATGTGCAATATGACCACCTCTGTTTTCAGTTAATAATTGTGCTACATCAATAAAAATATAAAAAACTGCAATATGCCAAATTTTCAAATAACCAATTAAAGGTAATCGTAACGAATAATTAGGTGCAAATGTAGCAACAGCGATAAAAATAGCCATTATAGATGCACTGGCGCCAACTATTAAATTATAATAATTAAATAAATATCCGTACGTTACAAAAATTAATCCTGTGAAAAAATTGCCTAAAAAATAAACTGTTAAAAACTGTCTGGTCGTAAAAAAAGTATAAAACAGCGTACTTATGTAATACAAAAAAATCAAATTAAATAATAAATGAATTGGTTCGGAATGCAAAAAACCATAAGTAAATAATGTCCACGGAAACCATAAAACATCTTTATAATTAGATGACAAAGCCAACCAGCTTGGATATTGAAACTGATTTAAAACAAAACTAAAACACAAAGCACTAAGAATGAACACCAAAATATTAATAAAAATTAACTTTTGGGCTGCATCACTACTTTTATAATGTTGTTCTATTTGGTTTAAAATACTCATTTAACGCATTACTTTTTACTTTTCACTTTTCTACCTAATTCCACCTGGTATGTGTGAACTTATTGTTTCGCCAAAGCATCATTAATAAAAAACCAGTTAAAGCACCGCCAATATGAGCAAAATGCGCAATGTTACCACCTCCAGAAAATATTGAAAAACCGGTTACGCCTGAAAACAAATCTAAACCAACAATAATTGGCACAAAAAACTTTGCTTTAATTGGCACTGGAATAAACATCATCATTAATTCTGCCGTTGGAAACATAAAAGCAAATGCTACTAATAAACCGTAAATGGCTCCTGAAGCACCAACGCAACTTCCATAAATTAAAGATAATTTATCAAATTCAACTTGTGTACAATCTACATCATTTAAAATCTGATTTACTTTTCCTGTAGTTTGTCCTGCCGAATTAAACACATCGCTTAAGGGCGTATCAAAAATAATTTGCATTTCTTGAGAAGTTAATCCTAATTCGTTTATAACTTGATGAATTTCATAATAATTCATACCTGTTTGAACAAAAGCGGCACCTAAACCACAAGAAAAGTAAAAAAACAGAAATTTCTTTCCGCCCCAATAATGTTCTAAAGCGGAACCAAAAGAAACCAATGCAAACATATTGAATAAAATATGCATTAAATTTGGCATAGACGCATGCATAAACATATGTGTAAAAGGCTGCCAAAAGCGGAACTTTTCACTTTCGAAATAAAACAAAGATAACGTTTCGTAATTTTGAGGCAGTACTTGACTCAATATAAAAACCAAAACATTTATTATTAATAGTTGCTTTACAACCGGTGTCATATTATTGAACATACTTAAAATCTTTTATCTAAATCTTCTGTGGTTAATGTAATAAATATAGGTTTTTGAAATGGCGAAACATTGGGATCTTTACATGCAAATAAACCATTTACAATATTTTCTAATTCAATAGTGTTTAGATATTTTCCCGATTTTATCGCTACACTTTTTGCCATAAATTTAGAAATACTATCGCTTAATGAAAAACTATCTTCTGGTACATTTTCTTGTAAATTGTATATCAAATCTTGTAAAATCTCGGTTACATTTGATTCGGAAATTTGAGCGGGTAAACCCGAAATAATTAACACATCTAATCCCATTTTTTCAAAAGCAAAACCAATACCTTCTAAATTGGGTTGAATTTCTTTTAAATACAGCATCTCATCTCTCGAAAACTGAATTTCTAAAGGAAACAACAACTGTTGACTTGAAGCTTGATGAATGGTAATGTTTGTTAAAAATTGTTCGTACAAAATACGCTGATGTGCCCTACTTTGATGAATAACTAATAATCCTGATTTAATGCTATTTATAATATATTTTCTATTGAATTGATATAGTAAAGTCTGACTTTCTGTTGATTTATCGTCAAATAATGTACTAGCAACTAAATCGGTTTCAAAAGCATCAACTGAAACCTCACTCGCGTCTTGTTTCAAATTGGTATATAAACTCTCCCAATGGGGTTGAGCTTGTTTGTTTTTTGTATACGAAACAGACGAGCCTGAATATTTTTTAGTCTCATTTTCTGTTTCAAAAGGATTAAACGAACGATCCACCTGAATGGTTGGCGTGTCTAACGTTTTATCTTTATAATCATACGGAACATCTAAGTTAGCATCTCTTTCAAAATCCAGAATTGGCGCGACATTAAACATGCCTAAACTGTGTTTCACTGTCGCACGTAAAATGGCATATAATGCTTGTTCATCGTCAAACTTCACTTCTGTTTTTGTGGGATGAATGTTTATATCTATAGTATGCGGTGGCACTTCTAAAAACAAGAAATAACTAGGTTGGTTATTATCTCGTAATAAGCCATCATAAGCATTCATAATTGCGTGATGCAAAAATGGACTTCGTATAAATCTATTATTTACCAAAAAAAATTGCTCTGATCTGTTTTTCTTAGCAAATTCGGGCTTTCCTACAAAACCTGTAATTTTCAAAATCTCCGTTTCTTCAGTTACCGGAACTAATTTTTCATTTGTTTTTCCTCCGAAAATATTTACAATTCGCTGGCGATAATTAGAACTTGGTAAATTAAACACTTCACTTCCATTACTAATCATCGTAAAGCTGATAGTAGGATGAGCCAAAGCTACGCGTTCAAATTCGTCAATAATATGTTTTAGTTCAATATTATCGGATTTTAAAAAATTTCTACGCGCAGGAATATTGAAAAATAAATTTTTTACTAAAAATGAAGTTCCTTTTGGCAAAACAGATACATCTTGTGTAATTACTTTACTACCTTCAATGATGATATGAATACCTAATTCTTCTTGATCTTGTTTGGTTTTTAATTCTACGTGAGCGACTGCAGCAATTGACGCTAATGCTTCACCTCGGAATCCTTTTGTATGTAAGGCAAATAAATCTTCCGCATTACGTATTTTAGAGGTCGCATGACGTTCGAAACACAATCGCGCATCGGTAACATTCATTCCTAAGCCATTATCTACAACTTGAATAAGTGTTTTTCCAGCATCTTTTACGATAAGTTTAATTTCGGTTGCCTTGGCATCAACAGCGTTTTCAATCAACTCTTTAACTACAGAAGCCGGTCGTTGCACCACTTCTCCAGCTGCTATTTGATTGGCTACGTGATCAGGTAATAATTGAATAATTCCAGACATTAATCTGTTTTGTTTTTTATATTGGTTATGTTACAAATTTAAGAAATTAAATACTTATTTTTATATCTCAAAAAATACAAATTTGTAAAAGTTAATAACAAAATAGTTATTTTAAAAATAAAAAATCACAGATTACCAAAATGGGAACCTGTGATTTTTGTTTTGATTAATTTTATTAAAGTTTAATATCGTTTATTTAAATCTATCATTTTAATTGCGGCAATAGCAGCTTCAACACCTTTATTCCCGTGTTTCCCTCCACTTCTATCGATAGATTGTTGCATCGTATTATCTGTTAACACACAAAAAATAGTCGGCACATCATAAAGTAAGTTTAAATCTTTCATACCTTGGGTTACACCTTCGCAAACAAATTCAAAATGCATGGTTTCACCTTTAATCACGCAACCAATAACAATTACAGCATCTAAGTCTAATTTTTCATGCATTTGACGGGCACCAAAAATCAGTTCAAAACTTCCTGGTACGTTCCAACGATTTATATTTTCAGGCAAAGCGCCACAATCTGTTAATGCTGATACTACTCCATTATACAAACCTTCGGTTACAGTATCATTCCATTCTGAAACAACAATCCCAAACCGAAAATCTTTCGCGTTTGGGATTGTATTTTTATCGTATTGAGATAAATTTTTATTTTCGGTTGCCATTATTTTTCCAATGAAGCAATTAAAATATCAACTGTACTTCCTTCTTGAGAAGTTTCATATTTTTCTTTGATTGTTTTTAAATAACCTAATGCTTCATCATTTCTCTTTAAAACGATTGCCATATTAGCTGCTTTTAATAAAAATCTTGGCGTCACAAAATCATTTTCATCTACATTAGCTGCTTCAACGTATAATTTCAACGCTTCTTCATTATTATTTAATTCTGCATTAGCATCACCTTTTGCACCGATAGCCAACGCGTGTAAATTTAATTCTTTTGTAGAAAAATTATCTAAATGCTCAATTGCTTTTTTGAAATCTTTCAAATGTAAACAAGCCATTCCTGCAGAATATTCTGCTAAATTAGCTGCTTTTGTACCCGGATATTCAGAAATAATTCCTTCGAAACCTAATTTACCTTCACCACCTTTTAAAGACAATTTAAATAAAGAATCTTGTTTTTCTGTAGCATCAACTGCTTTTTGAAAATACATTTGTGCTTGATTCATTTCTTTAAACGCTTCTTCTTGACTTGGAGTTGCAACATATTTATCATATAAAATATAAGCTAATGTACCAATTGCAACTGCTAGTATAACTCCTAAAATTGCTTTTTGGTTTCTTATTACCCACTCTTCTGTTTTATTTGCTGTTTCATCTAACGCATTAAACACGCCAGCAGTAGTACTTTCGTTTTCGTTTACATTAATTTCATCTACACTTGTATCAAATGCTGGATCTTTTTCTACTTCAGGTTTTGGTGATTTATAACCTCTTTTATTATATGTTGCCATTGAACTAAAATTTTATTAGAAGTGCAAAAATATACTTTTTATTTAAATTTAAAAGTGCTTTTATTTATATTTTTAAAAATTGAACTTACATTTGTACTCGAAAGTGTAATTTTTGCCACTTTTAACCAAAAAAACGTGATTTTAAAAAAACTATCTTTACTAAATTATAAGAACATTGCAGAAAATTCTTTTGAATTTGAAAGCAAAATAAATGCTATTGTAGGAAAAAACGGCATTGGAAAAACAACAATTTTAGATGCCATTTATCATTTAGCAAATGGTAAAAGTTATTTTAATCCATTATCTACACAAAATATTAAACACGGTGAAGAGTTTTTTGTAATTGATGGTATTTTCGAAAAAGAAAATCGAAACGAACAAATTATTTGTAGTTACAAAAAAGCACAAAAGAAAATTTTAAAACGCAACGGAAAAATATACGAAAAATTTTCAGAACATATTGGTTTGATTCCTATTGTGATTATTTCACCGAGCGATACAGATTTGATTATTGAAGGAAGTGAAACACGAAGAAAATTTATTGATAACGTCATTTCTACTTTTGATTCTACTTATCTAAACACATTAATAAATTATCAGAAAACGTTACAACAACGTAATGCATTATTGAAGTATTTTGCTTTAAATCAGGTTTTTGATGCAGATAATTTGAGTATTTACAACGAACAATTATCGGAATTTGGACAACTAATTTTTACCAAGAGAAAAGATTTTTTAGAAAAATTCATCCCTGTTTTTCAAGAATTATATGAAGTTATTTCAGAAAATGCCGAAAAAGTAACTATTGAATACGAAAGTCAACTTTATGATGAAAATTTGGATAACTTACTAACTCAAAATCTTCAAAAAGACAGAATTACGCAATATACCACTTGTGGGATTCATAAAGATGATGTTTTATTCAACATCGCTGGTTTTCCGGTTAAAAAATTCGGATCACAAGGACAACAAAAATCATTTTTAATTGCTTTGAAATTAGCGCAGTTTGATTTCATCAAAAAACATACAAAAACATTGCCGATTCTACTTTTTGATGATATCTTTGACAAGTTAGATGCGTTTAGAGTACAACAAATTGTGAATATGGTAAACAATGATGTTTTTGGACAAATTTTTATATCCGACACACATCCTGAACGTACGGAAAACATTATAAAACAGACGCATAAAAGCTATAAAATATTTAATATTTAAATGGTTTGATTATTAGACCGTAAGCATATCAACCAAAAACAAATAAACTTTTTAATTTTTATAAAATGAATAACTTAAAATCAATTATCGCAATAGCAATTATTATCTTATCAATAAGTTGCACCAATAGTCAAAACTTTAAAAGTGTAGATGCAACAGAATTTAAAGCCACTATTGTAAAAACGGATGACGCACAAATTTTAGATGTTAGAACACCTGGTGAATATGCTAACGGAAAAATTGCAGATGCTAAAAATGCTAATTGGAACGGCTCTGATTTTGATTCCCAAGTCGCAAATTTAGATAAATCAAAACCCGTTTTTGTATATTGCTTAAGTGGCGGTAGAAGTAAAAAAGCAGCCAATCATCTAGTAGAATTAGGTTTTAAAAACATTATCGAACTAGATGGCGGGTATATGGCTTGGGAAAAAGCAAACCCAAAAACCAATGCAGTTTGGTCTGGCATGACTCAAGAAGAGTACAATAAATTACTTATTTCGGATAAAACGGTTGTAATTGATATTTATGCAGAATGGTGTGGACCTTGTAAAAAAATGGCGCCATATTTAGATAAAATGAGCAAAGAAATGGCGGATAAAGTAATAATCCACAGAATTGATGCTGATAAAAACAAATCATTATTTAATGCATTAGGTTATCAAGGTTTACCTGTTGTAATTGTAGTTAAAAACGGAAAACAATCATTCTTTAAAAACGAATTTGTTAGCGAAGAAGAGTTGAGAAAAGCTTTATAAGATCTAAGTAAAATGTGACTTCGAGAGCCTCAGCCACCGGTTGGCTAAGCTCTCGAAAATAAAATTAAAATATTATATACTATTCACTTAATTATATGAATATAGTACAACAAAAATCGTTAAAAAAATACAACACCTTTGGCATTGAAGCGTTTGCAACGGAATTTTGCGAAGTCAATTCGATTACTGATTTAGCAATCGTTTTAAAAGAAAATCAACAGAAAAAACTGTTTATTTTAGGTGGTGGAAGTAATATGCTTTTAACTCAGAATGTCGATGCATTCGTGTTGCACATCAATAATAAAGGCATTGAAGTGGTTGATGAAAATGAAGATTTTGTTTGGGTAAAAGGTAATGCTGGCGAAGTTTGGCACGAATTTGTACAGTTTTGCATCCAAAAAAACTATGGTGGAATTGAAAATTTATCTTTAATTCCTGGTAATGTTGGTGCGACTCCGATTCAGAATATTGGAGCATATGGCGTAGAAATTAAAGACACATTTGTTTCTTGTGAAGCGATGAAAATTGACACGCAAGAAATTACCACTTTTGACAAAGCTGCTTGTAAGTTTGGGTATAGAGAAAGTGTTTTTAAAGCTGATTTAAAAAATCAATATGTGATTGTATCAGTTGTTTTTAAACTAACTAAAAAAAATCACAAACTAAATACGTCCTACGGTGCTATTGATGTAGAATTAGAAAATATGGGCTTTAAAAATCCTACCATTCAAGATGTTAGTAAAGCCGTAATCGCCATTCGTGAAAGTAAATTACCCAATCCGAAAGAATTAGGAAATAGTGGAAGTTTCTTTAAAAATCCTATAGTTCCTATTGAAGTTTACGAAAAAGCAAAAGCAAATTATCCAGATATGCCACATTATCCAGTTTCAGAAACACTTGTGAAAGTACCTGCGGGTTGGTTAATTGAACAAGCTGGATTTAAAGGCAAACGTTTTGGTGACGCTGGAATTCATACCAAGCAGGCTTTAGTTTTAGTAAATTACGGAAATGCGACTGGAAATGAAATCTGGAACGTTGCGCAAAATATTCAAAAAACTATTTTTGAAAAATACGGAATTAGCATTGAAGCAGAAGTGAACGTGATTTAATTTACGAATTGTTCATAAAAATTAAACTTGAAATTGTAACCAAATAAGAGTAAATTTGCACAACTTTTAAAAAATACATGGAAACAACATTATTTATACTTTTTATAGCATTTTTAGTTTTTTTTGTCATTCAATTCGTTTATCAATCGTTTGTTTTTAGCCGTTTTTCATTTTTGAAACCTAAGAAAGAAACTCCAAAAAGCGTACCTGTTTCTGTACTAGTTTGGGCAAAAAACGAATATGAAAATTTAGTGACACAACTTCCTATTTTAGTTTCTCAAAATTATCCAAATTACGAATTAGTACTTATTGATGATGCGTCTAATGATGAAACATTAGACTTATTTGAAGAATACGAAAAGCAATATTCTTTTGTTAAATTAGTCAAAGTAAAAAACAATGAAGCCTTTTGGGGAAACAAAAAATTTGCATTAACCTTAGGTATAAAAGCTGCAAAAAACGAATATTTATTGTTTACAGATGCAGATTGTCGCATTACATCTGAAAACTGGATTTTAGAAATGACCTCGCACTTTTCATTCAAAAAAACAATCGTTTTAGGATATGGTGCGTATAATAAAATTAAAGGTTCTGTATTAAATAAAATAATTCGCTTTGACGGAGTAATTTCTGCTATCCAATATTTTTCTTGGGCAAAAATCGGAAAACCTTATATGGGAATTGGAAGAAATTTGGCTTATAAAAAATCTGAATTTTTCAACGTAAACGGATTTATTAATCACATTCGAGTGCGCTCTGGGGAAGACGATTTGTTCATTAACGAAGCTGCAACTGCAAGCAATACAACCATTTGTTATAGTCCAGAAAGCTTTACCTATTCTGAACCAAAAACAACTTTTAAAGAATGGTTAAATCAGAAAAGAAAAGAAACATCTACCAAAAAACATTATAAAGAATTTAATAAGTTGCAACTTGCATTATATTTTATTTCGCAACTATCTTGTATTGTTTTGGCTGTAATTTTACTATCTTTCCAATATAATTGGATTATTGTATCAAGCGTATTAGGTTTTAGATACGTTTTTAACTGGATAGTTTTTGGTTATGGCGCATCTAAATTAAAAGAAAAAGATATTATTGTTTGGTATCCAATTTTTGAAATTATTTTACTAATAACTCAAATACGAGTAGCTTTTACCAATTTGATACACAAACCAGAACATTGGAAGTAAAACAAGAGAAAATACTCAAAAACATTCAAAAAGCAAAACTTGGCGATCAAGTGGCTTTTACTTTTCTTCTCGATTTTTATTGGAATGAAGTGTACGGATATATGCTAAAACGTACCGAAAATGAAACGGATACAGAAGATATAGTAATAGAAACATTTGCTAAAGCATTTGATAAAATAAGCACATACAACCCTGAATTTGGATTTAATACTTGGTTAATTGCAATTGCCAAAAACGCTCATATCGATTTACTTCGAAAAAAAAAATCAACCTTATTTTTAGAAATCACAAGTGAAGAAGATAGCTTAGCCAATCAAGTTTTAGACAACACACCAACCATTGAAGACAAGTTAATAACCGAACAAAACTTATCGCAATTACTACAACAAATTAAGCAATTAAAACCTGCCTATCAGGAAGTTATACAATTACGTTACTTTCAAGAAATGAGTTATCAAGATATGGCCGAGCAATTGAACGAACCGCTTAACAATATCAAAATAAAATTGCTTCGTGCTAAAAAATTATTAGCAGAAATTATTAGTAATAAATAACAATAATTAATCTTTTTAGTCCAAAACCTGTTTTTTTGGCACGATTATTTCATATAGTTTAAATTATACACAAGTTGTAACCTTTAAAACTATATATTATGTCAAACTTCAATGTACAAAACGAAAACTGGTTGGAAATAGCTTTCGAAAACAGAAACAAAGCATACGGTGCTTACCAATTAAGAAAAGAAAGTGACGCTACTACCATAAAAGCAATGTTGTTAACTTTCGGATTTATAGCTTTTGGAATTGGATTGTTTTCATTTACGACTCCTGATACTAAACCAATAGTTAAACCAGAACCTAATGTGTTGCCACCTATTGTGACAATTGTAAAATTTACACCTAAAGTTCCAACTGAAAAAGCAATTCAAGCTAAAGGAACCGATAAACCAAAATTAAATCTAACTCCAGATAAAGTCCCACCAGTTGTTGTGGATAAAACTGAAGTAAAACCTATAGTTGAACCAAAAAATCCCGATCCTTCTACACCATTCAATCCAAATGGTAGCGAACATGGAAATCCGGGACCTGTTGGAAATCCGGCAGGCACTTCTTCTACTCCAATCATAACAACTACACCAGGAAGTGGAACTGGCACTAGTGTATACAAAGGCGTGTTGGGTATAGAAGCAAGTTATCCTGGAGGAATTAATATGTTCAGAACGTATATTGCTGAAAACTATAAAGTTCCAAATTCTTTTGATCAAGAGGTATTGTTTATTGAAATGATTTTTGTCATAGAAAAAGATGGATCAATGACGGATATTCGAATGGTAAGTAAAGGAGATAAAGCATTAGAAAAAGAAGCAATTAGAGTTTTAACATCAATGAAAAAGAAATGGACACCAGGGCGAGTAAATGGTGAAGTAGTAAGAAGTGAAAAAAGACTTCCAATTCAAATTAATCTGCTTGAAACAGAATAAAAAAAGCTGAAATTTATTAAAATTTTAAAACCACATAAGACGTTCATTATGTGGTTTTTTTTTTGAAAAAATAATTCTAAAAACAGAGTAAAATAAAATAATTAAACAAAAGTTAGGGATATGTTACAATTGAAAAATAACAATTTAAAATAGGAATTAATTTTAATGCGTTTTGTATATTTGCGGTAGATTTTATATTCAAATTATGGCAACAGAAAGCGTATTTCCTCCTACACCAAAACCAAAATGGCTTCGTGTAAAATTACCCGTTGGTCAAAAATATACTGAACTTAGAGGTTTGGTTGATAAATACAAATTAAATACCATTTGCGCTTCTGGTAGTTGTCCAAATATGGGAGAATGTTGGGGGGAAGGAACAGCAACTTTTATGATTTTAGGAAATATTTGTACCCGTTCTTGTGGATTTTGTGGTGTAAAAACGGGTCGTCCTGAAAATGTAGATTGGGAAGAACCAGAAAAAGTAGCCCGTTCCATTAAAATTATGAATATAAAACACGCTGTTATTACAAGTGTTGACCGTGACGATTTAAAAGATATGGGCACCATTATTTGGGCGGAAACTGTAAAGGCCATAAGAAGAATGAATCCGAAAACAACTCTTGAAACGCTAATTCCAGATTTTCAAGGAAGTGAAAAACATTTAGATAAAATTATTGAAGTAGCACCCGAAGTAGTATCACATAATATTGAAACGGTACGAAGATTAACTCGTGAAGTACGCATTCAAGCAAAATACGATAAAAGTTTAGCCGTTTTAAAATATTTAAAAGAACAAGGTTTGAACCGAACAAAATCTGGAATTATGCTTGGACTTGGAGAAACAGAAGAAGAAGTTATTCAAACTTTACACGATTTAAAAGACGCAAAAGTAGATGTGGTTACTATTGGTCAATATTTACAACCAAGTAAAAAACATTTACCAGTAAAAGAATTCATCACACCAGAGCAATTCGAAAAATACGAAAAAATTGGAAAAGAATTAGGTTTTATTCATGTAGAAAGTGGTCCGTTAGTCCGTTCTTCTTATCATGCTGAAAAACATATTCATTAGTTTTAAGGCATAAGGCAAAATTAAAAATAATTACAAAAATAAAAATTTGAAAATACGTGTCGCTATTAATGGTTTTGGTAGAATTGGAAGAAATGTTTTCCGATTATTACTCAATCATCCAAATATAGAAGTTGTTGCTGTAAATGATATTGCAGATATAAAAACTATGAGTCATTTATTGAAATACGATAGCATTCACGGTGTTTTACAACATTCAATTTCAACTGAAAACGAAACGTTATTAATTGACGATTTTAAATTTCAATTTTTCCACGAAAGTGATATCTCTAAATTACCTTGGAAAAACCTAGATATCGATTTTGTAATTGAGTCGACTGGAAAATTTAAAACTTCAGAAACCGCTGGTTTACATATTTTAGCTGGAGTGAAAAAAGTAATTTTATCCGCACCTCCTGAAGACGAAAAAATAAAAACAGTTGTTTTAGGTGTTAATGAACATATTTTAGATGGTTCGGAAACCATTATCTCTAATGCAAGCTGCACTACGAATAACGCAGCACCCATGCTTAAAATTATTCAAAAATTGTGTGGTATTGAGCAGGCATATATTACCACGGTTCACTCCTACACTACCGACCAAAGTTTGCACGACCAACCACACAAAGATTTAAGACGTGCGCGTGGAGCTTCGCAATCTATAATTCCAACTTCAACTGGCGCTGCAAAAGCAATAACAAAAATTTTTCCAGAATTGGATGGAAAAATTGGCGGATGTGGAATTCGAGTTCCTGTTCCAGATGGTTCGTTAACCGATATTACTTTTAATGTAAACCGAAAAGTTACTATTGAAGAAATTAATTTAGCTTTTAAAAACGCATCCGAAAACGAATTGAAAAACATTTTGGCGTATACCGAAGACCCAATTGTTTCCGTTGATATTATTGGCAATAAAAATTCATGTGTATTTGATGCGCAATTAACTTCTGTAATTGACAAAATGGTAAAAATAGTAGGTTGGTATGATAATGAAATTGGATATTCTTCTCGTATAATTGATTTAATTCTTTTTTTATCGAAAAATAAATACTAATTTTAACATTATTAATTATAGGTTTCGAATACTAAATAATGAAAAAACTCCTTTTTCTACTTACCTTTTTCTCACTATTTACTTTTTCTCAGACAAAGGAAAACAAACCTGACAGCATTACCTATTTTTTAGAATTAGCCAATTATTCTTTTGAAGAAAAATACAATTCAAAAGACGCTATAAAGTACACTCAGAAAGCTATTGAGTATTCTAAAGCATATAAAAATAATGAAAAGCTATACGATTGCTATTATTTTTTAGGAAGCTTGTATTTAGAAACCAACAATTTTAATGAAGCCATTATTAACTTCATAAAATGTTCTAATTACTATGAAATCAATCAAGTTCGTACTTCTAAAGTCGCTAAAATCAACTACGCATTAGGAACTCTTTACTTAGAAAAAAGAAATTTTAAGATTGCAAAATTATACTTCAACAAATCGTATTCAATATACAATTCAATCAATTCTAACAATACTTTAGTGTTAATTGAACTCCAGAAAGGATTAACTTTAAAAGCCAACAATAAATTAGAAGAAGCCATTCTTGTATTTGACAATATTGCCAATACAAGCAGAGATATTGAACCCAGTAAAATTGAAGCGCTATATCAGCTAAGTAAAATTTACTACACACAAGAAGACTTTGAAAAAGCATTAGATTTTTCTAAAAGAGCTTTGAAATTGGTAGAAAATAATTCAGTAGGCATTTCAAAAAAGAAAATTTTAAATAACCTTATTTTAATTTGTGAAAAACAAGAAGATTATAAATTATCCAATTTTTATTTGAAAGAATTTTTAACGTTAAATGAAATAAAAAATAACTCAAGTATAGCCAATACCGACTTACTTATTAATAAAAAAGAACACGATAATCAATTAGAAATTGTTGAAAAGCTGGAAAAAGAGAAAAACGACCAATTAAAATCCATTCGGTTTAATAAACTGATAAGTATAATGAGCATTGTCTTAATTGCCATTTTATCTTTATTTAGTTTTTCTTTATACAAAAACAATAAAATTAGAACCGCTACGAATAAACTTTTACAAGAAAAAAACGAAGAATTAACCGAACAAAAAGAAAAAGCCGAACTTGCCTCAAATGCCCGTTCGGAGTTTTTATCTACTGTAAGTCACGAGTTACGTACACCTTTGAATGCTATAAACGGAATTACGCATTTGCTCTTGCAAGAAAACCCGAAATCAACGCAATTAAATTATTTAAAATCGTTAGAGTTTTCTGGAAATTATCTTTTAAGTTTTATTAATGATATTTTAGAAATTAATCGACTAGAATCAAACACAATACATATTGAAAAAATTAATTTCAATTTAGAAGAATTAATTCAAAATATTCGGGAATCATTCAATGGTTTTATTGAACAAAACAATATTGATTTTAAATTAGAATTAGATTTAAAAAATCATAAAAATTTACTTGGCGATCCAACAAAATTATCTCAGATTTTAATAAATTTAATCAATAATTCCATCAAATTCACTAAAAACGGCAAAGTTACGCTTTCGGTAAAAACCATAAAAGAAGAAGACGATACGGTAACTTTAAATTTCATAATTCAAGATAATGGAATCGGAATTCCAGAAGACAAAATCGCAAATATTTTCGATAGTTTTTCTCAAGGTTCTGTAGAAATTAACAGAACATATGGCGGAACTGGTTTAGGACTTTCTATCGTTAAGAAAATTATTGAATTATTAGGTAGTGAAATTCATTTAGAAAGCAAAGAAAACGAAGGAACTAAATTGTATTTCGATTTAAATTTCGGAAAATCAAATGCCGAAATTATATTAAATCACGAGAAAAAGAAAGTTACTTCTTACGACAATTTAAAAAACAAAACCGTTTTATTGGTTGAAGACAACAAAATCAACCAAATGATTACTAAAAAAATGGTGGAAAACAAAGGTATGATTTGCAGTATTATTGATAATGGCGAAGATGCGATTATTGCTATGCAAAATAATAGTTTTGATTTGGTTTTAATGGATGTTCATTTAACAGGAATTAACGGAACAGAAGCTACGGCAGAAATTAGAAAATTTGACAAAACAACACCAATAATTGCTTTAACCGCTATTTCATTAAACGAAAACAAAGAAATGTTATTATCTTTTGGTATGAATGAAGTAATTACAAAACCTTTTAATCCAGACTATTTTTATAGCGTAATAAGCGATTACTTAGTATAACTTTTTACCCAATTTGTAACTAAACTATCAAATTGCTCTTTATCTGAGTTGAATTTGGTTTGTATAGGCAAATAAAATAAGTTACTCGAGTATATTTTTCCGTTTAAACGCATAAAATCCTTTTCTGTAGTAACAATAATTTTATCTTTTGAAAGTTCACTTATTTCTGAAATTTCTGCTTCTGAAAAATTATGGTGATCTGGATATATCATAACTTTATCAGTTCCAGAATTTAAATAATCAATGAAATATTTTGGCTTAGCAATTCCTGCAACAATAATTTTTTCTTTAGAAATTATATCTGAAACCGAAATACTATTTTCTGTACTAAACACATTAGAATCGTAGTCAATTGAAGTGAAAAAAACGGGCACATTTACGTTTAATTTAAGCTTTACTTCATCTTTGTTTTTTTCTGTAATATTTTGAGGGCATTTTGTTACAACAACTACATCGGCTCGCTTTTTACCGATAGCACTTTCTCGTAAATTTCCGAATGGTAAAATATAATCATCTGAAAACAAGTCATCATAAGACGTTAACAAAATATAAAAACCTGCTTTTACTTTTCTATGCTGAAACGCATCGTCTAACAAAATAATATCTGGATTGCTTTTCGAAATTAAGTTTTCAATTCCTGTTTGTCTGTCTTCACAAACGGCAACGGAAATTTCAGGAAATTTTGAATACATTTGAAACGATTCGTCACCTAATTCGGTTGCTGAAACTAAATCATTTGCCAATACAAAACCTTTTGAATTTCGTTTATAACCACGACTTAAAACAGCAATTTTATAAGTGTTTTTTAATAATCGAATAATGTATTCTGTCTGAGGCGTTTTACCTGTGCCACCTGCACTTAAATTTCCAATTGCTATAATCGGTAAATCATATGATTTTGAAGTAAAAATACCTAAATCGTATAGCCAATTTCTAATAAAAGTGACTAACCAATATACAACTCCAAGCGGAAAAAGTAGTTTTCGTATTACCATCATAATTATTTATCTAAATAATGATTTACAAAAGTATCCCATAGAATTAGATAAACAAATGTACAAAAATCGAATGAATTAAATTTCAAGTAAATTATATTTAAAATCAATTGCATTTTTTATCTTTGAAAAATACAAAATTTCTAAAACGAAAAATGCAATTACCTGAAATCACAAAACATCTTGAAAAACTGGCTCCTTTGGCTTACGCTGAAGACTTTGACAATATTGGGCTTTTAGTTGGTCACAGCAATGATATTACTGGCATTTTGGTTTGTCACGATGCTTTGGAAGAAGTTATTGAAGAAGCCATTTCTAAAAAATGTAATTTAGTAGTTTGCTTCCATCCTATTTTGTTTTCTGGATTAAAAAAAATAACAGGAAAAAATTATGTAGAAAGAGTGATTATCAAAGCCATAAAAAATGACATTGCCATTTATGCTGTTCATACCGCATTAGATAATCATCAAAATGGTGTGAATAAAATTTTCTGTGATGCTTTAGGTTTATCGAATACTAAAGTTCTAATTCCTAAACAAAATTTCATTTATAAATTAGTAACTTATACCAAACCGGAGAACGAAAACCAAGTAAAACAAGCCTTATTTGAAGCGGGTGCAGGAAGTATTGGCAACTATGATAATTGTAGTTTTACATCTGCTGGAAGTAGTTCTTTTAAAGGAAATGAAAACAGCAATCCGGTACTTGGACAAAAACATATTTTACAAATAGAAAAGGAAATTAAAATAGAGGTAATTTTCGAAAAACACTTACAAAATAACATATTAAAGGCATTATTTGCTAATCATATGTACGAAGAAGTGGCGTATGAAATTTACAAAACAGAAAACGAACATCAGAATATTGGTTTAGGTATGATTGGCGAATTGGCACATCCTATGAAACCAAACGATTTTTTACAATTTGTGAAAGAAAAAATGGAATGTGGTGGCATTCGTCACAGCCAATTTTTATCAAATGATATTAAAAAAGTTGCAGTTTTAGGTGGAAGCGGAAGTTTTGCCATAAAAAATGCAATTGCAGCAGGAGCCGATGCTTTTTTAACTGCTGATTTAAAATATCACCAGTTTTATGAAGCCGAAAACAAGCTGCTTTTGGCGGATATTGGGCATTTTGAAAGCGAAAGATATACAAAAAATTATATTGTTGACTTTCTTAAAGAAAAAATCACTAATTTTGCAATCATTTTATCAGAATTAAATACAAATCCCGTTAAATATTTTTAACAATATGGCAAATACAAAAGAACTAAGCGTAGAAGAAAAGTTAAGAGCAATTTATGCTTTACAATTAATTGATTCTAAAATTGACGAAATTAGAAACGTACGAGGAGAATTACCTTTAGAAGTTGAAGATTTAGAAGATGAAGTAGCTGGATTATCTAAACGTTTAGAGAAATTAAACGACGATTTAAACAACATCGATCATCAAGCAAAAGAAAAAAAGAACAATATTGATGACTACAAAGCAGCAATAAAAAAATATACAGAACAACAAAAAAATGTGCGTAACAATAGAGAATTTAATTCTTTATCAAAAGAAATTGAGTTTCAAGAATTAGAAATTCAATTGGCTGAAAAGCACATAAAAGAAATGAAAGTTACTTTAGAAAACAAAAAAGAAATTGTTAATCAAACTAAAGATAAACTAGATAGCAAACAAAATCACTTAAAACATAAAAAAGCTGAATTAAGTGATATTATGGCAGAAACCGAAAAAGACGAAAACTTCTTAATTGAAAAGTCTAATGAATTTAGAGGCAAAATTGAAGCTCGTTTATTATCTGCTTATGACAGAATTAGAAACAGCGTAGTTAATGGTTTAGCAGTTGTTTCTATCGAACGTGGCGCATCTGCAGGTTCTTTCTTTACTATTCCACCACAAACTCAAATGGAAATTGCGGGTAGAAAGAAAATCTTAACAGATGAACACAGTGGACGTATTTTAGTTGACAGTGTTTTAGCTGATGAAGAAAGAGAAAAAATGGAGAAAATTTTCGCCAAAATGTAATACGATTAGTCGAAGGTCTAAAAGTCGAAAAAAGACCAACACATACAATAAAAAAATCCCAATTCAAATTGGGATTTTTTTTATTGAAATAAACCTCATAAACAAAATAAACCTCATAAACATTTAAACTAAAATACTACCTTTGCCTAATGGAAGAACAATTAGTACGCATCAATAAATATTTATCAGAATCAGGATTTTGCTCTCGTAGAGAAGCCGATCGTTTATTGGAAGAAGGCAGAATTACCATCAACGGGCAATCTCCAGAATTAGGCACAAAAGTAGCTCCAGGAGACGAAGTTCGTGTGAATGGCGAATTAGTAACCAACGCTAATAAAAAACCTATTTATTTATCGTTCCACAAACCTGCAGGAATTGAATGTACGACTAATTTAAGCATTCCAGACAATATTGTAGATTACATCAATTACCCCGAACGTGTTTTTCCTATTGGAAGATTAGACAAAGCCAGTGAAGGATTAATATTTATGACAAATGATGGCGATATTGTAAACAAAATTTTACGCGCCAGAAACAACCACGAGAAAGAATATATTGTAACTGTTGACAAACCAATTACTGAAACGTTCATAAAGCAAATGAGTAATGGTTTGCCCATTTTAGATACCATTACCAAAAAATGTAAGGTCGAAAAAATGAGTCAATTTGTATTTAAAATTGTTTTAACACAAGGTTTAAATCGTCAAATTCGTCGTATGTGCGAATATTTAGATTACGAAGTTACATCGCTAAAAAGAATCCGAATTATCAACATTACTTTAGATGTTCCTGTTGGAAAATACCGCCCATTAACAGATAAAGAAATCATAGAATTAAATACACTTATTGAACCTTCCAGTAAAACCGAAGACGCGAGTATTTTAAGAGATAAGAAAACCAATTACGGTAGCAGAAATTACGACAAAAGAAATAGATAATTTTATTTAGGCGTTCCCTTTCAGGTCGTGTCTTCCGCTATATCTTTTTATATTTTGTTACCTTCGAGAACTTCAGGCAACAAAATACAAAAAGGATGCCGCTACAACCACTAACGCAAATCCGTTTTCATTAGAACAGATATTCCATTACGTAGTCGTCCATAACATAATCATTCCCAATATCAATTACCTCTTCTTTTGAAATAACAAAGCCCAATTTCTCATAGAAAATTTTTGCCTTGTTATATTTGTTCACATTTAAAAAAATACCTTTCTGATTATTGCTTTTAGCGATTTTTACTATTTCATTAATCATAAATTTTCCAAAACCTTTACCTTGGGTTTCTAGTAACAAATAAATTTTATGAATTTTAGTTAATGGCTGATTTAGGTTTTCGAAGTTGCAATTTAATTCATAAGCAACAAATCCAATAACATTGTTATCTTCAAGCAGCAATTCGAATACTTGACCGTTATTCATTTGCTTTTCTAAATTGGCAATAGAATAAAAAGTATCTAACATATATTCTAATTGCGCAGTAGATAATATATTTCCATAAGTCGAAGGCCAAATAGTATTCGCTAGATCTCGAACTATCGATAGTTGTTCTTTATTACATACGATCATTTTCATTTTGCTAAAATAAAACAAAAAGGGCCAATCTGTAACAGATTGACCCTTTTTTTAATATAAGCTAGTTATTATTTTTTAACTACTTTAAATTCACTTGAAGTATCATTAGCAAAAACTTTTACTACATATACTGATGTAGCTAAATCAGATAAATCAACAGTAACTAAATTACTATTTGGATTCATATTTCTAATTTGTCTTCCACTAATATCGTACACTTGAACTGAAGTAATTTCACTTGAATAACTAATAGTTAATATATCAATTACTGGGTTAGGATAAAATTTTAAAGATTTGATATCAAAACTTTCGTTTTCTAATACTACTACAACCGTAACTGCTAAAGCTGTACTTCTACAAGTACCTACAACAGAAACTGCATAATATGTAGTACCATCTACTAATTGAGTACCTGCTGGAATTGCATTTGTTCCTGCTGCAGCATCAGCTGCAGTTGGATACCAAATTACATTTGTTCCTGATACAGAAATATCTTCAATTGTTGCATCAGGCCCAACACCTCCAAAAATAGTTTGTGTCGTAGCACCTGTTGGAGTAGCTGGAGAAGATATCGTAACATTTACAGCTGTTCTCGTACTTTCACAACCATTAACTGTTTGGGAAACATAATAGATACCACTTGTAAGCGCAGTAGTTGTAGAAATTGGTGAACCACCAGTAGGTGCTGTATACCATTGTAAACTAGAACCTGCTGCTACTAAATCAGCTACAGTCCCAGCAGAACAAAATGTTTGTGCATTTGAAGTTGGTGCTATTGACACATTTACAGTAACAGAAACTGATGTTCTAGTACTTTCACAACCATTAATAGTTTGAGATACATAATAAGTACCAGTAGCTAATGTTGTTGAAGCACTTAAAGCAGATCCACCAATTGAAGCTGAATACCATTGTAAACCAGTACCAACAGCGGCTAAATTAGCTACCAAAGCACTATTACAGAAAGTTTGTGCAGAAGCTGTTGGTGCAGTTGTTATGTTAATTGTAACTGTAACTGCAGTTCTAGAACTTTCGCAACCGTTAACAGTTTGTGATACATAATATGTTCCAGAAGAAATAGAAGCTGTTGATACAACAACGTTTCCTCCAGTCATTGCATCATACCAAGTATAAGCTGAACCATTTGGCAATAAATCAGAAACTAAAGCTGCATTACAAAAAGTTTGAGCAGACGCATTAGGTGCTGTAGGAATTGGATTCACGACAGCTGTTACTGCAAATCTTGATGTACTTTCACAACCATTAACTGTTTGAGATGCATAATAAGTAGTTCCATTTACTAACCCAACTAATGTCCATAATGAAGCTGGGTATTCTGTACCTCCAGTTGCAGCATTATACCATTTAATATTTGTACCCGTAGCAACTAATTGCGATAAATTGGCCGAACCACAAAATGCTTGAGAAGCATTTCCTGTTGGTACATTTGTAACGTTTATTGTCACGGTTACCGGCATAATTTTTTCACATCCATTTGCGTTAACTGCTTTAATATAATATGTTCCAGAACTTGTTACCGCACTAGCCGATGTTAAAGCTGTAGTAGCAGCACTATCTGTCCAATACGTTAGTGTTAAACCTGCATCAGAACCGGTAGTAATTGCACTTGCAGTAATATCTATAGTGTTTGGACTACATACAGTTGCTGGAGCAGTAATGGTTAATACTGGTTGTGGATTTACAGTTACTGTAACTGGTATTATTACAAAACATCCGTTAGCATTTGTACCTTTAATATAATACGTACCAGAAGATGCAACTGCACTAGGTGTTGATAAAGCGGTAGTTGCTGCTGAATCTGTAAAGTAAGTAAATGTTAATCCAGTATCAGAACCTGTTGTTACTGCTGAAGCTGTTAAGTCAACAGTAGTTGGAGCACAAACCGTTGCAGGGTTTACACTTACAACAACTGGTAAAGCATTTACAGTTACTGTAACTGATGCTATCGTTACACAGCCATTAGAATTTGTACCCTTAATGTAATATGTTCCAGAACTTGCAACTGCATTAGGATTTGGCAATACCGTTGTAGCTAAAGCATCTGTGAAATAACTGTAGGTTAAACCTGAAGTTGAACCAGCTGTCACAGCTGCTGCTGTTAAATCTACTGTAGTACCATTACATACTGCACTTGGAGTATTTGCAACAACTACTGGTAATGGATTAGCTGTTACAGTAAATGTAGCTGTATTAACACATTGTCCTCCAGAAGTTTGATTTGCAGTTAATGTATACGTTGTAGTTGAAGACGGGTTAAATACCCAACCATTTGTACTATCTCCTGAGACACCTAATGATGGTGACCAAACATAAGTATCAAAATCTGAAGGAATTGATGTAATTGTTACAGGAACAATAGTAACAATTCCAGCACAAATTGTTGTGCTTGTACTGCTTAATGTTAAAGATGGTGCTGGATTAACAGTTACTGGAACGGCAACTCTTGATGAAGCACACACTGTTGGAATTGTTAAGTTCATACTATGTATAAATCTTAGATCTGTTGCGTATGATGTTGTCGAAGACCAACCGTACCCACCAGTTATTGAAACCCCTGGTGTTGTAAAAGGATAAGCTCCAGTTTGATAATACCAAGTTAAACCAGTTCCTAAAGATGAACAAATTATTCTATAACCTGCACCTGCTGTTGGAACAACGAAAGTTGATGGTAAGGCAATATTTGTTAATGATGTAGATGAACCAATGAAACCAGTAATTACTGTAGAAGCGATGTCAACTCCACTTGAGTCTTGCAAATTAATAGTAAGATCACCAGTACCTGAGACCAAAACATCAATACTGTTAATAATAACATTATTAGTTGAAGTTGTAAATACCATTCCACCATTTGTAGATCCAGTTGTTAATGCAGTATTAATTGCTGCAGTAGATCCTAATGATACTGTTGCATTTGTAGTTGTCTCAGCACTTGCGTAATAAGTAGTAGATGTACTTAATTGAGGTGTAACAAATGGAGAGCCTGTACCTACAGAAGTTCCACCAGATGCAGCTGTATACCATTTAATTGTTGATCCGGCGTTTGCAGTAGCTTGAATACTAGCAGTACCTGTTCCACAACGAGTTGCAGGTAATGTTGTTAAAATATTATTAGTAAATCCTATTGAAGATACACTTGAATATCCAGGTGTTCCTCCACAAGAAACAATTTTACAACGGTATTGAGTAGCAGTAGTTGGTGTTACTGAAGTTGTTGTAGCCGTTGCAGTTGCAACATCTTGCCATGAACCACCATTATCAATACTAGATTGCCATTGGAAAGCTAACCCATCATTACTTCCTGTGTAATCCATACTTAAGTTTACGCTATTACCTAAACAAATTGTAGATGCACTAGCTATTGTATTTATACCTGTTGGTGGAGTACTGTTTAATATACTCATTAATACTTGAGCAGAACCAGGTGCATTAGTACAACCTGTAGTTTGATTCGTATATGAAATAGAATAAGTTGTAGTAATTGCTGGCGCTACAGATTGAGAGAAAATATTAGTTCCAGTTGCAATTGTAGTTGTCCCATTGGCATCAGTAGCCGTCCATGTTGTATTGTAATTAGCTGGTGGTGAAAATCTCCAAGCTAATGGTGAGGTTATTTCAGCTGATACACCATTCCAGAAATTTGCTGCATTTGTTGAACAGTTTGGAGCAGTTGCACCAATTGTTTTAGTTGGATCCTGAAGACCAATATATTTATTTCTTGAATCATTATTAAAAGAACAAGTTGTCGCCAATTGGTTTGTAGCACTGATAACTCTAATTTCAATAATACCCGTCGTCTCATATAATACCAACTCTGCAGAATTTCTTCCGTCTGTCGCACTTGTAGAACACCATAATGGAGCATTTGCATATTGTACTATAAATCTTCTGTTAGGAGCAATTCCTTCTGTCCAATACGCTATTTTTCCTTTATCAGTTCCAGCTGTACTATTATCAAATTTTAAATCTCTAGCGCATACAGCTATTGTACTCGCCGGATTTACTGTATTTGGAAAGCCCCCAGTAAAGTTATATTGAGTTGAACCTGTTGCACCAAAGTTAACTGTTCCATTAGACGCAATATTTAAAGTAGTATAAATGGTTCCAAAAAAGTTAAAGTTAAATCCTATTGGTTTTGCATTCCAATAACCATCATCAATACCTGATACATTACCTGTACCAGCAACAGCTGCGCCATTTTCGCATAATACTACACCATTAGATGGAATTGTACTTAATGCGGTTGGAGCTGTTATACAAGTTGCGGTAAAATTCCCCGCACTTAATCCTGAATTGATAGTTGCGCTAGTTCCTGGACATACTCCATTTGCTGATGTTGTAACAGTAGCAGTAGGCAAAGGATACACACCTACAGAAATAAACGCTACAGAAGGACAACCACCATTATTTGGTGTTCCGGTTACTTTAAAGTCAGTAGTAGCTGAAATAGTAGCAGTAATTGAAGCTCCTGTTGTAGTGCTTAATGTAGTACCACTTGTTAATGATTCCCATGTGTATGTAGCACCAATAATTGAAGAACTTGCAGTTAATGTAACATCACCACCTGAACCACAAAAATTAGGTACTGAAGGTGTTATTGTAATAATATCATTACTAAATCCTTCATCTGTATATGAAACACCTGCTTGATTTTTATTTAATGAATTAGAATCAGTAGCTGTAACCGACCACGTTACTGTGGCGTTAGACGGTGTCACTGTAGGAATAACACCAGACCAATCATTACCAGTTGTATTAGTCATAGTGATTGGTGTTTGTGCAACTCCGTTAACATTATAATTAATTACAACACTAGCTATAGTTCCAGAAACTGGAGTAGCAGTAACAGTAACTGTTCTTGCTATATTTGGACAAAATTTCCCCATTGGTGTCATCAATAAATTTGATAATACTGGGTTTGGTGAAATCGCATCAAATTCCCAAGCACCTAAATCATAACCCGTACCTGAACCTCCTGGACGCGTAACACCATTAAAATCTGGACTTGTTACAGTAATTGGATTTCCTCCACCTTCCGCTTGAGTTGTAATACCTGCAGCTGGTTTTAAGAAGGTAGCATCTGAACCTGTTGTCGAAGTAAAGAAAGTTGCTGGTACAAAAGCAGTTTCAGTGAATGAATTTGCATCACGAGGAGCAATAGTTCCTGCAGTGAATACACCCGCTAAATATTGTGCCATAGTTTGTGCAGTAGAAGTTCCGTCACTGTAAATTAAATTATTTGCGCCCGGAGCTCCTGAATAAAATAAATTTTTATTAGAAGTTGCTGCATAATTTGCTAATGTAGAAGCTATACCACTAGTTCTTCTGAAAGCAACAGCTAATCCTGTTCCAACTGGTGTTAGATTATTGAAAATCATATTATTTTGTAAATCTAAAGAAGCTGTAGTAGCTACTGTAGAAATAGCTTGTAAAATACCTGAACCTCCAAAGGTTGCTCCTCCAGTACCTTCTAAATATACCGTATTGTTATATACTTTTTGCATTGAGTTAGTAGCAGAAGAAGAAACAGATATACCGTGGATAGCATCAGGTAAACTTGCATTCGGAGCTGTTAATCCTCCAATAATGTTATTATAAGTACTTACAGTTGTTCCTCCTGATAATAAAATACCTTTTACAGGATTTACTGTAAGTAAAGCACTAGTAATTGCACCACTTTGAGACAAACCATATACTTTATTTCTATACATATTTACAGTTGTTCCACCAGAAACTTGCATACCATGTACTAATGGTGATGTAGCTCCTGAACCAGATAAAGTATGAATTGTATTTTGGAATGCATTTGTTAAGGTTGCTCCTGTAACAGCTAAACCTAACACAGTTGATGAAGCACCTGATGAAGATAATGTATTAATTGTATTAGCATTAATATTAACAACCGGCGATGTATTTGCACATGTTAAACCAGTAACTGAACCACCTGTCCCTGTTGACGATAAACCCGTAATGGTATTATTTGCAATATTTAAAGGGTTGGCTAAGTTACCCGATGATCCAATAGTTATTCCTGTAATAGAACTTTGCCCAGTTAAATTGGTAACAGTATTATTTGATAATGATGAAGTTCCACCAAAATAACCAAAGTTCATTCCAGTAATTGCGCCCGCACCTGTTGTCCAGTTATTAAATGTATTACCTGTAACCGTTCTTGTTGCACCAGAGCTAGAACCGTCAGTATTATTAATACCTGTTATAGCTGTAGCGCCTGTTGTAGTAATATTTGAAAAATTATTATTTGTAATAGTACTTATAGCGCCTGTAGCTGAAGACGATCCAGATGTTAATCCTGTAATTGTTCCACCTGCACTAGGCTTATTAAACGCCGTTACAATAGTATTATTTGTAATATTTTGAGTACCTGTAGCCGCAACAGTATAACTATGAGAAATAAACGTTACTGAACCCGTAGTATTCAGATTTAAATTGGTAAATGTATTGCCAGAAATAGTAGCAATATTGTTAGCTGCTGTAGCCCCAGTAAGGTTTATGTATGTTTGAGAATTTGTTCCTGCAACAGTATGAGTAATTCCTTGAAAATCATTATTAGTGATATTGTGCGTTGTTGCAATAGTATTCGCAACACTTAATCCTGTAAAAGTACCTGAATTTGCAAATGCGTATCTTACAAATCCAAGTGAAGATGTACCAATACTATTTGTCGAAACATTTACCGATGGAGTAGTTCCTGTCATTGAACCAGATAAAATAATACCTGTAACAGCAGTAACTGTTCCAGAAACAGCTAAACCTCGAATGGTATTGTTTGATACCACTAAAGTATTACCTGTTGCCGTACTTCTAATTCCTAATGCTAATGCAGTTGCACCCGTTGTAGAGGTAAGAGTACCACCTGTTGAATTTGTAAGATTAGTAGCATTTAAAATATAACCAGTTCTAATATTATCTACAGTAGTATTTCCTATTGTATTATTACTAATATTAAATGTACCAGCTGTTCCAGCGGTATCTATTCCAGTAAATCCACCACTAATAGATGCTGTAGTACCCACAGCATCAATAGCGCCAATTGTATTATTTTGAATACTTACTGTACCAGTACTTGTTGCATAAATACCTACTACCTGTCCACCAGTTGTTGTACAAGCTGCATATACCGATGAGTTTCCTGTAGTTGATCCAATTGTATTACCTGTAGTAGTACCAATATTTGCATTTCCAGAAGTTACATTAATACCTGCCCATATACCATTAGTCGTATTTGCACCACTTGAAGTAAATAATGCAAAACCAGCAATAGTGTTTCCTTGAATGTTAGAAACTGTAGCTCCAGCTGTAAAACCTAAAGTCATACCTGTATAACGAGTTGCTGTTGGTGTACCTGAAGTAACATAAGAAGAAGGAAAACCAGTAAGAAGAAGCGAGTTACCTAATAAATTAGTTGTTCCAGTTCCAGATGCATTAGCATAACCGATAGTGTTACCTGTAATGGTGTATCCACCTCCAGAACCAATATTAATACCATTGTGCGTATTAGCTGTAGTATATATACGGGTTGCGGTTTGGAATAATTTGTTATTGGTAATTGTCCACGTTGAGTTTCCTGTTGAAGCAAGTGAAATACCGTTGGTAGCACTTATTGGACTGTAGTAATCAGAAATTTGATTATTATCAATTGTATTACCACTATTATCTACCGAAGCGCTTGAACCAACTGAATAGATAGCATTCGCTGGGAAGTTAGTAAGTGTTAATGCAGTTGATGTAACTGTTGCAGATGTGTTTACTGTATACGTTCCATTTCCACCCGTCCCTGTTCCTGCTGCCGTAATAATTGTTCCTGCAGCTACACCTGTTCCTGAAACAGTAGTTCCCGGAACAACAAAACCACTAGTAACCGCAGACACAGTTATAGAAGTAGTCGTCTGAGAACCTGTAACTACTGTGGTGGCAGCATTTGCTGTAAAAGTACAGTTATTTATAGTATTATTATCATTACCTGAAAGTATTCCAGCGCCAAAATACACTGAACCTCCTGTTGTAGAGAGGTTAGAACTTTTAATATCTAAATACTTTAAGGTATTGTTATTGGCATCATTTGTAAACATAATGGCATTTGCACCTCCGGTAGAAGTACCTGTTATTGCTATTGCAGATACATTATTAGTACTGTTGTTTAGCGTATATGTTCCAGCACCCCCAGTTCCAGTTACATACCCTGTAATTACGGTACCTGGAAGTACACCTGTTCCTGAAAGAGTTTGACCAATTAGAAATGGCCCTGAACCTGCTGTTAATGTTCCTACAGTAAATGTAGCTCCTGAAATAGAAGAACCTGTTGCTGTAGTTGATGCTGTAGCTCCACCTGCCGCTAAGTTAGCAATAGTAACTGCAGAAGTTGTACCTGTTTGATTTACACGCCCATCAATTGTTAATTTTGCTGTGCTGCTTAAATTAAATATAGATGATGAGTTAGCATTTGAAATAGTTAATGGTGTAGCTACAGTTGTAGGATATACATTAATTGTGAATCCTGCTCCTGCTCCACCAGTAGGCCCTACTATAGGAAAAGTTTCCGGAGTCACCGGATAACCTGTAATTAATTCTAAATTAACATTACCTACTAATCCATTTGAATTAATATCTGCAAAAGCAGTAGTTAAATTTGCATAATCTCCCCCCGTACCTACAGTTTTGGTTCCTGAAAGAATCCCTGCTGGAGTAGCTTGTGTCCCATCTACACTTGTACTGATAGTACCTTCTGTAAATGCAGCTACTCTCCAATAATATGTAGCGCCAAAAGATAGACCAGTAGCCGAATATGTAGTAGCATTAGCTGCCGTTGTGTTCACTAAAGTATACGAAATACCATCTGTTGAACGGTATACAAAATATCCTAATTCATTTGTTGCATTATCTGTCCAGTTTAACGTAGTTGTTGACCCTGTTACTCCAGTAAAAGTTAATGCCGTAGGCGCTAAAGCGACTGCCGGAGTAAAGGTAAAGAATCTATTTGCTAAATTAGCTATTTGTACAGTAGCAGCAAATGAATTTGTTGTAGGTGTTGTAGTATTTGTAGTTTGAGTTGGAGTAGCGCCAACCGTAATAAAAGCTGAAGAATTAGCAGTATTACTTGAACTATGAAAAATAGATCTTGTTACACTTGCAGTACTTGTATTCAATATACTTCCATACAAAAACTCAAAAACACCAGTGCTTTCATTTAAAACTAATTGCATATTACCAGAAGTAGTACTATCAGTCCAATACGCATAAAATTGATTCCATTCAATAATTAATTTTCTATTTGGCGCTGTACCAACAACCAAATATGACATCCCATTATTGACTTCATTATCTCCATCCATCGGAGCTAATGTAACAGTTGAAGCCGCATAACCAGTAACAGCTGAACCACCTATAGCAGTCGCTCCACTAGTAGTATGTAATCTTGCTTGACCGTTACTATTAACACTTATATGGGAATAAATGTTCCCCATATAAATAAAATTAAACCCAATTGGAAATACAGAACTTCCCCAAGTATCCTGATTACCAGTAACTAAAGATGTAGCTCCTGTCATCGAGTTTAAAGTACTTGTACCCGATGTAAAAGAGTAATTTGCAGATGATGATTGTCCTTGCACAAAAACAAAAGAAAGCAATGCCACTAATACTGTTACAAACGAAAGCCAATTTCTTTTTGTAGCCATATACGATGTACCATCCTGATTTTTAGAACTAGTTGCTCCTGCAGAAATACGGGCAGCAACCGAATCGTAATTGTTTATCATAATAAGTAATTTAGTTTAATAAGTGTAATTCACAAATATATTTATTTTTTTAAATATATAGTAACATTCACTAACTATTTTTAAATTATCAACAAATTATAAGCAAACAAAGTAAATTATCAATAAAAAAAGAAAAACTTCCCAATTTTTTGAGAAGTTTCTATATTTACGCTTGACCGGTTGGTCCGAAATTTAGTGGAATGGGTGGATGCTCTTCCTCTTTAATTTGTCCGTGTGTACTTTCAAAACGATGTATGTTTTCGTTAATTGCTTTTAACAATCGTTTTGCATGTTGTGGCGTTAATATAATACGCGACTTTACTTTTGCTTTTGGTACGCCTGGCATTAGGGAAATAAAATCCAATACGAATTCGGTATTCGAATGGTTGATTATGGCTAGATTAGAATAGGTTCCTTCTGCTACTTTTTCGTCTAGTTCAATATTGATTTGACCTTCTTGGTTGTTGTTTTCCATGGTTTTTTTGATATTAGGTGTTGGGTATTAGGTATAAGGTAATGGATAGTTAATAATTTCTATCATTTGACTTTTAACTAATGCAAGTATACAAAATCCTTTTGATTAAAAAAAAGCCTAACAAAAAAATCTGCTAGGCCTTTTTTAGTATATTAAGAATAAGAATTAGTAATTAAATTCTTCTTTTCCAGCCATTAATTCGCTGTATTCTTCTTTAGAACCTACAATAATGTTATCGTAATCTCTCATACCTGTACCAGCAGGGATTCTGTGACCTACGATTACATTTTCTTTCAATCCTTCTAATGTATCAATTTTACCAGCAACAGCCGCTTCGTTTAATACTTTAGTAGTTTCCTGGAACGATGCCGCAGAAATGAATGATTTTGTTTGTAACGATGCTCTTGTAATACCTTGTAAAACTGGTGTTGCAGTAGCCGTAATTACATCTCTTGCAGTAACTAAGTTTTTATCTTCACGTTTTAATAATGAATTTTCATCTCTTAATTCTCTTGGAGAAATAATTTGTCCCGGTTTTAAGCTTGAAGAGTCACCAGCATCTTCTACCACTTTCATTCCGTATAACTTATCGTTTTCTAAAATGAAGTCTGAAGTATGTGCTAATTGATCTTCTAAGAATAATGTATCTCCTGGATCTTGGATTCTTACTTTTCTCATCATTTGACGAATCACTACTTCAAAGTGTTTGTCATTGATTTTTACCCCTTGTAAACGGTACACCTCTTGAATTTCATTTACCAAGTACTGTTGTACAGCAGAAGGTCCTTGAATTCTTAAGATATCTTCTGGAGTAATTGCTCCGTCAGATAATGGTGTTCCAGCTCTTACGAAGTCATTTTCTTGCACTAAGATTTGAGCTGAAAGTTTTACTAAATATTTCTTAACATCTCCAAATTTAGATTCAATTGATAACTCACGGTTTCCTCTTTTTACTTTTCCGAAAGTAACTACACCATCAATTTCAGTTACTACAGCAGGGTTTGAAGGATTACGAGCTTCTAACAACTCTGTAATTCTTGGTAAACCTCCTGTAATATCACTTGCTTTAGAGGAACGACGAGGAATTTTAACAAGAATTTTTCCTGCTTTAATTTTCTCACCATCATCAACCATAAGGTGTGCTCCTACTGGTAAATTGTATGATCTAATTAACTCCCCATCTTTACCATAAATATGTAAAGTTGGGATTAATTTTTTGTTACGTCCTTCAGAAATTACTTTTTCTTGGAAACCTGTTTGCTCATCAATTTCAACCATGAATGATTGTCCTTGTTCTAAATCTTCATAAGCAATTTTACCTGTAAATTCAGATACAATTACACCATTATAAGGATCCCACTTACAGATTGTTGCTCCTTTTTCTACTTTATCTCCGTCTTTCACGAAAATGGTAGAACCATAAGGAATATTATGTGTACTTAATAAAATACCTGTATTAACATCTAGTAATTTTAATTCGGTAGAACGAGAAATTACGATATCGATAGGATTTCCATCTGCATCTTCTCCTTTTACTGTTTTTAAATCTTCGATTTCTAATTTTCCAGCAAAACGAGCAGAAATACCCGCTTCTTCAGAAATACCTCCTGCAACCCCTCCAACGTGGAACGTACGAAGTGTTAACTGTGTACCTGGCTCTCCAATTGACTGTGCAGCAATTACACCGACAGCTTCACCTCTTTGTGCCATTTTACCAGTAGCTAAATTACGACCGTAACATTTTGTACAGATTCCTTTTTTAGCTTCACAAGTTAATGCTGAACGAACTTCTACTTTTTCAATTGGCGAAGCTTCAACAGCTTTAACAATTGCTTCAGTAATGTGTTCACCTGCATGTATTAAAATTTCAGAGTTGAATGGATTTACAACATCTTGCAATGCTACACGTCCTAAGATTCTTTCTCCTAATGATTCAACAATTTCTTCGTTTTTCTTTAATGCAGAAACTTCTACACCTCTTAATGTTCCACAGTCTACAGAATTGATAATAACATCTTGAGATACATCATGTAACCTTCTTGTTAAATATCCTGCATCGGCAGTTTTAAGAGCCGTATCCGCTAATCCTTTACGTGCACCGTGAGTAGAAATGAAGTATTCTAAAATTGATAAACCTTCTTTAAAGTTAGAAAGAATTGGATTTTCAATAATTTCACCCCCACCTGCAGTCGATTTTTTCGGCTTAGCCATTAATCCACGCATACCAGTTAACTGACGAATTTGTTCTTTAGAACCCCTTGCACCAGAGTCAAGCATCATATATACCGAGTTAAAACCTTGTTGGTCTTCACGGATATTTTTCATAGCTAATTCTGTTAATTGCGCATTGGCAGACGTCCAAATATCAATTACCTGATTGTAACGCTCGTTATTTGTGATAAGTCCCATGTTATAGTTCATAGAAATACCTTCTACTTGTACACGAGCATCAGCAATTAATTGCGTTTTTTGTTCTGGAATACGAATATCACCTAAACTGAATGACAATCCACCTTTAAATGCGAATTTGTAACCCATATCTTTCATATCATCTAAGAAAGCTGCTGTAGTAGGCACATCCGTAACTGCTAAAATTTTACCAATAATATCTCTTAACGATTTTTTTGTTAAAACTTCATTTATATATCCTGCAGCTTCAGGTACTACTTCATTAAATAATACTCTACCTGCTGTAGTTTGAATAATTTGAATTACTAACTCTCCATTTTCATTAAAATCTCTTGCTCTAATTTTCACTCTAGCATTTAATTCTAATCTTCCTTCGTTTAAAGCAATGTTTACTTCTTCCGCAGAATAGAAGGTTAATCCTTCTCCTAAAATTGGATGTTCCGGAGTTGACAAACGCTCTTTGGTCATGTAATACAGACCTAATACCATGTCTTGAGAAGGTACCGTGATAGGTGCTCCATTCGCAGGATTCAAGATATTATGAGACGCTAACATTAATAATTGTGCTTCCAAAATTGCTTCTGGACCTAAAGGTAAGTGAACCGCCATCTGGTCACCATCGAAATCGGCGTTGAATGCCGTACATACTAATGGGTGTAACTGGATTGCTTTTCCTTCAATTAACTTAGGTTGGAACGCTTGGATACCTAAACGGTGAAGTGTAGGCGCACGGTTTAGTAATACTGGATGTCCTTTGATAACATTTTCTAAGATATCCCATACTACTGGTTCTTTTTTGTCGATAATTTTCTTAGCCGACTTTACTGTTTTAACAATTCCTCTTTCGATTAATTTACGAATAACGAATGGTTTGTATAATTCAGCAGCCATATCTTTTGGCAATCCACATTCAAACAATTTCATTTCTGGTCCAACAACAATTACAGAACGAGCAGAATAATCTACACGTTTTCCTAATAAGTTTTGACGGAAACGACCTTGTTTTCCTTTTAATGAATCGGATAACGATTTTAATGGTCTGTTTGATTCTGTTTTAACTGCAGAAGCTTTCCTTGTATTATCGAAAAGTGAATCTACCGCTTCTTGTAACATACGTTTTTCATTACGTAAGATTACTTCAGGCGCTTTAATTTCCACTAATCTTTTTAAACGATTGTTACGGATGATTACTCTTCTGTATAAATCATTTAAATCTGAAGTTGCGAAACGACCACCATCTAAAGGCACAAGAGGACGTAATTCTGGTGGAATCACAGGAATTACTTTTAAAATCATCCATTCTGGACGGTTTTCTCTGTTTTTGTTAGACTCACGGAAAGATTCAACAACATTCAATCTTTTTAATGCTTCTGTTTTTCTTTGTTTAGACGTTTCATTATTAGCTGCGTGACGTAATTTGTATGATAACTCATCTAAATCTGTACGTGCTAATAAATCCATAATACATTCAGCACCCATTTTGGCGATAAATTTATTTGGATCGTTATCGTCTAAATATTGGTTTTCCATTGGTAAAGTATCCACAATATTTAGATATTCTTCTTCTGTTAAGAAATCTAATCTGTTTAATTCTTCTCCTTCTGGACCTTTAGCAATACCCGCTTGAATTACTACGTATCTTTCGTAGTAAATAATCATATCTAATTTCTTAGAAGGTAATCCTAAAACATAACCTATTTTATTTGGAAGTGAACGGAAATACCAGATATGTGCGATTGGCACCACAAGATTGATGTGCCCTACTCTGTCTCTACGTACTTTTTTCTCAGTTACTTCAACCCCACATCGGTCACAAACGATTCCTTTGTAGCGAATTCTTTTATATTTTCCACAAGCACATTCGAAATCTTTTACTGGTCCGAAAATTCGTTCACAGAAAAGTCCATCTCTTTCTGGTTTGTGTGTACGGTAGTTAATAGTTTCAGGTTTTAACACCTCACCTCTTGATTCACCTAACATGGCTTCTGGCGATGCCAAACCAATTGTTATTCTGTTAAATCTTTTAACTCCAGTACTTTTGTCTTTGTTATTTCTATTATTCATCATAGTTTTTACTATTGATTTATGTGCAATTTAAAATTGATTCTTGTTATCCTCTAAAGTTTACTTTAGATTTAACGCTACCTCGGCTTACTTCTCTAAACTTCAACATTAACGTTGTAAGTGCTAGTTATATTTCTATAAAAAATCGGAACGGTTTACGGGTATAAATCCTAAAAACTCTTATAATAAGTAATCAGTACCAATTGAATGGAACTGACTACAAATTTTATTTATTCTTCTAATCTGATATCTAAACCAAGACCTTTTAATTCATGCATTAATACATTGAATGATTCAGGTAATCCTGGTTCTGGCATAGTTTCACCTTTAACGATTGCTTCGTACGTTTTGGCTCTACCATTAACGTCATCCGATTTAACAGTTAAGATTTCTCTCAAAGTACTTGATGCACCATATGCTTCAAGTGCCCAAACCTCCATCTCTCCGAAACGTTGACCTCCAAACTGCGCTTTACCTCCTAAAGGTTGTTGCGTAATTAATGAGTACGGTCCGATAGAACGTGCGTGCATTTTATCATCAACCATATGTCCTAATTTAAGCATATAAATTACTCCAACAGTTGCTGGTTGATGGAAACGCTCTCCAGTTCCACCATCGTACAAATACGTATGACCAAATCTTGGAATTCCAGCTTCGTCAGTATATCCATTAATTTGATCTAATGAAGCACCATCAAAGATAGGCGTTGCAAACTTTTTACCAGTTCTTAAACCTGCCCAACCTAATACAGTTTCATAAATCTGTCCAATGTTCATACGAGAAGGTACTCCTAATGGATTTAATACAATATCTACTGGTGTTCCGTCTTCTAAGAAAGGCATATCTTCTTGACGAACGATTTTAGCAACAATACCTTTGTTACCGTGACGTCCTGCCATTTTATCCCCAACTTTTAACTTACGTTTTTTAGCGATGTAAACTTTAGCTAATTTTAAAATTCCAGCTGGTAATTCATCTCCAACAGAAATTGTAAATTTCTCTCTTCTTAGTACCCCTTGTAAATCGTTTAATTTGATTTTATAGTTGTGCACTAAATCGTTAATTAATAAATTGGTATGTTCGTCTGTAGTCCATTGTCCTTTTGTTAAGTGAGCAAAATCGTCTACAGCTTGTAACATTTTTTTCGTGAATTTTTTACCTTTTGGTAAGACTTCTTCACCTAAATCATTAATTACACCTTGAGAAGTTTTTCCATCTACGATTAAGAATAATTTATCAATTAACCTGTCTTTTAATTCAGTGAATTTCACTTCGAATTCCATTTCAAGTTTGTCTAAATCTTCTTTATCTTTAGAACGCTTACGTTTATCTTTAACTGCTTTAGCAAATAATTTTTTATCTAAAACAACACCATGTAATGATGGAGATGCTTTTAATGAAGCATCTTTTACATCACCTGCTTTATCACCAAAGATAGCACGTAATAATTTTTCTTCTGGAGTTGGATCTGATTCTCCTTTCGGAGTAATTTTTCCGATAAGAATGTCACCAGGTTTCACCTCTGCTCCAATTCTAATCATACCGTTTTCATCTAAATCTTTAGTAGCTTCTTCAGAAACGTTTGGAATATCATTAGTTAACTCTTCGTTACCTAATTTAGTATCTCTAACTTCTAATGAATAATCATCTACGTGAATAGAAGTAAAAATATCATCTCTAACTACTTTTTCAGATATTACAATCGCATCTTCAAAGTTATACCCTTTCCAAGGCATGAAGGCAACTTGTAGGTTTCTACCTAAAGCTAATTCTCCGTTTTGAGTAGCATATCCTTCACAAAGTACTTGACCTTTTTCAACTCTAGTTCCTTTTCTTACAATTGGTTTTAAGTTAATAGTAGTACTTTGATTGGTTTTTCTGAATTTGATTAAGTTGTATGTTTTTTCATCTTCATCAAAACTTACCATTCTTTGTTCTTCAGTTCTGTCGTACTTAATTGTTACTTTATCAGCATCAACATAAGTTACTACTCCAGGGCCTTCAGCATTAATAAGTACACGAGAATCAGACGCAACCTGTCTTTCTAAACCAGTTCCTACAATAGGAGCTTCTGGTCTTAATAAAGGTACTGCCTGACGCATCATGTTAGAACCCATCAAGGCTCTATTCGCATCATCATGCTCTAAGAATGGAATTAATGAAGCAGAAATAGAAGCAATTTGGTTTGGTGCTACGTCTGTGTAATGCACTGCAGATGGAGAAACTACAGGGAAATCCCCTTCTTCACGAGCAATTACATTAGCTGCAGTAATTTTACCTTTTGCATCCATTTCAATGTTTGCTTGTGCAATCATTTTTCCTTCTTCTTCTTCAGCGCTTAAATAAACTGGAGTTGATTCTAAATCTACTACACCATCTGTAACCTTACGGTAAGGTGTTTCGATGAATCCCATTCCATTTACTTTTGCATATACACCAAGTGAAGAAATCAAACCAATATTTGGTCCTTCAGGTGTTTCAATAGGACACAAACGTCCGTAATGTGTGTAGTGAACGTCACGAACCTCGAATCCGGCTCTTTCTCTAGATAAACCTCCAGGTCCAAGTGCTGATAAACGACGTTTGTGAGTAATCTCTGCTAATGGATTGGTTTGATCCATGAACTGAGATAACTGGTTTGTACCAAAGAATGAATTAATTACAGATGATAACGTTTTAGCGTTTATCAAATCGATAGGTGTAAAGACTTCGTTATCACGAACATTCATTCTTTCACGAATTGTACGCGCCATACGAGCTAAACCTACACCAAACTGTGCTGATAATTGCTCACCAACCGTTCTAACACGACGGTTAGATAAGTGGTCAATATCATCAATCTCAGCTTTTGAATTAATTAATTCAATTAGGTATTTTACAATCGTAATGATATCTTCTTTAGTTAAAACTTGTTTATCCATTGGGATATCTAAGTTTAACTTTTTATTCATTCTGTAACGTCCTACATCACCTAAATTGTAACGTTGGTCTGAGAAGAATAATTTATCGATAATACCACGAGCCGTTTCTTCATCAGGCGGTTCGGCATTACGTAATTGTCTATATATATGTTCTACTGCTTCTTTTTCAGAATTCGTAGGGTCTTTTTGCAATGTATTGTGGATAATAGCAAAATCTGCTTGATTGCTATCTTCTTTGTGTAATAAAATTACTTTAACATCTGCTTCAATAATTTCTTCTACGTTTTCTTTATCTAAAATCGTATCACGATCTAAGATAATTTCATTACGCTCAATAGAAACTACTTCTCCAGTGTCTTCATCTACGAAATCTTCATGCCATGTATTTAAAACACGTGCAGCAAGCCTTCTTCCTATGAATTTTTTTATTCCAGTTTTAGACACTTTAATTTCTTCCGCAAGGTCGAATATTTCAAGGATATCCTTGTCTCTTTCGAAACCAATGGCACGGAAAAGTGTAGTAACTGGTAATTTTTTCTTTCTATCAATATACGCATACATTACGTTGTTGATATCAGTAGCAAATTCTATCCAAGATCCTTTGAAAGGAATTACTCTGGCAGAATATAATTTAGTTCCGTTTGCGTGGAAAGATTGACCAAAGAATACCCCTGGCGATCTATGTAATTGAGAAACCACAACACGTTCTGCACCATTAATAACGAAAGTTCCGCTAGGTGCCATGTATGGAATAGTTCCTAAATATACATCTTGAACGATAGTTTCAAAATCTTCATGCTCTGGATCTGTGCAATACAATTTCAAACGTGCTTTTAAAGGAACGCTGTACGTTAAACCTCTATCAATACATTCTTCAATTGTATATCTTGGTGGGTCAATAAAGTAATCTAAGAACTCCAAAACAAATTGGTTTCTAGTATCCGTTATTGGAAAATTTTCCATGAAGGTATTATAAAGACCTTCGTTACCTCTTTCGTCTGATTTAGTTTCTAATTGAAAAAAATCTTGAAATGACTTTACCTGAATATCTAGAAAATCTGGATAATTCGGTATGTTTTTTGTCGAGGCAAAATTGATTCTTTCTGTTTGATTAGCAATCATCAATGGATAATATTTTTGATTAAAAAAAAGTAATTTTTGTGATAACACAACATTTATAAAATATTTTATACTTTTTTTTTACAACCAATACATCTTTAAAAACAAATTATATTTATTTTTTTTCTTCGTATTGATTTAAAAAAACATTTTTCGATACAATATAATTTTTAAAAAACTATATAATTTTATTATACGAAAAATGGTTTAGGTCGTTGGAAACGATTTCCAAGACCTAAACCTGTATTATAAACTGGGTGAGATTATTTTAACTCAACAACAGCTCCTGCTTCTTCTAAAGCTTTCTTAAGCCCTTCAGCCTCATCTTTAGAAACGCCTTCTTTAACATTTGCTGGAGCAGCATCTACTAAATCTTTAGCTTCTTTAAGACCTAAACCAGTTAATTCTTTAACCGCTTTAACTACTCCTAATTTAGAAGCACCAGCTTCTTTTAATACTACTGTAAATTCTGATTGCTCAGCACCAGCACCAGCATCACCACCACCAGCAGCAACTACTACAGCTGCAGCAGCTGGTTCGATACCATACTCATCTTTTAATATTGTAGCTAATTCGTTAACTTCTTTAACTGTTAAATTAACTAATTGTTCTGCGAATTGTTTTAAATCTGCCATTTTTTCTATCTTTAATGTGTTTAAAATATGTAATTTATTAAGTGCGTTTTGTTTTGTTATTCTGCAGCTTCACCTTTAGTTTCAGCATGGTTTAATAAAGCTGAAAGTATACGTTTAGCTGGAGATTGTAATAATCCGATGATTTCACCGATAACTTCTTCTCTAGATTTAATAGCTACTAAGCTATCTAATAGTTCGTCACCAATGTAAACTTCTTGATTAATATATGCTCCTTTTAAAACAGGTTTTTGTCCTTTTTTACGGAATTCTTTAATAATTTTTGCAGGACCATTTGCGGTGTCTGCAATCATAATAGAAGTATTTCCTTTTAAAGTTGACGATAAATCTCCATAGTCGTTTGCAGAAACCTCCATAGCTTTCGCTAATAAAGTGTTTTTTACAACTTCTAATTTGATTCCTGCTTTAAAACAAGCTCTTCTTAAGTCTGAAGTAGTCCCTGCATCAAGTCCAGAAATGTCTGCTAAATACACAACATTCACATCTGCTAACTGTGCAGTTAAATCTTCAATAGCAATTGATTTTTCTTCTCTAGTCATACTAAATATATTTAACTACCAATTATACTGCTTTAGGATCTAAAGCGATAGCAGGACTCATAGTACTTGTTAAGTGAATAGACTTAATGTAAGTACCTTTCGCTGCAGTTGGTTTTAATTTGATTAATGTTTGAACAATTTCGTGTGCATTGTCATAGATTTTATCAGCATCGAAAGATACTCTACCTATTCCTGCATGAACGATACCAGTTTTATCAACTTTAAAGTCAATTTTACCAGCTTTTACTTCTTGAATTGCTTTAGCAACATCCATTGTTACTGTACCTGTTTTAGGATTTGGCATTAAGCCTCTTGGTCCTAAAACACGTCCTAATGGACCTAATTTACCCATAACAGCTGGCATAGTGATAATTACATCAACATCTGTCCAACCATCTTTGATTTTTTGAAGGTAGTCATCTAAACCAACGTGGTCTGCACCTGCTGCTTTAGCTTCCGCTTCTTTATCTGGAGTAACTAAGGCTAAAACTCTTACATCTTTACCTGTTCCGTGTGGTAATGCAACCACACCTCTTACCATTTGATTTGCTTTTCTTGGATCTACACCAAGTCTAACAGAGATATCAACTGATTCATCAAACTTTGCAGAAGCAATTTGTTTGATTAATACTGAAGCATCTTTTAAAGAATATAATTTATTCTTTTCAATTTTTGCTGCAGCTTCTTTTTGCTTTTTTGTCAATTTTGCCATATCTCTTATTTTAGAGGAGAATCTCCAGTTACAGTTATACCCATAGATCTAGCTGTTCCAGCAATCATACTCATTGCAGCTTCCATTGTGAATGCATTTAAATCTGCCATTTTATCTTCAGCGATTGCCTTAATCTGATCCCAAGTAACGCTTGCTACTTTTTTACGATTAGGCTCTCCTGAACCAGACTTTAATTTTGCAGCATCCATTAATTGAACCGCAGCAGGTGGAGTTTTTACAACGAAGTCAAAAGACTTGTCTTTATATACAGTAATTTGTACTGGACATATTTTGCCGGGTTTATCTTGTGTTCTTGCATTAAATTGCTTACAGAACTCCATGATGTTAACTCCAGCAGCTCCCAAAGCAGGTCCAACCGGTGGCGACGGGTTCGCAGCACCTCCCTTAACTTGTAGTTTAACTACTTTACTAACTTCTTTAGCCATTTTTTAAATTTTTACATTAACCATTGGAAGCGATTAATGCGGGTTTATATATATGTAACAAAAATTATACTTTTTCAACTTGCATAAAACTTAATTCTAAAGGTGTTTTTCTTCCGAAAATTTTCACCATTACTTCAAGTTTACGCTTTTCTTCATTTATTTTTTCAATTGTTCCATTGAAACCATTGAAAGGTCCATCGATAACTTTAACTGTTTCATCAATAGAGAAAGGAATGTTAACGTTTTCTGTTGTTACAGATAATTCGTCTACCTTACCTAACATTCTGTTTACTTCAGCCAGTCTTAATGGAACTGCTTCACCACCTTTAGTTTCACCTAAAAAACCGATAACACCGGTAATAGATTTAATGATATGTGGAATTTCACCAGTTAAGTTTGCTTCTATCATAACATAACCTGGGAAATATACTCTTTCTTTTGATATTTTTTTACCGTCTTTTACTTGTACTACTTTTTCAGTAGGCACAAGAACTTGAGAGACATAATCAGCCATTCCAACACGATTAACTTCTTGCTCAATATAAGCTTTAATCTTGTTTTCTTGTCCGCTTACCGCTCTAACGACATACCATTTCTTTACGTTATTATCAGCCATTTCGTATTAACCTTTTAACAAATTAAAGAAACCGTTTAATACTTTTGTAAAAGTTAAATCAATACCCCAAGTTGCTAAAGCAAATATTACTGAAAATAATGCTACAACGATAGTGTATTTTTGTACTTCTGCCCATTCTGGCCAAGTTACATTTGATTTTAATTCTTCGAATGCTTCAGAGAAATATTTTAACATGATATTTACATTATTTTGCACGAGCGGAGGGATTCGAACCCCCATCAATGGTTTTGGAGACCACTATTCTGCCCTTGAACTACGCTCGTATGTTAAAATCAGTACCGATTGCTCGATACTGATTTAAAAAAATATTATTGACTTTAAATTAGTCTAAAATTTCAGTTACCTGTCCAGCACCTACTGTTCTACCTCCTTCACGGATAGCAAAACGTAAACCTAATGACAATGCAATTGGAGATAATAATTCAACTTCAATTGTTAAGTTATCACCTGGCATAACCATCTCTCTTCCTTGTGGTAACATAATAGTACCTGTTACGTCAGTTGTACGTACATAAAACTGAGGACGGTAGTTATTATGGAATGGAGTATGACGTCCACCTTCTTCTTTTTTCAAGATATAAACCTCTGCTTTAAATTTAGCGTGTGGTTTTACTGAACCTGGCTTAATAATAACCATACCTCTTTTGATATCAGCTTTATCAATACCTCTTAACAATAAACCTACGTTATCTCCAGCTTCACCTCTATCTAAGATTTTACGGAACATTTCAACTCCAGTAATAGTAGAAGTTAATTTTTCAGCACCCATACCGATAATTTCAACTGGGTCTCCTGTATTAGCAATACCTGTTTCGATACGACCTGTAGCAACAGTTCCACGACCAGTAATTGTAAATGAATCTTCAACTGGCATTAAGAATGGTTTCTCAACGTCACGAACTGGTAATTCAATCCATGAATCTACTGCATCCATTAATTCCATGATAGTAGCTACCCATTTTGGATCACCATTCAAACCTCCTAAAGCAGAACCTTGAATAACTGGACCATTATCACCATCGTATTGATAGAAAGATAATAAGTCTCTGATTTCCATCTCAACTAACTCTAATAATTCAGCATCATCAACCATATCCACTTTGTTCATGAATACTACCATTCTTGGCACACCTACTTGGCGACCTAAAAGGATATGCTCACGAGTTTGTGGCATTGGACCATCTGTAGCAGCAACTACTAAGATAGCACCGTCCATTTGTGCAGCACCTGTAACCATGTTCTTAACGTAATCCGCGTGACCTGGACAGTCAACGTGAGCGTAGTGACGGTTAGCAGTTGAATACTCAACGTGCGACGTGTTAATTGTAATACCTCTTTCTTTTTCTTCTGGAGCATTATCAATTTGATCAAATGATTTTGCTTCTGATAAACCTGCATCTGACAATACTTTTGTAATTGCAGCTGTTAACGTAGTTTTACCGTGATCTACGTGTCCGATAGTACCAATATTCAAATGGGGCTTCGAACGGTCGAATGTTTCCTTTGCCATGATTTTAAAATTTAATCTTAGTTATTTATTAGTGTTCAAAAATTATTTCTATTTTGAGCCAATGTCGGGAATTGAACCCGAGACCTCTTCCTTACCAAGGAAGCACTCTACCCCTGAGCTACACCGGCTTTTGTGAGTTCAGAAGTTAAAAACAAACCTAAATTTGCTCTTAATCCTATTATTCTATTACTCATTTCTAAAGATTTTACTTAAAATAGTTTTAAATAAATTCATTTAAAAAAGTTTGTGGGGAGAGCAGGATTCGAACCTGCGAAGTTTTCACAGCAGATTTACAGTCTGCCCTCGTTGGCCGCTTGAGTATCTCCCCTAACCTTACTTAAAAATCAAAACAACAAATTATAAATCCCAGCATAAACTAGAAAATAAATTCATTAATTCTTGATTATCAAAATTTCAAAGAGCCAGTGGAGGGACTCGAACCCACGACCTGCTGATTACAAATCAGCTGCTCTAGCCAGCTGAGCTACACCGGCATTTCTATACATAGAAAAAGTCCGCTATTTCTAACGGACTGCAAATGTATGTAATTTATTTATTAATCAAAACTTTTTTAAATCTTTTTTTCAATTAACTATGCGCTCGTAATTTTTCTTTTCTCTTTACTAGTAATCGTTCTAAGGAATCTATTGCTAAATCGGCAGCTCCTTCAAATGTTTTGCTTTGTTTCGTAACAATGAAATCATCTCCAGGAACAAGTACTTTTAATTCAACTATTTTATTTTCTTTTTCGCTTGTGTTTTCAACTTTCAAAAAAGCATCTGAAGAAATTACTTTATCGTAATATTTTTCTAATTTAGTCATTCTTTCATCTATAAAATCAACTAATTTTCTGTCGATATTAAAATTAACCGCATGTACATTCACTTTCATAATAATTATAGGTTTTAATTAAACATTACTTGTTTCTTGGGTGCGCATTGCTATATACCTTTTTTAACTCAGATAAACTACTATGAGTATAAATCTGTGTAGAAGACAAACTTGCATGACCAAGCAACTCTTTAACTGAATTTAAATCTGCACCGTTATTTAACAAATGTGTTGCAAACGAATGCCTAAGAACGTGGGGACTTCTTTTTACCTTTTCAGATATACCACTAAAGTAATCATTTATTAATCTATAAACAAACGTTTCACTTATTTTATTTCCTTTTTTAGATAAAATTAACTTTTCGGGAGCGTTAATAATTATTAGTTCTTTACGTTTTGTTAAATATAATTTTATCACTTCTGAAGTGGATGCTATTAAAGGTATAATCCTTTCTTTATTACGCTTTCCTAACACCTTTATTGTATTACTGTAAAAATCAATTGCATGTATATCTAAATTTATCAACTCAGCTCTTCGCATGCCTGTTGTATATAACAACTCAATTACTAACCTATTTCGTATACTTTCAAAATCGGCCTCTAAAAAATGTATTTCAAATAAGGTGTTAATTTCTTTTTCAGAAAAAGGAATCTGAACTTGCTTAGGTGTTTTTAACGATTTGTGTTTTACGAAAGGATTACTGTCAATTTGTTTTGTTTTTAATAGAAACTTGTAAAACGATTTTAAGGAAGCCATTTTTCTATTAATTGAAGAAGCCGCAATTTTTGAGTCGGACAATTCAACAATCCAACTACGAATTAACGCATAATTTACCTCTTCTAATATACAAGCGTCGTGGTTTTTGTTTAGAAACAATTGAAATGACAAAATATCTTTTTGATAGGCATTCACAGTGAGTGGGGAATACTTTTTTTCCTTTTCGAGATATTCTAGATGTGACTGTAAATTATTGCGCATAAAAAAAACCGTTAGATACAAATTTATAATTTATAATCTAACGGTTATAGTATTTAATCAAAAAATGATGGATTAACTTTCTAAGTTGTCTCTCATGTTTTGGATGTAAGCCGCTTTTTGAATTTTAATTCTGTTTGTCACAGAAGGCTTAATGAAAGCTTGACGTGCACGTAACTGACGAACAGTTCCTGTTTTATCAAATTTTCTTTTATAGCGCTTTAATGCTCTATCGATATTTTCTCCGTCTTTAATTGGTATAATTAACATAATATTGACACCTCCTCTCGTTAAGGGTGCAAACTTAAATAAAAATTATGAATTATGAATTACTAATTATGAATTATTTTTAAAACAACTATTTAACAGCTGGTTTATAATTTTGATTATCGATGATCATTTTTGATAAAATCTCTTTTAAGATTTCAGAAGTACCGCCTCCAATAGGCCCTAAACGACTATCTCTTAACAATCGTGCTAACGGATATTCTTCCATATAACCATAACCACCAAGCATTTGCAAACAATCATATATAGCTAAATCGGCAACTTTTGTAGATTTCAATTTTGCCATTGTCGCTTCTTTTACAACGTATTCACCTTTATCTAATCTGGCTACCGCTGCATAATTAAAGATTTTACAGTGCTCTACTTCGGTAGCATGTTCCACCATAGTATGACGTAGCGCTTGAAATTTATTTATTTTACTTCCAAATGCCTCACGTTGCGACATATATTCTATTGTATAATCGATAGCATATTCCGCTCGAGCGTGAGCATTAACTGCCATTATTAATCTTTCAAATGCAAAATGCTGCATAATGTAAGGAAATCCTTTTCCTTCTTCTCCCATTAAATTTTCAGCAGGAATTTCTACATTATCAAATGCAATTTCTGCAGTATCTGAAGCTCTCCATCCTAACTTATCTAATTTTGTTGCAGAAATCCCTTTTAAATTGGTATCAACTAAAAAAATGCTAATTCCTTTATTTCCAAGTTCTGGATTTGTTTTTGCAGCAACTATATAATAATCGGCATAAACACCATTAGTAATAAATGTTTTCGAACCATTAATAATAAATTTATCACCTTGTTTTACAGCCGTAGTTCGCATACCTGCTACATCACTACCTCCAAAAGGTTCGGTAACACATAGCGCCCCAATTTTTTCACCTAATATACTTGGTGCTAAATAATTTTGTTTAATAGCTTCACTTCCTTCAGCGTTTAAATGCGTCATTGCTAGATAAGCGTGTGCCCACATAGCTGCAGCAAAACCAGAAGATTTTATTTTTTGAAGTTCTTCTAAAAACACAACGGTATAAAACAAATCTAAGTTTAATCCACCATAAGCTTCTGGATAATTAATTCCGAAAAAGCCCATTTCACCAAATTTTTTCCAAATGAAGCGTTCAATTGTACCTGTTTTTTCCCACTTTTCAATATGAGGCACTACTTCTTTATGCAAAAAATCTTGTAAACTTTTTCTAAATAATTCGTGTTCTTCTGTGAAATATAATGAATTCATTAATTAGATTTTATTGGTTTGTTTTTAGAATTCCAAATATAAGGCTATTATTTTTAATTTTTCAAGTGGAAATTGCTTAACATTTGTTAAATCTTCACTGCTTTTAAAATCGCCATTCATACTTCTAAAAGTAACAATATTCTTAGCTATAGTGTAGTTAAAGTAAGGGAATTGTTGTAATTCTTTTATAGTAAAAGTGTTAATATTTATCTTTTTTAAATTTCCGGAAGATTTAATTTGGAATTTTTTATTTAAATCTGCAATTGCTTCAGGAGAAATTCCCCAAATAAAACCTAACTGTTCCATAGAGGCAAAATTTCCGAATTTTTCTCGTTCAGAAATTATTTTAAGCGCTAATTTTTCACCAATCATATAGACTTTTTCTAATTCTACTTGATTAGCTGTATTTAAATCTTGCACAACAATTTTAGATTCTTTTTTATCAAATTTCTTATACGTACTTTCAAATTTCGATTGGTAATTTTTAGAAGTTCCGTTGGTTACCCAATCTGGAAATTTAAAATATATTGCATATTGTTTCATCCATTCATTTGAAACACCTGTTAGTTTCTGAAATTCTGCATTTGAATTCACATATTTATTTTGCTTTCTAAACTGATGCAATTTATCAATTTGCGTTTCTGACATTCCTAACTTATATCCTTTATAATCTGAAATAAAATTAGGGTTAAATGGATAAATTTTATTTGAGTTTTCTTGAGCTGCTTCTTTTAAGCTATCAATTTCATTTTGAGCTAAAAGCCAATTTTTCTCTTCTGGAGTTAAATCCAAAGAAGTTGTATCCTTTTTGTTATTAAACCAATAAATAAATAGTTGTAACAACCCAATGCTACAAATCAAAATTACTATCCCGAAATAATGTCCTTTAGAAAATCGCAACATAGCTTGTTATTATAAATCAAAAACGGAACTTCTTTTCGTGTAAATTAAATCTTTTAGTTTTAAAATAAAAGCCAAAGTCAAATAAAAACCAAATCCTAATCCTACCGTAATAAAAGAGATATATACAAAAAACAAACGTACTTGTGTGGCACGCATACCCAAACGGTCTGCTAAACGCGACGCAACAAAAAATCCGTTTTTTTCGAAGAAGTGTAGTAAATTGTACATATATGCAAATAAATATTTAAAGTATAAAGATACTTAGTTTTTTAACAATTGCAAACCTACAGCACAGTTAAGGCATTTATTTTTATTACAATATTCGTTTTTAAGTTCCAATAATGATTGCGATTGAAAAGCATTATTTGTTTTTATATTAAAATCGGAAAATTTTTGAAGTATGGAATTTTTTTCTGGTAGCATTTCTTCTAAAAGACATATTAATTCTTCAATATTTAATTTTCCTTGATGTTTAGCATAGCAAAATTTAATTGGAATTACTGTATTAATTATTATCAAATCGATAAATTGATTGGTTAAACCTTTACTTTTTGATTTACTTGTTTTTGAAAAATTATAATGACTTTTCCAATATTCTGAAGTTTCACTTTTTAATAATTGCTTGATTTGAGAATAGGAATTAGCTTGAATCAGTTGTGAAAACAAATTCTGATTATTCGCAATTAAATTTGCAAATTGCGATAAACGTATTGTTGGAAAATTATCTGGTCGAAGTTTAAAAAATTGTGGAAGCAAACCAAATTCTGATTCTAAATTGTATTTTATTTTGAGATAGTTCCAATGCGATGCTAATTTTGTGTGATATTCACCTTCGATAGGCTCATCTAATAAATTTAATTTACCGAAAAATAAGGCTTCCAAATTCTCAATATCAAAACTTTCTTTTCTTACAATCGAAAAAGGAATAGATTGAGCCAATTGCAAAAAGCAATCACCATTTGTATTCAGACCAAAATTTTTAGATAACATTTCAAAAAAAACGGCTTCCCAATTCGTATTTGTTTCTCTTAATCGCTTATCAAAAATTTCTGATTTTCTTTCTAATCTATTTAAAAACAAACTCTCTAACCAATTTTTCCAAATAAAATTATCAATATTTCCTATTTGATTTTCGCAATTTATCCAAGACTTGGAAGTTAATAGTGATTTATATTTGTTTATTTCAGAAAGCGAGACATACTTTTTTAATTCCAATGTTGGAATTTCAGAATTGTCTTTTCTAAAAATAGGTGTGTCATTTTCCCAGACTACGTGAAGAATAACGTTGTCATAATTAGCATCTTTTTCGTGATTGTGTAAATACCAATCGGAAGACTTTACATGAATTTCAATATTTCCTGCCCATTTTTGTTGGTTGATAGAAATTTGCGCATTAAAAATATCGGGTCCAGCATTTTGTAAATACTGTCCAAAATGATTGATTTCTAATTTTTCGTTAAGATGTGTTTTGAGTTGGGTAAATGGTAGTTTCTTATTTACCCATAAATAATGGAGAAATTCTTCTTGCATGGCGTGTATATTTTAATTTGGCTTATATGTAAAAACAAATATAAAAAAAACGGATAACATATTGCCATCCGTTTTTAAAAAATATTTTTTTAGATTTTCTATTTAATAGAACTAATAATATCGTGTTTTGTAATGATATGATGTTTTCCGTTTCCTAAATCTACTAAAACCGCTTGATTGTCTTTATTTATTAATTTAGACACTTCATCAATAGAAGCCGACGCCAAAACAATTGGAAAGGGTTTACCCATTACTTCTTTAATAGGCATATCTGCAATGTCTTTATTTTCAAAATAACTTCTAAATAAATCCGATTCATCTAAACTTCCTACAAATCCTGTTGTATCAATTACTGGAATTTGAGAAATTTTGTATTTTTTTAATCTTTCAATAGCGTGAGACACTAATTCTTCAGTTCTTACAACAATTAAAGGCTTGTCTTTATGATCTTTTATTAAATCTTCAGCCTTGGTTATGTCTTCTTCCAAAAACCCTCGTTCACGCATCCATTCGTCATTATACATTTTACCAACATATCTACTTCCAGAATCGTGAAATAAAACAACCACAACATCCTCTTGTTTAAAATGTTCTTTTAATTGTAAAACACCTTTGATTGCAGCACCTGCTGAATTTCCACAGAAAATCCCTTCCTCTAAAGCTAATTTACGAGTATAAACAGCTGCGTCTTTATCCGTTACTTTTGTAAATCCGTCTATTAAAGAAAAATCAACGTTTAATGGTAAAATATCTTCACCAATTCCTTCTGTTATGTACGAATATATTTCGTTTTCATCAAAAATACCTGTTTCGTGGTATTTTTTAAATACAGATCCATATGTATCAATACCCCAAATTTTTATATTTGGATTTTGTTCTTTTAAATATTTAGCCACTCCAGAAATCGTTCCTCCAGTTCCTACTCCAACTACAAAATGCGTGATTTTACCTTCTGTTTGTTTCCAAATTTCAGGACCCGTTTGTTCATAATGCGCAATGGCATTACTAGGGTTGTCATATTGATTTACATACCAAGAATTAGGAATTTCATCCCCTAAACGTTTTGATACAGAATAGTAAGAACGTGGATCGGTCGGCTCAACATCGGTAGGACAAACGATAACTTTTGCGCCTACTGCACGCAAAATGTCCGCTTTTTCTTTAGATTGTTTATCTGAAATTACAAAAATACATTTGTACCCTTTCACAATAGCGGCTAAAGCCAAACCCATTCCTGTATTTCCAGAAGTTCCTTCAATGATTGTTCCGCCTGGTTTTAATCTACCGTCAGCTTCAGCATCCTCCACCATTTTTAGGGCCATTCTGTCTTTAACAGAATTTCCTGGGTTAAATGTTTCCAACTTCCCAAGAACCAAACAAGGCAATTCGGCTGTAATTTTATTTATTTTTACAATTGGTGTATTGCCAATAGTTTCTAATATATTTTTAGCGTATTTCATATCATTTTTTTGTGATGACAAAGTTACATGTTCTTGTATGATTTACAAAAAATAACTTCAATTGGTCGATTGTATTCTATTTAAAGAAATTCCATTCTAAACCAAAACGGATATGAAAATCACGAAATGGCGAATTTGGCGTGTTAAAATAATCAACTTTATTAGTAAACAACGCATTAAAATGTTCTGCTTTCAGGTAAATTCTACATTGCTGAACACGAGCATTTACAAAGAAATCTAAAACAGGAAAACCTCCGACTTTTTTCTGATCTTGAACATAAAATTCGCCTAATACACCAATATAATCATTTGCATAATGCTTACTAAAGTAGTTTGCTGTAATACCCGTTTGCAATAACATAGCTTTTTTAAATACAGATTTAGTATAATATAATGTGTTTCGTAGTACAATATTTGGCAAATTTAAAATTTTAGCATCTTGTTGTACTTCTTGAAATTTTACTCTATTATCAAATGCCCAATTTCTGAATTTAATTTCCTTAGCGATTTCAGCGCTAACATATTGAATAGATTTATTGTATTGAAATGGCTTTACTACCAAGCTATCTAATCTTTGTGTTGTATTGTAAAAATACAAATGGTCATTTAAATTTGATATTTGAATAGTTGCATCTACCCATTTATTTTTAGTTTCAACTTTAATAGAACTAATTTTTTCATTTTTAAAAGGAGTATTCCAATTGTAATTATTGTAATCACTTTTATGAAATACAAAAATATTATCTGGTAATTTACTGACTTGTCGTGCTGATATTTTTACAAAATTATCGTTTGAAAAAGAATACTTAGCAAAAGCTTCAAAATTTGATGCCGGCTGATTTGAAATGGCATTTTGTGCTAAAATATTGAAATTCCATTTGTTTCTATCAAATTCATATTGACCGCCTACAGACGTTACGCGATTATGAAGGTTATAGTGGTCATTCTCATTAAAGACTATATTTTGCGGAATAACATAAAATTGATTGTACGAATAATTATCAATAAAAAAATTAATTTCCCCTAATGTTTTGGTTTTAAAACTAACACCAACTTTATTATAAAAAACATCAAAACGTGTTTTGTTATTAATTGAATTTGAAATAGCAGCACCTAATCGATCACTTTTGGTGGCGTGTATATATTCATAAAACTTATTTTCATAATAGGTTTGATGTTTTATTACTAAAGAATTGCCAGTAGAAAATTGATACGATTGATCTAAAAAGTAGCGGTTTCCTTTTAACTTTGATGAGGCATCATTAAAGTACATATCTACTCTTTCTCTTTGACTAAAAGAAGGATTGGTTCCATCTAATTGCTCTAACGTTTTTACTCCTCCGTTTTCTTGATTAAAAATATCTTGACCTACGAAATTGGCTTTCAAATAATATTTTTTGTTCAAAGAATGATAATTTGTAATAAATCTAAAATGCCCAGAACTTGTTAAATTATTAAAATAATCACCAACAGAACGAATAGATTTATAAGCTATTGTGAAATTCAAATTTGGCTTTGTATTTACTGATAATAGAGCATCTAAACTTTGCCCTTGACGCATAACAGTTTTAAAATAGATATCCGTTAATGGTGTTGGCACCGAATAATAATAAATATCATTTGTATTTAAATAAGAAACATGCTTCGCATTAAAACCAAATTGAGGTAATAAACTAATAGTTTTTTTAGAAAAATCTAATTGATTGAATAAATACCCTTCATTTGAAAAAGAGAATAAACCAAAATTATCTTTTCTCAAGTAATTGTATTTGTATTCATCTTGTATAGTCAAAGACGTATCAATATAAATGGTATCTTTTTGAGAATTAAAGCTTTTATATAGTTTAATATCTGCTTTTAATTCAACCACTTTAGTAGTATCTCTTTCTTGGGTGTAGGAAGAAAATGACAAAGTAAAAAACAATATAATAAGTAGGGTTCTCATTTTTACAATTTAAAAGGCAAATGTACTGAGAATTTGTTGTAAAAAAAAACCCCGATAAAATCGGGGTTTAATTTATAAAATAGGTTATTAATAACCAGGATTTTGTTGAATTGAAGAATTAGCATTTAATTCATCAGTTGGAATTGGTAATGTAAATTTATAACTTGTTAAAGGTAAGTTAGAAGGATTTCCTGCTGGGAAATTCCATGAAGCTGAAGCATATTCTGCAGCATCTCTATCTAAGCCAGTAGCAGCTAAAGAACCAATACGTTTTAAATCTATGTATCTAAAACCTTCAAAAGCCAATTCTTTTCTTCTTTCATCTAAAACAGCTTTCCAAGCAGCTTGAGCTGTTGTTGGAGCTGTTACAGTATAAGGAGTGGTAAATCTTGCATTAACAATAGTTTGTAACGCAGAAGCAACACCAGCATAATCAGAAGCTTGAGCTCTTGCCTCAGCTTTGATCAAATACATTTCAGATAATCTACAAACCATAAAGTCCGGATTAGCTCCATTTGTAGCTGTAGCAGCAGTTTGACCACCATGCTTTTGTAAAACAATAATATCAGAATTTCTAACATCAGTAGCTGTTGCATAATTAGCGTCAATTAAAGAGCCTTGTGCTCCAGTTAATAACACCATAGTATTCAAACGAATATCTCCAGAATTAGCAACCATTTTGTTATATAATGCTCTACTTACTTCATAGAAAGGTGAACCATTTCTTCTATTCGCAACTGAACACCATCCATTATGTAAATTAGTTCCTTGTGAATTCTGTTGTACAGTTCTTCTCAATCTGAAAATAACCTCAGTATTTGCTGCTTCATTGTGAGTATGAAATACAGCATTATATGATGCTTGAGTATTAGCTAAAGTAATACCAGAAGTATTAATAACTGTATCTGCCCAAATTTCAGCATTAGTATAATCTCCTTTTAGTGCATATGCACGAGCTTTGATAGCTTGAGCTAATACTTTAGAAGCATAATACGTTTTATTAGCATAAGCTGGAGCTGTATTCCCATTAAAAATAGTTATTGCAGCATTTAAATCACCATGAATAGATGCATAAAATGCACCATTAGAATCTCTTTGAGGTGTTTCAGTAGTTTCAATTACTCTGTTTGCTAAAACTCCAGCTAAAGCTGCATCATTTTTAGGATCAGTAGAATAATAAGACATAATTTTTAAATGACAAATAGCTCTTAAAACTAAAGCTTCAGCTCTAGTTCTTGCAATTAATTGCGCATCAGCAGCATCTACAGGAGAAACAGTGTAAGAAAAATCAATAGCACGATTGATTCTAGCTAAAGCTGCATAATTAGACGTCCAAATTGTATTAGCAGAACCATTTGAAATATTCATTAAGAAAATATAATCTGATGTAATTCCTTGACCACCATTGTTAAAACCAGGAGCTGCTTCGTCAGTAAAAACTGAACTAAAAACATATTCTGTTCTGTTTGTCATAATATTCATAGCTGAATTCACCAATCTGGTTAAATCCGAACTTTTCGTAATAGCCACTTCCTCTGTTAATGAACCAGGAGTGAAGGGCTCTAATAAATCATTGTCACATGAAAACAGAAGTGACAATGAAACTAATAATAAACCAAATATTTTTTTCATATTTTTATTAATTAAAATTTAACATCTAAACCAAAAGTAAACAATCTTGGTGTTGGGTATTGGTAAAAATCAGCAGATCTATCACTTTCAGGATCGAAACCTTGCCATTTGGTGATATTAAATAAGTTTTCAGCTTGTAAAGTAAAAGATAAATCTTTAATAAAAGTATCTTTTAAGAATTTACTAGGCATTCTGTAACCTACTTGAACATTTCTTAAACGAATGTAAGATGCGTCTCTTAAGAAACGATCAGAATCATCATCTAATCCAATATTTGCTGCATTTAATGCAGGAACTTGTGTATTAGTATTTGTTGGAGTCCATGCATTTAACATGTCATTAGTTACCACAAACTGACCTAAATTAGATGGATCGTATAAATTTTCTAAATCAATATCGAATCTCCATACATCAAATGCATAAGTAAATAATGCTGAAGTAAAGAATCCTTTGTAAGAAAAGTCAAAACCAAATCCACCTTGGTAAGAAGGCATATAGTTTTTATTTGTACTTTTTCTATCTGCTGCTGTAGGCGTTTCAGTTGGGTTACCATTTTTATCTTCAAATAATAAGTTACCATTTGCAGGGTTAACACCAATATAATGATATACGAAAGGCGCATCTAAAGAACCACCGTTTTCAGTAATATAAGTTGGTCCTGTACCAGTAAAAATAACACCTCCATTTGATTTTATTCCATCAACTGTATTATCGTTATAAGAACCGTTAGCTTTAATAGTTAACAAAATTTCTTTTTCTTGGTTTCTTATTAAATCATAAGCTAAATTTAACTCAACACCTTTATTAGTAAGAGATGCATCTGTATTTTTAGTTAATGAAGTTGTTCCTGAAGTAGCTGAAACTGGTGCAGCTAAGAATAAATCAGATGTAACTTTATTATACACATCCAAAGATCCTTTTAATCTAGTTTTGAACATTTCAAAATCTAAACCAACGTTTGACTGTGTAGTTGTTTCCCACTGTAAGTCAGGAAATCCAAAACTAATTCCGTATCCTGTACCACCATTATATGTATTATTAGCTACACTATAAATATCTGCAAATGCTGGAGGGTTTATACCAGCGTAAATAGTCCCATCAATAATTCTTTGATTACCTACAGTTCCATAAGATCCTCTTAATTTCAATACATCAATAAATTTAGCATTATCCATAAATGCTTCTTCATCAATATTCCATCTTCCACCAACAGACCAGAAGTTACCCCATTGTTTAGAATCAATAAATCTTGAAGTACCGTCTCTTCTGATAGAAGCTACAACACCATATTTTTTACTAAAATCATAATCAACAGAACCAAAGTAAGAAATTAAATCATTTCTTAATTGACCTGCAGAAATTTGTGGTACATAGAAATCATTTGCTGCTGTATCAGCTGCATATCCAGCACCTGTATCAGGTATAAAAATTCCAGCAATTAAACCTCTTTGTCTAAAGTTATTAGATTGAAAACGAGAATTATTATATTCAGCGTTAGCAGAAATATTAAAGGTATGATTTCCAATTTGTTTGTTATAAGCTACTTGCCATAAATTATTAAATAAGAATTCTCTTCTACTTTGAATGTCTTCAAAACCTGTAAAAGTTTGTCCTGCAGCTTGAAATAATAAAGCATTAAATGAATTTGGAAACTCCGCTTGATTAAATCTAGTATTTAACAATTGCCCGTTTAATCTTGAACGGAACGTTAAGTTTTTAGTTAAGCTGTAAGCAAAATCTGTTGCTACATCAATTCTAATTTCATCTGTTAAATTCGTATATGTTTGCAACTTATCCATTAACATAATTGGAGTAGCTAACAACCCTGGTGTGTTGTTGTAATAATCTAATGCAGATTGTGATCCTTGATACACATCAGTAGAAACATAAGGCGCTCCTAAGAATGCTCCAGTTACATAATTTCTATTAATCGCACCCTCTCCTAAGTTTGTTGCTTGAGCATTTTTAGAGAAACCAATACCTGTATTAATTTGGTATTTAAATTTATCATTAGAAGATTTTCCATTTATGTTATTACGCAAGTTAAATCTTTTGATTCCTGTAGACTCTAAGATACCATCTTGGTCAAAATAACCTAATGACGTAAAAGAAGCAATATTTTTATTGCTGTTCTCAACACTCAAATTATGTGATTTTGAAGTAGAAGGTCTAAAGAAATAACCAACCCAATCAGTATCAACTCCATAAGCTGCAATTTCTGCATCCGTTAATGTTGCTCCTAAACCAGCACCAAAATTTTGTTCAATTTTTAATAATTCTTTAGCATTAGCATAAGTATATTTTGGTAATTGCATATACCCTACACCATATTGCGAACTATATCTGAAACTAGTTTTAGCATCTCCAAATTTAGCTTTTTTAGTTTTAACTACAATGACCCCATTTGAACCTCTATTTCCATATTCAGAAGTTGCCGCAGCATCTTTTAATACCGCAATAGACTCAATATCATTTGAGTTAATCGTACGGAATGAGTCACTGTTAGATGGGAAACCATCAATAACATACAATGGATCAGAGTTACCATTGATTGAACCAATACCTCTAATTACTACACTAGATTTAGCACCTGGCTGACCTGTACTTGCAGTAATATTAACACCAGCTAATTGACCTTGTAAGGTATTCATAGCATTTGCATTTGGTCTGTTTTCAATAGTTTTTGCAGAAACAGAAGCATCAGCTGTTACAGCAGATTTTTTTGTTACTGTTCTATAACCTTGAACAACTACATCCTGTATTACATTGTTTGTTGTTGATAAAACAACATTAACAACATTACCAGCACCAATTTTTACTGTTTTAGTATCTTTTCCTAAGAAAGAAACTTCTAAAACATCCCCTTGAGCTGCTTTAATAGAGAATTTACCATTCTCATCCGTTTGAGTACCTTGTTGTGTACCCGAAATACTTACAGTAGCACCTGGCAATTTAGCGCCATCACTTGTTACTGTACCTGTAACAGTTTTCTGTTGTGCGAAAGAAAACTGCATCGTAAACGCTACTAAAAGCGTAAAAATCCATTTGAACTTCGATCTCATATTAATTTTATTTGAGTTAGTTATTCCGCAAACTTCTTAATAATTTCTTAAATAAACAAATAATACTTCACAATATTGTCATTTTTTTTGTGTTAATTTTTTTTTCGGATTTAAAAACTATGTAGAACCCACAATATAAAAGCGTTGATAAAATGTTAAATGTTATTTGAAATTTAATTATTTTTGTAAAAAATATTTTATGTTAAATAAATGTTACAGTAATTTTACTATTGAGTGCGGAACCGATGAAGCAGGTAGAGGTTGCCTAGCTGGTCCTGTAACCGCTGCTACAATTATTTTACAAAATCCTAACATTGTATTAACAAAAGAACAAAAAAAACAAGAGCAAATTTTATTTCAAGCTATAAATGATTCCAAGCAATTATCTGAAAAAAAACGTTTTGAGTTGAGACCAATTATTGAAAGTTTATTTGATTTTTCTTTTACACATATATATAATGTAGAAATAGATGAAATAAATATTCTAAATGCATCTATGAAAGCTATGCAAGAAAGCGTATTGAAGCTGAAAACCACACCTGAATATATTATTGTAGATGGAAACAGACCTTTAAACGGAAAATTAGGCATGAAACAAAAAGAAGGGAAAATATTCAATGCAAAAGAAATTGAAATTTTGTCCTCGATTCCAAACACATCTATCATTAAAGGTGATGCGAAATTTTTAAGTATTGCCGCTGCATCAATTTTAGCAAAAACATATAGAGATGATTATATGGATAAAATTCACGAAGAGTTTCCTATGTATAATTGGAAAAAGAATAAAGGTTACCCTACAAAAGAGCACCGAGATGCTATTAGAAAATATGGCATAACAAAATACCACAGAAAAACATTCAGATTACTTCCAGAACAATTAATTTTAGAATTATAAGTTCTAAATAAATGAACTTTCAAACAAAACGGAAAAATGTTTTAGAATTTTTTGTTTTACTTCTTCTTCATTTACTTCTCTATCCAACTCAACGTGCATAGACGTTACTGCCTTACCACGGATACCACAAGGAATAATATTGTCAAAATAGCCTAAGTCGGCATTTACATTTAAAGCAAAGCCATGCATGGTTACCCATCGAGAAGCACGAACTCCCATGGCACAAATTTTTCGAGCAAAAGGCGTTCCTACATCAAACCACACACCTGTTTCACCTGGGCTTCGTTCTGTTTTTAATCCATATTCTGCTAAAGTTAAAATTATGGCTTCTTCAAGAAATCGAAGATATTTATGAATATCGGTAAAAAAATTCTCTAAATCTAAAATTGGGTAGCCTACAATCTGTCCTGGACCATGATAGGTTATGTCTCCTCCTCTATTTATTTTGTAAAAAGTAGCGCCTTTATCTATTAATTGTTTTTCAGAAAGCAACAAATTTGAAACATCACCACTTTTACCTAAAGTATAGACATGAGGATGTGTTACATAAAGAAAAAAATTAGGTGTAGGGATTGAAGAAGTTGTATTTCGATTTTGAATTTTAATATCTACAATTTCTTTAAATAATTCTTCTTGATACTCCCAAGTTTCTTTATAATCTTTATTTCCTAAATCAAGAAGTTGAATTTGTTTCATTTACAAAATAGATTTATTTTTCAAAGATACAATTTTAAATCTTTCTGCTAAAAAATTCTGACTTTGAAACTATATATCTATTGCTTATCTTTGCCTTCTTAAAATAAAATAAATTATGCAACTTTCCGAACAAGAAATCATTAGAAGAGAGAAATTACAAGCCCTTAGAAACTTGGGCATTAATCCTTATCCTGCAGATTTATACCCTGTAAAGGACACTTCAAAAGCTATAAAGGATAATTTTGAAGAAGGAAAAAAGGTGGTAATTGCTGGAAGATTGATGAGTGTGAGAGATCAAGGAAAAGCGGCATTTGCTGAAATTCAAGATAGCGAAGGCAGAATACAAGTCTATTTTAACAGAGATTTTATTTGCCAAGGCGAAGACAAAACATTATACAACCAAGTTTTTAAAAAATTAACCGATTTAGGAGATTTTTTAGGAATTGAAGGCGAATTATTTACCACACAAGTGGGCGCGAAATGCATTAGAGTAGACAACTTTACTTTTTTAAGTAAAACCCTACGCCCATTACCTTTTCCAAAAACTGATGAAGATGGAAAAGTATACGATGCCTTTAATGATGCCGAATTGCGTTACCGTATGCGTTATGTCGATTTAGTTGTAAATCCACAAGTAAAAGAAGTTTTTGTAAAACGAACAAAATTATTTACTGCAATGCGAACTTTCTTTAATGAAAGTGGCTACATGGAAGTAGAAACGCCTATTTTGCAATCCATTCCAGGTGGTGCTGCTGCGCGTCCGTTTATGACGCATCACAACAGTTTAGACATCCCTTTATACATGCGAATTGCTAACGAATTATACTTAAAAAGATTAATTGTAGGCGGTTTTGATGGTGTGTACGAATTTTCTAAAAACTTCCGTAACGAAGGAATGGACCGAACGCACAATCCAGAATTTACGGCTATGGAAATATATGTAGCGTACAAAGATTACAATTGGATGATGGAATTTACCGAAAACCTTTTGGAATATTGCGCCACAAAAGTAAATGATACTCCAGAAACTACTTTTGGCGAACATAAAATTAGCTTTAAAGCGCCTTATGCAAGAGTCACTATGACGCAATCTATCATTGACTTCACCGGTTTTGATATTTCTGGAAAAACGGAAGCTGAGTTATTTGAAGCGGCTAAAGGAATGGGAATTGACGTAAATGAAACCATGGGTAAAGGAAAATTAATTGATGAAATTTTTGGTGCAAAATGCGAAGGAAATTACATTCAACCGACTTTCATTACAGATTATCCAAAAGAAATGTCGCCTTTATGTAAACAACACCGAGACAATCCAGATTTAACGGAGCGTTTTGAATTAATGGTTTGCGGAAAAGAAATTGCCAATGCCTATTCTGAATTAAACGATCCAATTGATCAAAGAGAACGTTTTGAAGCACAAATGGCTTTAGCAGAAAAAGGTGACGATGAAGCCAACGGAATTATTGATGAAGACTTTTTACGTGCTTTAGAATACGGAATGCCTCCAACTTCTGGTTTAGGAATTGGAATGGACCGATTAATTATGTTTTTAACAAATAATGCCTCTATTCAAGAAGTGTTATTTTTCCCACAAATGCGTCCAGAGAAAAAAGTAACTTATGAATTAACCGAAGATGAAAAATTCATTGTTAGTTTATTAGAGAAAGAAAACAATCAACCAATTGGTGTTTTAAAAGACAAATCGGCTTTAAGCGGAAAAAAATGGGATGCTGCTATGAAAGGTTTAGCCAAACACGGTTTAACTAAAGTAGTAGTTGACGGAGAAAATAAAGTAGTGGTTTTAGGTTAAATTTACACAAAGTAACGCAAAGAAAATACAGAGAACCACAAAATTATAAATATAAAAAACCTCGAAGCAATTAAGTTTCGAGGTTTTTTAATATCTTGGAATTTGGAATTTTAATATTGGAATTTCTACCTAAAATCTCAAACCAAACATAAATCCTTGTCCGAAGTTGCTCCCTTGAAAACTTCTAACATAATCTACACGGAAAATTTTAAGTTTTCCAAATCCAATTCGGTCTAAACCAACAGTTATTTCTTGATAAGGTCTGTTATTTGGAGTAGCTAATTGATGAAACCCTCCAACTAAATTCCAACCTAATTTATTAATTAATGGAATTTTATTCATAAAGTAACCATTATCGTTATAATTTGCATGTAATTCAAAATACTGATTATTAGTAGATTGCGAATAATAAGGCAATAGATTAAAACTTGAATTGTATTGCCCATCAATTCGAACATGCGTTTGATTTCCGTTAAAATGTTTGTAATCTACAAATGAAATATTTTCGGCACCAAAAAACATTCCTGCTTTCAAATTTAATTCTAAATCACCTTTATTGGCTAATGTTTTATAGTAATTTAATCGAGCTTCTAAAAAGTCATATTCATACGCCTTTGAAGTGGCTAAAAATGCTTTTGTATAAGTAAATCCAAGTGTTGGATATTTTCCTTCATTCATATTCATTTTTCCGTCTGGTCTAGTAATGTACTTTTGACCAAAAACAATTCGAGAACTCAAACTAAACTTAGTTACATGATGTTCATCAAAAGCTGGAAGTAGATCAGAATTTGGATTTAACGGATGGTTTGAACTGTATACATCATCTGTTTTAATTATGGCAAAATCTGTAGTATTAAATACTGGTTTTCTGTTTTCGTAAGCGATATTAGCATTTAAAAATAAACCATTCACTACTTCTCTTCCTGTTCCTATTTCAATAAATTCTTTTTCGTATAATTTCATAAAATTATTTTTAAAAAACAATGAACTTACTGAGTTTTCTATTCCAGAAATAGGTTCTGAACTATTAAATTGATTGACTTTGTTCCCACCAGACATTCGAAAATAAGCATCATTTGTATTATTGAATTTATGATAAAAAGAAGCCGTTGGTCGGATACGTTTATCTGAAAATCCGTATTGAAAATCGCTGTTTATTATGGTTCGTTTTTGTTTTTCTTCATTATAACTTGAGTACGAGAATCCTGAACCTATATGATATCCCTGAACGGTATTAAAATTAAAAGAAGACAAATTAAATAATCCTTGATAATTGAATCTTTTATTTTTAAAACTATTTTTAAATGAATATCCTGTTATCAACTTAATTGCCTTAAATTTATTTGAAACCGCATCAACGGAATCCATATACACTTGAGAATTTCGGACTTTATAAACACTATCTTTTTTTACATAATTAGTAGTTTCTTCCTCCGTTAAAGGCACTGGACGATTTTCTAGCCAATACGAAATTTCTTTTTTATTTGATTTTTCGGCAAACGTAACTACTTCACTACCAAAGGTTTTCTTATCAAAATTAGATACAAAATTATAATTACTAAACACGTGTGTAAATTTACCATTGAATTTCATCATAAACACACCTGCTTTAAAATCAAATGATTGCAAACTTTTTACCCACATTTTAGTGTCAGGATTAAAACTGAAGTTTTGCACCACTTTAAATGATTCTAAAAACTCTTGTTGTGATCTGTAACCTTTAATATCTAAATCGATTGCATAAATAGCAAAAGTGTCGTCAACTATATATATATAACCTTCAAAAACGGGTTCTTTATCACGCTTTGGCGTTACTTTTATTTTGTACACATAATTATTATAACTGTCTGTAAATGAATCTTCTATTTTGTATTTATAATATGTAAAAGCATTTGAAGCAATCGGAGAAATCATTGGAATATTGAACCCAACAGTATTTTGATATAAATCGTAATTGGTATTTAAAGCAGTATTGAAGCTAAATCCATTATCGTTTCCAGCCACTTTACTTGCAATGATTTCTTCTTTTAAATTGTTTGGTTTTTCAAACTTAATTTTAGAAACGGTTTCCGATTGATAAATAATTCCAGCGCCTGTAGAATCTACATTTCCATCTAAATCACCAATTTCAATACCCATGAATTTCTTAGGAATATCTTTAACTCTAAAAATTCCCCTTGAGTAAAAATCAGCTTCAAATTTATCCGTTTTTTCAGTATTTTTTTTACGATTGGCTATTGCACTTCTGATGATTCCATTAGCAGGATTTTCACCACTTTTAACAACTACTTCTTCGATTGAATATTGTTCATCTGGAAGTGTAGCATTAATTACTACTGGAAATGAATTAATTTCTTGGGTTATGGTTTTGGTTTTGTATCCTAAAATCTTAAAAACCAATGTATAATTACCTGATTTTTTGATATTTAATTCGTACTCCCCGTTTTCATTTGTAGAAGTTCCGATGTAGGTTTTTTCAATAGTAACACTTGCGTATGGCAAAGCATTTCCATTTGAGTCAGTAACTTTTCCTTTAATTTGTGCTATTGAAAAACAAGAAAAAAGAAAAAGTAAAATTGAGGTTTGGGGCTTCATAATATTTTATTTCACTTGTTCAACAGAGCCAGAAGTGCTCTCGGTTATTTTTACTTTATCTAATTTTCCATAATATTTTATAGAGCCGCTTGTAGAAGCAGTAGCATCTAATCCTTTTAATGCTAAAACTTGTATATCAGAAGAAGTACTTGCTGAAACTTGTGCCATATTTGAAATTAACTCTTTTGCATCGCAATCTGCTGAACTCGAAGCGTCAATAGCTAAATTATCTGTTTTGCCCTTTAATGCTACGCTTGAACTACTGCTTAGATTAACAGCAATATCATCAGTAGCCATATTTAATGCTACATTTGAACTGGAAGATGCATCAATAAAAATGGAATTACAAGTTACCGTTCCTGAAAAATCAGCGCTTGAAGAGGTATTAATTTTTAACAAACTTACATTTAAATTATTTTTGATTGAAAACGTAGCCGAAGAACTTACTGTAACGCTTCCAATACCCGGATTTGAAACGGTTACAAGTAATTTACTAGTATCCATTTTTTTATAGTAGTTGGTGTTTTCAATAAAGATTTTTAAAATATTATTTTTAGTTTCCACTTTCAAAAATTTCATTAAATCTTTTTCCCAAGTCACCTCAACATTTTGTACAGGCCCTTGAGTATAGACTACATTAACGCCTGATGAAGCTTTAATAGCTGTAAAATTTCCTACACCTCTGGTTTCTTTAACTTGTCCGAATGAAGCTGAAAACATTGCGAAAAATGCAAGAATAAATACTGTAATTTTTTTCATTTTTTTAATAGATTTAGTATGTGAAAGTAAAGACGATTTTATTTATTAAAAAGTTGCATCAATTACAAAAAACTTTGAATAGCTAACGCATAACTTTTTAAACCAAAACCAATAATTACGCCTTTTGCATTTGGTGAAATGTATGATTGATGACGAAATGTTTCTCTGGAAAACGTATTTGAAATATGCACTTCAATGACTGGTGATGTTATTGCCTTTACACAATCGGAAATGGCTACAGAAGTGTGTGTATACGCTCCAGCATTTAATAGTATTCCATCGTATGAAAAACCAACTTCTTGCAATTTATTGATAATTTCGCCTTCTACATTAGACTGAAAATAATCCAATTTAACCATAGGAAACTGTAATTTCAATTCGTCAAAATAGGAATCAAAATTTTGATTGCCATATACTTCTGGTTCACGTTGACCTAATAAATTTAGATTAGGGCCATTTAAAATTAATAATTGCATTATTTACCGTCTTTGTCAACCACAATTCTATTTTCTCTATTGGCCAATTCCCAAGCTAAAGTAAAAGCCAATTTAACTCGCATGGCTAATAAATCGTACTCAATTTTATCTGCAGTATCATTTGGTCCGTGATAATCTTCATGTACACCATTAAAAAAGAAAATAGAAGGAATACCTTTTTTAGCAAAATTGTAATGATCAGAGCGAAAATAAAATCTATTTGGGTCATTTCTTGCATTAAAAGTATAGTCTAAATTTAAACCCACGTATTTTGTATTCATTTCTTCGTTTATAGTATGCAATTCAGAACTTAATCGGTCTGAACCAATAACATACACATATTTTCCATTTTCCTTATGATTGCCAAGTGTATCTCTACGTCCCACCATATCAATATTAATATCTGCTATCGTGTTTTTTATCGGAAATAATGGGTTTTCGGAATAATATCTAGAGCCATGTAAACCGTGCTCTTCACCCGTAACATGTAAAAATAAAATTGAACGTTTTGGAGAAAAACCGTCTTTTTTTGCTTCCGAAAATGCTTTTGCAATTTCAACTAAAGAAACCGTTCCTGAACCATCATCATCTGCACCGTTAAATACTTCACCATTTTTCATACCAACATGGTCGTAATGTGCGGAAATAACAAGCACTTCTTCTGGTTTTTCCGAACCAGGAATAAAAGCCCAAATGTTTTCTGAATCACCTAATTTTGGAGCAAAACCTTTTTTCATGAATTCCGCAGGCACTTTTTGATAATAATCAGTTGAACCTGGAGGATTTGTGATACCTAAAGCTTTATATTGCTCAATAAGATACAATCCTGCTTTTTTCTGTCCTGGTTCTCCAGTATTTCTTCCTTCCATTTCGTCAGAAGCAATAACATGAAGGTTTTTTGACAAACTGGCTTCGTTAATTGTATTTACGTATTTTGTAACATCTATAACTTTTTTTGGAGAATTGGCTACAAGAACTTTTTTTGGAGAACAACTTAGCAAAAATGCTACTGATGTAAGAAGTATTACTAGTTTTTTCATTTAAATTGATTTTATACAATACAAATCTAAATTAAAAAAATTTGATACCAATAAATTTTATAAGAATTTTAAGAATAGAAGTAAAAAATGGCAAGCGACCTACATCGCACCGCTACAACCACATACCTTTGCTGCGTTCCCACCCTGGAGGATTTTGAGGGAGCTGGTCGTGTAGGACTTGCCGATGCAAATATACAATCTTTTATTATTTCTACAAATCAAAAATTAGTTTAAAATAAATTGTAATATTGTATTATAAAAATTATTGAATATGAAAAAAATTAACTTACTTATAATCACAACATTAAGTGTTTTTTTATATAATTGTAGTGAAACAAAAGACCTGTTTTCTATTGCTACAAAAGACTTAAAACAAGTTTACAAACCTAATGAAACTGTGAATTTATGCATTGAAAATATTGAAAATGCTAAAATTGATTCGGTAATTTATTTTTCAAACGATATTAAATTAGGTAAATCAACTGAAAATGCAGTTTTTAATTTAAAATTAGATAAATTACAATTTGGTATTCAAGACATAAAAGCAATTGTGCATTCTGAAGGTGAAAAAACAGAATGTGTAACATCTTTTGAATTGGTTTCGAATATCATACCAAAATTATATGAAACAAAAGATTATACCATTTTAAATACGTATAATCACGATGCAAATGCTTACACACAAGGTTTAGAATTTTACAACGGCATTTTGCATGAAGGAACAGGTCAAAATGGCGAATCAAGTTTAAGAAAAACAGATTATAAATCTGGAAATGTTTCAAAATCTGTGTCTTTATCATCAGATTATTTTGGTGAAGGGATAACCGTTTTTAAAGACAAAATTTATCAACTGACTTGGAAAAATAAAGTTGGTATTATATATAATGCTGCAACTTTAGAGCAAGAAAAAACATTTGATTATTTTTCAGATATTGAAGGTTGGGGATTAACGCATAACGACAAATATTTGATAATGAGCGATGGAACAAATAAAATTTATTTTTTAAATCCAGAAACTCAAAAAATGGAGCGTTTCATAAATGTGTATTCTGACACAAATGCCATTACAGAACTTAACGAATTAGAATGGATTGACGGAAAAATTTGGGCAAACATTTACCTAAAAGATGTAATTGTAATTATCAATCCAGAAAATGGAGCCGTAGAAAGCGCTATCGATTTTTCTGATTTAAAAACAAAAAACAAAAAAACATTAATGGATGGAGATGAAGTTTTAAACGGAATTGCTTATAATCCATCAACAAAAACCGTATTTATTACTGGTAAAAATTGGGATAAAATGTTTGAAATAAAATTGAAGTAAATATCAAAAAAACAGCAATAACTATGAAAAAAATAATCTTAGCATCAGTTTTACTGATATTTACCGCAAAAATACATTCACAAAATCAAAATCAAAAAATGAAAACCATTCAACCACCAATTGCAAAAATAATTCCAAAAAAGTTAGAAAAACACGGAGATGTTAGAACGGATAATTACTATTGGTTAAACGAACGAGAAAATCCTGAAGTAATTGATTATTTAAATAAAGAAAACGAATATTACCAAAAATCTACTGCTCATACCAAACAATTGCAAGACGATTTGTTTGCTGAAATGAAATCCAGAATTAAAGAAGACGACAGTTCTGTGCCTTATTTTTATAACGAATATTGGTACATCACTCGCTTTGAAACGGGTAAAGATTATCCAATTTATGCCAGAAAAAAAGGAAGTTTAGATGCGAAAGAAGAAATTTTATTCGATTGTAACGAAATGGCAAAAGGACAATCCTACTTCAACTTAAGTGGTATGAGTGTGAGTGGCGACAACAAATTAGTAGCTTTTGGATTAGATTTGATTTCAAGAAGACAATATACCATCCAAATTAAAAATTTAGAAACAGGCGAAATTCTTTCAGATAAAATTGAAAATACAACTGGTGGTTCCAGCTGGTCTGCCGATAATAAAACGCTTTTTTATACAGGAAAAGATGCACAAACCTTACGTTCTGATAAAATTTTCAAACATAAATTAGGCACAAATGCATCTGAAGACGTACTGGTTTTTCACGAAAAGGATGACACCTATAATACGTTTGTTTATAAAGAAAAATCGAAAAAATACCTCATAATTGGTTCTGGAAGTACGCTTACTACCGAATATCAAATCTTAGAAGCGAATAATCCAGATGGAAAATTCAGAATATTTCAACCAAGAACACGTGGTTTAGAATATTCAATTTCTTTCTATAAAGATAAATTTTATATCTTAACCAATGCCGATAAAGCGACCAATTTCAAATTAATGACAACTCCTGAAAACGCAACGGAAAAAGATAATTGGACCGATTTAATTCCGCATAGAAAAGATGTGTTGTTAGAAGGAATTGAAATTTTCAAAAACTATTTAGTAGTGGAAGAACGTTCAAACGGTTTAAATAAAATTCAAATTAAACCTTGGGATGGCTCTGGAGATTATTACTTACCTTTTAATAGCGAAACCTACACGTGCTATACCACTTCTAATGTTGATTTTGACACAGATGTTTTACGTTATGGCTATCAATCTATGGCCACGCCTTCTTCTGTGATTGATTTCAATATGAAAACAAAAGAAAAAACCATATTGAAAGAACAAGCCGTTTTAGGTGGAAAATTTGACAAAAATAATTATACAGAAGAAAGAATTTGGGCTACTGCAACAGATGGGACAAAAATACCTATGAGTATTGTTTATAAAAAAGGCATCAAAAAAGATAGTAAAAATCCTTTGTTACAATATGCTTATGGCTCTTACGGTTCTTCAATGGATCCGTATTTTTCAAGTACACGATTAAGTTTAATGGATAGAGGATTCATTTATGTTATCGCTCACATTCGTGGTGGAGAAGATTTAGGCAGAGAATGGTATGAAAATGGAAAATTATTAAAAAAGAAAAACACATTTACAGATTTTATCGATTGTAGTAAGTTTTTAATTTCAGAAAAATACACTTCTGCAGAGCATTTATATGCCGAAGGTGGTTCTGCTGGTGGTTTGTTAATGGGTGCAATTGTTAATATGGCTCCTGAATTGTATAATGGTGTTATAGCACAAGTACCATTTGTTGATGTAATTACCACAATGTTAGATGACACTATTCCATTAACTACTGGAGAATATGACGAATGGGGAAATCCAAATGAAAAAAAATATTATGATTATATGCTATCCTATTCACCATACGATCAAGTAAAAGCACAAGGATATCCAAATATGTATGTTTCAACAGGTTTACACGATTCGCAAGTGCAATATTTTGAACCTGCAAAATGGGTAGCAAAATTAAGAGTGCTGAAAACAAACAACAAACAATTATTTTTAGATACAAATATGGATGCGGGTCACGGTGGAGCTTCTGGAAGATTTGAAGCTTTAAAAGAATTAGCCAAAGAGTTTGCTTTCTTATTTGATTTAGAAAATATTAAAAAATAAAGCATTAAAAATGAAAAAAGAAATAAACGCCTATAACTCTGTTCTTGAATTAGTTGGTAATACACCAATTATAAAATTAAATAAAATAGCGGCAGGATTAACCGGTAATTTTTATGCCAAAGTAGAAGCTTTTAATCCAGGACATTCTGCAAAAGACAGAATTGCTTTACATATTATCAATTGTGCTGAAGAAAAAGGCATATTAAAGCCCGGTGCAACTATTGTAGAAACAACTTCAGGAAATACCGGATTTAGTTTAGCTATGATTAGCATCATTAAAGGATACAAATGTATTTTAGCGGTGAGTGATAAATCATCACCTGACAAAATTGATATGCTTAAAAGCATGGGCGCAAAAGTATATGTTTGTCCGGCTAATGTAGCTGCAGATGACCCAAGAAGTTATTATGAAGTGGCAAAAAAAATACAAGAGGCTACACCGAATTCTATCTATATAAATCAATACTTTAATGATTTAAACATTGAAGCACATTATTGCAGTACAGGTAAAGAAATATGGGATCAAACAAATGGTTTGGTAACTCATGTTGTGGTTTGTAGTGGCACTGGTGGTACTATTTCTGGGATTGGAAGGTATTTAAAAGAAAAAAATCCAGCTATTAAAATTTTAGGTGTAGATGCATATGGTTCCGTTTTAAAAAAATACCACGAAACCAAAGAGTTTGACGAAAAAGAAATTTATTCATACAAAATTGAAGGTTTAGGGAAAAACTTAATTCCAACGGCTACTGATTTTGATATTATTGATCAATACGTAAAAGTTACCGATAAAGAAAGTGCCCATATGGCAAGAGAAATATCCAAAACAGAAGGATTATTTGTAGGATATACATCTGGCGCTGCATTTCAAGCCGTAAAACAATATGCCGCATCAGGAGAATTTAATGAAAATAGTAATGTAGTAGTTGTTTTTCCTGACCACGGATCGCGTTATATGAGTAAAATTTATAGCGATGAATGGATGCAAGAGCAAGGTTTTTTAGATACTGAAAATAGTGATGATTCAATGAAAATTGAGGTGATAAAATAAGTTTAGCTAAATTAAAAAATCAAAAAAAAAGATAATTATTTGTAAAAAAGGCTTTGATATTAAAAATATTTTTTATTTTTGATAAAACTATTAAAAAATTTAACAATGAAAAATTTATTAGGCGCTCTTGTTTTGTTTTTAGCTTTCACAGTAAATGCTAATGCTCAAGAAACATTTAAAAAAGTAGACGAGAAAATTGAAGCTAAAAATAATATGACGGCTCTTGCAGAAGCGATAACCGTAGAAGGAACTTTAAGCGAAGATTTAACAAGATTATTTGAATACAAATTCAGAAATTTAAACGAAAATCTTTCAGCTGAAAGAAAAATCGAATTGGCTAGAGTAATTGAAGCTAAATTAAGAGCTACACTTTCTCAAACTCAAATGGAAAGTATTGAAAGTAAACAAGGTTTGTTGAAAAAATTAACAAACTAAAAATAAGTTACTTTTTAAAAAGCCCGTTTAGTAAACTAAACGGGCTTTTTTTTATAATATTTTTGCCACTTCTTGAATTGACTGAATCGTAAAGTCTAAATCTTCATAGCTTAAAGCATCAGTAATAAACCACGTTTCATATGCTGAGGGCGCAATATAAATGCCACGTTTCAATAATTCGTGAAAGAATTTTTTAAATCTTTCGTTATCCCCATTTTTTGCAGTTTCAAAATCATACACTTCATTTTTATCAAAGTGAACGGAAATCATTGATCCTACTCTATTTATAGTAAATTCTATATCATTTTCCGCCAGAACTTTGTGAATTCCTCTCTCTAAATAAGCAGTTTTTTCTTCTAATCTTTTAAATATTTCTTTATCTGAATTTAACTCCAATAGCATTTGATATCCTGCCGCCATAGCTAATGGATTTCCAGATAACGTTCCTGCCTGATAAACAGGACCTAATGGCGATAACAAATTCATAATTTCATTTCGTGCTGCAAAAGCACCTACTGGCAATCCACCACCAATTACTTTCCCAAAACAAACAATATCTGCAGCAACTTGATACAATTCTTGTACGCCACCTTTTGCAAGACGAAATCCAGTCATTACTTCATCAAAAACTAATAAAGCACCGTTTTCCTTACAAAGTTGCTTTAAACCGGATAAAAAACCTTCTTTTGGAGGGATACAACCCATATTTCCTGCAACAGGTTCTACAATAATTGCAGCAATTTGATTTTTATTGGCTTCAAAAAGCGCTTTCACGTGCTCTAAATCATTATATTTTGCTAATAACGTGTCTTTAGCAGTGCCTTCAGTTACTCCAGGGCTATTTGGCACACCAAACGTACTTAATCCACTTCCAGCAGCAATTAAAAACGAATCAGAATGACCATGATAACAACCTGAAAATTTTATTATTTTATCGCGTTTTGTATAACCACGAGCTAATCGTATCGCACTCATACAAGCTTCTGTACCCGAGTTAACAAATCGAATTTTATCAATATTTGGTACCATTGAAATGGCCAATTGAGCAATTTTCGTTTCTAACTCGGTTGGCGTTCCAAAAGAAGTTCCTTTTTTTGCCTTTTCAATTATTGCATTTACTACAGGCTCGTGTGCATGACCTAAAATCATAGGTCCCCAAGAGTTGATGTAATCTATATATTTATTTCCATCTTCATCATATAAATAAGCGCCTTTAGCTTCTTTAATGAAAATAGGAAAACCTCCAACACCTTTAAATGCACGAACAGGAGAGTTAACACCGCCAGGTATTACTTCATTTGCTTCAACAAATAACTGACTACTTCTTTGATATAACATTATTTTTTTACTTTTAATTTTTGACCGATTGAAATTCCGGATTCCAAAATATTATTTAAACTTTTTAATTCCTCAACAGATATATTGTATTTTTTTGATAAAGAGTATAATGTATCTCCTTTTTCAACGGTATGCTCTCCAATAACTTGTACTTGAGTAACAACTCTTGGTTTTGGAATAAAATTTCTTCCTAAAACTTCATTGTCAATTTTATATAATTCATAACGTTCAATAATACCAATTAATTTAGAAGGATATAACGTGTCTGTTGCGTAACCAGCTTGTTTTAAGCCATTAGCCCACGATTCATAATCGCCTTTATCTAATTTAAACAAACTTTCATACCGCTTTCTTGAAGATAAAAAAGCAGAGTGATCTTTGTAAGATTCAGTTGGGTCTTTATATTTTCTAAAACACTCTTGTTCGGCATCATCATCGTATTTTACAGACTCACCTGTCCATCCTGTATGGCATTTTATCCCGAAATGATTATTCGCTTCTTTAGCCAAAGATCCAAATCCCGCACCCGATTCTAAAATACCCTGCGCCATGGTTATACTTGCAGGAATTCCGTGAACCTTCATGTTATTTTTTGCCGTTTCTTTAAAATCTTCAATGTATTTTTTTACATCTTCTGTTGTAGCTTTTACTTTAGATGTTGCTACTAATATTTCACTCCCAGAAGGATTTTCTTTTGTAGGCGATTTTGCAACTGGTGTTGGTTTTGTAACAGGTTTTTTTGAAGCAGGATACGATTTAGAATATGTTTTTCCTTTATTAGTAGTGATTTTAGAACCTCCACAACCTGTTATAAGCAGCGTAAAAAATAGTATTAAAATTTTATTCATCATATCGTTATCTTTGTTTTTCCTGATTTTTCTAATTTTAAATTCATACCTGCAATGCCCTGTAAGCCACCAGTATGAATGGCTAAAATTTTTGAATTTGGTGGAAAAAAATCTTTTTGTATTAAAACAAAAATACCTAACATCATTTTTCCAGTATAAATTGGATCCAATCGAATTGCATGTTCCAAATAAAATGTATTTATAAATTCAATTAATTCGTTTGTTACTTTTCCATAACCTCCAAAATGATACTCACAATTTACAGACCAATTCTTTTGATTTGCAAATTTAGCAATATCATTTTGTAAAAAATCACCTTTTAAGGAAGAAAATCCAATAATATTTTGATGAGAAGCAGCACTATTAATTATTCCTGAAATTGTACCGCCCGTTCCTATTGAAGAACAAATATGTGAAAACTGGATGTCATCTTCAGATAAAATTTCTTCACACCCTTTTATGGCTAATTCATTTGTGCCGCCTTCGGGTAGCAAATAAAAATCACCAAATTGAGATTTCATTTCTTTAATAAATTCTGGCGTTTCTTTTAACCTATATGCATCTCTTGAAACAAAGACCAACTTCATTCCAAATTGTTGTGCAACAGATAAACTTGGGTTTTCTTCTATCTTTTCTTGTAATTCTTCGCCTCTAATTATTCCAATAGTTTCAAAACCAAATTCTTTTCCAGCACCTGCAACAGCAACAATATGATTAGAGAATGCCCCGCCAAAAGTGAGCAATTTTTTATATCCTAATCGTTTTGCTTCGGCTAAATTATATTTTAATTTTCTGAATTTATTTCCAGAAATTATTGGATGTAATTGATCTTCTCTTTTGATAAAAAGTTCAATTCCATTAGGAAAATGAATAGATATTTTCTGGTTTTTTGATTTCATAAAAAAGAAATAATTGTTTCGCTACTTAAATATTTAAAAACTAATACAATCATTTGCTGCAAAGTTCCTAAATTTGCGATTATGAACAATGAAATAAATCCAAAAAATTTAAAAGAAGGAGAAGATTTTTATTTTACTCCTGAAGGATATAAATGTTTTACAGAAAAACACCATTTAAAAAGAGGCTACTGCTGCAAAAGTGGATGTCGCCATTGTCCATATGGTTTCGACAAAAAAACAGGAACAAACAAGAAATAGTTTTAGATAACCGATATTCAAACAATAATTTCTGAAAATCTAAAATCTAAAAATACAAAATTTAAAAAAATGACTTTTAAAGAGCAAATACAACAAGGAATTCCGGATATTTTACCACAACAAAAACAGTATGAGTTAGCAATAAATCATGCGCCAAAGCGAAAAGAAATTCTTTCAGAAGAAGAAAAAAAATTAGCATTAAAAAACGCTTTGCGCTATTTTGATGCCAAACATCATGCCACGTTGCTTCCTGAATTTAAAGCCGAATTGGAACAATATGGGCGAATTTATATGTATCGATTTCGTCCAGATTACGAAATGAAAGCCAGACCAATTTCTGAATATCCCGGAAATTCTGAACAAGCCAAAGCGATTATGTTGATGATACAAAATAATTTAGATTATGCTGTTGCACAACATCCTCATGAATTAATTACGTATGGAGGAAATGGCGCTGTTTTTCAAAATTGGGCACAGTATTTACTTACCATGAAATATTTGTCTGAAATGACAGATGAACAAACGTTATCAATGTATTCTGGTCATCCAATGGGATTATTTCCTTCTCATAAAGAAGCACCAAGAGTCGTAGTTACAAATGGAATGGTAATTCCAAATTACTCTAAACCAGATGATTGGGAAAAAATGAATGCGTTAGGCGTGTCGCAATATGGTCAAATGACTGCAGGAAGTTATATGTATATTGGACCTCAAGGCATTGTTCATGGCACTACAATTACCGTTTTAAACGGTTTTCGAAAAATAAAAAAATCACCAAAAGGCGGTTTATTTGTAACTTCAGGATTAGGTGGAATGTCTGGAGCACAGCCAAAAGCAGGAAATATTGCGGGTTGTGTTACCGTTTGTGCAGAAGTGAATCCTAAAATCACACACATTCGTCATTCACAAGGATGGATAAACGAAGTAATTGAAGACATTACACTTTTAGTAGCGAGAGTTAGAAAAGCAATGGAAACCAATGAAGTAGTCTCTATTGCTTATTTAGGAAATGTAGTAGATGTTTGGGAACGATTTGATGCGGAAAATTTACATATCGATTTAGGTTCTGACCAAACTTCACTTCACAATCCTTGGGCTGGCGGCTACTACCCTATTGGATTTACATTTGATGAGTCTAATGAAATGATGGCTAACAATCCAAATAAATTTAAAGAAGAAGTTCAAAAAACATTGCGTCGTCATGCCATGGCAATTAATAAACATACGGATAAAGGCACGTATTTCTTCGATTATGGAAACGCTTTTTTATTAGAAGCTTCTAGAGCGGGTGCGGATGTTTTTGCAGAAAATCATATCGATTTTAAATACAATAGTTATGTACAAGATATTATGGGTCCAATGTGTTTTGATTATGGTTTTGGCCCTTTTCGATGGGTTTGTGCCTCAGGAAATCCTGAAGACTTAGCTAAAACCGATGCAATTGCTTGTGCTGTTTTAGAAGAAATGATGAAAACTTCTCCTGAAGAAATTCAACAACAAATGGCCGATAATATTCAGTGGATTAAAGGCGCTCAAGAAAACAAATTAGTTGTAGGATCTCAAGCTCGAATTCTATATGCTGATGCAGAAGGACGAATTAAAATCGCAGAAGCATTTAATCAAGCTATAGCTCGTGGCGAAATTGGAATGGTAATTTTAGGAAGAGACCATCATGATGTTTCTGGTACAGATTCACCATACAGAGAAACATCTAACATTTATGACGGTTCCCGATTTACGGCAGATATGGCGATTCAAAATGTAATTGGCGACAGTTTCAGAGGTGCTACTTGGGTATCAATACATAATGGCGGCGGTGTTGGCTGGGGAGAAGTCATTAATGGAGGTTTTGGCATGCTTCTTGATGGGACTAAAGAAGCATCTAAACGTCTAGAAATGATGTTGTTTTGGGATGTAAACAATGGAATATCAAGAAGAAATTGGGCCAGAAATGAAGGGGCAATATTTGCTATAAAACGCGCTATGGAAACGCAACCTTTGTTAAAAGTAACTTTACCCAATTTAGTTGACGAAAAATTATTAACTTAAATAATAAATTATGAAATTAATTAAACTTCTATCGGTTTTAGGATTTTTTATCCTTACTTCTTGTTCGTCTGTTTATGTAAATACAGATTATGACAAAAAAGCAAATTTTGCAGCTTACAAAACCTATGCCTATAATAAAAGTAGCATAGATAAATTAGAAATTTCAGATTTAGACAAAAAGCGTATTTTATTCGCAATTGATGCTGTAATGCCTACTAAACAATTTACAAAATCAGAAAATCCCGATGTTTTAATCAATATTTTCACCAAAGAGCGTGAACGTGTTAATGTATACAACAACATGGGTTGGGGCTACGGTTTTGGCTGGGGTCCAGGTTGGGGTCCAGGTTGGGGAATGGGAATGGGTTTCACGCAAACGACGACTACTCCAGAAGGCACGTTATATATTGACATTGTTGATGCAAAAACTAAAGAGTTAGTTTGGCAAGGAATAGGAACAGGATATTTAACAACAAACTTTGAAAAGAAAGACGAACGAATTGCTGAATTTGTAGCTAAAATTTTAGAAAAATATCCGCCAATAATAAAACAAACCTAGTATTAAAATTGAAAAATTAATCCTGATTTGTTTTAAAACTGTCAGGATTTTTATTTGCATAATAAAAATCATAATTTGATTTAAAATTTATCGTAATTTTACTGAAACAACATAAATACCATTATGGAAACTAATTTTGAAAGTAACCCATTGATAGACAGGTTACCTAAACATTTAAAACAATTCATAATCCCACAAGATTATACAGACTACACACCTATAAATCAAGCGGTTTGGAGATATGTCATGCGTAAAAACGTAAATTATTTATCTAAAGTGGCACATAATTCTTATTTAGAAGGGTTAGAAAAAACCGGGTTAGAAATTGATAATATTCCTAACATGTATGGTATGAACCGAATTTTGAAAGAAATTGGTTGGGCTGCTGTAGCGGTTGACGGATTTATTCCACCAAGTGCTTTCATGGAATTTCAAGCGTATAATGTTTTAGTTATTGCTTGTGACATTAGACAATTAGAACATATTGAATATACTCCTGCTCCAGATATTATTCATGAAGGTGCCGGGCACGCTCCTATTATTGCCAACCCAGAATATGCAGAATATTTACGCCGTTTTGGCGAAATTGGCTGCAAAGCCATTTCATCTTCAAGAGATTACGAATTATACGAAGCCGTTCGATTATTATCTATTGTAAAAGAAGCAGAAGGCACTTCAGATGAAGAAATTAAAGCTGCAGAAGACCAAGTTGAATTTTTACAAAACAACATGGATGAATTGTCTGAAATGTCTAAAATTAGAAACTTACATTGGTGGACTGTAGAATACGGATTAATTGGAACAGTAGAAAACCCAAAAATATATGGTGCAGGATTATTATCTTCCATTGGTGAAAGTGCCTGGTGCATGACAGATGAAGTAAAAAAAATCCCTTACGATATTTCAGCAGCAGATCAAAGTTTTGATATCACTAAGCCGCAACCACAACTTTATGTTACACCAGATTTTGCCAAATTAAGTTCTGTATTAGAAGAATTCGCCAATAAAATGGCACTACGAACTGGCGGTTTATCTGGTGTTCAAAAATTAATTACTTCAAAAGCAATGGGTACAGTAGAATTAAGTACTGGCTTACAAATATCAGGCGTTTTTACAAACGTAATTGAAAATGAAGGAAAACCAGTTTACATTCAAACCACTGGAAAAACGGCTTTATCGTACAGAGAAAAAGAATTAGTAGGACACGGAACAGCATCGCATCCTGATGGATTTGGTTCGCCAATTGGAATGCTAAAAGGCATCAATTTGGCAATTGAAGATATGGGGCCAAGAGATTTACGTGCCTATGATATTTATGAAGGTGAACAAATTACTTTAGAATTTGAAGGAAACATTATAGTTTCTGGTGAAATTATTACTGGAACAAGAAATTTACAGGGTGAAATTTTACTAATAAAATTCAAAAATTGTACAGTTACTCATGGCGAAACCGTATTATTTGCTCCAGAATGGGGAATTTATGATATGGCTGTAGGTAAAAAAATAATATCCGCCTTTTCAGGACCTGCAGATGTTTCAAGTTTTGATATGATTAACCATGTTCCTTCATCGCATACCATCAAACAAAAAAAATCTAACAAACGTGAAGAACTAGAAAATTTATACTTAAATATTAGAAAATTAAGAGAAGGGAAACCAGCTGAAATCACTTTGAAAGAAGCATTTGGGGCTGTAACTGCAAATCACGAAAACGATTGGTTACTTTCAGTTGAAATTGCCGAATTAGCTAAAAAAGAAAATCATTCGGATTTAATTGACAAAGTTTTAAATCATTTAGAAAAAGTTAAAACAAAACGCCCGGAAATAGCACATTTAATTGATGGAGGTTTGTCATTAATTTTCGAAAATTAAGTAACAAATAGTAACATTTGTTACAAAACTTATTGTAAGATTCCCATATATTTGCTAAAAACAAAACAATATGGGAATTTTAGATTTTTTAGGATTTGGAAATAAATCCGCACAAATTGCAGCTTTTAAAGAGAGAAATGCAATAATCATTGATGTGAGAACGTACGAAGAATTTGCCGGCGGGCATATTAAAGACTCCAAAAATATTCCATTACAAATTATCGAATCGAAAATTAATGATATAAAAAAACTTAACAAACCAGTTATAGCTTGTTGCAGAAGTGGAAACAGAAGTGGTATGGCATCACGAATACTAAACCGAAACGGAATTGAATGCATCAACGGTGGTAACTGGCAAGATTTACAAAACAAATTACAATAGATGTTTTAAAATTTCATTTCAGGATATTTAGCCACAATTGAATTGATTTTCTGCTTTAATTTATCCTGAAATTTTAAATGACTTTCAGAATTAGGATTAAACGGTCTGTGACGCAATGATTTTTGAATTTCAGAAATGTGTTGCATCGTATCAAATTCAATTTCATCAATAAAATTTTCTGAAAATTTCATCCAAATATAATCAATTGCCGTTTGATTTGGATGTAACATATCTTCTGCATAAAAACGATAATCACGTAACTCGTCCATCATAATTTCGTAACTGGGGAAATAAATACTTGAAGTAGTTTTTGATAGAAATTGATAAAGCGCAATAATTAAATGCGATTTACTTACATTGTTTTCAATAAAACCGTCTTTAATATGACGAACAGGAGAAATGGTAAAAATAAATTTACAATTTGAATTTACAACTTGAATTTCTGAAACTATTCTTTTCAAACTAGATTCAATATCAGCAACAGAAAGCAATTCTTTCACAAATTGTTGTTGTGGAACTTTATGACAATTGGCAACAATTTCATCGCTTTCAATATGTTTATACGCCCAAGAAGTCCCTAAAGTAATTAGACAATGTGTGGCATTCTCTATGTGCCAATTTGTAGTATCAATTAATTGATTTAAAGTAGCTAGAAAATCTGCTTTATCAGGACTTGAAAGCTCGGAATGCACTTCAAAACAATGCCAAGCTTCATTATGAAAAAACACATCTTTCTCTGTAAAATATTTTTTATGAATACTTCTAACAATTATTTTTTCTAATGAAATTGGATTAAAAATAATTCCAAAAGGATTGGTAATAGTTGAAAATTTGAAATAGTCAAATTTATCTCCCATATTTTCAGCAAAACAAGAACCTAAAGAAACTAGTTTTGACGAATAATTAATTAAAAAATCAGATTTTTTTATGGGAATAGTGGTTTGAAATTTCATAGTACTGTATAACTTCTTTCAAAAATACAAAAACAAGTTAAATAGTTGTAAAAAAATATGTAAAGACTTTTTATTGATTACTTTTGCCTCTTAAATTTTTACAAATGAAATTGCTTTATAAGTATTTACGAAAACACAAATTACTACTCTTTTTTGCGCTTTTAATGGCGACAATAAACATATGTTTCAGTTTGTCTGACTCCATTATTACGGGTAAATTAATGCAGGATTGTGGAGTTGGAATTGCAAAATACAAAGGCAACGAAATCGGATTCATAAAATCTGTAGGATTTTGGTTAGGACTTTCGCTTACGGCTGCAATGATTTCTCGTATCACAAAAAACTTTCAAGATTACTTTACCAATATTGTTATTCAAAGAACAGGTGCTGAAATGTATACGGATGGTATAAAAAAATCTTTAGATTTGCCTTATGAAGATTTTGAAGATCAAAGTAGCGGGGAAACCTTAAGTAAATTACAGAAAGCCAGAACAGACTCTGAAAAGCTAATTACACTATCTATTTCGTTGATTTTTCAAACCATAATTGGGTTCATTTTTGTAATTGTTTACATTTCTCGGATTGATTACAGAATTGCTTTTATTTTTGTATTAACCGCACCTATTATAGCGTTCATAAGTTCGTTCTTAGGGAAAAAAATTAAAGCAGTATCGAGAAATATCGTTATGCAAACCAATTCCTTAGCAGGATCAACCACAGAAAGTTTACGGAATATCGAATTGGTTAAAAGTTTAGGATTAACCAAACAAGAAGAAAACAGATTAAATTCAAATACACATAAAATTTTACAACTTGAAATTCAGAAAATTCGTTTCATTAGAAGTTTGAGTTTTATTCAAGGTACAACGGTGCATTTTATGCGAACTTGTGTAATTTTTGGATTGTATTATTTCTTGTTTAGCGATAAAATTGTAGTTGGCGATTTATTAACTATGGTATTTTTTACCTTTTTTATTTTTAACCCATTGCAAGAATTAAGTGCTTTTATTATCGCTAAAAACGAAACAAAAGTATCTATGGAAAACTTTGAAAATTTATTAAAAGCAAAATCAGAACACCGTCCAGAAAAACCTGAAAATTTTGGGAAAATAAGTTCTTTAGTATTTACAGATGTAAGTTTCAAACATAAAACTGCCAAACAGCCTGCTGTTGAAAACATAAACTTTTCTATTAAACAAGGTGAAACGGTTGCATTCGTAGGGCCATCTGGTTCAGGAAAAACAACTTTAGTAAAATTATTAGTTGGTTTGTATCCGCCAGCAATAGGTCATGTTTTGTATAATGGAATCGATTCTAAAAATATTGATATTTTAAAACTACGAAATCAATTAGGGTTTGTAACACAAGATGCACAACTGTTTTCTGGAACAATTAGAGAAAATTTATTGTTTGTAAAGCCAAAAGCAACTGATGAAGAACTAATAAGTGCATTGCAAAAAGCAAGTTGTGGCAAACTTTTAGAACGTGCCGAAAACGGTTTAAATTCGACAATTGGCGAAGGTGGAATTAAAATTTCTGGAGGCGAAAAACAACGTTTATCTATAGCAAGAGCCATTTTGAGACAACCAAATTTATTAATTTTCGATGAAGCAACTTCTGCTTTAGATTCGATTACTGAAGAAGAAATTAATAGTACAATAAGAAATATTTCTGATGAAAACAGAATTACAATATTAATTGCTCACCGATTATCAACCATCATGCATGCTGATAAAATTTTCGTATTGGAACAAGGTAAAATTATTGAACAAGGCAAACACGAAGATTTATTGGTTGAAAAGGGGTTGTATTATGCGATGTGGCGCCAACAAATTGGTGAAAGAAAATAAAAAAAACACCGATTAAAGAAATTTTATAAATTATAATAATTTCTTTAATCGGTGTTTCAATAAAATTGGATATTTATTTTACGAAATTTATCGCATTCTCTAAAACAGCAACAATTCCGTTTGTGCTTTTCCCTTTTCCTGAAGCGAAAAACGGTTGTCCGCCTCCATTTCCATCAATGTATTTTCCTAATTCACGAATAACAGTTCCTGCGTTTAAACCTTTATTTGCTACTAATTCTTTAGCGATATAACAGTGAATATTTGGTAAACCATCTTCCACTGAAGCTAAAACTACAAATGAATTTGGTTTTGAAGTTCCAATGGCTTGTGCTAAATCTTTCGTTGCACTCATGGACAAATCAACTTGTTTTACTAGGAAATTAATTCCATTAACATCTTGAAATTCACAAACTAAACTTGCTGATAATCCGTCAATTTTTTCTTTTACTAATTGCTCAATTTGTTTTTTCAATTTTGCGTTATCGTCTTGCAACGAAGCCACTGATTTTAAAACATCTTGAGGATTTTTCAATACTTCCTTAATTTCCGACAAGGTGTTTTCTTGATTCGTATAAAAATCTTTAACCGCATCACCAGTAATGGCTTCAATACGACGAATTCCAGATGCAACGGCACCTTCTGAAACAATTTTGAAATGCCAAATATCAGCCGTATTTTTCACATGAATTCCGCCACATAATTCCTTACTATTTCCAAATTCAATCATACGAACGCTATCGCCATATTTTTCACCAAATAAAGCCATCGCACCTTTGTCTAATGCTTCTTTAATTGGAATATTTCGATGCTCTACTAATTGTAATTGGGCTTCAATTTGTGCATTGACACTTGATTCTACCTGACGTAATTCTTCATCAGAAACTTTAGAAAAATGCGAAAAATCGAAACGTAAATAATTCGGATTTACTAACGAACCTTTCTGTTCTACGTGTGTTCCCAAAATAGTTCTCAAGGCCAAATGCATCAAGTGTGTAGCCGAGTGATTTTTAGAAGTTGATGTCCTTAAATCAGTATTTACTTTTGCAGTAAAAACAGCATTTACATTTTCAGGTAATTGCTTAGCAAAATGTAAAATTAAGTTATTTTCTTTTTTCGTATCGATAATGTCAATCGTTTCATTTGCTGAAACTAAAGTTCCTTTATCTCCTACTTGTCCTCCACCTTCTGGATAAAAAGGCGTATTATCTAAAACAATTTGATATAAAATTCCGTCTTTTTTTGAATCTACTTTACGAATTCTGGTAATTTTTACTTCATTTTCTTTTTGGTCATAGCCTACGAATGTTTCTACATTTCCAGGAATTAAAACCGACCAATCTTCAGTTGAAACTTCAGAAGCGGCTCGAGATCGTGCTTTTTGTTTTTGCAATTCCGTTTCAAAACCAGCTTCGTCTAAACTAAACCCTCTTTCTCTAAGAATTAAGGCTGTTAAATCAATTGGAAATCCGAAAGTATCATATAATTCAAATGCTTTTTCACCAGAAACTTCTTTCCCAGAAGTATTTACCATTACGTTTTCCAACAATTGAATGCCCTGTTCCAGAGTTCTTAAAAAAGACGCTTCTTCTTCACGAATTACATTGGTAACCAATTGTTGTTGCGATTTGATTTCTGGGAAAAATTCTCCCATTTGATTTGCTAAAACAAGCACTAACTTATTGATAAAAGGTTCTTTTGTATCTAAAAACGTAAATCCGTAACGAATCGCACGTCGTAAAATTCTACGAATTACATAACCAGCACCTGTGTTTGAAGGCAATTGACCATCAGCAATAGCGAAAGCAACTGCGCGAACGTGGTCTACAACCACACGAATAGCAATGTTTGTTTTGTTTTGTTCTTCTGATATATTTTTGACTTCGTTTGAAGTATATTTTAATCCTGTAATTTCTTCCACTTTCGCGATAAGTGGTGTAAACACATCGGTATCATAATTAGACGTTACATTTTGCATCGCCATACACAAACGCTCAAATCCCATTCCGGTATCTACGTGCTGTGCTGGTAATTTTTCTAGAGACCCATCGGCTTTACGATTAAATTCCATAAAAACGTTATTCCAAATTTCCACAACTTGCGGATGGTCGGCATTGACTAAACTTCTTCCAGTCACTTCATTTCTTTCAGCATCAGAACGCAAATCGATATGTATTTCTGAACACGGACCACACGGACCTTGGTCGCCCATTTCCCAAAAATTATCTTTTTTATTTCCTAATATGATGCGATCTTCGGGTACAAATTGTTTCCAAATATCCCAAGCTTCTTGATCAAATGGCACATTATCTTCTGTACTTCCTTCAAAAACAGACACATACAAACGGTCTTTGTCTAACTTTAAAACTTCGGTAAGAAATTCCCAAGCCCATGGCAATGCTTCTTTTTTGAAATAATCGCCAAAAGACCAATTACCCAACATTTCAAACATGGTGTGGTGATACGTATCAAAGCCAACATCCTCCAAATCGTTATGTTTTCCTGAAACACGTAAACATTTTTGAGTATCCGTAATTCGATTACTTTTTGGCGTGCCATTTCCTAAGAAAAACTCTTTAAACTGTGCCATCCCTGAGTTGTTAAACATCAGTGTTGGATCGTCTTTTAATACAATTGGGGCAGAAGGAACAATAGTGTGACCTTTGCTTTCAAAAAATTGTAAATAAGCTTTTCTTATGTCTTGTGATTTCATTTTTATGATATTGAATCGAATAATTAATTTGATTGAAATTCTTAAAAAATATTTCAAAATATGAAACAAAATTTAAGTTCTTTCGTATAATAAGTGTTACTTTGTTGTAACGTGCACAAAAATAGTAAATTTTAATGAAATCGCTAACAAGAAAAAGTTTCTAAAAGGCAACTTTTCTGTAAAAGAATTTGTTTTAATTACTATATTAGCCAAAAACGAAAATTAAGCTTTTGATTGAAATAGTGTTTCAAGTTCCAAGTTTCAAGTTAACAAACCAACTTGAAACTTGAAACCTGAAACTAAAATAACAAAAATAAAATGCAAGTAAACTTACCAGAAAAAAGATATTATGGCATTGGCGAATTAGCGAAGGCATTTGACGTAAACGCTTCATTAATAAGATTTTGGGATAAAGAATTTGACGAAATCAATCCTAAAAAAAATGCAAAGGGCGACAGAATGTTTCGTCCAGATGATGTAAAAGTATTGCAAATGATTTACCATTTAGTAAAAGAACGTGGTTTTACTTTAGAAGGTGCCAAAATTCATTTGAAAGAAGGAAAAAAGAAAACCTTAGACAATTTTGAAATCATAAGTAAGTTGGAAGGTATAAAGAATCAATTATTAGAAATAAAAAAAGGACTTTGATATAACAAACCGTCTTAAAATAAATATA
>NZ_JBIISE010000050.1:0-8172 GCF_044341185.1 Flavobacterium sp.
AAAACAAGGTTTTGCCCTTTTCAAATATTACCGCAGCAACTGCAGATGTATCAGACTTATGATGTTTCTCTTGTAATTCTTGAATAGTTACTTCACCAAGTTCTCTGTTTTGAGCAAACATTAAAATTGGAAATAAAAAGGCTAGCGTAATTTTCTTCATAAGTGTAAAATTTTTATTTTTATATGATTTACCAATTTAAAAATAAACCCATTAAATGACTAAATTAAAGAAAAATATTATTTAACTTCTAATAATATCTTTAAATTATCTAATTTACTAATTTGTTCTCTAAATTTTCTAAAAGATTCATATTCTTCCTTTGAAAAAAATCCTTCATTCATTATTAATTCTCTTTTAAAAACAAGGACATTGTTTTCAAATATTACTTTAGAACTATACTCTCCAAATTTTTCTTTAATATTCATACTTTCTGGAAGTTGTTTGACAACGTAGTTACTAGGAACAATAATTTCAATTTGATCTGAATCTATAAAACCGTAATCTATTTCAAATGAAAATTTTTTATTCCTATATTTATAAGGAACATTTGTAAATCTATTAAAAACGTTAAGAGGAAGTATAATTGAATTTAAAGTATTTTCATAATAATTCTCAGTTTCAAAATTAAATTGTTCTTCAAATGAAAATGTTTCTTTATCATTTGAAAATTTCAATTCTGAAATTGAAAGATTATTTAAATGACTAAAATGATTTTTATAATATTCTAATTTTTCTTTTGTATTAAATTTTTCTAATCCAGAAACGTTGTTATATTGAATGCCTTTAGAAATTATTTTTGTATTTCCTTTTACACTCCCATTTTGTAATATTGTCACTTTTGACTGAGTTTCTTGGGTATTCTGTTCTTTTTTATAATATGTGGTATTAACAACTTCAGCACCATCTGGTTTAATTATTAATGCATTTCTATTTGAAGTAAAATCACCCAAATAACCAAATGGATTAGTTTGGCTGGTACATTCTAAAAAAATATAGTCATCATTATACGGAACAGATACGATTACATGATTACTTTGTTTGGCTATTATTTCTTCATCAAAGCTTTTTTTTTCACCACCATAAATTACGGTGTAATACGATTCAATATCATATGCTTTGAGAATTGAGCGAGTAAAATTACTTAATGCCTTACAATCTCCATAACCATATTTTTCAACATCTGATACTTCCATAGGTTTCCATCCACCAATACCTACCTGAACACTTATATATCGAGTATTATCTTGAACATATTTATAAATTTTCTTTATTTTTTCTAATTTTGTGTCATTAATGGAAATGATATTATCTAATTTTACTTTTGTTTTTTCAGAAATAGTACTGTTATTTTTTATAAAATAATCGTAATACATTTTTCCAAATTCTTTCCAAGACTTCATATTTAATTCATAACCTTCTAAAGATGCTTTTTCTAAAAACATTTTAACCATTGGAAACTCTTTAGAATAATCAGCATAAGCTTCTGGTTTTATTGCTAAAATATTTCTTACTGAATAGACAATATTTTTAGGTGTCTCTATTTTTTCAATATTATATTCGTGAATTTTTTGTACTTTAAATTTAAGTGGATAAGTTTCATTTTTAATTATTTCTAATTTAGATTCTAAAATGGTTTCGTGCAAATTAGAAATTGGAGACCATGTATTTAAAAATGCAGTATTTACACTTTCTGTTTCACATTCGTATTCAATAATTAATGGAAAAGAGAGTGGCTTATAATCAAGGAATAAAACTCTACTATCTGAAAATATCGTACTATCATCAAATAAACTTCTGTCATTAAAATCAGATTTATTAAAAGATTTTATTTTTTCGCCTGATGAATTGTATAAAATAACATTAATTTTTTTTATTTTATTTGATTTGTCATAATTTTCTGACAAATCAATCGAGTTAAATCCACTTTCATTCAAAACTAAAACAATATACTTATTATTTTTAATTACTTTGTCGAAACTCTTATATTCTATTATTTTATTTTGGATTATTTTTATGGTATTCGCATTTTCTTTTTGTTCAGGTGTTATGATAGGGATTTTTATATTTTGACTAAATATAAAATTCATTGCTAAAAAAATTAATAAAAATTTGTTTTTCATACTATTCTTTGTTTTTTGAATCAATAATAATTGTTACAGGTCCGTCATTCACTAATGCTACTTTCATGTCTGCACCAAATTGTCCTGTTTGAACACTTTTCCCTAATTCCAATTCTAAAAGTTGTATGAATTTTTCATACAGCGGAATAGCAATTTCTGGTTTTGCTGCTTTAATATAACTTGGTCTGTTTCCTTTTTTTGTTAATGCATGAAGCGTAAATTGACTTACTACTATAATTTCGCCATCAATATCTTTTACAGAAAGGTTCATTACTTTATTTTCATCTCCGTAAATACGAAGATATACAATTTTAGAAACCAACCAATTAATGTCTTCCAAATTGTCTTCAGATTCAATTCCTACTAAAATTAAAAGCCCTTGATATATTTGAGCCACAATCTGCGAATCAATAGTAACAGATGCTTCTGAAACTCTTTGAATTACTACTTTCAAAATAATGGTAAATTATTAATTATTTTCTCGTATCATCGCTTGCAATTCGGTCTTCGCCGTAAATATCATTTCGGTATTGTTCTTCATCACCTTCTAATATTTTTAAATAACTTTGGTACCTACTCCAAGTAATTTTATCTTCATCAAGTGCTTTTTTTACAGCACAATGGGGCTCTTCTTTATGTAAACAATTGTTGAATTTACACGCTTCTTTTAAAGCAAAAAGTTCTGGAAAGTAGTCCGAAACTTCTTGTTTCTCCATATCAACCATTCCAAAACCTCGTATTCCAGGCGTATCAATAATTCGGATTTTGTTTGACAAATCAAACATCTCGGCAAAAGTTGTGGTATGTTGTCCTTGCGCGTGCGAATTAGAAATTTCTTTAGTTTTTAATTTTAATGTAGGTTCAATTGCGTTAACTAACGTTGATTTTCCTACACCAGAATGACCTGAAAACATAGACACTTTTCCTTTCATAATATCCATTAATTCTGCAACACCTTTATTATCAGTTGCCGAAACTCGCAAGCATCTATATCCAATTTCGGTATAAATGTGTTGTAAATACAATTGTTCGTTTAAAGTAGCCTCGTCAAATGTATCTATTTTATTGAAAATAATTATAGCTTCAATGCCATAGGCTTTTGCAGTAACTAAAAATCTATCAATAAAACTGGTAGTGGTTGTAGGATTATTGATGGTTACTATTAAGAAACCAATATCAATATTTGAGGCAATAATATGTGTTTGCTTTGATAAATTTACAGATTTACGTACGATATAATTTTTTCTATCGTGAATATTAGTTATAATTCCGTTTACTTCATCTACCGTTTCGTCTAAATCAAAATCTACCACATCTCCTACCGCTATAGGATTGGTACTTTTAATACCTTTCATACGGAATTTACCTTTGATACGACAATTATAAAATTGATTATCATTAGATTTTATGTAATACCAACTCCCTGTAGATTTATAAACGGTTCCTGTCATATTTAATTGTAAACAATGAATTACAAATTTACTCTTTATTATTCAAAATGTAAAATTGGTAATATATTTAAATTTTATTCATTATTTTTTCTTGGTGTGAAATACTTTCTTGATGTATCGCTTTGTAAATTTTCAAAACAAACTCCTTGTTTAATCCTTTATTTTCACCATCTATAATCATTCTTCCTAAAATTTCATTCCATCGTTTGTTTTGCAAAATGGCAACGTTTTTCTCTTTTTTAAGTTGTCCGATTTTTTCCGCAAGACGCATACGTTTTCCTAAAATTTCAATCAATTTTGTATCTAATTCGTCAATGTATGCGCGTTGTAAGGCCATTTCTTTATTCCATTCTGCATTTTCATCGGTTTCTTTTCTCATTTTCAAATCGACAAAAATTTGTTTTAATGCTGCTGGTGTAACTTGCTGTGCAGCATCGCTCCAAGCGTTATCTGGATCAAAATGGGTTTCAATAATTAAGCCATCGTAATTTAAATCTAAAGCTTGTTGTGCTACTTCCTGAATCATATCTCGTTTACCCGTGATGTGTGATGGATCACAAATTAATGGCAAATTCGGGAATCTATTTTGCAAATCTATGGCAATTTGCCACTCTGGATTGTTTCTATATTTCGTTTTTTCATAGGTTGAAAATCCTCTATGAATGACTCCTAAATTTTTAATCCCAGCTTGATATAAGCGTTCCAATCCGCCAATCCATAAAGACAAATCTGGATTCACGGGGTTTTTTATCAATACAATTTTATCTGTGTTTTTTAATGCCTCTGCAATTTCTTGTACTGCAAACGGATTTACAGTGGTTCGTGCACCAATCCACAGTACATCAATATCATATTGTAACGCTAATTTTACGTGATTGGCATTGGCAACTTCTATAGCCATCAACAAACCTGTCTCTGCTTTGGCTTTCTGTAGCCATTTTAAACCAATTTCACCAACGCCTTCAAATCCTCCAGGTCGAGTTCTTGGTTTCCAAATTCCAGCACGAAAAATAGAAACATCAGAGTTTTTTAATTCGTGTGCAATTTTCAAAACTTGTTCTTCGGTTTCAGCGCTACAAGGTCCAGCTATAACTAACGGATGATTTAATTTTAAATCTACCAACCATTGTTTGTAATCTTTTGTAATTTCCATTTTATTTGAATAAAAAATCCCGAAAAATCGGGATTCATTAATTTATATACTTTTTATATAACTGATTAGTTACATAATATATTGGCGATTTTTATACTATCACAAATATATAAAATATTTAATAACTTAAACTTACCAAACCGTTATCTTGAACAATAATTTGCCCTGTAATTCCATTAGAAGCATCTGTTAAAAGAAAACAAGCGGTTTGAGAAACATCAACTGGATTTAAAATTCGTTTTAAAGGATGTTTCGCAATCATATTCTCTCTAATTTGATCTGAACGTAAAATTCCTGAAGCCAATGGAGAATCTATTAAAGATGGTGCAATGGCGTTGACTCTTATTTTTGGTGCGAACTCGGCAGCCAGACTTTTAACTAAACCTTCTACAGCTCCTTTAGCAGCAGCTATACTTGCGTGATAGGGCATTCCTGATTGAACGGCAACCGTGCTAAACATGACAACACTTGCTTGTTCCGATTTTTTTAAAGTTGGTAAATAGTGCTGAAATGCTTTCAAAGCGCCGAAAAAGTTTACATTTAAATCCGAATTAAAATCTTCTAAACTTAAACGATTAAACGGTTTTAAATTGATACTTCCTAAACAATATACCAAACCGTCAATTGATTCAATAGTTGGTAAGTTATCCGTTAAAGCGTCTAATTGATGCCAATCTCCATTAAATTCATAACTAGGTTCAGAACGAGAAATAACGTGACAAAAATTACCTTTTTCAGATAATTCTTTTACAATTTCTTCACCAACACCTTTACTTCCGCCAATTATTAGGTAATTCTTCATGTTTTATTTTAATTTAAATATTTTTCAAAATCGTTAATTTTTACTTTTGCTTTGATGTCAAACATTAAACTGTATAAACCAAAAAATGTTCTGTTTACATAGATAAAATGTTTAGAACCACGGTTTCCATTCATTTTACGTAGCGTTTTATCACTTGCGAATTTTTCACTTAAAGCAGCAATTTGAGCTTGAAACTCAGGTTGTGCGAAATCAAATATTTCTGCTTGAATTGGTAGAGTAAAAACACTAAGTAATTCATGAAACATATCTGTAAAAAATGCTAACTCTTTTGGAGAATCCGTTGTTTTTAAAATTTCTAATTCGAATAATTTTTTTGTGAAATAGTCCATATCTTTTAAAGAATCTGGTGTAGACACTTCAAAATACGGCACATAAAAATCATTTGGAATTTCCTTCATACAACCAAAATCAATCGCAATTAAATTATCATTTTTATCTACTAAAAAATTACCAGGATGAGGATCTGCGTGAAATTTCTTCAACTGATGAATTTGGTACATATAGAAATTCCATAACGTTTGCCCTACTTTATCACGTTGTTCTTGAGTTGCATTGCTCGAACAAAATTCAGATAAATGAATCCCATTCATCCAATCCATTGTGATAATTTTATCTGAAGAATATTCTGGGTAATAATTTGGAAATAATAAATTATCAATTTTTTCACAATCAAGAATTACTGTCATCGATTGCGATATTTCCAATTTATAATCCGTTTCTTCAGTTAATTTATCTTCTACTTCTTGAAAATATTCATCCGAAGTTCCTTGTAAATTAAACATTCTAACCGCAATTGGTTTCACTAAAGCAATATCAGATCCAATACTTTCGCGAATACCCGGATACTGTATTTTCACAGCTAATTCTTTTCCGTTTTTAGTTGCTTTATGAACCTGTCCTATGCTTGCCGCGTTAATGGAATCTGGTGAAAAAGTATCAAATAATTCTTCAGGGTATTGTTTAAAATAGGTTTTAAATGTTTTTCGTACTAAAGGTGCTGATAATGGCGGTACAGAAAATTGCGACAACGAAAACTTATCTACATAAGATTGTGGTAACAAGTTTTTTTCCATACTGAGCATTTGTGCTACTTTTAAGGCACTTCCCTTCAATTCTTTTAATCCATCATAAATATCAGATGCATTACTTTCATGTAATTTATCTTTGGTTAACGATGGATTCACGACTTTTTCGCCGTAATATTTTAAGTAATTTCCTCCAACTTTCACTCCAGTGGTAACTAATTTTGTTACGCGCTCCATCTTCCCGGTTGGAATACTATCTATTTTTTTCATTATTTTTTGTTGTGTTTATGATTTTGAAAACATCCCGTTCATTTGTTCTTTCCACAAAAATTTTCCAAAATCAATAATACTTTGTGTAGGAATATTGTATGCCAAATCGAAACTCGCTTTTACTGATTTTTCAATAAATACATCTGTTTTTTCAAAATTTGGAGATTCATCGTTCATCCAAAAATTGAAAATGGATAAAAATTGCAACCAAGATGCTTCTTGTATCACTTTATCTTGAATTTTAACTACTGTTTCTTGATCAATATTAATTGGTTTTTCCAAAATAGTTAAGGAATAATCCAAATACACTTCACGAAGTTTAGTCAACTTTCCTAAGTTTTTCATTGGATTTTTATCTTCTTTCAATAAATGAATGATAAAACTTCTATTTGCCGTTGCCATTTCGAAAAAAGTAAAATAAAAAGCGGATAATTTATCGGCACTTTCATAAGATTGATATGCTTCATTTTTTTCTAACAATTCTAACGTGTAAGCAAACATGGTTACAAAATATTGCCTTTCTAAAACCTCAAATGAAGTAAAATAGTGATAAAAATCCGTTTCATCCATATTGTTTAGCTTTGCAAATTCATAAACCGAATTTGGTTTTTTTGCATTTGTTAAACAAAAATCTGTGTATGCAGAAACAATTACATCTTCAGTAATTACTTTCTTTTTTTTTGGTGCTGCCATAGTATAAATATTTTGTTCAACAAATTTACAAAAAAATTAAACAATAAAAACCATATTAACTTAAATTTATCTATTAAAGTATTGCTTTAATTTATTATTTTTGTTGAAAACAAGAATATGTCAATAGAAGTAAAAAACATAACCAAAACGTACGGAACTCAAAAAGCGTTAGATAACGTTAGTTTTTCTGTAAAAAAAGGAGAAATTGTAGGTTTTTTAGGTCCAAATGGTGCCGGAAAATCAACATTAATGAAAATATTGACCACATATTTAACAGCAGATGAAGGCGAAGCCAACGTAAATGGTTTTGATGTGACTTCAGCTCAGAAAAGCGTGCAACAATCGGTTGGTTATTTACCAGAACACAATCCGTTATATTTAGATTTATATGTTCGTGAATATTTAGAATTTAGTGCTGATGTGCATAAAACAGACAAATCTCGTATTCAAGAAGTGATTGAATTGACAGGTTTAACTCCAGAATGTCATAAAAAAATTGGCGAACTTTCTAAAGGATTTCGTCAGCGTGTGGGATTGGCTACAGCTTTACTTCACAATCCAGATGTATTGATTTTAGATGAACCAACAACAGGATTGGATCCAAATCAATTGGTGGAAATTAGAGAACTAATTAAA
>NZ_JBIISE010000005.1:0-90998 GCF_044341185.1 Flavobacterium sp.
ATGACGGTAATATAGAAACCGAATTAAACAACGATAAAATTTTAATTACTGAAAATTATGGGTCATCTTCTTTTGAAATTAAAATTAATGAGAAATCAAAAGACATTTTGCCAATTTTAAAAACTAAATTTTTTAACAAGTATAAAAATGCTTCTGACGAAGTTTTTGTTGATGATTTATCCATTGAAGTCATTGTAGATAAATATCAAGTTAAAGTGGTATTTGGTTCTATTGATTGGAATAAAAATTTAAATTCATTTAATTACGGTAACATAATCTATTTAATAAAGACAAATTAATATAAACTATTATCCTATGAAATTTTTAAAATTATTTTTAGTATTATTTATCGTTCAATCTCAAGCCCAACAAGGTGGTATGTGGATTCCATCTTTGTTGCAAGGTATGAATGAGAACGAAATGAAGGCTTTAGGTTCTAAACTTACAGCAGAACAAATTTATTCTATAAATAAATCATCTTTAAAAGATGCTGTTCCTCAATTTGATGGCGGTTGTACAGCAGAAATGATTTCTTCAAAAGGGTTGTTATTAACCAATCATCATTGTGGGTATGACAACATACAAAATCATTCTACTGTAGAACACGATTATTTAGCTAACGGATTTTGGGCGTATAAAATGGAAGAAGAACTTCCAAATCCTGGAGTGGTAGTTACATTTATTGTAAAAATTGATGATGTTACCACAAAAGTATTTGAAGGTGTTGCAGCTTTAACTTCTGAAGCAGAAAAGCAAAAGAAAATTCAAGAAAATATTGCGGCATTGAACAAATCGTATGTAAGAGAAGCTTGGCAAGATGTTTTAGTACGATCTTTTTATGATGGAAATCAATATTTATTATTCGTTACAGAAAACTTTAAAGACATTCGATTAGTAGGTGCGCCGCCAAGTTCAATTGGAAAATTTGGTTCGGATACTGACAATTGGGTTTGGCCACGTCATACAGGAGATTTTTCTTTATTCAGAGTTTATGCGGATAAAAACAATCGTCCAGCAGCGTATTCAAAAGACAATGTGCCTTACACACCTAAACATTTTTTCCCAGTTTCTGCAAAAGGAATCCAAGAAAACGATTTTACAATGGTAATGGGGTATCCGGGAAGAACTACAGAATATTTACCGTCTTTTGCTGTGGAGCAAATGGTAAACGATTTAAACCCAGCTCGAATTGAAGTGCGTGATGCGGCGTTAAAAGTACAAGATGGTTTTATGAGAAAAGACCAAGCGATAAAAATTCAATATGCTTCAAAATATGCCGGAGTAGCCAATTATTGGAAAAAATGGATTGGTGAGCGAAAAGGGTTAATTAAAGCCAATGCTGTAGTTGCAAAGCAAGTTTTTGAAAAAGACTTAACAAATAAAATTATAAAGGCCGGAAAACAAACTGAATATGGAAATTTATTATCTGACTTTGCAACAAATTATGCTGCTATTAAAGAATATGCAATTGCAAGAGATTACTATACAGAAGTAGTTTTAAGAAATACTGAAATTTTATCTTTTGGCTATCGTTTGTTTCAATTAGAGCAAGTGTATAACTCAAAAGGTGAACAAGCATTTAATGATAGAAAAAAGAATTTAATTGAAGCATTTGAACCTTTGTATAAAGATTTTAACGCACAAGTTGACGAAAAAGTTTTTGAAAAATTAATAGCTATTTATAGTAAAAAATCGCCGCAACAATTTTTGCCAGAAAGTGTAAAAGGTGTTGATGCAATTCAATTGGCTACAACAATTTTTACAACTTCAAAATTAACTTCTTATGCTGGTTTAAAAGAAGTATTATCTGGAGATGCGAAAACGGTTTTAGAAAGATTGAATCAAGATAAAGGTTTCGCTTTTGTAAAAACCCTTGTAGAAGCATATAATAAAAATGTAGCGCCAAAATATGACGAGATTAACTTGAAAAATATGGCTACACAACGCACCTACATGAAAGCCATTTTAGAGTTAAGTCCAAAATCGGCAAGAATTTTTCCAGATGCTAATTCTACTTTGCGTGTAACGTATGGAAAAGTAAAAGGATACAAGCCTAGTGATGCAGTTGTATATTCTCCCTTTACATATTTAGATGGTGTGATGGAAAAATACGTGCCTGGAGATTATGAATTTGACGTACCGCAAAAATTAATTGATTTGTATAATACTAAAGATTACGGTAAATATGCTGATAATGGTAAAATGCCAGTGGCTTTTATTGCTACAAATCATACTACAGGAGGAAATTCTGGAAGTCCAGCTTTAGATGCTAATGGAAACCTAATTGGACTAAATTTTGACCGTGTTTGGGAAGGAACAATGAGCGATGTGTATTATTCTCCAGAAATTTGTAGAAATATTATGGTAGATACACGATATATTCTATTTATTATAGATAAATATGCGGGTGCTAAAAATTTAATTGAAGAAATGAAAATCATTTATAATCAGCCGAATACACCTAAAAACAAAGGGAAATAGGCTTTATTTTATAAGCAACACAGGATGAATTGCGCAAGAATTGAAAAATATTTTAAAAAAAGTTAAAAAAAGTATTTGACATTTAATTTTTTTTATATCTTTGCTTCATAAATAATTAACCTTTATAACAAAATTAAGATGAAAAAAGTTGTTTTAAGTTTAGCATTCGTTGCTGCTGTATTAGTTTCTTGTAACAAAAAAGCTGAAGAAACTCCAGCTGCTGACTCTACTGCTGTAGATACTACTGCTGTTGTAGCTGATACTACTGCTGTTGTAGCTGATTCTGCTGCTGTGAAAACAGATAGCGCTGCTACAAAAACTGAAGAAGTTAAAGAAGAAGTTAAAAAATAATATTTGACCTTCTTTTCGAAAAGAAATCAATCCCGACTAAGTCGGGATTTTTTTTGCTCTAAAGTGAACGAAAATCCACAAAAATTCAATTTGCATAAAATTAATTATGTAAGTTTTGTATTTTATTAAATATTTGAAAGATGCATCATTGTGCATTTCTTTGTTTTTTTGTAAATCTCTCCGAAACAACTTTTAGTTATCCAAAAACATCTTCAGCTGGAGGAAAAACATCAACGGATTTTGAAAAATCTAAATATTCTGCTTTTGCACCGTATTTTAAAATTTCATTGATGCCTTTTTCTAACATTAGCTGGGTAGAATACTTTCTGCTAACAGCAATTTCTTTATCATTTAAAATGATTTTAAAGTAAAATTTACCAGCAGGCGAACGAAATCGCATAAAAAACAACTGTTCTATTGATTTTTTTAGTACTTCAATCTCTTCTTCACATTCAAATCGTAATTCAAATGCATTGCTAATAAAAATGGTTTTTCCTCTACGAGAAGTTAATTCGTATTTGTAATGTCCGCTGGGTTTTTTGCTGATTACAAAAGTTGCCATTTTATATAAGGTATAATAATAGTTTAATATTATTTTAAACAAAAAAAGCTCCAAACATAGTTTGAAGCTTTTAGTACTCAAGGCGGGACTTGAACCCGCACGGGCATTACTACCCACTGGATTTTAAGTCCAGCGTGTCTACCAATTCCACCACTCAAGCATTATATTGTGTAAACACAATAATTGGTATTTTTATTTTTGAGCGAAAAACGGGGCTCGAACCCGCGACCTCGACCTTGGCAAGGTCGCGCTCTACCAGCTGAGCTATTTTCGCAATTTTTAAGGAACGTGCGCATTTCTTTCGTAATGCGAGTGCAAATATAGTACATATTTTTATTCTTGCAAGAACTTTCACTAAAAATATGTAATCTTTTTTTTAATGATTTGAAAGTTAAAAAGTTATATTAATTTTATTTTTTTGTTAACATTCTTTTTATCTCATTGAGTTTCATTAATGCTTCAACTGGAGTTAACGTATTAATATCAATATTCATAATTTCTTCTTTAAGATCTTCTAATAATGGATCATCTAAGTTGAAAAAACTCAATTGCAATTCCTCTTTTTCGGCTTTAATTCCGTTTAGGGCTTCTCCAGAATGGTCTTTCTCTAATTTTTTTAATATTTTTTGTGCTTTCTGAATCACTGTTTGTGGCATTCCAGCCATTTTTGCTACGTGAATACCAAAACTGTGCTCACTTCCTCCTTTTATTAATTTTCTTATAAATAAGACGGTATCTTTTAATTCTTTTACAGAAACATTAAAATTTTGTACTCGAGTAAAAATCGCTTCCATTTCATTTAACTCGTGATAATGCGTAGCGAAAAGCGTTTTAGCTTTACTTGGATGCTCGTGTAAATATTCGGCAATAGCCCAAGCGATTGATATTCCGTCATAGGTTGAGGTTCCTCTTCCGATTTCGTCTAATAACACCAAACTTCTATCGGAAATATTATTCAAAATAGAAGCCGTTTCATTCATTTCTACCATAAAAGTAGATTCACCCATCGAAATGTTATCACTTGCTCCTACGCGTGTAAAAATCTTATCTACAACTCCCATTCTTACTTGTTCTGCAGGAACAAAACTTCCCATTTGGGCTAGTAATACAATTAATGCGGTTTGTCTTAAAATTGCTGATTTTCCAGACATATTTGGTCCGGTTATCATAATTAATTGTTGGGTTTCTCTATCTAAAAAAACATCGTTTGAAATATAAGGTAATCCAATAGGAAGTTGTTTTTCAATTACAGGATGACGTCCTTCTTTAATATCTAAATCAAAAGTATCATCTATTTCAGGTTGTACGTATTTATTTTCAATAGCCATTTGTGCAAAACTCTGAAGACAATCTATTTGCGCAACTAAATTTGCATTTAACTGAACCGGTTTAATATAGGTTGCCATCCAATTGACTAATTGTTCGTACAACATACTTTCTAGTTGCGAAATTTTATCTTCTGCTCCTAAAATTTTGGATTCATATTCTTTTAATTCCTCAGTAATGTATCGTTCAGCATTTACTAAAGTTTGTTTTCTGATCCATTCCGCTGGAACTTTATCTTTATGTGTATTTCGTACTTCAATATAATAACCGAAAACATTATTAAATGATATCTTTAACGAAGGAATTCCTGTTATTTCACTTTCGCGTTTTTCTAAAGCTTCTAAATAGCCTTTTCCTTTTGAAGAAATGGTTCGTAATTCATCTAATTCTGTGTTTACACCAACTGCAATGGCATTTCCTTTGTTAATGGCAACTGGCGCATCCGGATTTAAAGTTGTTCCTATTTTTTCACGTAACAATTCGCAAGCATGCAAACTATCACCTATGGTTTTTAATGCTTCATTTTTAGATTGCAACGCCAACGTTTTAATTGGAATAATAGCATCTAACGAATCTTTTAAGTGAATGACTTCTCTTGGAGAAACTTTTCCCGTAGCTACTTTTGAAATTAAGCGCTCCAAATCGGAAATTTGTTTAATTTGATATTGAATTTGGTGTAATTCTTCTGAATTTTCGCTCAAATACGCTACTACTTCGTGTCTACCTTTAATTTTATTGATATCTTTTAAAGGCAATGCCAACCAACGTTTCAGCAAACGTGAACCCATTGGCGAAAGCGTTTTGTCAATTACATCAATTAAAGTTACCGCATTCGGATTATAACTATGATATAATTCTAAATTTCGAATTGTGAATTTGTCCATCCAAACATAAGCATCTTCTGCAATACGTTGGATATTCGTAATATGTTGAATTTTATTGTGTTGCGTTTCAGATAGATAATATAAAATGGCACCCGAAGAAATCACAGCTTCGTTAAAATCATCTATACCAAATCCTTTTAATGAATTCGTTTGAAAATGTTTGGTTAAGCTTTCAAAAGCATAATCTTCTTTGTAAATCCAATCTTCCAAATAGAAAACGTGAAAATCTTCTCCAAAATGATGTTTAAAATCTGCCTTTTGTTGTTTCGAAACTAATACTTCGCTTGGTCTGAAATTTTGAAGTAACTTGTCAATGTATTCTTCGTTTCCTTCAGCGGTTAGAAATTCACCTGTTGAAACATCTAAAAATGAAATTCCATTGGTTTTTTTGCCTAAAAATACAGCAGCTAAAAAATTATTTGATTTCGATTGTAAAATATCATCGTTAAAAGAAACTCCAGGGGTTACTAATTCGGTAACGCCACGTTTAACAATGGTTTTTGTCATTTTTGGATCTTCCAATTGATCACAAATGGCAACTCGTAATCCAGCTTTGACTAATTTTGGTAAATACGTATTAATAGAATGATGTGGAAATCCTGCTAAAGCGGTTTCACTTTCACTTCCATTTCCACGTTTGGTCAAAGTTATCCCTAAAATTCTCGAAGCTCGAATGGCATCTTCGCCGAAAGTTTCATAGAAATCGCCCACACGAAATAACAAACACGCATCAGGATATTTTGCCTTAATGGTATTGTATTGCTGCATTAAAGGAGATACTTTTGGAGTAGAATCTTTTATTTCGGATACTGATTTTTTAGCCACAACGTAAAAATTTAGTGAAGGCGAAGTTAGTAAATTCAAATTTCAATAGCAATTAGAATCTCAAAATTCAATTTTAAGTTGAAAAGTTTGGAACACGGATTTAAGAAATTATACAAATTATAGAAATTTCTTCAATCTGTGTTTAAAAAAAGTATGTCAAAAATCTGTTTCATCTTTCAAATCTGTGTACCTATTTATCAAAATTGATATATCGAAATATTGACGAATTGAAAATTATCTATACTTTTGCAAGATGAGAAAATTAGCCAACGTCGAATTAAATCGAATTAGTAAAGAAGCATTTGCTGAAGCAAAAAAAACACCCTTAATTATTGTATTAGATGATATTAGAAGTCTGCATAATATTGGATCGGTTTTTAGAACTTCGGATGCTTTTTTGATTGAAAAAATCTATTTATGTGGTATTACGGCTATTCCGCCAAATAAGGAAATTCATAAAACCGCTTTGGGTGCAACAGATACAGTAACTTGGGAATACGCGAAAGATGTTTTAGACGTTGTAGCTAAATTGAAAGTAGAAAATATTAAAATTTATTCAATTGAGCAAACCGAAAACGCAATTATGTTAGATGATTTTGAGCCAGAAATGGAAACAAAATACGCATTAATTTTTGGTAATGAAGTCAAAGGTGTTTCACAAGAGGCTATTAATATTTCTGATGGTGTTATAGAAATTCCACAATTGGGAAGTAAACATTCATTAAATATTTCAGTTAGTGCTGGAATTGTAATTTGGGATTTATTTCAAAAATTGTTAAAAAATAAATAATTTTTATTTTCTTATTGTACCTTTGAAAGATGATTAAAATTATTTCATCATGTATTGCGGTTTTTTTATTTTCTACTGCAGTTGCACAAAATGCGGCACCTATATTGCAAGCAACAGGAAATCAAGTATATTGTCCGCAATCTTCTTTGCCAATTGTTACTAATATGTCGATTACAGATCCAGACGATGTTGGAATTGCAGCTATGTATATTCAAATTTCTTCTGGTTATGTTTTAGGACAAGATGTTTTAACTCTAACTGGAGTTCATCCCACGATTACTTCTTCTTGGAATGCCACAGAAGGTAAACTCTCCTTAAGTGGCGTAAGTGGCGATCCTACTTATTTACAATTTAAAGCCGCTATTGAATCGGTGGTTTTTACAAATTCAGCCATAAATCCAAGTGGGCAACGTATTTTTTCCATAACTGTAGGGCAAGCAAATTATTTAGAATCAACAGGGCATTACTATCAATATGTTCCAAATACGGGAATTAGTTGGACAAACGCTAAAAATGCGGCAGCTGCATCAACTTATTATGGTTTACAAGGTTATTTAGCTACAATTACAACTGTTGAAGAAGTCCAAATTTCCGGTGTTCAAGCATCTGGAGCCGGATGGATTGGTGGTTCAGATGAAGCAAATGAAGGCGTTTGGAAATGGGTTACAGGTCCAGAGCTTGGTACTACATTTTGGAATGGTGCAGTAAATGGTAGTTCGCCAACTTTTGCTTTTTGGAATGCAAATGAACCTAATAACCAAGGCGAAGAAGATTACGCTCACGTTACAGCACCTGGTGTAGGACAACCTGGTTCGTGGAATGATTTAAGTAATGTTGGTGCCTCAAGCGGTAATTATCAACCTAAAGGATATATTGTAGAATATGGTGGAATGCCTGGCGATCCCATTTTACAAATTTCTACAACTTCAATCATCACTATTCCTGTTATTACTAATGTAACAAGTGCTACAAGATGTGGAAGCGGGGCTATTACTTTACAAGCTACATCAAATATTGGAAGCATTAATTGGTACACGACACCAACTGGAGGTACACCAATTTTTACAGGAAATTCTTTTACTATTCCTTTATTGAATGTTACTACGGATTATTATGTAGATGCTTTTCCAGTTGGGTGTACTTTAGGAAATAGAGTTCAAGTTACTGCTACAATTAAACCCGTACCAGTAATTAGTTTTACAACTCCAAATCCTGTTTGTCAAAATACAAATACTACGCTACAAGCGAATACTTCATTAGGTGTTTTAAATTGGTATGATTCCAATACAAGTGTGACGCCAATTTTTACAGGAACTACTTTTACGACACCTAACTTAAGTACTTCAACTAGTTATTTTATTGAGGCCATAAGCAATGGATGTCCATCAAACAGATTAGCAATTCCAGTTCAGGTAGTACCTGCTCCAAACGTAGTTGATGAAACGGTTGTTTTTTGTGAGAATACCTCTGTTACGCTTCAATCTGGAATTTCGGGGAGTTCTTATTTGTGGTCTACAGGCGCAACTACTCAAAATTGTGCGGTTGGTTCAGCGGGTACGTATTCAGTAGTAATAACGACGCCACTAAATTGCAATTTAACGAAAAATTTTACCGTCATTGAAAATACAGCACCAGAAATTACGTTTATAAAAGTGGAAGGATTAACAGCCGAAATAAGTATAAGTGGAACAGGAATTTATGAATATTCTTTAGATAATATCCACTTTCAAACTTCTCCTATTTTTAATTTTATAGTAGGCGGAGTTTATACTTGTTATGTAAAAGAAATAGGAACAAATTGTGGTTACGATTTTGAAGATTTTGTAGTGATTGATTATCCGAAGTTTTTTACACCGAATGGAGATGGATTTAACGATTATTGGAAAATAAATGGGATGCACCTATTTCCAGATGCAAAAATCGCAATTTTCGATAGGTATGGGCAACTAATTACAGTTTTAACTACTAAAAATCCGCATTGGGATGGAAGATTAAATGGCGAAATTGTTCCGTCTTCAGATTATTGGTTTGTGGCAAATTTAGGAGACAATATCCCTGAAAGAAAAGGACATTTTTCTTTAAAAAGATAATTTTAGTCAGGGTCTATTTTTTTCTTAATTTCATTTAATATAAAAATGTAATCTTCTTGATTCTTCACGAAATCTATATCAGAAATATCAATAATTAAGGCATTTATATCGGTTTGCGACTTAATATAATCCAAATATCCTTGGTTTATTTTTTCTAAATAATTAGTGGGAATATCTTGCTCATAGCTTCTTCCACGTTTTTTTATATTAGCTAACAATCGATCGGTATTTTGGTATAAATAAACATATAAATCAGGTTTTGGCATTTCTTTATACATAATATCAAACATGGTTTTGTATAAACGAAATTCATCTTCCTGCAAGGTAACTTTTGCAAATATCTGTGATTTAAAAATATGATAATCTGCAACTATAAAATCTTTAAACAAATCAAATTGTGCCAAATCATCCGATAATTGTTGGTATCTATCTGCTAAAAATGACATTTCTAAAGGAAAGGCATAACGGTTTTGATCTTTGTAAAATTTTGGTAAAAACGGATTGTCAGCAAATCGTTCTAAAATTAATTTTGCATTACAATCTTCCGCTATTTTTGTAGCCAATGTAGTTTTTCCTGCGCCAATATTACCTTCTATAGCAATATAGTTTAGTTGTTTTAATCCTAAATACAGTGTTGGGTTTTGTAATGTACCAATTTCTTTAATTGTTGAAGTGTCTTCATAAGAATTAAGCAATTCAGAAATGGTTTTGTTTAGTTTTGGATGTTTCCATTTTGGGGCAATATCACGCATTGGAAACAATACAAATTTTCTGTTTTGTAAATGAATATGTGGAATCTTTAAATTTTCAGTTTCAATAATTTCATCGTTAAAGGAAATAATATCAATATCGATGCTTCTTGACTCGTACTGCTCTGTGTTTGTTCTGGTACGTCCTAATTTTTTTTCTAATTGAATAATCTTACCTAATATTTTCTGCGCTGATTTATGAGAATGAATTGTAATCGCACAATTATAAAATACATCACCTTCAAATCCCCAAGCAGGTGTTTCATATACTTTTGAAACTTCAACTACTGTAGCAATTGTGTTGTGTATAGCCATAATACAGGTCTCCAAATTTTCTAATTTGTGCCCCATATTTGTCCCTAAAGAAAGTAGTATTGTGTTTTGTGACTTCATATTTAGTAAAAACAAATCTGACTTTTATCAGTGTTTTTTTATTTCAACAAATTAACAAACAATTTTACATTTTTATTCTACAAAAGACGAATATTTTTAATTATGATTTTTTTATATTCCTGTAACATTTTGTTTAAAATTGATACATATATATAAATAATATGATTAATTATGAGTTTTTTTAAGAATGTATTGGCAACAATTGTAGGATTATTTTTGTTTGTTTTGTTAAGTTTTTTCTTCCTAATAGGGCTTGGCGCTTTAATAGGTAGCGGAGAAGATGAAATTAAAGTAAAAGACAATTCAGTAATTCAGTTAGATTTATCGAAAATTAATTTTGATTATTCGGGTAAATATGATTCGGATAGTCCGTTTAGCAGTCTTTTTTTAGATAAAGATAAAGTAGGTTTTATTGAAGTCTTAAATGCAATTGAAGCTGCAAAAAGCGATGATAAAATTAAAGGGATAACCCTTATAAATAATGAATCGAATTTAGGATTGGCTCAAAGCAAAGAACTTAGAGATAAATTAGAAGATTTCAAAAAATCGAAGAAGTTTGTAATGGCTTACGCAACTGTTTTTTCTCAAAAAGAATATTACATTAGTTCTGTTGCAGATGCTATTTATTTAAATCCTGCTGGAGAAATGGATTTTAAAGGGTTAGGAACAGAAATGTTATTTTATAAAAATTTCCAAGACCAAACCGGTTTAAAAATGGAAATTATCCGACACGGAAAATTTAAAAGTGCTGTAGAACCCTTTTTAGCGCAAGAAATAAGTAAAGAAAATAGAGAGCAAGTAACGGTTTTACTACAATCTGTATGGGATAATATTGTTACGGATATTGCAAAAAGCAGAAACGTTTCAGTAACTCAATTAAATGCAATTGCTACAGATTTATTAGCAAGAACTCCAGAAATGGCATTGGAACAAAAATTAATTGATAAAGTGGCTTATGAAGATGAGTTTAACGATGCCCTAAAATCTAAATTGAAAGTATCTAAAGACGAAGAAATTGAGTCGGTTTCAATTACTGACTATGTAGCTACGACTTCATTAAAATCTGAGGATTATACAAAAGATGATATTATAGCTGTAATTTATGCTCAAGGCGAAATTAATGGAGGAGAAGGTGATGTAGATTATATCGGCGAAGGTTCAATCAACCGTTCTTTAAAAGAAGCTAGAGAAGATGATGATGTAAAAGCAGTGGTACTTCGAGTGGATAGTCCAGGTGGAAGTGCTTTGGTTTCCGATTTAATTTGGAGAGAAATTGAATTGACTAAAAAAGTAAAACCAGTTGTGGTTTCTATGGGTAATTTAGCAGCTTCTGGCGGCTATTATATAGCTTGTAATGCCAATACTATTTTTGCAGAGCCAACCACAATTACAGGATCTATTGGAGTTTTTGGAATGTTGCCTAATGTTCATGGTTTCGCTACAAAATACGGAGTAAATGCAGAACAAGTGCAAACGCATAAAAATGCAGTTGGGTACAGTATTTTCGAACCTATTTCGGAAGAATATAAAACGATAGCTTTAGAAGGTGTTGATCGTATCTATAAAACATTTGTAAATCGTGTAGCTGCAGGAAGAAAAATGACATTTAATAAAGTAGATGCCATTGCTCAAGGTAGAGTTTGGACAGGTTCAGATGCTATTAAAAACGGATTAGTCGATAAGTTAGGAAATTTAGATGCTGCCATTGCTCACGCCGCTACTTTAGGAAAAACAAAAAGTTATAGAACAGAGAATTATCCCGAATATAAAAAAGATTTTGATGAGATTTTTGAAGCATTTGCAGGTGCAAGTATTTATAAATCTAAAGAAACTATGATGATAGAAGAATTGGGTGAAGAAAATTATAAATTACTTAAAAAATCAAAAGTATTGCAAAACAGAAAAGGAGTACAAATGTTACTGCCTTTTGATTTGAATTTGTAGTCGTTTCATTTTAATATTAAATAGTATATAAACGTCATTCTTTTTAGTTTGGCGTTTTTTTTAACACGAATAAAGTTTTATATTCTTCACTTTGGTACTAAATTTGCAGTCTTTAATAAACCCCAAAAAAATAGCCCAATGTTGAAAAAAGTTTTAAAATGGTCAGGTATATCTTTATTGACTGTTCTAATTGCCTTAGCCCTTTTGTCTTTTTTGTTTAAAGACAAAATCAAATCAAAAATTATCGAATCTATTAATAAAAATGTAAATGCAACGGTTGCATTAGAAGACGTAAGTTTAAATTTATTTAAAAGTTTTCCAAAAGCCACAGTAACACTTGATAAAATGAGTGTGATTAACAAAGCTCCTTTTCAGGGAGATACGTTGGTATATTCAGAAAAAATAGATTTAAAAATGAGTATGATGGAATTGTTTAATGGCGAAAAAGAGCCTATGACTATTCAATCAATTGGTACAGAAAACACTAAAATAAATATTCTTTTCAATAAAGATGGAATTGGAAATTACGATATCGCAATAAAAAAAGAGGCGAGTGAAACCAATGAAAAAGAAAAACCATTCGCGTTAAGCATTCAGAAATATGAAGTAGAAAATTTAAAATTCACCTACAAAGATGCAGCGTCTAAAATGAAATTAGTTTTAGATAGTATCAATCATGAAGGCACTGGAAATTTTGAACAAGAGGTTTTAGATTTAGATACAAAAACTACTGCGAAAGTTACTTTTGATATGGATAAAAGTAATTTTATGCGAAATGTACCGATTTCATTAGAAGCTATTTTAGGTGTAGATTTAAAGAATAGCAAATATACTTTCAAAGAAAATAAAGCACAAATTAATCAGTTGCCATTGAATTTTAATGGGTTTATTCAAATGGTTGAAAAAGGTCAGATATATGACTTAACTTTTAATACACCATCCTCAGATTTTAAAAATTTTTTAGGATTAATTCCATCAACATATGCAGGGAATTTAGCAGATGTTGAAACGTCTGGAAAATTTGAAGTTAAAGGAAAAGTAAAAGGTGATTTAACAGATACAACTGTTCCGACTTTTAATATTGAAATGTTGTCTAATAACGCTTCATTTAAATATAAAGATTTACCAAAATCAGTAAAAAATATTTCTATTGATACGCATATTGTAAATGAAACCGGCTTAATGAATGATACTTTCGTAGATTTAGATAAACTGTCTTTCGCAATTGATCAAGACGTTTTTAATGCCAGCGCACACATAAAAAACCTTACTGAAAATCCAAATATTGATGCTGCTTTAAATGGAGTAATCAATTTAGCAAATGTTTCAAAAGCGTATCCTGTAAAATTAGAAAAACCATTAAATGGGATTTTAAAAGCCAATGTGAAGATGGCTTTTGATATGAAATCAGTTGAAAACAGTCAATATCAAAATATTAAAAACTCTGGAAATATCAATATAACGGGTTTCAATTATTCAGGTCCAGAAATGGCAAAACCTGTAAGCGTTTCTGTTGCGGATTTATCGTTTAATCCATCTAAAATTAACTTGAATAAACTGCAAGCTAAAACAGGAAAATCGGATATTAATGTGTCTGGAAGTTTAGATAATTTTTATGGATTTTTGTTTAAAAACCAAATTTTAAAAGGTAATTTCAATTTAAATTCTTCCTTATTTGAAGTGGCAGATTTTATGGCGTCAACTACAACTACAAATAATGAAGGAAAGATAACTAAGGGACAAGTAAAAATTCCAAGTTTTTTAGATTGCACTTTAACTGCCAAAGCAACAACTGTTATTTATGATAATTTAAATCTTAAAAATGTTGCTGGAACTTTAATTATTCGCGACCAAGCTATAAACTTAAAAGGGCTAAATATGGCTGTTTTTGGAGGAAAAATCGGAGTGAATGGAATGGTTTCAACAAAAAATAAAGTACCTACTTTTGATTTGGATTTGGGTTTGTCATCTGTTGATATTAGCCAAACTTTTTCGATGCTAAATACGTTAAAAACTATTGCTCCTATTTCCGATGTTATTAATGGAAAAATGAATTCAACCATTTCATTAAATGGGTCTTTAACTCAAGATATGATTCCAGATGTTAAAAGTATTTCTGGCGATTTGATGGGGAATATTTTGCAAGGTTCATTAAACAAAAATAAATCGGCATTGCTCACTGAATTAGATAATAAAGCTACATTTTTAGATTTGAAAGATATCAATTTGAAAGACGTAAAAGCAGTAGTGTCATTTAAAAACGGAAAAGTAGCCGTTAAACCATTTACTTTAAAACATAAAGATATTTCAGTTCAAATTGCAGGTTCTCACGGTTTTGATCAGAATATGAATTACAATTTGAAATTCGATGTTCCATTGAAATATTTAGGAAATGACGTTAATAAATTGCTTGCAAAAATAACTCCTTCTGATGCTAAAAAAATTGAGAGTGTTCCAGTGAATGCTTTGTTAGTTGGTAATTTTAAATCACCTAAAGTAACTACTGATGTGCAACAAGCTTCTAAGAATGTAGCTTCGCAGTTAATTCAGCTTCAAAAAGAAAAACTTGTACAAAAAGGAACAGGAGTTTTGACTAACCTTTTAGGTGGAAATAAACCAAAAGATTCTACAAAAACAACTACAAAAGAACAAGTTGGTAATGCTGTAAAAGACGGTTTAAAAAGTTTATTTGGTAAAAAGAAAAACTAACTATTCAAATATATTTATAACTATCGAAATAAATATAGTTAATTTCGATGGTTGTAAATGAATAGTATTGATAAAATCTATATTACAATAAGAAATAACATTTAATAAAAGGATAAACTCATTATTTTTTTCATCAACTTTGATAAAATTATAATTTATTAATTATGAAAAAAATACTATTAACTACAAGTTTATTGCTAGCTAGTTTAGCATTTGCCCAGCCATCTGCTACTTGTCCAGTTACAGGAAAAACAGCTGCTTCAAAAGATGCCGCGCACGCAAGTGCCGAGTATCAAGCAATGACAGCTACACCTTCGCAAAGTGGAAGTAGTCAAGTAAACAAAAACAAGGAATGGTGGCCTAATCAATTGAATTTAGAGGTTTTACGTCAAAATTCAGAAAAGTCAAACCCATTAGGTAGTACTTTTGATTATGCTAAAGAATTTCAAAAATTAGATTACCAAGCTCTAAAAGCAGATTTAAGAGCTTTAATGACTAAATCAGAAGATTGGTGGCCAGCTGATTTCGGAAATTATGGTCCGTTATTCATTCGTATGGCATGGCATAGTGCAGGAACGTATCGTTCTGGTGATGGTCGTGGTGGTTCAAGAGCTGGACAACAACGTTTTGCACCCTTAAATAGTTGGCCAGACAACGTAAATTTAGATAAAGCACGACGTTTATTATGGCCTATTAAACAAAAATATGGAAACAAAATTTCTTGGGCTGATTTAATGATTTTAACAGGTAACGTAGCTTTGGAGTCTATGGGATTCAAAACCTATGGATTTGCTGGTGGTCGTGAAGATGTTTGGGAACCAGAAAGCAATGTATATTGGGGTCCAGAAAATAAGTTTTTGGAGAGTGCAAGAATTAAAGACGGTAATTTAGAAAATCCTTTAGCCGCTACTCAAATGGGATTAATTTATGTAAATCCAGAAGGGCCTGCTGGAAATCCAGATCCGCTATTAGCTGCAAAAGATATTAGAGAAACATTCGGAAGAATGGGAATGAATGATGAGGAAACTACAGCCTTAAATGCAGGGGGTCATACTTTTGGAAAAACACACGGTAAAGGTCCCGCTTCAAATGTAGGTTCAGATCCTGAAGCATCAGGAATTGAACAACAAGGATTTGGATGGAAAAGTGCTTACAAATCAGGTAAAGGTTCAGATGCTATTTCGTCTGGTTTAGAAGTAACTTGGACGCCAAAACCAACAGAATGGAACTATGGTTTCTTCAAAATATTATACGATAACGAATGGGAATTAACAAAAAGTCCTGCAGGTGCACATCAATGGATTGCGAAAAACGGACAAGCTATTATTCCTGATGCGTTTGATAAATCAATTAGGCATATTCCAACGATGTTAACTACGGATTTATCATTTAGATTTGATCCAGAATATGCAAAAGTTTCAAAACGTTTTTATGATAATCCAAAAGAATTTGAATTGGCTTTCGCGAAAGCTTGGTTTAAATTAACACATAGAGATATGGGTCCAAGATCGTCTTATTTAGGACCAGAAGCGCCTAAAGAAGATTTAATTTGGCAAGATCCTATCCCAGTTTTAAATCATAAAGTAGTTTCTGCAAAAGAAATTACGGCTTTAAAAGCTGAAATTGCTGCTTCAGGACTAACTATTCAAGAAATGGTTACAACTGCCTGGGCTTCGGCTTCAACATATAGAGGTTCAGATAGAAGAGGAGGCGCAAATGGAGCAAGAATTAGATTAGAACCACAACGTAATTGGGAAGTAAATAATCCTGCTCAATTGAACAAAGTGTTGCCAATTTTAGAAAAAATTCAAGCTAATTTCAATGCAAAATCTAAAGATAAAAAAGTTTCTTTAGCGGATTTAATCGTATTAGCTGGAAATGTAGGTATCGAAACTGCAGCTAAAAATGCAGGTATGATGGTTGAAGTTCCTTTTTTACCAGGAAGAATGGACGCAACACAGGAGCAAACTGATGTTAAAGGAATGGCTGTTTTAGAACCTATGGCTGATGGTTTCCGCAACTATTTAAAAACACAATATACGGTTCCAACAGAAGCGTTATTAGTTGACAAAGCACAATTATTAACATTAACTGCTCCAGAAATGACGGTTTTAGTAGGAGGAATGCGTGCCTTAGGTGCGAATTATGATGCCTCTAAACACGGTGTTTTCTCAACTCAAAATGATAAATTAACGAATGATTTCTTCGTTAATTTATTAGATATGAGTACAGCTTGGAGTGCAATAGATGATAAAAAAGAAGTTTTTGAAGGAAAAGATAGAACTTCTGGATCAAAAAAATATACAGCAACTCGTGCCGATTTAATTTTCGGGTCTAACTCAGAATTAAGAGCATTGGCTGAAGTGTATGCACAAAATGATAACAAAGAAAAATTTGTTAAAGATTTTGTAGCTGCTTGGACAAAAGTTATGAACTTAGATCGTTTTGATTTAAGAAAATAATATCATCAAATTCAAACAAAAAAAGCTGTCCATTTGGACAGCTTTTTTTATGGATTATAAACCTGTCAGGTTTATTTGTCTATCCTAAAAATGGATAACTATAATGTTCTGGTGTAACGAAAGTTTCTTTAATTGTTCTAGGAGAAACCCAACGTAATAAGTTTTGCGCTGAACCCGCTTTATCATTTGTTCCTGAAGCTCTTGCGCCACCAAATGGTTGCATACCTACAACTGCTCCAGTTGGTTTGTCGTTTATGTAAAAGTTTCCAGCAGCATTTTGCAAGGCTACGGTTGCTTCTTCAATTGCATAGCGGTCTGTACTTAAAACAGCTCCTGTTAATGCATACTCAGAAGTTTGGTCAACTAAAGTTAATGTTTCCGCCCATTTTGCATCTTCGTATACATAAATAGTAACTATTGGTCCGAAAAGTTCTGTTTCCATTGTAGCATATTTCGGATTTGAAGTTAAAATGACTGTTGGTTCAACAAAATAACCTTTAGATTTATCGTAATTTCCACCAATAATAACTTCTGCATCGGTGTCTTTTTTAGCTTGGTCTATAAAACGTGCTAATTTATCAAATGAACCTTCGTGAATTACTGCAGTTACAAAGTTCGAAAAATCTTCTGGTGAACCCATTTTCATAGAATTCACATCGGTAATTAATTGTTCTTTTACTGCAGGCCACATAGATTGTGGAATGTAAGCTCTTGATGCTGCTGAACATTTTTGCCCTTGAAATTCAAAAGCACCACGAGTAATCGCAGTTGTAACTTGTTTTACGTTTGCAGAAGGATGCGCAAGTACGAAGTCTTTTCCACCTGTTTCTCCAACAATTCTTGGGTAGGTTTTGTAATTGTGAATGTTAGTCCCAATTTTTTTCCAAATTTCTTTGAAGATAAACGTGGAACCTGTATAATGAATTCCAGCAAAATCTGGAGAAGCTAAAACTGTATCGGTAATCATAACCGGATCTCCAAAAACAACATTAATTACGCCGTCTGGAACGCCAGCTTCTTTAAATACATCTATAATAATTTTTGCAGAAAATACTTGGCTATCACTTGGTTTCCAAACCACTACATTCCCCATTAATGCCGCACTGGCTGGTAAATTTGCAGCAATAGCTGTAAAATTAAAAGGTGTTACAGCATATACAAAACCTTCTAAAGGTCTATATTCAACTCTATTCCACATATCGGAATTAGAAGCAGGTTGGTCGGCATAAATTTGCGTCATAAATTCTACGTTGAAACGTAAAAAGTCAATTAATTCACATGAGGCATCAATTTCTGCTTGGTGTATGGTTTTAGATTGTGCAATCATCGTTGCAGCATTTATTTTTGCTCGGTAAGGTCCAGCAATTAATTCAGCTGCTTTTAAAAAGATTGCGGCACGTTGTTCCCAAGCCATATTTGCCCATTTTGTTCTGCTTTCTAATGCATTTGAAATGGCTTTTTCTACGTGTGATTTTTCAGCTAAATGATACGTTCCAACTATGTGTTGGTGATCGTGTGGAGCCGACATATTTCTGGTGTTTCCAGTGAAAATTTCTTCTGAACCAATGTATAAAGGCACATCAATTTTTGAATTCCACATTGTTTTATACGCTTCTAAAACTTTAGTTTTTTCTGGAGAATTTGGTGCGTAGCTTTTAACTGGCTCGTTTACTGCTTTCGGTATATTAAAAAATCCTTTTAACATGTATTAGATTATTAGATTATTAGACAAATTAGATTTTTGGATAAAAATCTTATACAAAAGTACAAATGATAAATTGAATTCTAAAATAAATTATTACCCAGAAAGTTTCGGTTTATTTAATTAATCGCAAAAGGAACAACTAATTTAAAAGTAGGAATTTGAACCTTAAAAAAAGTATTATTTGAAAAATTTGCCATGGTATAAAAACCACTCATAGCACCTATAGTACTTTTTAACATACATCCTGACGAATACACATATTTTTTACCTGGGGGAAATATAGGTGTTTGACCTACGACACCTTCACCTTCAACGGTTTCTATGTTATTTAGCGTGTCGAAAATATCCCAATGGCGGGCTTGTAATTGCACCACATCTGAACTTAAATTTTCTATAGTAATTTGATAGGAAAAGGCATACAACATTTGTTGCTCTTTATAGTAAATGCCTTCGTAGTTTGTAATGACCGAAATTTTAATATTACTTGTAATTTGAGTAACCATTTGTAATTTCTATTAAATAAAAGTTATTGAAAAAGCAGTGGAAAATTAATTCTTAATATCCGTGCTATTTGCTCTTCCTATACCGATAATTCTATCGTAACGTTCTACGCCACCACGGTAATATACTAAAACGATGTACTCATTTTCAGTTTGATAAAAATTGCCATCAATCGCATTTTGTTCATCAATTTTTCCGTTTTTATCTACTAAAGTGTATTGATAATTCGTAAATCCTTGTTTTAATAATATAGGTTTTTCAAATGTTTTTGTATCGGTATTATATTCCATTTTGTATTCATCTGAAATTTGATAGTTGTTAAACATTCCCGTAACATAAATTGATTTTTCTAACGGATTTACATCTGAAGCCAAACCAAAATACACCCAAGAGTAATCAGCTTCAATTGTATTTTGTGTGGCATTTAAATTATTCACAAAGAAATTTCCGTTTATGTCAGGAAAATAGGTGTAAATTTTATTTTTTCTTTCTTCGTTTGTGTATAAAATGGTATTGTATACATCTCCAGAAGTTACTTTAAAAACCGAGTTTGAAGCCCCTCGAATATTTTTGTTTTCGAAATTTAAAAACTCATTTCCTGCCCAAAATTGAGTTTCTTTATTATATCTGTAAATGAGTTGGGTACCAATTGTATATTGTGGTTTGATGTTATGAATAGCCGAATTCAGTTTTCCGTTTTGAAAAATAGAAACCTTAATATTTTCCTTTGGATTTTGTAGTGGTTTGTCTTTATAGTCTATAAAAAATTCAATATTTTGTTTTTTGTTTACAGTTTCCATATCGCGAGAACGTCTGATTGTAATGCCTACAGCCGTATCATCTTCGTATATGATGAATTTTTTTGAAAACACGATTTCTTGATCTTCATCGAAAATTTTTACAATATAATTTCCACTTTTAATAATTTGATTGAATTTATTTGGAAAACTCAACGTGTAATGCGAGTAAATTTGCAAACAATTTAACGAATTTTGATAGTTTTGAATCCGTTGATTGTCTAAACCGTTTAAATATTCATTTTTAAGTAATTGACTTGGAGTCCAATCGTAATTGTACTGTTCAATAGTATAAAAATAATCTGCTTCGTTACCGTATAAATCATCAAATTGCAAATCGAAATTTTCACCCAATCTAAAAAACGGAATCGTATTGTTTACATTTTGTGAAAAAGTAACCGTTTTAATATTGTAAGGTGGAACGACTTCTTTTTCTTGCGAAAACACGAAAGTGGCAGCTAATAAGATAAAGATTTTTAATAATTGCTTCATAGATTTTATTTTCAATTCATAAAGATATAAAAACTAATCTAAAAATAATTATTTATATACCACAGGAATAATTTCACCTTTTGCTAAGCAATATTTTTCTACTAAATTAGAAGGAATTGTATTGGTATAATCTACTTCTTCTACACGGAAACCTATGGTTCTTAATTTATCAAAATAATCTCTTCCGTATACTCGAACGTGGTCATATTGTCCAAAAATTTTAGCACGTTCTTTTTGGTCTGTAATTGAATCATCTGAAAAAGTAACGGCTCTTTTTAAGTCCTGTGGAATTTGAAAAATTCCCATACCGCCAGGTTTCATTACTCTGAATAATTCTTGCATCGCTTTTGTGTCATCGGGAATGTGTTCTAAAACGTGATTGCATAAAATCATATCATATGAATTATCTTGAAACGGTAAATTGCAAATATCTGCTTTTATATCAGCCAATGGCGAAAGTAAATCGGTAGTAGTATACTCTAAATTGGCTTGTTTTTTAAAACGTTTGTAAAACTCCTGTTCAGGTGCAAAATGCAAGACTTTTATTTTTTCTTTTGAAGTAAAAAAGTTAGTTTCATTTTGAAGATATAACCATAATAAACGGTGTCTTTCTAAAGATAATGTACTCGGTGATAATACATTATTACGTTGAGTTCCGTAACCGTAAGGTAAAAACATTCGAAAGCTTTTACCGTCAATTGGATCCGTAAATTTATTTCCTTTCAATAAAAAAGCAATAATTGGTTGCGCCACAATACTTAATCTAATTAAGATAGGACGCGGAATGGTATTTAATATAAATTTAAATATTTTCTTCATTTTTCATTTTTATTTTGAACACTTCAAGAGTAAATAAATCTTGAAGTTTTTTTAGTGTAAGTAAGATATTACAATACTAAAGGCACACTTCTCAAACCGTCTTCTTCATTACTTACAATCCCAAGTGCTTCATAAATGTATTCGAATGTTGATAGTAATTCTGGTTTTCCGTTTACTATAGCTACATCGTGTTCAAAATGAGCGGAGGGTTTATTATCTGCTGTAGTAATTGTCCAACCATCTTTATGTTGTACGATGTTTTTTGTGCCTAAATTTATCATTGGCTCAATGGCAATTACCATTCCGTTGACTAATTTTTTTCCATTTCCACGTTTTCCATAATTAGCTACTTCTGGATCTTCGTGCATTTTTCTTCCTAAACCATGTCCGCATAATTCACGAACTACTCCATAACCGTGACTTTCACAATAGGTTTGAATAGCATATCCAATATCTTCCACACGGTTACCAACTTTGGTTTCTCTAATTCCAATGTATAAAGATTCTTTAGTAACTTGTAATAGCTTTTTGGTTTCTTCAGCCACTTCACCTACCTCAAAAGTATAAGCGTGATCTCCGTAAAAACCATTTTTTAAACTTCCACAATCTACAGAAATAATATCACCATCTTGTAAAGGAATATTGTTTGGAATACCGTGAACTACTTGTGTATTTGGGCTCGTACATAACGAATTTGGAAAACCATACATGCCTAAAAATGCTGGTTCTGCACCGTGGTCGCGAATAAATTCTTCTGCTAATTTATCTAAATATAGTGTGGTAACTCCGGGTTTAATTTCCTTTGCAATCATACCTAATGTTTTGGAAACAATTAGGGCACTTTCACGCATTAATTCTATTTCTTCTGCAGTTTTTATTATAATCATTTTCTTGAAATTGAGACTACAAAAGTAAAAAATTAATCCGGATTTGCTATTGTTTTAAACAAATCGGCGTTGGAAACATAAAATCTATTTTCGATTGAAATTTTTGATAATTGTGCCAGAACTAAATTGTTCTCGCGTGTATTAATTAAAAATAACGAACTTTCTCCCATATTAAATAATCGTTCTTCGGAATTTAATAATGTTGAATTGTCTTTTACCAAGTCTGTAATTAAATTTTCTTGTCTTATCAAAGATTGTATTTCTGCTTTTTGCGATTCAATTTTATTCATTAATTGTTCTCTTTCAAAGCTCATTGCAAATTTTTCCGATTCAATTTTTTGCTTGGTTAATTTTAAGCTTCCTCGTTCTTTTCTTAAAAATAATGGCAGTGCAACATTTACACCAAATTTATAATCCTGAAATCTAAATTCTTGAAATTGGTTTGGGTTTGACAAATAATTGTATCCCAAATCTACTTTTGGAAGTAGTTGATTGGCTTTTAATTTTCTATCTACTTCAAGCATATTTATTTTATAATTGATAGCATTTATTTTAGGATGATTTTCTGTTTGAAAATTTATCAGGTTCAATTCATTGGTGTTTAAATACTCCTGAATATTTTTAAATAAATTTATTTCGGGATACATGTTTTCTTCTAATTCAATTGGAATAGCATTGTTTGTCCACAAAAAATTAGATATTTCTAATCGTGCTTTCGTAAGTTTTAAAAGTGCATCTTCTTTATTTAATCGTCTGTTTTTTACGATAATATTTGCTTCCACACTGTCAATTGCAGCTTTATCGCCTTGTTCAATTAGTTTTTTAATTCCGTTCAATCGTATTTCAGCATTTTTTAAATAGGTGTCGTATAATGTAAATTCTTCATAATTTTTTTTCCAATTAAAATAGGAAATAGCAGCTTGGTGCAAAATATGTATGGCTTGTAATTTTCTTTCAGCCACACTCAAATTAACATTTATTTTTGCTTTTCGTAAATCGGCCATTCGCTGATTTATTAAAAAACCTTGTAAAAGAGGAATGGAAATTCCAGCGTAATTTAAACCATCTGTTGGTGTATTATTTTCCGGATTTAGAAAAGTACCTTCATTACTTTCAAAACCGCCTTTAAATTCAATTCCGTACCAAGTTGGAATTTTAAATCCACCATTAAAAACAGAATAATATTTTTTGTCACCGAATTCTTTATTGTTAAAATCGGCTTCTAATTTTGGGTCAAATGCACCTCGAGCCATTAATAAATTGGCTTGTGCTTGTGAAATTTCCAAATCGGCAATTTTTACTAATGGATGAAATTTTTTCACCATTCCTAAATACTCGTTAAAGGACATTTCACTGTTGACTTGAGCATTTACAAAATTAACAGCGAAAAAGAATAATATATAAAAGTTCTTCATTTTTGTGTTATTTTTCAGAAACATTTTTATTTTTTTCTTTAGTTGTTTTGTAATAGTTAGGTGGAAATCCATTAAGTGTACGCCATACTTCGTACCAAATTGGCACTTCGTTTAAAAGCGCCATAGTTTGAGCTCCAGAACCGATGCTTAATTGTTTTGGCCATTTGTGTTTGTCATCTTCATCTGGTGCAATTAAAATTCGGTATTTTCCATTTTCAGATATAAAATTTTCAATGGCAACAATTTTTCCACCAAAAGTTCCGTAAGATAAATTTGGCCATCCTGAAAAGACAATTGTTGGCCATCCATCAAACCAAACTCGTACTTTTTCACCTTTCTGTATTAAAGGGAAATCATTTGGTGAAACATACGTTTCTACTGCAATATCATATTTTGCGGGCATTATGCTTACAATTGGTGTTCCTTCTTTAATGTTTTCGCCTAATCCAGATTTTAATGCTCGGTTCACATACCCACTTTGTGGTGCGGTTATGTAATACATTCCATTTCTTATTTTGTAATTTTGATATTGGTTTTCTAATTTGTTTACTTGCGCTTTTGTATCGTATTTATTGCTTTGTGCCGTATATTGATCACTTTGAGCTTTTGAAAATTTCTCCGAATATTCAGCATTAATTCGACTAATTTCTACACGTGCATTTATCAATTCGTTTTCGCTACTTAATAGTTTATTTTCTTGTGTGATGATTTTTGCCTCAATCTCTTGAAGTTTTAATCTTTTTTCTTCTACATCGGTTAGTGGTTTTAATCCCTCTTTATTTAGTTGAACCGCACGTTTAAATTGTGTGTTGGCAATTTTTATTTGGGTTTTTATGGCTTCTAAATCCATACTATCGCTCTTTATTTTCAGAATAGCTTGTTTTATTTTGTTTTTTGCTTGTTTTGATTTTAAGTTTCTTTCATTGTTTATTGCCCCCATTTGTGAGCCTAATGCTTCAACTTTTCCTTCGTAAGCTCCAACAGCATCAACTTTAGCATTCATTTGATTTTTTGTATTTTCTACCAAATTAGGGTCTAAATAATCTTCTTTTATTTCCGATATGAATAATATGGTATCGCCTTTTTCAACATAATCGCCTTCATTCACATACCATTTTTCAATTCTTCCTGAAATTAATGATTGAATGGTTTGCGGACGCTGATTTGGTTTTAAGGTAGTTACCGCACCAGAACCTGATATGTTTTGTGTCCAGGGTAAGAATATTACAATTACACATAAAATCGAAAAAATAACTAATATTTTGTTCAATATTTTATAATGTTTTGGATTATTTAGTTGTTGTACGGCACTATGTTTTTCTAAATTAGAAACTGGAATGCTGTTTTTATTTGAAATATTTAGCATAATTATATTTTTTTAATATCGTTACTAATTTTACCATCATTTAATGTGATAATTCGGCTACATTTTTGTTTAAAATACTCATTTTTAGAAACAGCAATTATCGTCCATTTTTGATCTTTATGCAATAAGAAATCAATTATTTTTTTAGCAGTTTCTGAATCTGTTTTGTCTAATGCATTTTCAAAAAATAAAATTCTTGGTTCATTTATAATGCTTCTGGCAATTAAAATCTTTTGCATATTAGATGATGAAAGTTGTTTGCCATCAGATGAAATAGGCGTTTGCAATCCTAAGGGCAATGTTTTTATAAATGAGGTTAAATCTACACCATCCAAAGCCCATTTTAATTTACTATTTTCTATTTTTTGGTTAAATGCTATATTTTCTAAAATTGTGCCTTCAAATAGCGATTCGCCATATAGAATACTGCCAAAATGTTTGCGATAATCGTTAATATTTACTTTGTTGTATGTATCGTCATTGATAATAAAATGACCTTTTGTTGGTTGTAATAAACCACTCAATAAACGAATTAAAGTTGTTTTTCCAGAACCGTTTTCACCTTGAATTATTATTCTTTCACCTTGACTAATTTCTAAGTCAATATTTTCTAAAACATTTTCATTTTCAAATTCAAATTTAAATTCAACATTTTCCAATGTAATAGATAAATTAGAAAAACAAGAATTATTTTCAATTGAAGAATCATCTGTAGGCTCTAGCTCTAAATCGGTGATTTGTCCAATTTTTTCAACAGAAGTAAGCACATCGTAAAATGTTTCTAAACCTAAAATTATTTTTTCAACAGAATTTATCACTAATAAAATAATAATTTCTGCCGCCACAAATTGCCCGATATTCATTTTCTGATTGATTACTAAAAAGCCACCAATTAGAAGTAAACTTGAAGTAATTATAGCTTTAAAAATTAATAGTTGTGAAAATTGTCTTTTTATTACGCTAAAATGTTTTTCTCTATAACCTAGATATTTTGTTACCAAACTATTGTTCTTTTCTAATGCAAATTCAAGATGGTTTGGGTTTTTAAAACTAAAATTATTTTTGGCTAATTCTAATAACCAGTTGGCTACTTTGTATTTTGATTTAGATTCTTTTAAACTTGTTTGTAATCCTGATTGATATGAAAATTTGAAAATTAAATACAATAATATTGCCAGAAAAATTCCGAATAAAATGAAAAACGGGTGGTACAACGAAAGTAAAATGATTCCAAAAAATATTTGTAAAAATGCGGAAGAAAAATCAATTAATAATTTTGAAGTTCCTTTTTGTATAGAAATAGTGTCAAAAAATCGATTTGCCAATTCAGACGTTTGCGAATTATGAATTTCATTAAATTTTAATTTCGGAATTCTGTACGCAAATTCAAAAGCAGAACGTATGAATATTTTTTGTTGTAAATTTTCTGAAATACGCAATTGCATTAAGGATAAAACACCTGCAAAAATTACACCTATTACAACTAAAACCACTAATACTATCCAAGACACACTGATTCTTCCTGCTTGAATAAAATTTATTATTGCTTGAATTCCTAAGGGTAATGATAAACTTATCAGCCCTGAAAAAATGGCATATGAAAATATTTGTACGATATCTTTTTTATCTAATCGTAAAAGATTAAAAAATCTTTGTATTGGTGTTAAATTTTTCATCTTAAAAGGTTTTCTATTAAATGAATATAAAAATCTGATGGGTTTACATTTTCATTACAATTAGTAATTGTTTTTAAATGATTTTTTAGAAAATGCTGATGTAAAGACCCTTCAATTATTGAGGAAACCAAGCTTTTTGCAAAAGGGTAGTCAGGATTAACGTCCAAAATCATTTTTTCAATTCTATAATTTACTTGCTTGTAAATCATGAAAAAACCTTCTTTGTTTTCTTCGTCTACTTGTTTACTGTGAAAGGTTTTAGTAAATTCTTCAATTATAATTTTGTTTAAAACGGCTTCATTAATATGTTCTGTTTTGCTATCATCTTCTATTGACTCTGTAACAATTGCAATTGCTTTTTTTAGTTTTTCAATTTTATTATCAATGTTGTTGGTTGAAAATACCAAGCGATATTCTATCCAAGCCCAATACCAAGAAGATAAATACACCAATAATTTATGTTTGTTTTCAAAATATCGGTAAATAGAACTTTCATTTGATCCAATTTTTTCACCTAATTTTTTAAATGTAAATTCTTCAAATCCAATTTCATCGATAAGTAAAATACTATTTTGAATAATTTTTTTCCCTAAATCAGACGTTTCAGGATCTTTTACATACGTTTTTGGATTGACTTGTATTTTTATATTTGCTAACAAATCTTGCATAAATTAATAATTTAAAATGCAAATATAATAGTATTACTATTAATATGTAATAGTTTAACTATAATTTAAGAAATTCTCATAAAAAAAACCATCAATATGATGGCTTCTTTAAATATCTATTTTGAAATTACTCTTTCTTTAATTCTAATTTCTCGGCAAAGTAATCACAAAAATCGTTCATAGCGCCAGCCATTTTCTCATCGCCCGTAGCGCGTTGAAATGTATCCGTCATGGCTACTAAAGTTTGATGAAAAAATATTTTCATTTCATCAACTGGCATATCTTTTGTCCATAAATCAATACGAAGAGTTTCTTTTGCCTTCGCATCCCAAATGGATAATAAAACCGTTTTGGCTTCTTCGTTATTTACGCCACCGTCTTGTGCTGACCAAGTTAATTTTTCTGGGACATTATTTTGGTCTAAATCTATAATTACTTTAATTTCTGATGTTTTGCTCATTTTTATTGGGTTAAAGGTTTTGGGTAAAGAGTTAAAGGTAAAAAATAATAGAACTCTAATTACTGTTTTTTTGGTTTGTATTTTGATTTATTAAAAATAACGATTGGTTCTGTTTTTAATAGTTGGTCTAAAGTTACCTCATTGTTTTCCATATAACTTTTTACAATTTGCCAACCTAACCACTGACCAATTCTTCCTGGCGATTCTCTATCAATTTCCAAATAGAATTTAGTGAAAGGTCCGTCTTCAATAAAACGTTGATAATTTTTTATGTTATTATCGTACAATAATTTTTCGTCAACTAAATAACTCCACATTTGAAATTCATTCTCCATACAGAATTTTTCTTGTATAGCTGTATATCCAATTTTTTGATAATTTGGCGTTTCAGGAAGCAAAAGATCTTTTAAATAGTGTAATTTTCCATAGTAAATCATTTCACTAATTAATGTTTTGTCTTGTGACGGCACTATTTTTCTATAAGCAAAATTAGTTACCAAATCGGGTAGTATTTGGTGTGGTTCTAAGTTAGCTTTTTGATATTCAGTAAACGGCTCATAAAATTTATGATTTTTTCCTAAATAGGTATCTAATGAAATTAATATTAAATCGTTTGTGTAAAACGCTTTTTTATCAATTAAAACTTCATTAACTAAAGTAATAACTCTTGGCGTTTTTTCTTCAGGAAAATAATATTTAATGCGTGAAACTAACATTTCTAAATCGTCTTCAATTTTTGAATTATCTGGAAATTGTTTCGAAACTTCTACATTTAATTCTTTAAAAATAGGATCGTTTAATTTGGCATACCAAATTGAATCTGGAAATTGCGTTGGAAATAAAAACGGGTATTGATTTTTTAATTCAGGTAATGTTTTTGGAGTAGCTACAGCATATAATTTATCGAATCGTTCGATATTTAAATCTACTGATTTTTTAATGTCTACTATTTCAATAGCATCATTTTTTTTACACTGAATGAAGCAAAAAAATGAAATTAGCAAGAATATTAATTTTTTCATCGTATGAAATTTACTATTTTTATCAAAAATTACTGAACTGCAAATATATAATTATATACCTAAATTATTTATTAAAATTATGTCAAATAACACAACGTTGCATTTAGAAGGAATTCAAACACATATTGTCAACTGGTTAAAAACCTATGCTATAAATTCGGGTGTAAAAGGTTTTGTAATTGGAATTTCTGGAGGAATAGATAGCGCCTTAACCTCAACATTATGTGCTCAAACGGGTTTTCCTGTTTTGTGTGTGGAAATGCCAATTCATCAAGCAGAAAGTCACGTAAATAGAGCGAATGAACATATATATCAATTAAAATCGCGTTTTCCTAATGTTTCTAACGAAAGAGTGGATTTAACTCCGAGTTTTGAAACGTTTAAAAATAGCGTGCCAACTTGTGAAAATGAAGCTGCGTTGTCATTAACTTTAGCCAATACAAGAGCGCGTTTACGAATGACTACTTTGTATTATTTAGCAGGAATTCACGGATTTTTAGTGGCTGGAACCGGAAATAAAGTAGAAGATTTTGGTGTAGGATTTTACACAAAATATGGTGATGGCGGCGTAGATATAAGTCCAATTGCCGATTTAATGAAAAGTGAAGTAAGACAATTAGCTAAATTTGTGGGTGTACCTGAAAGTATTTTAATTGCTAAACCAACTGATGGACTTTTTGGCGATGATAGGAGTGATGAAGACCAATTAGGCGCTTCATATGACGAGTTAGAGTGGGCGATGGAAGCAATGGAAAATGGAAAAACTATTGAAAACTTTGTGGGTAGAGAAGCCGAAGTTTTTAAAATCTACCAGCGATTAAATAGAAATAACCAGCATAAAATGCAACCCATTCCAGTTTGTGAAATTCCAAAATCTTTGAAAAACTAAATTTTAGTTTAAAATCGAGCTAAAACCCGACCTAAATTTTTTGCGATTACAGAAGTTAACGATAAGTAATCTTTAATAGTGGTGAGAATTTCTGAATTATCGATAGAAACATCTGAAGTAATTTTGTTTTTATTTTCTTCAATAATACTGTTTAGTAAATACCATCTGTAAGATAAAATAGTTTCATTAACACTTTGGGCTAAATTAATATTTTTATCTTCAACTACGATTTTTCTACTTTCCCATTTGTGTAAAATATCTCGTTCTTCTAGCATTAAAATTGAAGTAATTTTGTTTGCTATTTCTGGCGATGTTTGCGAAATATATTTGTCAATTTCAAATTCGATATTTTGATTGTAGTAATTGATTATGTCTGAGTAAATGGTTTTAAAAATTGGGTTTGACAACTCAATTTCGTCTTCTTGAAGTGCCAAATATATTTTTTCGTATACTTTATACGTGTTGGTTTCTTTTACTTCTACAATGTTTCCTGCTTCGTCTTTTGTTAAATATGTTTCAGTAAAATCATCCGTTTTAGAACCGTTAATTAATAATATTTCAATAATTTTTTGTTCTAATTCGTATAAAATATTAATCTTTTCTGGTTGTAATTGTTCATTGTTTTTATGAACTTCAAATGCTTTTTTCTCTTCGGTATATTTTTTGTTGGCTTCAGATATATCTTTCTTAAGCATTTGAGCTAACGTATTATACAATACGTCTTCCGAAATATCCATAATGCGCGAACATTCTTTAATGTATACTTCGCGTTTAATAGTGTCAGAAATTTTAGAAATACTATTTACCATATCTCTAATTAATTCTGCTTTTTTTATAGGGTCGTTATTGGCTTCTTTAACTAATAAATCAGCTTTAAACTGAATAAAATCTTTAGAATTTTCTTCTAAATACTGTTTTAAAACGTCATACGAATTGTTTTTGGCAAAACTATCTGGGTCTTCACCATCAGGAAAACTACAAACTTTTACGTTCATTCCTGCTTCCAAAATCAAATCAATTCCACGTATAGAAGCTCGTAAACCTGCTGCATCACCATCAAAAAGTACGGTGATATTATTGGTTAATCGGTTTACCAATCTAATTTGGTCTGCTGTTAATGCCGTTCCAGAAGAAGCTACTACATTTTCAATACCACTTTGATTGAACTGAATTACATCGGTATACCCTTCTACCAAATAGCAATTGTCTTGCTTGGCAATGGCTTGTTTGGCTTGAAAAATGCCGTATAAAACTTTACTTTTATGATAGATTTCACTTTCTGGCGAGTTTAAATATTTAGCAGCTTTTTTATCGTTAGTTAAAATTCTACCACCAAATCCTAAAACGCGTCCACTCATGCTCTGAATAGGAAACATTACACGACCTTTAAATCGGTCAAATGTTTTTCCGTCTTCTTGTTTAACGATGGTTAGCCCCGTTTTTTCTAAATACTCTAATTTGTAGGCTTTACCTAAGGCTTCTTTGGTAAACGCATCCCAAATATCAGGAGAATATCCCAATTGAAACTTCTCTATAGTGTCTTTTGTAAATCCTCTTTCTTTGAAATAAGACAAACCAATTGCTTGGCCTTCATCGGTATTAAGCATCGTTTTATGAAAATAATCTCGAGCAAATTCTGAAACCAAATACATACTTTCTTTTTCGTTCGCTTGTTCGATATCTTCATTAGAAACAATAGTTTCTTCGACTTCAATTCCGTATTTATTGGCCAAATATTTAATGGCTTCAGGATATGTAAAATGCTCGTGTTCCATTAAGAAAGTAACCGAATTTCCGCCTTTTCCAGAACTAAAATCTTTCCAAATTTGTTTCACTGGCGACACCATAAAGGATGGCGATTTTTCGTTCACAAACGGCGAAAGTCCTTTCATGTTACTTCCGGAACGTTTGAGTTGTACGAAATCGCCAATGACTTCCTCTACACGAGCTTGGTCAAATACTTTTTCTATGGTTTCTTTAGATATCAATGTAACAAATTTGTTTTAGCTTGTAAAAATACAATAATTAAAAACATAAAAAAAACCTACAAGAAATTTCCTTGTAGGTTTTGAAAAAAGCATTTTTATAACTCAAATTTTATACTGTTTTTAATTCCAATCAAAACGAATACCTAATGAAATATTGTTTTGATTTACTGGATTGTTTTTAAAGATTGGGTTTAAATCGTATTTTAAATATAAAGAAGTAGCTCTGTAACCAATGTAAGTACTTACACCATACGTAAAGTCGTTAACATTGAAATCGCCTTTTTGTTTTTCTTTAAATTTATACCCATTTTGTTCGTATTCAATAAATTGTTTTGAATTGGTATTTACACCCACAAAACCTCCAATTCCAAAACGTGCTCCTGTATGCGATTTGAATACTTTTTTGTCGTCCACTATTTTAGTTTTTGAAAAATCAAATTCTAAATGCATTGGTACCACAAAATACACATTTTTAAAATACGTTCTTTTGGCTTTTGTTTCCACGCCAGCATCTACTAAAACGGTTTGATTATTGATATCAGCAAAAACTCTGTTGTCGGTTGCATGTAGTTGGTTATACATAAATCCCACTCCGTATTTTAAATGTAATAAATTACTATTGTTTGATAAACGCGTATTCCAAGTAACACCCCATTCGTAAAATCCAGAACGTCCATAACCAAATTGAGAATTGGCTACAGCACCATCAGTTACTAAGTTGTTATAACCTCCCGCGAATACTGCTTGACTTGTGGTTCTGTTTTCGGATTTATTTTTGTCATAGTTTTTACTTCTGAAACTACCATCAACAATAGTAAAACTGTTTTTCTTTAAACTATCATTTGATTCTTCCTCATTTACATTTCCATTTACTAAATCTCGTAATGCTTTTTCTTGTGCAGCAATTTTAGTTTCTATATTTTTTGCACGTTCTTCTGCAATTTTTGCTTTTGAAGTTGCCGCTTCTTCTTTAGTCATTTTACCTAATTCTACTGCTTTGTCTAAGGCTTCTACTTCAGCTTTTAAGGCTCTTTTTTCTTCTTCGGTAATAGTTTTTATTTGAACAGCAATTTCTTTTGCTTTTTGTTCAAATGTTTTTTCCTGTGCTACTACGCTATTTACTATGGTTAGTAATGCGATACTGATGTACAAAATAATTTTTTGCATAATTTAGGGGTTTTTAAAGTTAGTTTTTATTTTAAATTTGTTGTATTCGAGCCCTCAGACAACTTTAGTTGGGGATTTATGTAGCTGAGGCTCTCGAAGACTAGTTATAATTTCTGTTTACAAATACGGATTTTGCTTGTTTTAATTTTGTGATGGTTTTTTCTTTAAAGGTTTTATCCAATTCTGATTCAACAGCTTGTAATAAATCGTTTGGATTTACTCGTAATGTAGACTTAAACGAACCAATATTGCTTGGTTTCTTTTGTCCTTGTACTTCTGCTAAAAGCGTTTCTGGTGAGGTGTAATTATAAGTTGGTTCTTTACTTTCTTGTTTGTTGCTTTCTTTTTTAATTTCGTTTATAGTAACAACTTCCTCTTGTTTTAATAGTGTTGTTTCATAGACTTCTAATTTAGAACTTTCTTTTTGAGCGATATGAATAGTAGTACTTTTTTTCGTTTCTGAAGTAGTACTAATTGTGGCGTTATTTGCCAATTCATTTTCTGATGAAACATTATTTTTTTCAGTATTTTGTTTGTGCGTTTCCGATTCGGAATTTGTTTTAGATGTAACAATTTCTTCCGTTGAAGGCATCAATTTCGTTTTTTCGTTTTGTTGTAATAAAACGTATCCTATACCTATAAATAAAAGAAATGTAGCTGCAATACTCAACCAAAAAAAGATTTTTGGTTGCTTTTTTTCTTCTGTAAGAGTCAACATAACATCTAATTTGTTCCAAGCCGTTTCAGTAGGTTCAATTGTCCGAAAATTGAATTTTTCTTGTATGTTTTTATTAAAATTATCTTGTTCCATTTTCTTTATTTTTTAATATTGTAATTTGAGATTGCAACATTTTTTTTGCGTGTGATAATTGCGATTTTGATGTGCCTTCTGAAATATGTAACAATTTGGCAATTTCATTATGTTTGTATCCTTCAATCACAAATAAATTGAAAACCATTTTATAGCCATCAGGCAAATTATCTATTAAAAATTGAATATCATCTACAGAAAAATCACCTTCCATTTCGTAATTGTCTTCTGCTTCAGAATATACTATGTCTTCAATGTTTTTATGATTAAAACTGTTTTTCTTTAGTCGTAAATAATCGATACATTTATGAATCATAATGCGTTTTATCCAACCTTCAAAACTGCCTTTGTGTTCAAATTTCTTCAAATTGGTAAACATTTTCATAAAACCCGTAATCATTACATCTTCTGCATGATGGGTGTCTTTTATATATTGTCTGCATGTACTCAACATTTTAGAAGCATATTTGTTGTACAACAAATGTTGTGCTTGGCGATTATTAGTAATCGCTTCACGTATTAGTTGTGCTTCTTCTTTATGCAATGCGATTACTTTCATGTTTCAATGTCAATGATAATTTTAATGTCAAAATCAAATTTTAAGCGCTTCTATTAATATAGACGAGAATGATTTAAAAAAGGTTGTATAGGTTTTGTTTTTTTATTGTCATTGAATTTTGACATTGTTATTGACTAAATCTTTCTATCAATAACGTAGTTTACCATTAAAACAAGGGAATCTTTATATATAGATTCAGGAAAATCTTTAATAAGTTCTAAAGCTTCTTGTTGAAATTGCATCATTTTTTGTTCGGCATAAGTTAAACCTCCCTGATTTTTTACGAAGGCAATTACTTCTTTTACTCGTTTTTTATCTTTATTGTGATTTTTTATAGAATTAATCACCCAACTTTTTTCTTTTGGAGAACAGTTGTTTAGTGTGTAGATGAGTGGCAAAGTCATTTTTTGTTCTTTGATATCAATGCCTGTAGGTTTTCCGATGGCATCTTCAGTATAATCAAATAAATCATCTTTTATTTGAAACGCCATGCCAATTAATTCGCCAAACTTTCGCATTTTTTCAATTGTTTTCGATTTATCTGGCGCTACAGCACAAGCACCAAGGGAACAACAAGCAGCTATTAGTGTGGCTGTTTTTTGTCGAATAATTTCGTAATAAATGTCTTCGGTAATATCTAATTTTCTGGCTTTTTCTATTTGAAGTAATTCGCCTTCACTCATTTCTCTTACGGCTACAGAAATTATTTTTAGTAAGTCAAAATCGTTATTATCTATAGAAAGTAGTAGTCCTTTAGAAAGTAAAAAATCACCAACTAAAACAGCAATTTTATTTTTCCAAAGTGCATTTATTGAGAAAAAACCACGACGTTTATTGCTGTCGTCTACAACGTCGTCATGTACTAAAGTTGCGGTATGAATAAGTTCAATAACAGATGCGCCTCTATATGTTCTGTCATTTACGGTACCGCCTGAAATCATTTTTGCGGTTAAGAACACAAACATTGGTCGCATTTGTTTTCCTTTTCGGTTGACTATATAATGCGTAATACGATTTAACAAGGCGACTTTAGAAGACATAGCCAATTGAAACTTTTTCTCGAAAAGTTCCATCTCATAGGCTATGGGTTCTTTTATTTGTTCGGTTATTTTCATTACCTCAAAGATACTACACATTACAGTATTAGAAAAATATTTTTTATATATTAAACCTTTTTAGTATTTTTGTGTCTAATTAACTGAACATTAAATTTTTAAAGATGAAAAAAATAGCAAAATTTTTATTTCCAATAGTAGTATTGGTTGCTTTTACAGCTTGTGAAAAAGATACGGAAACAACACCAGAAACGCTTACTTCAGATGACGCTTTAGTAAATGCGAAAATTGATATGGCGAGTGATGACATATCAAACATTGCAGATCAATTATTTGATAATGTTGATGGAAGTACTATTTCATACAGAGGTGTAAATAATGACAATTCGGTATTTTCAAATTGTGCTACAATTACAAGAGTGCCAGCTTTTGGTACGGTTATCACTCCAGGAACTCAAGTAACAAAAACCATTGATTTTGGAACAACAGGATGTCAGTTGAATAATGGAAACATCGTGAAAGGTAAAATTATTATTAGTTTTGTTTTTCAACCAACAGCGGTTTCTCATACAGTAACTTATACATTTGATAATTTTTATCATAACAATATTAAATTTGTTGGAACAAAAACATTTACTCGTTCATTAACAGCTGCAACTGCAACATCTGCGCCACATCCTATCGTAGTTATGTTATTAGATATGACCATTACGATGCCAAACGGAGACGTTTATACGCGTGTAGGAACAAGAACAAGAGAGTTAGTAGAAGGATTTAATACGCCAATGGTTTTCGCAGATAATATATATAAAATCACTGGAAACTGGACTACTACACATCCAAACGGTTCGGTACAAACAGCAACAATTACTACACCATTAAGAGCCAAAATGAGTTGTTTAGCAGTTCCTAATCCTAAACCTATATTAGTTTTAGGAGTTATTACTTTTGTTAAAAATGGAGTAACCGCTACTTTAGATTACGGAAATGGCGATTGTGATAATACAGCCGTATTTACAATCAATGGAGTTTCATATACAATTACTATTGGTAATTAATAGAGCACATATTTATAAAAAAAGAGAAGCATTATGCTTCTCTTTTTTTATGATTTATTAGCAAGTTGTCCACAAGCGGCATCAATGTCTTTCCCTCTGCTTTTTCTGACTTTTACTATAATATTATTTTTTTCTAAAGCAGCAATATAGTCTTTTGTAGCTTGTTCGCTGGCTTGTTGGAAATCGCCATCATCAATTGCGTTGTATTCAATTAAGTTGACTTTACAAGGCACGTATTTGCAAAATTTCACTAACGCATCAATAGAGGCTTTGTCGTCATTAATACCTTTCCAAACTACGTATTCATAGGTAATTTTACTTTTTGTTTTGGCGTACCAATATTCTAATGATTCACGTAATTCGATTAATGGAAAACTTTTAGTAAACGGCATAATTTCGTTTCGAGTAGCTTCAATTGCAGAATGCAAAGAAACTGCTAAATTAAATTTCACAGCATCATCCGCCATTTTTTTAATCATTTTAGAAACTCCAGATGTAGAAACGGTAATTCGTTTTGGCGACATCCCTAAACCTTCGTTTGACGTAATCATATCTATTGCTTTCATTACATTTGGGTAATTCATCAAAGGCTCACCCATTCCCATAAAAACAATATTTGAAAGCGGTCTGTCGAAATACAATTTACTCTCGTTATCTATAGCTACTACTTGGTCGTAAATTTCACCAGGTGTTAAATTTCTCATTCGCTTTAATCGGGCAGTAGCACAAAAATTGCAATCTAAACTACATCCAACCTGACTCGAAACACAAGCAGTTGTTCTCGTTTTGGTTGGAATCAGAACACTTTCAACTATTAAATCATCGTGTAAACGCACCGCATTTTTAACGGTTCCGTCTTCACTGCGTTGCATTGTATCTACTTTTACATGATTAATTACGAAATTGGCTTCTAACATAGCGCGAGTTTCTTTCGAAACATTGGTCATGCTTTCAAATGAATGCGCACTTTTACTCCACAACCATTCATAAATTTGATTACCACGAAACGCTTTATCGCCATTAGTAACAAAGAAATCTCGTAATTGCTCTTTAGATAAGGCACGTATGTCTTTTTTTTCTGCTTGCATACTGCAAAAGTACTATTAATGTGCCAATTAATCAATTTTCATATGCCAATTTAATGAAATGCTGTTTTTATAAATTTTATAAATTTCTTGAATCGGTGTTTAAAAGATTGGAATTTGTACTTTTGTACTTTGAAATTTTAAAAAATTATGCACTTTATATCAGAAGATTTAGAAAATTACGTAGCCACTCATTCGCAACAAGAACCCGAATTATTGGTACAATTGAATAAAGAAACGCATCAGAAAATTTTGCAACCACGAATGCTAAGTGGCCATTTTCAAGGTAGAGTTTTGAGTATGTTATCAAAAATAATTAATCCTAAATCTATTTTAGAAATTGGAACCTATACAGGTTATGCCGCTTTATGTTTGGCAGAAGGTTTACAAGAAAACGGGACATTAGATACCATTGATATAAATGAAGAGTTGGAGGAAATTCAAAAAAAATATTTTGATTTATCTGAGTATTCCAATCAAATTATTCAGCATATTGGCGATGCCATTGAAATTATTCCAACGTTAAACAAAAAATTTGATTTAGTATTTATTGATGCCGATAAAGAAAATTACATCAATTATTTTCATTTAATTGTGCCGTTAATGAATAAAGGCGGCATCATTTTATCCGATAATGTATTGTGGAGCGGTAAAGTTTTAGAAGAAGTAAAAGCAAACGACAAAAGCACACAAATTTTACTTGATTATAATAAAATTATTAATGAAGATTCTCGTGTAGAAACTGTTTTATTACCTATTCGTGATGGATTGACGGTTAGTCGTGTGTTGTAGGCTTTTTTTGAATTTTAAAAAATATGATTCATAATATTTATAAGATAAATGAGCCATAGTTATGGTCAAAAGAATAATTAAAAAACTATAACTAAAAATATACAAATATTCTGGTATTTTATTTTCAATTTTCAATTTAATATATAACAAGCCTACAATTTGCATTGCAATGGCATGTAGCATATAAATTCCGTAAGATATTGTTCCTAAATATTTTAAAGTTTGGTTTTCTAAAATAAAAATTGGTTTTTTTGAAAGAACTGATAAAAAAAAGCCAAACAATATCATGCTAAATATATAATATTGGTTTTCGTTAAGGTTGTTTTTAAACAAATTACTAAAAAGATAAATTAATGTTATTAAATAAATTAAATTAGAAAATAATTTATTAAAATGTGTTTTTTCAAAATAAATAGAACAAAGCCCACTAAATGTAAAAAAGAAAAAAAACATTTTATATTCTGTCAACAAAGGAAACATATTACTAATAAAAAGAAGTAAATAAACTACTGTCAATAATATTAGAGTAGTTTTTAGTTTTGATTTTGGTATGAAATAAAACAATGGTGCAATAAATATGTAAAACTGTTCTTCAATTCCTATGGACCAGAGTATTTCTATAATTCCTCCAGGCGAGTATGTTAAAAAAATATTTGAAAAAAATGTTACTGAAAGCAATATCCCCTCTAAAATATTATATGAATTTTCGAATTGAAAACCCAACTTTGGTAAAATAATTTGGTAATGAATAAAGCCAAATATTAAAACTAAATAGTAAAGTGGAAATATTCTATATATTCGATTTAAAAAAAATCTTTTCAAATTAATAGAATTGGAATTTATTTTTTCATTAAATAACTGGCGGATTATTAAAAAACCACTCAGCGAAAAAAAGATCCAAACACTTTCATTTCCTCTTAAAAATAGAGAATAATCTTTAAAATAAGGTAAATTTCTATTTGCGAAAAATTCAGGTGTGTGAAAAATCACAACAAGTAACGCTAAAATAAATCGTAAAGAAGTTAAATTAGGTATTTGCTGCATATTTTTTTTCAATTTTATAGTATATTATATAAAAAATAAACCCCGTTAAGCTACCAAAAACATATCCTGAAATAATATCTAAAGGGAAATGAAGTCCTAAATAAATTCTGCTGTATGCGAAAATTAAAGGATACAAAAATAATAGGTAACTGTATTTATAGTGTTTTCTTAAAATTAAAAACACAAACATCATTGCAGCTGTTGAATTTGATGCGTGTCCAGAGAAATAACTATAGGTGTCGCTATTTTTTACTACTCTGATTAGACCTATCAGTGTTTCATCATTACAAGGACGAATACGTTGTATTGAAAATTTAATGACATCTGTAATTTCATTAGTAAACGTAATTAAAGCAGCAACTATTAGGATGGCTATTCCTAGTTTTTTAGAACCTAATTTTTTAAATAAAATAAATAGTAAAATTAAAAAAAACGGAGTCCAATTGATTTGTTTGGTGATTAATAGCCAGATGTCATCAAAAGGTGTTGACCCTAAATTATTAAGAAAAATGAAAAATTGTTTATCTAAATGAATTAGGTATTCTAACATTACATTTGACGTTTTATAGGTCCTGTAGCGTTTTCAATATCTTCTTTTATTTCGGTAATGGGATTTGTAAATTCAGCTGGACTAATTGCTTTTGTCATACTTTCTTTTGCACTTGTAATTTCATCTGAGATACCGCCTGTTAAACTTTTTAAATCAAGTCCGTTTTCTTCTGTGCCTTTTTGGATTTCGTGCTTAATTTCATTGGTAGCGTTTTTTAATTGTGCCATACCTTTACCTAACGCTCTTGCAATTTCTGGAATTTTATCTGATCCAAAAAGCATTAGAATTACAATTAATATAAAAAAGATTTCGCCTCCGCCAATACCAAACATAGTTTTGTGTTTTATGAATTACAAAGGTAATAAAAGTTATGAAATTAATACAAAAAATTAAAGCCGTCATGACGGCCTTAATTTTATTATTTCTTTTCTATTTGTTCAAATTTATCCACAACAGCTTCTTTTGGCCAAGTATTATTGGTAACGTCAATATCAGCTGTTTCTAATTTTGGATCCAATTGAATTTTAACTACTTTTTTTTCTGTTGCAAAAACACGTTTTGCAGTTATGTTGTTTCTTCTCCAAATTTGAACTGGAAATTTATGTGTTTCAGAGGTGCCGTCTTCAAATTGTAATTCAGCAATAATTGGCATCATTAAACTTCCTGGTTTGTCAAATTCTACCTCATAAAAGTATTTTGGATTTTTTAAAGCGGCCTTTTCTTCTGCGCTATAATTTTTGTTTAAATAATCATTTAAAGCAATTACTTTTTCGGTCTCAAGTGCTGTTTTTGATTCTGGTTTCAATTCTGAACTTTCACTATTTACTAAGTAAATCATAGGCCCGCTGTTTGGCATTCTTCTACCTCTTCTGTTCACTGCAGCAGCAGTTTCTTTAGAAGCGTTTTCTGTTACATAAAATTGTTTTACGTTTTTAATTCCTAAATCTACAACATCAGTAGAGTAGAACCAACCTTTCCAAAACCAATCTAAATCCACTGCAGATGCATCTTCCATTGTTCTAAAAAAGTCTTCTGGCGTAGGGTGTTTAAATTTCCAACGGTTGGCATATGTTTTAAATGCGTGGTCAAATAATTCGTGTCCCATAATCGTTTCACGTAAAATGTTTAATCCTGTTGCAGGTTTTCCATAAGCATTTGCACCAAAATTATATACTACATCTCCGTGGCTCATAATAGGTTCTAAAAACTGTTGGTTACCTTTCATATAAGGAACAATAGATTTTGCTGGACCTCTATCTGCTGGGAAATTTTTGTCAAATTCTTGTTCGGTTAAATATTCTAAAAACGTATTTAAACCTTCGTCCATCCAAGTCCATTGTCTTTCGTCAGAATTTACAATCATTGGGAAAAAGTTATGACCTACTTCATGGATAATTACGCCTAACATGCCATATTTTACTCGGTCGCTTATTTTTCCGTTTTCATCAGGACGACCGTAATTCCAACAAATCATTGGATATTCCATTCCTTGATCTTCAGCAGAAACTGAAATGGCTTTAGGATAAGGATATTCGAATGTGTATTTTGAATAGGTTTTTAACGTGTGCGCTACTGCTTTTGTAGATAAGTTTTCCCAAAGTGGATTGGCTTCTTTTGGATACATAGAAATAGCCATAGGTTTACTGTTTCCAACTTGAACTGCCATAGCATCTAAAATAAATTTACGAGAAGTTGAAAAGGCAAAATCTCTTACATTTTCAGCTTTTAAATGCCAAGTTTTTTTAATAGTTGCGAAGTTTTTCTCTGCAGCAGTTGCTTCTGTTTGTGTAACTATTATTACGGGTTTATCAAAAGAATTTTCGGCTAATTGCCATCTTTTTTCTTGTTCTGCAGTATAGACTTCACTTCTGTTTTGTAAAACTCCAGTTCCATCTAAAATATGATCCGCTGGAACGGTAATTTTAACATCGTAATTTCCAAAAGTTAAAGCAAATTCACTTCTTCCCCAAAATTGCATATTTTGCCAACCTTCAACATCGTTATACACACACATTCTTGGGTAAAATTGTGCAATAACATAAATTTTATTTCCATCAGGAAACACTTCATATCCAGAACGACCATTTCCGCCATCTTTCATATAATCGTTAATGTTGTACCACCATTTGATTGAAAATACCACTTTTTCTCCTTTTTTTAGTGGCTTTGGCAAATCAATACGCATCATAGTATTATTAACGGTATATTTCATTCCGTTGCCTTTTTCATCTTTAACGTATTCTAAGTTAAATCCGCCATCAAAACCTTTGCCCATATATGTTTTGGCGAAGTTTTCAGCTGAGGTAGCTTGTGGCATTGTTTGAGAATCAATCAAAGGCGTTTGTGAGTCTCTTCTAGCTATATTTTGATCTAATTGCACCCATAAATAGTCTAAAGATTCTGGTGCGTTATTATAATATGTAACGGTTTCACTTCCATACATTCTGGATAGTTTGTCGTCTAATTCTAAATTAATTTTATAATCCGCACGTTGTTGGTAATATGCTGGACCTGGAGCACCAGAAGCCGTTCTGAACATATTAGGCGTAGCCATTTCGGCATACATTTGACTGAATTTATTAATATCAGTATGCCCTTGAGGTTCTTTTTTAGTTTCTTCTTTTTTTACCTCTTGTGCAAAGCCAGTTAATGACGCGAAAAATAAGAAAACAATTAAAATTAGCTTTTTCATAATTATTTATATTTCAGTTTTTGGTTGGTTTCTGTATTAGTAAACAAAATTGTTTTTTTGTTACCATTAATGTTCAAATGTACTAAATTTTGTTGTTCATTAAAAACATCTGATAAAACATTGTTGTAAATGTCTAATTCTTTTAAGTTATCTTTAAAAGGAATTTTCAAATAGCAAATTACAATATTATCTTCTTGTTCTTTAGATAAAAACTGTAATGTTTGAATTTTATTATTGATTTTAATTTTTAATTTTTCGGATAAATAACTAGCAATATAAGTGTTTGCATCCGATATTTCATCTTTTGTAGTAAGGTAAAAATGTTTGTTGTGTTTTTTATATAACGCTTTTTCTAAATCGTCGATAAATAATCTTGCAGTAATTTGAACTGCTTTTTTTTCTTTAAAATAATCTATCTGAAAAACCCCAACATAAAATTTATGCAAAGTAAAAGCACTCAGAAACGAAAACAATATTATCAGTAAACTTAACTTATTTTTATTCATTTTTTTTTGGTTCTGATTCTGTTTTTGGAATAGAATTTTCTTCTGTATTTTTTTCTGGTTCAACAGGTTTTGGATAATAGGGTTGTAAATTTTTCAATTTCAAAAAATCAACTGCAAGCGCACTCATTCGAAAAGAAATTAGCGTTTTGTTTTTCGCTTTAGCCGCGTTTTTTAATTCTTCATCTTCTACAATATAAAAAACAAATCCTTGTACATATTCTTCTGGAATGTGTAATTGATTCATAATATATTCGGAATCAAAGTTACTATTTATTTTATATTGTAAAAACTCTTTTCTTTCTACTTCTAATTCTGCCTTTAATTGTTTGGTTCTGCCAGAAATAGCGTTTAATAAGGGGTCAATACTAAAAGCAGTGTTCAGGCCAAATTGCCCATTTAAATCACCTGCGGTTTTTAAACGTCTTTCTGCTGGCGTGTATTTTTTTTGTCCTTTCGGGACCAATCCTAAAGATTCCGCAGTAATATCATCAGCATTCGTAACCATAATTTCTTTAATATGACGGGTATAAATATCTAATTTTATAAAAAGTAAATCTTTACCAAAATCTTTTTTTGTAATGATGTGTTTTTTGCCAACTAAATGTATGGCACTAAACATTATGGTGTCATTTACTTTCGCTTTTATTTTAAAATAGCCGCCGTTTCCAGAAATTGTATTAGTTTTGTTAGAAATATTTACAATAGTAATACCCTCATTGTCGTTGGTTTCCACAATGATTTTTCCCTTAATTATAGAATCATTTTGTGAAACTACAATTTGAAAGAGAAGAATAAAAACTATTTGTAAATATTTTTTGATAAGTGAATGAATTAATTTTTTGTAAAAATAATAGAACAAAATTACAATCGATATAAAATTTTGTTAAGAATAGAATAAAATTTGTAAAGCATATGAAAAAAGTAATTATAGCAAGCACTTCTACCGTATTCGGCGGCACCTATTTAGATTATTTATTGCCTGTTTTGAAAGAACATTTTAAGGGTATTTCAAATTTAGTATTTATTCCATTTGCAAGACCAGGAGGGAATACTCACGATGAATATACAGAAAAAGTCAAACCGTTTTTTAAACAATTAAATATTGAAGTAAAAGGAATTCATCAATTTGAAAATCCAATTGAAGCGATACAAAACGCAGAAGCCATTTTTACTGGCGGTGGAAATACGTTTGTTTTAGTAGATATGCTGTACAAATACAATTTATTAGATATTATTCAGAAAGCAGTTGAAAGTGGAACGCCCTATTTAGGAACAAGTGCTGGAAGTAATATTTGTGGCTTAACTATGAACACGACGAATGATATGCCTATTGTATATCCACCAAGTTTTAGAACATTAGGATTGGTTTCTTTTAATCTAAATCCACATTATTTAGATCCAATTGAAGGTTTACAACATATGGGGGAAACAAGAGAGACTAGAATAAGAGAATTTCATCAATATAATCCGCAATCGGTTTTAGGACTAAGAGAAGGGAGCTGGTTAGAAGTGTTAGGAAATAAAATTACATTAAAAGGTGATTTGCCTGCACGACTTTTTCAGCAAGGAAAAGAGCCAATTGAAATAGAAACTGGAACGGATTTAAGTAATTTAAAATAAAAAAGCCTCAAAATAATTTGAGGCTTTAGAGCGAAAGACGAGGGTCGAACTCGCGACATTCAGCTTGGAAGGCTGACGCTCTACCAACTGAGCTACTTTCGCATGGTAGAATTTTAAAATTCAATAAGTTTTAGAGCGAAAGACGAGGGTCGAACTCGCGACATTCAGCTTGGAAGGCTGACGCTCTACCAACTGAGCTACTTTCGCATTTTATTTTGGTGAGTGCAAATATAATATGAAAAACCGATTAATTGCAAGTTTTTTGAAAAAAATAATAAAAAATATAAAAAACAATCTTGTAATTTATTAATATATAACACGTTATGGACAAAATTTCAATCAAGAAAATCAATTATTTAGATACTTTTCCAGTTAGAAGCAGCGTCTTAAGACAAGGAAAACCTATTGAAACGTGCTCTTTTTTAGGTGATGACGCAGTTGATACTACTCATTTTGGATTATATATTGAAAATAATATAATAGGAGTAGCTTCTGTTTTTACATCTAACAATGAAAATTTCGATAATAAAACTCAATTGCAATTGCGTGGAATGGCTATTCTAAAAGAGCATCAAAATATGGGTTTTGGAAAGTTGTTGATTGAAGATATTTTTAGTTTTATTGAATCAACTCAAGTTGAATTGCTTTGGTTTAACGCAAGAGAAACTGCTGTGTCTTTTTATGAAAAATTGGGTTGCTTTAAAAAAGGTAATTCGTTTGAAATTCCTGAGATTGGCACACATTTTTTAATGTATAAATATTTTAATATTTAATTTGGAATCATTTTTGCTTTACACACAAAATACCAGTATTTTTTGATAAATTTGTTAAATTTCAATTGAATGAAAAAGGTTTTGTTTTTTAGTCTTGTACTAATTGTTTCTATTGTGTCTTTCAAACTTTGTAAAAATGATGATTTCAAAGTGAGTGAAGATTATTTTGACACCATTAGAAAAATTACTATTCATGCCATTCCTGAAGATATATTGTCAGATAAATCGGATAGTATTAAACGTATTTATGCTGCTTTTGGCAATCATGAAATATGGGTCGATGCAGAAAATAGAGAAGATTTAATAGTACAAATAGAAAAATCAAAACACGAAGGATTAAACCCTAAAGACTTTAATATCAATAAAATATTTCAATTAGAAGTTAGGTTTGATTCGTTAACTTTAGATGAAAAATTAGCCTATGATATTTTATTGACTCAAACCTATGACAAACTTTGTAATCAGTATTATAAAGGAAAATTAAATCCTGATGAGGTATATGAAAATTGGGATTTATTTGATAAACCATTTTCAATGGCGAATCATTTGAAAACTGCAATTTCTTCAAAAAAAGTAGGGTATTCTATTAAAAATTTATTGCCAAATCATCCTATTTATACTTCTCTAAAAGAAGCGTTGGTTCTTATAGATAAAATGCCAGAAAGTAATTTCGATTCAATAAATAAATCTGTAAAGTTAAAATATAACGATACTTTAAAAGAAGTAAAAGAAATCAAAAAACGATTGGTGTATTGGAAAGATTTAAACGAAAAACACACAAATTATTCCAATATTTACGATAGTTCAATGCTTGAAGCTGTAAAGAAATTTCAAGAAAGACACGGTTTATTAGCAGATGGTGTTATTGGTTACGGCACCATTAAAGCATTAAATTATAATGTAGCCACACGACGTTCACAAATATTAGCCAATTTAGAACGTTGGCGCTGGTTTCCAAGAGATTTTGGTGAGCAATACTTATTAATAAATTTGCCTGAATATTCATTGTATTTTATTAAAAATCAAGATACTTTAGCTACACATAAAATTGTTTGTGGGAAACCAAAAAGGATGACACCAATTTTAGATTCGAAGTTGTCTAATTTTGTTTTTAATCCTACTTGGACGGTTCCGCCTACTATCATTAAAGAAGATTTATCAATTGAAGCGGCTGTAAATAGAAGTTATTTCACCAGAAATAGAATTCTAATTTATAACGCAAAAAATAATATTGTTTCTCCCTCAAATTGGAATCCAGCAAAAGCCACAAGTTACAGGTATGTTCAAAATCATGGATACAATAATTCGTTAGGAGTTGTAAAATTTAATTTTCCTAACCATCACTCCGTGTATTTACATGATACCAATCACAGGGATTTTTTCGATTTATCATTTAGAGCATTAAGTTCTGGGTGTGTTAGGGTACAAAATCCGGTAGATTTGGCTAAAAAAATTCTAATAAAGCAAGACAATGAAAGATGGGCAAACGGAAATGAAATCGATACTATAATTAAAAAAAATAAATCACCCTATTATATAAAAATAAAAGAACCAACCTACGTACATTTATTATATTGGACAAGTTGGTTAAACGATGCGGGATTTCAATTTAGAGATGATATGTACGATTTAGATAAAAAATTGTACGATAAATTAAGAAGCTAATTTAGATTTATTCACGTACATTCTTGTAGGATGATAAATAAATAGCACCGATTTATTCTTTATAGTTTGAATTAATTTTGGAGCAATTGCAGTAGCTACTGCAGGACAACCTTGGCTTCTGCCTAAGTACCCTTGTCTATTTGCTAGTTTTTTAGAAACATATTCAGCACCGTGTATCACAATGGCTCTTTCTCTGGCTTTGTCATTAAGACCAAATTCTAAACCGTCTAATTTTAAAGAAATACCATGTTTCCCAATGTAGGTTTCACCGGTTAAAAAAAAACCTAAACTACTTTTATAAGATTCATTTTGGTTCGAAAACGATTTTGCAAATTCTTTTCCAGATTTTATACCGTGAGAAACTAACGTTTGTAAAATTACTTTTTTGTTTAACATATCAATCACCCACATTCTTTCTTTTGTGGATGACAAACTGAAATCAATTATTGTTAAAATATTATTTTTAATTTTCCCTTGCGTTTCTAAAGCGGTGTAACCTTCAAATGCTTTTGTGAAAATTTCTAATTCGGGTAACGAAAACCCTTCAGGTTGAATCTCACAATATAACAATTCCGATTTCTCTTTAATATTATCTGTTTCATTTTTTACCATAGCAATTGGATTTGCAACATTAGTTGCAAATTCATTGGTTTTAAAAGTTGATTCCATTAAGCTCACTTTAGCTGTAAAGCTTAACAAAAACACTAAAAAAAGGAATGGTAAAAATTTATAATTCATTGTTTATCTTGTTGTTACAATTACCTGTAGATGCACAAATATAATTGTAATTTTGAATAAAAAAAATAAATTAGTGTTTTTTAACGATATTTTTTAACGTTTTGCCGATATTATGACTTTTTTATGTTTTGAAAATTTATATAAGAAAAAGTAGATATTAATATTAATTTCAAAAATTAACATTTGATAATGAAACAAATTTGGCAATAGCGATACTAATTAATTTTATTTACAAAACATTTTTATGAATTGCTTTCAAATTCTTAGTATACTTTTCTTAATTCAAATTTCTTTTGCTCAAGAAATGGTAACATCAAATCCATTTTTGCCAGTAAATAATAAAAAGGAGATTAGTACCGTAAAAATTAAAAATCCCATAAAAATTGATGCGTCACTTAATGAAGAGGATTGGAAAAATGTACCTATTGCAAAAAACTTTGTAATGTTTAACCAAGAAAATGGTAAGCCAGAATTACCTGAACTTCGAACAGAAGTAAAAGTACTTTATGATGATGATGCCATATATGTAGGCGCTATTTTATATGATAATGAACCGGATAAAATTTTAAAAGAAATTTCAGAAAGAGATGATATAGGTGCAGCGGATTTTTTTGGAGTTTTTATCAATGGTTTCAATGATGGTCAGCAAGAATTTAGTTTTTTTGTAAGTGCTTCCGATGGGCAAATGGATTTAATAAGAACCACAGTAAATGAAGATACTTCTTGGGATGCCATATGGGAAAGTAAAGCAAAAATTACAGATATTGGTTGGATTGTTGAAATGAGAATTCCATATGCCGCACTCCGTTTTTCTGAGGAAGAGAAACAAACTTGGGGTATTAACTTTTTTCGAGAATTGAGAAGAAACAGACAAATGTTTACTTGGAATCCTGTAGATAACAGAAAAGGTTTTTTTACGCAACAGTCAGGAATTTTAAAGGGGATTGAAAAAATTAATACACCAACTCGTTTATTTTTGATACCCTATTCTTCTTTTTATTTAAATAGTTTGGGTAAAGATAAATCGTTCGGAACGCTAAAAGGTGGATTAGATTTAAAATACGGTTTAACCGATGCATTTACTTTAGATATGGTTTTGATTCCTGATTTTGGTCAAACCAGATTTGATAATAAGATTTTAAATTTAGGCCCTTTCGAACAAATATTTGATGAAAACAGACCGTTTTTCACAGAAGGAACAGATTTGTTTAATAAAGGAGGTCTGTTTTATTCGAGAAGAATTGGACAACGTGCCAGTAAATATCCAATAACTTCAGAAACAGAAGAAGTCATAGATTTTCCTAACACAATAGATTTGGTCAATGCCGTTAAAGTTTCAGGTCGAACGAAAGACGGTTTAGGAATTGGTTTTTTAAATACAATTACCAAAAAAACAGATGTAGTTATTCGCGATAAAAATACTGGAAGCATAAGGACAGAAACGGTTGAACCTTTAGCCAATTATAATGTTTTAGTATTAGATCAGCGTTTTAATGGAAATTCATCAGTATCATTAATTAATACAAATGTAACTCGAAATGGAAACTTCAGAGACGCTAATGTTACCGCTACAACTTTTGATTTAAACACAAAAAAGAATACGTACAATTTAAATGGAGCTCTAAAATATAGTTATGTGAATAATTATGCCAATTTGCAGAACAAAAACGGAATTACTGCGAATTTAGGATTTGGTGAAACATCTGGAAAAATTAGATTTTCAGTAAATGGAGAATATGTTTCCAAAAACTATGATAACAATGATTTAGGTTTTAATTTTCAAACCAATTATTTTTCTATTAGTGCTAATGCAAATTACCGGTTACTTCAATCGACAGAAAAATTAAACTCATTCAGGATAAGTTTAAATACGTTTGCACAATTTGATAAAGCAACTAACTATCTTCAGGAGCAAAATTTTAATATTAATTTAAATTTAACAAATAAAAAAAATCATTCTGCAGGAATCGGAATCAATATAAATCCGTTTGAAAGATATAATTTTTACAATCCTCAAGTCGAAGGAAGATTTGTAATTTTTCCAAAAAATTATGGTATGTGGGGATTTATTTCTACCAATTACAACAATAAATTTGCATTTGACATCAATCCAAATATTGGAATTACTGAAACTAAAGGTTGGTGGTATTGGGGAATAGATATAAGTCCTAGATATCGATTTAACGATAAATTATCATTAATTTATAGAAATAGCATTAACAACGAATATCAAGACTTAGGTCGTGTAGACCAAGTTGGAAATGATATTATTTTCGCAAAAAGAGACAATCAAACTTTAGAAACAAGTTTGGAAGGGAAATATTCCATCACTGCAAAAATGAATTTTGGTTTAAAACTAAGACATTATTGGTCGTTTTCTGAAAATAATTCGTACTTTAAGTTATTAGAAAATGGTTATACTGAAGCTTATTCTTATTCAGATAATGCCAATCAAAATTTGAATTTATGGAATTTTGATTTGTCTTATAGTTGGTGGTTTGCACCAGGAAGTCAAATGTCGTTTTTGTATAGAAATGCCTCAGGTATTTTTCAAAATACAATAGACAAGAATTTTGTTTATAATACTAAGAAAGTGTTTAATCATGAAGATTTAAATCATACATTTTCTATAAGTATTCGATATTTTATTGATTATAACCAAGCCAAGAATGCTTTAAAATAATATAATTATTTTATCTATAATTAAATTTAGAAAACCTTTTCGTTAATAATTTTTTTGAGTCGGCGTTTAAAAAATCAGTAACTTCGTAACTTAAATACAACACTGATGAACAAAAAAGTAATTTTAATGATTTTAGATGGTTGGGGACATTCTCCAGACCCTAAAGTTTCAGCCATAGATAATGCCAATACACCATTTATAGATTCGTTATATAAAAACTATCCAAATGCCGAATTGCGTACAGATGGACTTCATGTAGGTTTACCAGAAGGTCAGATGGGAAATTCAGAAGTAGGGCATATGAATTTAGGTGCAGGACGAATTGTGTACCAAGATTTAGCTAAAATTAATTTAGCAGTCAAAAATCATACATTGAAAAATGAAAAACCGTTGCTTGAAGCCTTTAATTATGCAAAAACAAATCATAAAAACGTTCATTTTTTAGGTTTGGTTTCAGATGGTGGCGTACATTCTCATACGTCACATTTACGTGGATTAATTGAAGCTGCTCAGGAAAATGGAGTAACAAATATGTTTGTTCATGCTTTTACCGATGGACGAGATGTAGATCCAAAATCAGGAAAAAAATACATCCAAGATTTACAGAATTTTCTTTTAAACACGAATGCAAAATTAGCATCAGTGATTGGAAGATATTACGCTATGGATAGAGACAAACGTTGGGAACGAGTAAAATTAGCTTACGATTTGTTAGTCGGAGGTATTGGGAAAACAACATCAAATATGGCAGAAAGTATTCAAAAAAGTTATGATGAAAATGTAACAGATGAGTTTATACAGCCCTTATTTTCTTCTGAAGGAAAAACAATACAACCAGATGATGTGGTAATTTTCTTTAATTTCCGTACAGATAGAGGTAGAGAACTAACCGAGGCGCTTTCGCAAACCGATTTTCATGAGCAAAATATGCACAAATTACCGTTGTATTATATTACGTTAACTAATTATGACGATACCTATAAAAACGTTCACGTAATTTATGATAAAGACAATATTACTGAAACACTAGGCGAAGTACTTTCTAAAGCTGGAAAAAAACAAATCAGAATTGCAGAAACAGAAAAATATCCGCACGTAACTTTTTTCTTTTCTGGTGGAAGAGAAGAACCGTTTGTTGGGGAATCACGTATTTTAAAAAACTCGCCAAAAGTAGCCACATACGATTTACAACCGGAAATGAGTGCTTTCGAATTAAAGGATGCTTTAGTACCTGAATTACAAAAAAGAGATGTGGATTTTGTGTGTTTAAATTTCGCAAATGGCGATATGGTAGGGCACACTGGAAGTATGCCAGCAGCCATAAAAGCATGTGAAGCCGTTGATGTTTGCGTAAAAGAAATTATTGAAACAGCTTTAGCAAACCAATATACCACAATCGTAATTGCCGACCACGGAAATTGTGAAACCATGATAAATCCAGATGGCTCACCTAATACAGCACATACGACCAATCCAGTACCTGTAATTTTAGTGGATAACGATAAAATACACATTCAATCAGGTGTTTTAGGAGATGTGGCTCCCACTATTTTAGATTTAATGGGAATTGCTCAACCAGAAGCCATGACGCAACATTCGTTGTTAGTTAAATAAATAAAAAACCCTCCAAGCTCAAAACTATTGGAGGGTTTAAAAAAAATTATAATTATCAGAAAATCTGCGCAACTAATTAAAAATCAGAGCCTGTAAACAAGTTCTGATTCACTTCATCTATATAAGTCAAAATTTCTTCTTTACCTAAAGCACTTTCAGCTGAGGTAATAAAATATTGAGGCATTTCTGCCCAATCGTTGGCTAATAAATTTTTCTTGTACGCTTCCACGTGTTTGTGAATATGCGTTTTTCCTAATTTGTCTGCTTTTGTAAAAACAATACAAAACGGAATTTCACTTTCGCCTAAATATTCAATAAATTCAGTGTCAATTTTTTGAGGTTCATGTCTAATATCTACCAAAACAAACGCACAAATAAGTTGTTCTCTGCTTTCGAAATAATCCGTAATAAATTGTTGAAATTTTGCTTTTGTGATTTTAGAAACTTTTGCGTATCCATAACCCGGTAAATCTACTAAATGCCAATTTTTGTTAATTAAAAAATGGTTGATTAGTTGTGTTTTTCCTGGTTTTCCAGAGGTTTTAGCAAGATTTTTATGGTTGGTAATCATGTTAATTAACGATGATTTTCCAACATTTGATCGTCCAATAAAAGCATATTCTGGAATTCTGTCTTTCGGACATTTTTCCACTTCGGAATTACTAACTACAAATTCGGCGGTATTAATTTTCATTTGATTTACAGTATTTTAACTACTCAAAAGATTGACGTAGGATATTTTTCTCTTTACTATAAAGAGAATTTATAATTTTTTCTCGCTAAGCCAATTAAATAGCAAATCATTAAATTGATCTGGTTCTTCCATCATAGCAGCATGACCACATTTGTCAATCCAATACAAATCAGAATTTGGCAACAGTTTTTTAAATTCTTCTGCTACTTCTGGTGGCGTTACTTTATCTTGTTTTCCCCAAATAATACAAGTCGGCACATGCATTTTAGGCAAATCTTTAGCCATATTATGACGAATGGCACTTTTGGCAATAGTTAACGTTTTCAAAAGTTTGATTCGGTCATTTACGGTTGCAAAAACTTCGTCAATAATTTCTTTTGTTGCCACTTCAGGCTTATAAAATACGTCTTCAGCTTTTTTTCTAATGTATTCATAATCACCACGTTTAGGGTAACTTTCACCCATAGCGCTTTCGTACAATCCGGAACTTCCAGTAATTACTAATCCTTTAACTAATTCAGGGTATTGTTTTGTAAAATACAATCCAATGTGTCCACCTAAGGAATTTCCTACCAAAATTACACGTTCTAATCCTTTGAAAACAATAAAGTCTTTTACATATCTAGCAAATGCTTTTACATTAGTTTTTAATAAACTTTGCGTATAAATAGGCAATTCAGGAATAATTACTTTATATCCTTTACTTGGGAAAAAATTAGCCACGCCGTCAAAATTACTTAAGCCGCCCATCAAACCATGTAACACAATTATTGGCGTACCTTCGCCAGCTTCAAAATACGTATATTTTTTTTCTTTCTTTATCATAAAAACGTCTTCGAGTTCAACTATCTAATACGTACAAAAATACATTTTTTTTTCACATTTTTTTCATATTTCAGATTATTAAATTGTTTCCAAGTTAAAACTCTAATTTTCAATTTGTTTTGAGAATCAATGCTGATATTATTAGCGTTTTTTCAACAATTTATTTAATCGTTAAAAACTTAAATTCTTTGTAATTATCAGTATTTTCAGTACATAAGTGGTATTTCAATCTAATTTAATCAAAAACTTATTAACAAAGTGGTATTTTGTGGTAAAAAGTGGTAAAATATTTTTTAAATTTGTCTCAATAATAATTCATTTATAAAAGTTGAATACATTTTTAGGAACATACGAGTGCAAAGTTGATGCAAAAGGAAGGTTAATGGTACCTGCGCCTCTTAAAAAACAACTGGGTAATTTTGAGGAAGGTTTTGTTTTGAAGCGTTCTGTATTTCAGCCATGTTTGGAATTATATCCCATGAAGGAGTGGAATAAAGTCATGCAGAAAATCAATAAATTAAATCGTTTTGTAAAAAAGAACAACGATTTCATTAGAGCGTTTACTGCTGGTGTTAGAATGGTAGAAATTGATGCTTCAGGAAGGTTGTTAATTCCAAAAGATCTAGTAATTTTTTCTAAAATAGATAAAGATATTGTATTGTCATCTGCTGTTTCGATTATTGAAATTTGGGATAAAAATTTATATGAATCTGCTTTAGATCATGCAATGGTTGATTTTGCAGATTTAGCCGAAGAAGTAATGGGTAACCAAAATGATGAGGAAGATGGAATATCATAACCCAGTACTTTTAAAAGAAACTGTTGCGGGTTTAAATATTAAACCAGATGGAATTTACGTTGATGTCACTTTTGGTGGCGGCGGACATTCTAGAGAAATAATGAAACATTTAGGTCCAAACGGAAAATTGTTTGGTTTTGATCAAGATACAGATGCGTTGGCAAATGCCATTGATGATGAACGATTTGTATTAATAAATGAAAATTTCAGATTTATTAAAAGGTTCTTACGCTTTCATGGGGTAAAACAAGTTGATGGAATTTTAGGCGATTTCGGAGTTTCGTCTCATCAATTCGATGTGGCAGATAGAGGTTTTTCTACTCGTTTTGATGCAACTTTAGATATGAGAATGAATCAGAATGATACGCTTTCTGCATATGAAGTAGTAAACGATTATTCAGAAACTGAACTGAAACGCGTTTTTCTTGATTTTGGGGAATTGAAAAATGGTAGCGCAATGGCAAACGTAATTGTAGCCGCAAGAACAGATAAAAAAATTAAAAATTCTGAGCAATTAAAAGAGGTTTTGTCTCGTTTTTTGCCAGGTCATAAAGCAAATAAAATTTTAGCTCAAATTTATCAAGCCATCCGTATTGAAGTAAATCAGGAGATTGAAGTATTAAAAGAATTTTTAATGCAGACGGAAGAATTATTGGTTTCGGGAGGAAGATTAAGTGTTATTTCGTATCACTCATTAGAAGATAGATTGGTAAAACGGTTTATAAGAAACGGGATGTTTGAAGGCGAACCAGAACGCGATTTTTTTGGAAATTTTGAAGTGCCTTTTAAAAGTATTGAAAAATTAATTGTGCCTTCAGCTGCAGAAATAGAAATAAATAATAGAGCAAGAAGCGCAAAACTTCGTATAGCAGAAAAAAAATAATGGCAAAAGAAAGTAGTATATATAGTTTATTAAAAGCAAAATTCTTAATTGATGATGATGCGCTTAAGACATGGAAATTTATCATTTACTTGTTTTCATTGGCTATGTTAATGGTTTATTTTAATCATAACTACGATGAAAAAAACTATAGAATTACAAGTTTAACTAATGAAGTAAAAGAATTGCGTTCAAAATTTGTAGATACACGTTCCGAATTAATGAAATTAAAAATGGAATCCACTGTTTCCAAGAAAATGGAAGCTAGGCAAATTTTGCCGTCTACCGTTCCACCAAAAAAAATTGTAATACGTAAACCTGAAGAAAAAAGTTTTATAGATAAATTAAAAATATGGCAATAAAAAACGACAATATTATTTCTTACCGACTAGCCTTTGTGGTGGTTTGCGTTGTTGCGTTTTCTTTTGCGATTGCAATAAAATTATTTAATATACAATGGGTGGGTGGCGAGTATTATAGAAAATTAGCCAAACAACGTACCGTTAAAAATTTCGAGATTCCTGCTAATAAAGGAAATATATATTCTTCAGATGGTAGTTTATTAGCTACCTCTATTCCTGAATATACCATTCGTTTTGATGCGGTAACACCATCAGATGAAAATTTTGAAAAATATTATGTTGGTTTATCAGATTCGTTAGCCAAGTTAGTAGGAAAATCGTCTGGTGAATTTCAAAGAGATTTAAGAAAAGCTAAAAACACAAAAAACAGGTATTTTTTAGTTGCTAAAAAATTAACGTTTACAGAATATATGCGCGTAAAACAGTTTCCGTTATTTAAGTTGGGAGCTAACAAAGGAGGAATTATTGCTGAGCAGCAAACGGTGCGTAAACATCCTGTAGGATTAATTGCAAACAGAACAATTGGTTATGAACGTGACGGGAACCAAGGTAAAGGTTTAGAATATGCGTTTCGAAAATATTTAAACGGAACAAATGGCCACCATTGGATGCAAAAAATTGCAAAAAATCAGTGGAAACCTATTTCTGATATTAATGAATTAGATCCAGTTGATGGATACGATGTAATTTCAACCATTGATGTTTTTATTCAAGACATTGCACATCACGCACTTTTAAAGCAATTAGAGTTTTATAAAGCTGACCACGGATGTGTTGTCGTTATGGAAACCAAAACGGGTTATATTAAAGCTATTTCTAATTTAGGGAAATCGGAAGATGGTTCGTATTTCGAAACTCAAAATTATGCTCTTACTGAATCTCACGAGCCTGGTTCAACCTTTAAATTAATGGATTTAATAGCCTTAATTGATGATAAAAAAGCAGATACTAGTTCTGTATATAATTCTAATGGTGGATTAGTAATGATTCAAGGTAGACCAGTTAAAGATTCAAATCATCATGGATACGGAATTGCTTCATTAGCGAAAGGTTTTGAAGTGTCTTCAAACACAATTTTGGTACAAGCAACTTATCAGGCCTATAAAAATAATCCCTGGCAATTTATCAATAGAATCAATAGTTACGGATTAAATAAAAAACAGGGTTTACAAATTAAAGGAGAAGGACAACCTGTAATACCACAACCAGGAGCTAAAAATTGGTATGGCACCACGTTGCCTTGGATGGCATTTGGATATGGTGTTTCTATGACGCCTTTACAAACACTTTCTTTATATAATGCGGTAGCAAATGATGGTAAAATGGTAAAACCAATTTTTGTAAGTGAAATAAAAGAGTGGAGCAAAACCATTAAAAAGTACGATCCTGAGGTAATTAATCCGAAAATATGTTCTGATGAAACTTTATTAAAAGTTAGAAAAGTATTGGAAAACGTGGTTAAAAACGGAACGGGTAAAGGCTTGTATTCACCAGATTTTTCAATGGCAGGAAAAACGGGAACGGCTCAGGTAAATTATAGTAAAGCAGAAATGTCTTATGCGTCTTCTTTTGTTGGCTATTTTCCAGCAGATCAACCAAAATATTCTTGCATAGTGGTAGTTCATAATCCAGATAAATCAAAAGGATATTATGGTGCCGATGTGGCAGGGCCTGTTTTTAAAAGAATTGCACAAAAGATATTTACAGATGTGCCTAGCACAAATAAATTTAAAAGCATAAAGCTAAAAAGTCCAAAACAAGAAGTTTTATATCGTGAATTTGAAAAAAAATCGCAAGGAAATACAAATGTAGTGCCAAATGTGAAAGGGATGGCTGGAATGGATGCTGTTTCTTTATTAGAAAATTTAGGATTAAAAGTTAAATTTACTGGAGTTGGAAAAGTAAAAAAACAATCTATCAATCCTGGTGAAACATTCAAGAAAAATCAAATAATAACAATTGAATTATCGTGAGCTTATTAAAAGACATATTATATAAAGTAACAATTGAATCGGTTCACGGTACTACAGATTTGCCTATAGAAAAAATTGAGTTTGATTCTAGAAAGGTTTCAAAAGACGATGTTTTTGTAGCAATAAAGGGTTCACTTTCAGATGGTCATCAATTTATTGACAAAGCTATTTCTTTAGGTGCAACAGCTGTAGTTTGTGAAGATTTACCAGCATCATTAGTAGAAAACATTACCTACGTGAAGGTGCAAAATTCTAATCAAGCATTAGCCTATTTATCAGCAAATTATCATGATAATCCTTCGCAAAAACTTAAATTAGTTGGGATTACAGGCACTAACGGAAAAACTACAATTGCCTCATTATTGTATCAAATGTTTAAAAAAGCAGGATACAAAGTAGGATTATTATCGACCGTTAAAATTATGGTTGATGAGTTAGAATATAAAGCTACTCACACTACACCAGACTCGCTAACTATTAATAAATATTTAGAAGAAATGGTGGAAATAGGTTGCGAATTTTGTTTTATGGAAGTTTCTTCACACGGAATTCACCAAAAACGTACTGAATCATTGCATTTTGAAGGCGGTGTGTTTACTAATTTGTCACACGATCATTTAGATTATCACGAAACATTTGCAGAATATAGAGATGTAAAAAAATCATTTTTTGACCAGTTGCCAAAATCTGCTTTTGCAATATCAAATATCGATGATAAAAACGGAGAAGTAATGCTTCAAAATACGGCAGCAAGAAAAAAAACCTACGCCTTAAAAACGTATGCCGATTTTAAAGCACAAATTTTAGAAAATCAATTATCTGGATTGGTTTTAAAAATTAATAACGAAGAAGTTTGGACGAAACTAATTGGTTCGTTTAACGCATATAACATAGTAGCAATTTATGGTGTAGCATTAGAATTAGGAATAGAAAGCACAGAAGCGTTACGATTATTGTCTGAATTAGAAAGTGTTTCTGGTCGTTTTCAGTTTGTGATTTCTACTACCAAAATTACGGCTATAGTAGATTATGCGCATACACCAGACGCCTTGGAAAACGTGTTGAAAACAATAGAAAATATTCGTACTAAAAACGAACAATTAATTACAATTGTAGGTTGTGGCGGCGATAGAGATAAAACAAAACGACCAATTATGGCAAATATTGCGGCTTCTTTAAGTGATAAAGCCATTTTTACCTCAGACAATCCAAGAACAGAAAATCCTCAGACGATTATCGAAGAAATGGAAGCTGGAGTGGAAGGTCAGAATTTTAAAAAAACAATATCAATTCTTGATAGAAAACAAGCCATAAAAACGGCTTGTCAAATGGCAAATTCTGGTGATATTATTTTAATTGCTGGAAAAGGTCATGAAACCTACCAAGAAATAAACGGAGTCCGTCAGGATTTTGACGATATGCAAATTGTACTAGAATTATTAAAACAATTAGAAAAATAATACTTAAAAAAATAAATCCCAAATTCCAATTTTGGAAATAGTAAATCATAAGATTTGGAATTTGGAATTTTAAAAGTTTGGAATTTAAACCTATAAAATTATGTTATACTACATTTTTAAATACTTAGACGAAGCGTATAATTTGCCAGGAGCAGGTTTATTTCAATATATCACTTTCCGATCTGGAATAGCGGTTATTTTATCGTTATTAATTTCTACCATTTATGGGAAAAGAATTATTAACTATTTACGAAATAAACAAGTGGGTGAAACTGTTCGCGAATTAGGTTTAGATGGGCAAGTACAAAAAGCAGGAACCCCAACAATGGGTGGTTTAATCATTATTTTAGCTACGCTGGTTCCGGTTTTATTATTGGCTAAACTAGATAACATTTACATCATTTTACTTTTAGTGACTACCGTATGGATGGGAAGTATTGGTTTTTTAGACGATTATATTAAAGTTTTCAAAAAAGATAAAGAAGGTTTAAAAGGAAAATTTAAAGTCATTGGACAAATTGGACTTGGAATTATTGTTGGAGTGACTTTATATTTTCATCCAAATGTAACAATCAAAGAAGATGTAGTGCTTAAAAAACAAGGAATAGAAACGGTAATTAAAACTACTTCGCCTGAAGTGAAATCAATGGAAACCACTATTCCATTTATGAAAAATAATACGTTTGATTATGCAGAATTACTATCGTTTATGGGTGATGATTATCAAAATTGGGCGTGGTTAATTTTTATTCCAGTAGTTATTTTTATTATTACTGCAGTTTCAAATGGCGCTAACTTAACCGACGGAATTGATGGTTTAGCTGCTGGTACTTCCGCCATTTCAGTATTGGTTTTAGGTATTTTCACCTTCGTATCGGGAAATATTATTTTCTCTAACTATTTAAATATTATGTACATCCCAAATTCGGGTGAAATGACAATTTATATAGCCGCATTTGTAGGTGCATTAATTGGGTTTTTGTGGTACAATACCTATCCAGCAACTGTATTTATGGGCGACACAGGAAGTTTAACTATCGGAGGTATTATCGCAGTAATTGCAATCGCAGTTCGTAAAGAATTAATGATTCCTGTTTTATGTGGAATTTTCTTAGCGGAAAACTTTTCAGTGGTGTTACAAGTAGCCTATTTCAAATACACCAAAAAGAAATTTGGCGAAGGGCGTCGTATTTTCTTAATGTCACCGTTACATCATCATTATCAGAAAAAAGGATATCACGAGAGTAAAATTGTAACACGTTTCTGGATTGTGGCCATCATTCTAGCAATTTTCTCATTAGTATCTTTAAAATTAAGATAATATGCGATTGGTTGTATTAGGTGGCGGAGAAAGCGGTGTAGGAACTGCTATTTTGGGAAAGAAAAAAGGATACGATGTGTTTGTATCCGATTTTGGAAAAATAAAAGAAAATTATAAAGAAGTTCTAAGTATTAATGGCATTGCTTGGGAAGACGAAAAGCACACGGAAGATTTAATTCTGAGTGCCGATGTGGTAATGAAAAGTCCTGGAATACCAGATAAAGCGCCTATTGTAAAAAAGTTGCTTGAAAAGAATATTCCGGTGATTTCGGAAATAGAATTTGCAGCGCCTTTCACTACTGCAAAAACAATCGGAATTACAGGCAGTAATGGTAAAACTACTACGACTTTGCTTACCTATCACATCCTGAAACAAGGCGGTTTAAATGTAGGTTTAGCAGGGAATATTGGGAAAAGTTTTGCTTGGCAAGTAGCCGAAAATAAACACGATTGTTATGTGTTAGAATTAAGTAGTTTTCAATTAGATGGAATACTAAATTACAAGCCGGATATAGCAATTATTTTAAATATTAGCCCTGATCATTTAGACAGATACAATTACGATTACAAGTTATATATCGATTCAAAGTTTAGAATAACAATGAATCAAACAGAGACAGATTTTTTAATTTATGATGAAGATGACGAAGCCATATCAAATTGGTTTGCTTCACATCAAACAAAAGCAAACAAAGTGCCTTTTTCAATTTCAAAAAAATTAAATATGGGCGGTAGCATAACCGATAACAACGAAATAAATATCAACCTTAACGAAAATCATTTTACTATGCCAATTAATCAACTTGCTTTAGAAGGAAAACATAACGTAAAAAACGCTATGGCAGCAACAACGGTTGCGCAATTAATGAATATTAGAAAAGCAACTATTAGAGAAAGTTTAACTAGTTTTCAGGGTGCAGAACACAGATTAGAAAAAGTGTTAAAAATAAACAATGTGCAATACATTAACGATTCGAAAGCGACTAATGTAAATGCTACTTTTTTTGCTTTAGATAGTATGATTACACCAACAGTTTGGATTGTTGGAGGTGTAGATAAAGGAAATGATTACGACGAGTTAATGGCATTGGTTCGTGAAAAAGTAAAAGGTATCATCTGTTTAGGAATTGATAACAAAAAGTTAGCGGATAAATTCGAAGGATTAGTAGAAATGTTTGTGGAAACAACATCTATGTCTGAAGCTGTAAAAATTGCAAACAAAATGGCAGAAAAAGGCGATACTGTTTTACTTTCTCCTGCTTGTGCAAGTTTTGATTTGTTTGAAAATTACGAAGACAGAGGGCGTAAATTTAAACAAGCGGTACAAAATTTATAATAGTAATTGATTTACAAGAGCAAAAATTATAATGAACAAAATCATAAACCAACTTAGAGGAGATAAAACCATTTGGGCTGTAATTGTATTATTGGCTTTGGTATCTTTTTTACCCGTGTATAGTGCGAGTACAAACTTAGTATATACAGTTGGTAATGGAAAAGGTTCAACATTAGTATTGTTGCTAAAACATTTTTTACATGTTATTGTAGGATTAGTTATTGTGTTTTTAATACACAAATTACATTTCGAAAAGTTTAAAAAATATTCCATTTTTGCTATTTGGATTATTATTCCTGCGTTACTTTTTACATTATTACAAGGGAAAACAATTGGTGGCGCAAATGCAAGTCGGTGGTTGGAAATTCCTTTTGTTAATTTTTCGTTTCAACCCTCTACGCTTGCCTTTACAATCTTAATGGTATACGTAGCTCGAACACTAACAAAAATTAACGAAACCAAATACACGTTTAAAGATTCAGTGATTCAAATATGGATACCAGTTGGCGCTGTTTTAATATTTATTTTGCCATCAAATTTTTCTACAGCAGCCTTAATGTTTGCGATGGTTTTTATGTTGTTATATATTGGGCAATATCCTTTAAAATATTTAGGAATTGTGTTGGCTAGTGGATTGGCATTATTGGCGCTTTTTTTCTTATTGGCACAAGCCTTTCCAAAGCATAAAACCTTTAGTCGCGTAAATACTTGGGTGAGTAGAATTGAAAATTTTACCTCGGATAAACCAGATGAAGACAAATACCAAATTGAAAATGCTAAAATTGCTATTGCTGTTGGAAAAATTAATGGAGTAGGACCTGGAAAAAGTATTCAAAAAAATTTTTTACCACAATCGTCTTCCGATTTTATTTTCGCCATTATTATTGAAGAATATGGGCTAATTGGCGGATATGTATTAGTGTTTTTTTACATGTTATTGTTTTTTAGATTCTTAATACGAGCGAATAAAACCACAAATCTGTTTGGAAAATTATTAATCATCGGACTTGGTTTTCCAATTATAATTCAAGCCCTAATTAATATGGGTGTAGCAGTAGAGTTATTGCCAGTTACTGGTCAGCCATTGCCTTTAATTAGTAGTGGAGGAACTTCAATTTGGATGACGTGTTTGTCGTTAGGAATAATATTAAGTGTTACCAAAAGAGAAGATGAAATCGCCGCAGATTTAAAAGATTTTCAAGATAAAGAGGCTGCATTACAACGTTTAATTGAAAGAGAAGTTGTAGTTATGAATGCCGAAAATGCTATGGAAAACCTTTCAGAAGACGAGCATAAAGTAAATGACATGAAGTATTCTATTCGCGAATCTCTAAAACAAGAAAACGAATTAGATACGCAAGGCGACAGTTTAGTAAACGGACAAAATCCAATGAATGCGGTTATAAATAAAAAATAATGGAAAAAAGATTTATCATAAGCGGCGGTGGAACAGGTGGACATATTTATCCAGCTATTGCAATTGCGAACGAATTGAAAGTACAATTTCCAGAAGCAAAATTTTTATTTGTAGGCGCAAAGGATAAAATGGAAATGCAAAAAGTGCCTCAAGCAGGTTATGAAATAAAAGGACTTTGGATTGCTGGAATACAACGAAAACTTACGTTACAAAACGCAATGTTTCCATTAAAATTAGCTACAAGTTTAATAAAATCGTATTTTATTTTAAGAAAGTTTAAACCTAATGTGGTAATAGGTACAGGTGGTTTTGCAAGTGGTGCTGTTTTAAAAGTTGCTTCAATATTAGGTATTCCTACTGTTATTCAAGAGCAAAATTCGTATCCTGGAATTACAAATAAATTACTAGCAAAAAAAGCTAATTCAATTTGTGTGGCATACGAAAACTTAGAACGTTTTTTTCCTAAAGATAAATTACATTTTACCGGAAATCCAGTTCGTCAGGATCTAATGGAAGTAGCCAGTAAAAAAGAAGAAGCAATTGCTCATTTTAAATTAGATTCTTCTAAAAAAACACTTTTAATTTTAGGTGGAAGTTTAGGTGCAAGAAGAATAAATCAACTAATTGAAAAAGAACTGGATTTTTTATTAAGTCTAGATTTTCAAATTATTTGGCAATGCGGTAAGCATTATTTAAATGAATATTCAAAATATAACGAAACAGCAAACGTGCAAGTAACGGCATTTATTGATAGAATGGATTTGGTATATGCAGCAGCTGATGTGGTAATTTCTCGTTCTGGGGCTTCTTCAGTTTCTGAGTTATGTATTGTTGGAAAACCAACCATCTTTATTCCATCGCCTAATGTTTCTGAAGACCATCAAACTAAAAATGCTAAAGCAATTGTGGAAAGAGGCGCAGCAATATTAATAAAAGAATCAAATTTAGATGACGAATTTAAAATTGTTTTCGAAGCGGTAGTTAAGGATCAGGGGAAATTGCAAAACCTTACAGAAAATATTAAAAAATTGGCAAAACCAAATGCTACTAAAGCCATAGTGGAAGAAATAAAAAGAGTACTAAAAAATTAAGTACAATTGTATTATAAAAAAATGAATTTAAACCAAATACATAACGTCTATTTTATTGGTATCGGTGGTATCGGAATGAGTGCTTTGGCGCGCTATTTTCAATTCCTTGGAAAAAATGTGGCAGGTTATGATAAAACAGAAACCCAATTAACTTCCGAGTTACAAGAGAATGGTATTAAAATTCATTTTGAAGATAGTATTGCATTAATTGACGAACGTTTTAAAAATACTCAAAACACATTAGTGGTTATTACGCCAGCAGTTCCGAAAAATCATTCAGAATGGAATTTCTTTTTAGACAATGGATTTACGGTAAAAAAACGTGCTGAAGTTTTAGGAATCATCACAAAAGATACGTTTTGTTTTGCGGTAGCTGGAACACATGGAAAAACAACAACCTCAAGTATTTTAGGACATATTTTGTATGAAAGTGGTGTAGATGTTACTGCTTTTTTAGGTGGAATTGTAGAAGGTTATGATTCTAATTTAATTGGTACAGGAAAAACAGTTACAGTAGTAGAAGCAGATGAATTTGATCGTTCGTTTTTGCATTTACATCCAGATTTGTCTTGTATTACTTCTATGGATGCCGATCATTTAGATATTTATGGTGATGTGGCAGCTATTGAAGCTTCTTTTAAAGAGTTTGCAAATAAAGTACCTTCAGAAAATTTATTTATTGTCAAAGGATTACCTTTAGAAGGAAATACAATTGCTGTAAATGTAGGTGCGGATTATGTTGCTCAAAATATCAGAATTGCAAATGGTTTTTATGTTTTTGATGTAAAAACCGCTACAGAATTAATTGAAAATGTAAAATTTGGATTGCCAGGACATCATAATTTAACTAATGCTTTGTTGGCTTTTGCTATGGCAAAATCGTACGGTGTTGAAAATGAAAAAATCAGTAACGCATTAACTACTTTTAAGGGCGTTAGACGTCGATTTTCATTTCAAATTAGAACTGAGAAATTAGTTTATATTGATGATTACGCTCACCATCCAACAGAGATAAATGCAGTTCATCAAGCTGTAAGAGAATTATATCCAAATAAAAAAATAATCGCCTGTTTTCAACCTCATTTGTTTAGTAGAACTAAAGATTTTGTTGATGGTTTTGCAGAAAGTTTGTCTCAATTTGATGAATTGCTTTTATTGGAAATTTATCCTGCCAGAGAATTGCCTATTGAAGGGGTAAATGCTACTTGGTTATTAGATAAAATTACGTGTAAAAAGAAACAGTTAGTAACCAAAGAAAAGTTATTAACATACTTTAAAAATTCCGATTCAGATGTATATATTACAATTGGTGCAGGAGATATTGGTGAAATGGTAAAGGACATTAAAAAAGTACTAAATGAAAAAATTTAATTGGCAAAACATTCGGTTAGTTTTGATGTTAATTGTGGTAATTTTCTTGTATTCTTTTACTCAAAATAGAAGTCAAAACAAGAAAATCAGCAAGATACAAGTTGAGTTTCAGGGTAATAACAAAATGTTTTTAACAAATGAAATGGTTAATAACTTGTTAATACAAAATTTGGGAGGCACTTCCTCAATTCAAAAAGTTAAAGTAGATTTGAAAGATTTGGAAAGTGCCCTAAAAAAGCAATCATTTATCGAGAATGCTGAAGTGTTTATTTCAGAAGATGGTATGTTAATAACTAAAGTTTTGCAGAAGTCCCCAGTCGCAAGAGTTGTTAATAATAATCGTGTTTTATATGTAGATAAAAATGGTAGTATTTTTCAATTGTCAAATAATTTTTCATCAAGAGTTCCTATTGTTCAAGGAAATATTGAGGGCGAATTTAAAAAAGGGTTTATAGAAACTTTTAAGACCATTGAAAAAGATGATTTTTTAAAAAAACATATCATAGCAATCACGATTCAAAAAAACGGAAGCATGAACATGCTAACAAGAGAACATGATTACGATATTAATTTTGGAAAGCCAATTTTAATTGATAAAAAGTTTAAAAATTATAAAGCGTTTTATCAATATGCTTCGAAAGATTCAATAATTGAAAAGTACAAATCAATAAATTTAATTTTCACACAACAGGTAGTGTGTTCAAAATAATGAATAGATGATGAACAAAGAAAGTATTGCAGTAGGTTTAGACATTGGTACAACAAAGATTGTAGCAATGATCGGCAAGAAAAATGAGTACGGTAAGCTGGAAATCCTTGGGGTAGGGAAATCTAAAAGTTTAGGGGTGCACAGAGGTGTAGTCAATAATATTACGCAAACCATTCAATCTATTCAAGCAGCTATTTCAGAAGCAGAAAATAATTCAGGTTATCGAATTAATGATGTAGTGGTTGGAATTGCAGGACAACATATACGTAGTATACAACATACAGATTATATCAGTAGAAAAAACCCTGAAGAAGTAATTGGCGAATATGATATTGAACAATTAACATGTCAAGTTCAAAATTTATCAATGCTTCCAGGTGAAGAAATTATTCATGCTTTACCACAAGAATTTAAAATTGACGGACAATCTGAAATTTTAGAGCCAATTGGAATGTATGGTGCTCGAGTAGAATCAAGCTTTCATATTGTAGTAGGACAAGCGGCTTCTATCAGAAATTTAGGACGTTGTGTTAAAAATGCAGGTTTAGAATTAACAGGATTAACTTTAGAACCGTTAGCTTCTGCTGATGCTGTTTTAAGTGAAGAAGAAAAAGAAGCCGGTGTAGCACTTATCGATATAGGTGGTGGTACAACAGATTTGGCCGTATTTAAAAACGGAGTAATTCGTCATACAGCTGTAATTCCTTTCGGTGGAAATGTAATTACAGAAGATATCAAAGAAGGCTGTTCTATTATTGAAAAACAAGCCGAATTATTAAAAACACGTTTCGGATCGGCTTGGCCAGGAGAAAATAAAGACAACGAAATTGTTTCTATTCCTGGATTAAGAGGACGTGAACCAAAGGAAATTTCATTAAAAAACTTGTCAAAAATTATTCACGCCAGAGTAGTGGAAATTATTGAACAAGTATACGCTGAAATAAAATTATACGGACACGACGAGCCGAAGAAAAAATTAATTGCAGGGATTGTGTTAACAGGAGGTGGTTCGCAACTACAACACATCAAACAATTAGTAGAATACATTACAGGAATGGATACCAGAATAGGATATCCAAACGAGCATTTGGCAGGAAATTCAAGCGAAGAATTATCGAGCCCATTATATGCTACATCTGTAGGTTTAGTTATGGAAAGTTTACGTAACCAAACCAATAGCGCAACTCCGTTTGTAGAGATGAAAATCCCTGAACCAGTTGTAGCAACTCCACAAGCACCAGTGGTTGAGGAAAGTTTAGCAAATGAAGTAGTAGCGGAAGAAACTACGTCAACACCGGTTGAAAACGAACCAACAGAAAGAAAAAAGAAATACGACTTTAATAACCTTTTAGGGAAAATTAAAGAGTTTTTAGATAATGTAGAATAAGGTTATTAGTAGCAAATAACACAAAAAAAACAAAGCCAAATATATGGAAAGCAACAACGAATTTGGAAACTTTACTTTTGATTTACCAAAAAATCAATCAAACGTAATTAAAGTAATTGGAGTAGGTGGCGGTGGTAGTAATGCCATTAACCACATGTTCAAACAAGGAATCATTGGGGTTGATTTCGTGGTGTGTAATACCGACTCACAAGCCCTTCAAACAAGCCCAGTGCCTAACAAAATTCAATTAGGTGTAAACCTAACAGAAGGTTTAGGGGCAGGAGCAAAGCCAGAAATCGGACAACAAGCCGCATTAGAAAGCATTGAAGAAATTGAGAAAATGCTTGATGTAAATACTAAAATGGTATTTATTACAGCTGGTATGGGTGGTGGTACCGGTACAGGTGCTGCGCCAGTAATTGCTCAATTAGCAAAAGAAAGAGGGATTTTAACCGTAGGAATTATTACTATTCCTTTTCAGTTTGAAGGTAAAAATCGCTACGACCAAGCTATGGAAGGTGTGGAAAGATTAAGAAAACAAGTAGATTCATTAATTGTTATTAATAATAACAAATTAAGAGAAGTATACGGAAATCTTGGTTTTAAAGCAGGTTTCTCTAAAGCCGATGAAGTGTTAGCTACAGCTTCAAAAGGTATTGCAGAAGTGATTACCAATCACTTAACCATGAATATTGATTTAAAAGATGCTAAAACAGTTTTAAGTGATAGCGGAACAGCCATAATGGGATCTTATGTTGCTTCAGGTGCGGATAGAGCAAGAATTGCTATTCAATCTGCATTAGATTCTCCATTATTAAACGATAATAAAATTACAGGTGCTAAAAATGTGTTGTTGCTTATCACATTTGGTTCTGATGAAATTACTATCGATGAAATTAGTGAAATTAACGAATACATTCAATCCGAAGCTGGCCATAACGCAAACATCATCATGGGAATTGGTGAAGATGAAAAGTTAGGCGATTCTATTTCAGTAACCGTTATTGCTACAGGATTTAATATCGAACAACAAATAGAAATCGTAAATGCAGAGCCAAAAAAGATTATTCATTCTTTAGATGGGGAGCAAAAAGTAGAACATAATTTAACACCAAATGCGGTGGTAACTCCAACTATTTCTTTTGAAGAGCCTATCGCTAAAGTTGAAACTGTTGAAGCTGTGGCGCCTATCGAAACGCCAGCTGAACCAGTAACAAAAATTGTTTTTGACTTAAATGATTTTGAAGTAGAGCAACCACAAATTGTACAAGCTCCGGTTTCAGATTTAATTCCAACAACAGACTATATTAAAAATTTAGATGTATTTTTTGAAAATGTATCTGCAGAATTTCAAGCACCAGTTGCGTCGGCGCCTGTATACAATACAGCAGCTCCAGTAGCACAACCTGTTGTAGAAACAGTTCAACCGGTACAAGAATTTGAAATCATTTCAAACTCAGTAAGAGAAATTGAAGTGATAGATCCAGAATTTGTTGTGGGTATGGATGATTTCAACTTTTCTTTAGATTTGTTCGATTCAAAAGTAGAAAACACACCAAATACAGTTGTTTTTGAATTAAGCGAAGAAACTAAAGATATCAAAGTTAATGAGGCTGTTCAGTTTTTCCCAGTTACCGAACTTGGTGAAGAAGGAATAATCAAATATACATTAGAAGAAGAGTTAGAAGAAGCAATTGAGCCAGCTGCAAGTATTCAAGTAGCAGCAGAACCAATTGATGAAGAAATAAATTTCACCATCAAGCAAAAAGAGCCAGTTGCAGAACCGATTAGTTTTGATCCTAATTTCAACTTTGATGGTGTTTCTCCGGTAGAAATGTCAATTGAAGAAATTTTAAAATCAAGAGCAGAAGAACGTAAAAGCAAATTGAAAAACTTCAATCACAAGTTCAACAATCCAAATCGTATTGACGATTTAGAAAAAGAACCTGCTTTTCGTCGTTTAGGATTAGACGTTACAAGTATGCCAAACCAAAACCCGCCTTCGCGTATGTCATTAGGCATGGATAGTAACGACGACGTGCAATTGCGATCAAACAATTCGTTTTTACACGATAATGTAGATTAATTAAAAATAAACTAACCAAATACTATTAAATCCCGACAAGTAATAAACGAGTCGGGATTTTTTTATTACTTTCGCATAATAAATAATTTACTACTTAAAAATAAAATATATGAGCTTAGCTACACAAATTATGGATAGTATGAAAGAAGCTATGAGAGCCAAAGATACAGTGGCTCTTGAAGCGTTACGTGCTATTAAATCAGAAATATTATTAGCGCAAACGGCTTCAGGTTCTAAAGAAGAAATTTCAGAAGCAGACGAAATAAAAATTTTACAAAAATTAGTAAAAATGCGTAAAGACAGTGCGTCTATTTTTACAGAACAAAACCGTGCCGATTTAGCCGAACCAGAATTGGCGCAAATTACAGTTATCGAAAAATTCTTACCTGCACAATTATCAGAAGCAGAAGTAGAAGCTATCGTAGCTAAAATAATTGCAGAAACCGGGGCATCAGGTATTGCAGCAATGGGAAAAGTAATGGGCTTAGCCGCAACACAAATTGGCGGACAAGCAGAAGGAAAAACCATTTCTACGATTGTTAAGAAATTATTGGTTTAATTTAAAAGTAATTAGTAAATAGTGAATAGTCGATCATATGAGCTAATTACTATTCACTATTTACTAATCACAAAAAAAACGGCTTCGTAGTTCAACTGGATAGAATGACGGATTTCGGCTCCGTTGGTTGCAGGTTCGAACCCTGCCGAGGTCACAAAAAAACGCAACTACTTTTATTATGTAGTTGCGTTTTTTATTATACTTATTGTTTTGTTACACTTCTTTAATTAATTGTTTGTTTCTACATAATTTATGAATGCATTGTTATCTGAAAGATAAGGCGGACCAGTTTCTTTTTTTTCTAAAATTATTAATTCAAAAGTGGTGTTTTCAGGAAAAATTAATGGAAATTGAATCACATAAGTATTTACAGCATCATACACTTTTGTTCCATATTTTTCAAGTGCTAAATTAGTTAATTCTACTCCATTTATACTTTTTATGTAAACACGTACTCCATCAGTATTTTTTAGTTTATAATATGAAAGAACTTGATTTACATACCATGTCTTACCAGCAGGTACAATAAATTTTGCTGTTGTATTTGTAAACTCAACTAATTGTGCTTTGCCTGAAGGTATAGATGTTTGTGCATTTGTATAAAAACAAACAAATAATAATAATCCCAATACTATTTTTTTCATAATTTATTATATTTTTTAATTTAAAATTTATTTACATTCTTTATATGAATATCTTGTTATTCCGTCTAAACAAGTTATTATAGATGCTGGACTAAAAGGCGTCTTTTCCATAATCATTATATATATTTTTTCATTATTCTTATGCGTAAATTGAAAAAATGGTGCGTTGTCAAGAGTTTTATTAAAATTAATTAATTTTTGGTTGAATACAATTTTTTTACCCACGTATAAGGTAAAATTAGTTGGTCCAATAACTAATTTGCCACTAATTGCACGCTCTTCTTTAGAAACATTAAAAAAATTAGCAATAGTATCAAGTTTTCTTTCTTCAATAGTACAAAGTTTAAATGTTTTTTGTCCATAGGAAAATACACTTATTCCAATTAAAGTAATTAAAAATATTTTTTTCATCGTTTATAATATTAGTTTCACAAATAGACGCTTAATATTTTTATATATTAGCCCAAGTATAGCCCATATAATTTATTTTAACGTGGTATTTAAAAAACACTCAATTTTTTAGTAACCTAAACTTTTCCCCGCACCCGCGCGAATCCTTTCGCGTGGCTTTTAAACATAAAAAAACCTTTGCCAATTATCAGCAAAGGTTTTTGTTTGTATAAGAAGTAGCTGTTACCAGAAAACCGTGTATAACGCTACTAAAATTCCTGTAATAATTAGTGCGCCAACAGTAAAACCAGGCGACATCTTAAACATCGATTTTTCTATTTCTAATCCGTTGGTTACTACGCCGTTTTTAGTTTCGTACCTACTTATAAAATACATTACAATAAGGCAAATTATAAACACAAAGCCCATACGGTCTACAAATGGTATTTCGTAAATGCCTTCTGCATTCGGTACTGAAAATCCTACTCCGTTTAAGAAAGAAAGGTCTACAACACCAGGCATAAATTTAAACAAGATAGAAAGTATAAATCCACCAATAATAGCAAATAAGGCAGCGTTAGAAGTTGTTTTTTTCCAAAAGAAACCCAATATAAACATCGCAAACACACCAGGACTCACAAAACCGGTATATTCTTGAATGTACTGAAATCCTCCTTTTTTATCAATTCCTAAAAAGGGTGCAACTATAACCGCTACAAGTAATGCAATAGCAATAGTTATTTTACCAATGGAAATCAGTTTTTGGTCGGTAGCTTCTGTATTTATTTTGTTTTTATACACATCTAAAGTGAAAATAGTGGCAATACTATTTGCTTTTCCTGCCAAGGAAGCTACAATTGCCGCCGTTAATGCCGCAAACGATAATCCTTTTAAACCCACTGGTAATAAATTTAATAACACAGGATAAGCTCGGTCTGGGTTGACACTTCCGTCTTGTAGCATTTCTGTTTGAAATCCGCCATTTTGGTATAACACATACGCGGCAATTCCAGGTAAAACCACAATAATAGGCATTAATATTTTTAAAAAGGCAGCAAATAAAATTCCAGAACGCGCCGTTTGTAAATCGGCACCTAAAGCACGTTGCGTAATGTATTGGTTGCAACCCCAATAATTTAAATTGATAATTAACATCCCACCAATTAATACGGAAAGCCCAGGTAAATCCATATAATTGGGATTCGACTTTTCAAATATCATATGAAAATGATCATTTGCTTTTTCGGTCATCACGTTAAAACCATTTAGTACACCTGTAGTTCCAAAAGATTCTGCAACCAAGTTTAAAGCCAAATAAGTTGTAACCAAGCCACCTAAAATTAAAAAGAACACCTGAATTACATCGGTATAACCAATTACTTTCATACCGCCAAGTGTAATCATTAAGGCAAAAAACGCCAATGCAACCATACAAAATGTAAGGTTTAATCCAGAAATACTGCTAATGGCTAAAGCTCCTAAATACAATATCGATGTCAAATTGACTAACACGTATAATAACAACCAAAACACCGCCATAATCATAGCTACATTGCTATTGTATCTTTTTTCGAGATATTGCGGCATAGTAAATATTTTATTTTTTAGATACACCGGCATAAAAAATACCGCTACGATAATTAAGGTTGCCGCTGCCATCCATTCGTAGGTAGCAATGGCCAATCCCATTTTAAAGCCGCTTCCGCTCATACCAATAAATTGTTCGGCACTAATGTTACTGGCAATTAATGAGGCACCAATAGCCCACCACGTTAACGAACCTTCGGCTAAAAAGTAATCGTTACTACTCGCTTCGGCTTTCTTTTTTTTGCGATATACCCAAAGTCCATAACCTACAATAATGATAAAATAAATAAAGAAAACTAAGTAATCTAAGTTGGCTAATGTTTGCATAGTTTTAATTTTTGTGAGTTAATTTATAATGTGTATTTGGTAAATTACGTAACATTTCGGCGCTTTTTTCAGGAGAAATATCGCGTTGTGCTTCGCCTAACATTTCGTAGCCTACCATAAACTTTTTTACTGACGCGCTGCGTAATAACGGTGGATAAAAATGCATATGTAAATGCCATTCGGGATGCGAAATTCTGTCCGTTGGTGCTTGATGTATTCCTGCAGAATATGGAAAAGACGTTTCAAATAAATTGTCGTATTTTACTGTAATGCTTTTTATAGCCTCGGCTAATGCTTCAGATTCTTTAGTAGTTAATCCTAACAAACTTCCAAAATGTCTTTTACTGATAATCATGGTTTCAAAAGGCCAAGTTGCCCAAAACGGGACCAAAACTACAAAATGTTCGTTTTCAATGACAATGCGTTCTTGAGCTACTAATTCTTGTTTTAAATAATCTTCCAGCAAACTGGTATTGTTTTTTTCAAAATAGGCTTGCAAGCTTTTTTGTGTTTTTTCTACTTGAGTAGGTAACGACGATTGTGCCCAAATTTGTCCGTGCGGATGGGGATTGCTACAGCCCATTACACTGCCTTTGTTTTCAAAAATTTGCACGTAATTAATAAAGTCTTTGCTGCCCAAAGTAGCATATTCTTCTTTCCAGGTGTGTATTACGTTTTCAATTTCTTTCACGTCCATTTCGGCTAACGTAATGTTGTGTTTGGGTGAAAAACAAATGACTCTATTGATTCCTTTTTCTGGTTTTATTTGAAATAAGGGATTCAATTTCGATTCAAAAGAAATGTCATCTTGCAATAGGGCAGGAAAATCATTGTCAAAAACATAACACGCGTCATATTGCGGATTTTGTTCGCCATTAGATCGAGTATTTCCAGCACACAAATAACAATTTTCGTCGTGCGCTACACTGTTTTCCAAAGATGGTGTTTCGTTTTGCCCTTGCCAAGGTCGTTTTGCTCGATGTGGCGATACCAAAATCCATTCGTTTAGTAGCGGATTGAATCTTCTGTGCGGATGTTCGTTAATGTTAAATTCCATACGTACTGGTGCCTTTGGCAATTTTTATTTTATATGCTTTTAAATCGATGTTGTATTTTATTTTATATGCTTTAGTAAGCTTTTGAATTACGTTGTCAGTCGTTTCTTTTTTTACTACGTTTATGGTACAACCTCCAAAACCACCACCCATCATTCGTGCGCCAACCACCTCAGCTTCACCAAGTGCTTCGGTAACTAAAAAGTCCATTTCGGGGCAACTTACTTCGTACAACTCCGATAAGCCATAATGGGTTTTTGTCATTAATTCTCCCAATTGATTTATGTTTCCATTTGATAACGCTTTGATAGCTAAGGGTACGCGTTCTATTTCTTGAACTACAAATAAGCACCTGTTGAAAATGATTTCGCTTAACGTATTTTTTAATGAAAGCACCATCTTTTCAGTACAATTTCTAAACGAAGTTACTTCAGGGTAATTTGCTTTTATGATGGCTAATCCTTGTTCTACTTCATTTCTTCGGTCGTTATACCCCGAAGTTAGATGCGTATGTTTGACACAACTATCAAATAAAACCAATTGATATTCTTTGAAATCTGCTTTATGATATTCGTACGCTAACGTGGTGCAATCTAATTTTATTACCTTATTTTTTTTACCAAATACAGATGCAAATTGATCCATAATTCCACAATTTACACCGGCAAATGTATGTTCAGCTTTTTGTCCGATTCGTGCAATTTCTTCTTTAGATAATTTTAAATGAAACATTTTATTCATTGCGTAAGCCATACCACATTCTAAGGCTGCTGAAGAAGAAAGTCCTGCTCCCATTGGAATAGTACTACTGAAAACAATAGTAAATCCTTTTTCGGGCAACCCTTTTTCTTTTAATTGATGCAGTACACCTATAATATAGTTTACCCACATTTTTTCAACGGGTTGTAACTGGTCTTTTATATTGAATGAATATGCTTCATTTAAATCTTTAGCAACAAGTACGCATTCTGAATTTTCATTTTCAGAAATGGCAAAACAAATGTATTTGTTAATGGCAGCCGGAAGTACAAAACCATCGTTATAGTCTACGTGTTCGCCAATAATATTTATTCTTCCAGGTGAAAGAAAAATATATTCGGGTTTTTTTTGAAATAATTTTTCAAAATTTTTTGTGGTATATTGAATGAGTTTTTTCTTCATTTTTGTGGTTGTAAATTAGTTAGAATTTACAAGTTTTAAAATTTTGGTTGTTGATTTTAATCCGATAGATTTAGCTTCAAATGTTACTTCACCCGTATTTTTTCCAGCTTGAATAATTACTTGACATTTTCCGTTAAAAGCACTTCTTTGCCAAGAATGTGTTGCGCATTTGTCTGGTTCGTGTGAACTTGGATCGCCATTTCCGACACCAATAATTTTTGCGTTTTCAGTAATGGTAAATGAAATCATGTTGTTAGCAGTTGGCACTTCTCTGCCTTTTTCATCAGTAATTGAAATATTTACAACAGTCGCATCTTTTCCATCAGCCATTAAAATAGTTTTATCTGGAGTTAGTACCACATTTGTCGCTTGTCCTGTTGTTTCAATTTTTGCAATATTTTTTTTACCTTTTTTATAAGCAATAGCTTCTAAAGTTCCAGGTTCGTACAATACATTCCATTGTAAATGACTGTTTCTTTCCATTGTTTTTTTACCTAAACTTTTTTCATTTAAAAAAAGTTCTACTTCATCTGCATTTGAATTTACCCAAACATCAATTGGTTTCCCAACTTTATCAGGCCAATTCCAATGTGGAGAAATATGGAGGATGTCTTCATTCGTCCACCAACTTTTATAGTAGTAATAAATGTTTTTTGGGAAACCACAAACATCTAAAATTCCGAAATGCGAACTTATATTTGGCCATTTATAGGGTGTTGGTTCACCTCTATAATCAAATCCAGTCCAGACAAACCCACCTAACCAATACTTGTTTTCTGCAGCTAATTTCCACCAGGTTTCGGCTTTACTTGCCCACCAAGGATGAGTAATATCTTGGTCTGGAACATAGGCTCTAATTTCATCTTTTTCATAAATACCTCTTGTGGTTACAGTGCTTCCCATTTCTGTACCTAAAAGCGGTTGGTTTGGATGATCTTTATGATAATCGGCTACTGCATATTCCCTGTAATTGAATCCTCGAATTGGAATTACTTCGTTAACACCTTTAAAATCATTTCCCATATCGGCAGCATAGGTGCTGGTGCGTGATGGGTCGATATCTTTTTGAATGGCCAAAAGGGTTTGTGAAATTTTCTTACCATATTCATTCCCTTGAATGTTTTGTTCTTCATTCCCAATAGACCATAAAAATACGGATGGATGATTTCTATCTCTTTTTAGTAATCGTTTAAATTGGTCAATATATTCTGGACTACTATTTAATAAACGTTGTTCATCAATAACTAACATGCCTAAGCTATCACAAGCTTCTAAAAGTTCTGGAGTAGGTGCATGATGACTTGATCTGTATGCATTCGAACCCATTTCTTTTAATAGTTTGATGCGGTAATACTGCATGTAATCAGGTAGGGCACTTCCAATACCAGCATGGTCTTGATGATTGTTAGTACCTTGAATTTTAATGTGTTTTCCGTTTAAGAAAAATCCTTCTTTGGCATCAAATTGTACGGATTTAATTCCGAAACGGGTTTTGGTTTGATGAATGATTTGATTTTCTGATTTTAAAACGGAAACAACTCGGTATAAATAAGGATTTTCTAGCGACCAAAGTTCTGGGTTTTTTAGTTGTAAATGTTGTTTTATGGTTTGATTCTTAAGGATTCCTAAATTTACTTTTTGTTTCTTGGTTCTGACTAAAATTTTTCCGTTTCTATCTGTAATATAGGAGTAAACAATACTATTGGAATTTTTTAAATCATTATTTTGAACCGTAGTTTCAATGGTAACCTCTGCGTTGTTTCCTTTCACATTTGAATGTACAAAAACGCCGTCTTCAGGAATGAAAGTTTTATCGGTACAATTTAACCACACATGTCTATAAATCCCAGCGCCTTCATAAAACCAGCCTTCATATTGTGTAGCATCTACTCGAATAACCAATACATTTTCGTTGTCAAAGTTCATGTAATCTGACACGTCGTAGGAGTTGCCTACGTACCCACTAAAATTGGTTCCTACATAAAATCCATTTAACCAAATTTCAGCATTTCTGTATATGCCATCAAACTGAAGTTCGAAACGCTTATTGCTTTTTGATTTGTCTACCGAAAAATGTTTGCGATACCAGCCGATACTTGTTTCGGGATAGGCACCGCCAACCGGTTTGTAACCGTGGCTATCCATTTCAACCTGTTCTGATTTTACAAATGGAAGTTCTACTGCCCAATCGTGCGGGACATTGATTTTTTGCCAAGTGCTGTCAATAAATTTCGGATGTACAATTGTAGTAGCATAAACATTGGATTTGTGAAGTAAAGCGGTTTTACTATAATCGAAATCTTTTTCAACATTTGCGGCATGTCCAAAATGAAATTTCCAATCTTCATCTAAACTTATTTTTTCTTGCGCCATTACGTTTGTAATCGCAAAAAGAAAGAAAATAATTAGCACCAATTTGTTCCTTAATTGTAATAATGTAATTTTTTTCATAAAATTAATTTTCTTTAAAAGCATCTAAAGCGGGTGATGGTTTTCCATCGTTTTGCCAAGCGCTTAAGCTATAACCACTCCATGATTTAGCACCTTGTGGTTCCCAATACATAACACCTAAGCCTCTGTTATTGGGTACTTTTTTTACGGCTTCTATTGTTGCTTTTAATAATTCGTAGGTATTTTGAACTTTATCATCTTCGCCGCCAACTTCAACTATCATTACGTCTTTATTATAGCGTTTTACCATGTCGTATAGGTTGAATTCTAAGTCGGCAATGGTTTCAGAATAATCTTTTTTTATCCAATAAGGATAATAGGACAAACCAATAATATCATATTTTACGTTTTGTGCGGTAGCATTATCAAAAAAAGTTCTGAATTTAGCGTTGTTATTGCCTTCATCTACGTGAACAATTACTTTTATATTTTTATCTACAGCTTTTGTAGCTTCATACCCTTTGTTTAGTAATTGACCTAATTGATTCCAATTATCTGTGCTGCCTTCTGGCCACAGCATCCCACCAGGAATTTCATTTCCTATTTGTACCCATTCTGGAGTTACGCCGGCGGCTTTTAAAGCTGAAACAACCTCATATGTATGCTTGTAAACATCATTTAATAATTCTGGAAACGAATGATTTTCCCAAGCTTTTGGTTTAAATTGTTTGGCAGGATCTGCCCAAGAATCTGAATAATGGAAGTTTATCATTACACGCATTCCCATTTTCTGAGCTCGAATTGCCATTGCAACAGTTTCTTCTTTGCTACAATGTCCGCTAGCTTTATCGGTATTTGGGTTTACCCAAACGCGTAATCGTACTGAGTTCATACCTCGGTCTTTCAGTAATTGTAAACATTCTTTTTTTGTTCCGTCTTGGTCATAAAAGGTATAACCTGTGGCTTCCATTTGAGGTAACCAGCCAATATCGGCTCCTTTTACAAATGCGGTTTTGGTACTTGTACACGAAGTAAAAACAAGCGAAACCAGAAATAATACAAGTGAATTTTTCATCTTAGTTTTGACTAAACGCATCCATTACAGGAAGTGCATTGTTGTTAAAATCCCATAACGCCTGATTTTCCCAAGACGAACCATTTGTAGCTGTCGGACCTCTAAACGCTATCCATTCGGCACCCCAATAACAAAAGCCTAATCCTCTTGAATTTTGCTTTACAAGATTTTTTATAGCTAAAATAAACTCTTTTTGTCCTTGATTTGTAGCAGGATACGTTGGTACTAATTGATTTGCCAATCCTAAAATATTATTTGTATAATCGTTGTATCCTAATGTAAACGGATAGGCGGTTTCAGCAATAACCACTTTTTTATTATGTGTTTCACCCAAAGAAGTAATGGTAGTATTCACATCTGAAAGTATTTTACCGTGCCAAACAGGATAATAAGACAACCCAATATAGTCATAATTTATACTACTCATTTTATTTAAAAACCAAGTGGCGCCACTTCCAATTCCTGCATAATGAATCATTATTTTAGTCGTTGCAGATTGATTCCTTACGGCAGTACTTGCTGCCGAAATAAGTTGCAAGCATTGCGATTCGTTATTAATTAAATGCCCTTGTGGCCAAAGAAATCCGCTATTTATTTCATTTCCTATTTGGATAATGTCTGGCTGAATTTCAGTCATCAATAATGTGGTGTAATTGCTAACAGCTGTTTTTAAGTTTGCAAATGATAAACTAGCCCAATCCGATGGCGGTGTTTGATTGCCAGGATCTGCCCAAGTATCCGAATAATGAACAGTTAACCAAACTTTCATCCCAGCTTGCTTGACTCTTAATGCCAACGCTTTTACTTCCGCTAAACTTGAACTAGTAGTTGACGGATTTTTCCAAATTCTAATTCTAATGGTATTACAACCTGCATTTTTTAAGGTAGTAATCGCATTTTCTGCCACTCCATTTTTCTTAAAAATGGTACCTTCGCTTTCAATTAAAGGTAAATACGACATATCCGCAGCCCGAATAAAATCATCTGAAGTAGGAATATTTGGAATAGGAGCTGGGTTTACTTCTGGATCATTTGAAGAACAAGAAAATAAAAATAATCCAGTTACTATTAAGGTTAATCTGATAAATGATTTCATAAGTTATATTTTTTCAAATTTAAAACTTGTTTTTTGATTATAGGTTTCGTTTTTTCTTAATATGGCATTTGGAAAATTACTATGGTTTGGAGCGTCAGGATAATTTTGTGTTTCAAAACAAATGCCACTTAAAGCATGGTAATTTACATTATTTTTTCCAATAATTTTATTTTCGCAATTGCCCCCAACATAAATATGTACCGAAGGTTGGTTCGTGAAAACCTGCATTTGTATCTTGTTTTCGGTGCTTTTTAAAGTAGCTACAGAAGTAGAATTATTAGAAATAACAAATGAAGTATCAATTTTTGTTGGGCAATTTTTGAAAGTTAAAAAATCAAATGAAGTATCAATAATGTTTGAAAAATTGCCTGTAGGAACATTTTCTTCATCTGTTTCTAAAATCTCCGAACACGTTACTTGTAGTTTTTGGTTTTCAATTGTTTTTTCGTGTCCGTCTAAATTGAAATATGAGTGTTGTGTTAAGTTTATTATGGTGTCTTTTGTTGTTTTTGCGGTATAAGTAATTTCTAATTCGTCAATATCACTTAAGTTGTAAGTTACTTGAACTGTTAAATCGCCTGGGTAATTTTCTTCTAAATCTTTTGAAATATATTCTAAAGTGATGCAATTGTTTGAATGTGAAATTACGTTCCAAAAGCTGTTGCTGAAATTGGTTTTCCCACCATGTAAATGATGCTGTCCTAAATTTCTATTAAGTTGAAAAACATCATCATTTAATTTGAAAGATCCATTTTTTATTCTCCCGGCATATCTTCCCACTACAGCTCCAATAAAAGGTGCGCCCGAAAGCGTAAATGATTTTTCGTAGTCAGAAACATGATTAAAACCTAAAACAACATCTACTTTTTTTCCTGATGAAATGGGTATTTTTATGGATTGTATAGTTGCACCATAGTCAATAATTGCTATTTCTAAACCGTTTGAATTTCGTAATATGTAGCAAAATGATTCTTTCCCATTCGAAGTACATCCGAACGAAGTAATATTTTTATTATCTTTTTTAATATCCGACAATTTTATTAAATGTATTTTGATTATTATTCAAATTTATATTTTTAAATAATAATATCATACCAGTACCTACCAGTTTGTTGTTTTTTAACTACCAGTTTCATACATTTGTTTTATGATAACTATAGATACAACTTCTTCAATTCCGAAATATAAGCAAATTATTTTTTCAATAGAAAAGGCAATTTTGTTGCATAAATTGGTTATAAACGAGAAATTGCCTTCTATAAATAAAATTTGCTTAAGGCATAATTTATCAAGAGACACGGTATTGTTAGCGTATAACGAATTAAAAAAACGAGGCGTTATTTATGCTATATTAGGAAAAGGATATTTTATTAAAAGTACAGATTTTAAATCCGAACAGCGCATCTTTCTTTTGTTTGATGAATTAAATGCTTTTAAGGAAGAAATTTATAATTCGTTTTTAGATACGATAAATGACAAGGCTAATGTGGATATCTTTTTTCATCATTTTAATAGAGAGGTGTTTACAAAATTGATTCAAGACAGTATTGGGAATTATTCCAAATACATTATTATGCCTTCTAATTTAGAACATACAACTGAAATTATTAATAAATTACCTTTGGATGAAACGTATATTTTAGATCAAACTCGAGACGATTTAAAAAAGTATCCTGCAGTCTATCAGAATTTTGTAAAAGATATCTATACTGCTTTAGAGAAAGGACTGAAACGATTAAAAAAATATAAGAAATTGGTATTAATTTTTCCTGGGAAAAAAGAACCTATTGGAATGGTGTTGGGCTTTGAAAGCTTCTGTACTACGTATCATTTTGAGTATGAAATTAAGTCGGAATTTACAGTGGATTCTCTTCAAAAAGGCGACGTGTATATTTTGCCTAATGATAGAGATTTAGTAACAATTATTGAAAATGCAGCCTTAAGTAAATTAGCAATTGGAAAAGATATTGGGTTAATTTCGTATAATGACACCCCTTTGAAAAAAGTGGTAGCTAAAGGCATTACAACTATTTCAACTAATTTTAGTGAAATGGGAATCCGTTTAGCAGAAATGATTTTGAACAATACGAAAGAAAAAATAGAAAACGAAAGTCAATTAATTTTGAGAAAATCGTTATAAACAAAAAATCCTTCTTTAAAAAGAAGGATTTTTTTATAATCGGAATGCTTTTTATTTTGTTATTTGCTTCAAATCAGCAATGGTTGCGATTGGGTCTTGTGCGCCAAAAACGTAACTTCCTGCAACTAATACATCTGCACCAGCATCTGCTAATTGTTTTGCATTTTTATTGGTTACACCACCATCAATTTCTATAATGGTGTTGGCTTTACATCTTTGTATCATTTCTTTCAATTGACCTACTTTGTCATATGTTTTTTCAATGAAACTTTGTCCGCCAAATCCTGGATTTACACTCATGATACAAACCAAATCAATGTCTTGAATAATATCTTCCAAAACTTTTACATTTGTGTGAGGGTTTATGGCTACTCCAGCTTTCATACCTTCAGCTTTTATTGCCTGTAGCGTTCTGTGTAAATGATTACAAGCTTCATAATGAACTGTCAATACATTCGCGCCTAATTTAGCAAAAGTAGTAATGTATCTGTCAGGATCTACTATCATTAAATGTACATCTATAGTTTTGGTAGCGTGTTTTGAAATAGCTTGCAAAACGGGCATTCCAAAAGAAATATTCGGTACAAAAACGCCATCCATAATGTCAATATGAAACCAATCAGCTTCACTAACATTAATCATTTCAATGTCGCGTTGTAAATTAGCAAAGTCTGCTGCTAAAACCGAAGGAGCGATAAGTGTGTTTTTCATATATGTAAAATTTATTTTTTGGTTCAATATTCAAAATTTCAGGTTGGTATTGAATATTTTTAATTAAAAAAAACTCCGGATTAAAGCCGGAGTTTTGGTAGGATTACCCTAAATATGTTTTTAATATTTTACTTCTTGAAGTATGTTTCAATCTGCGAATCGCTTTTTCTTTAATTTGTCGCACACGCTCACGAGTTAAATCGAAAGTTTCGCCAATTTCTTCCAACGTCATTGGATGCTGGTCACTTAAGCCAAAATATAAACGCACTACGTCTGCTTCTCTTGGAGTTAAGGTTTCCAAAGCACGTTCAATTTCAGTTTGAAGTGATTCGTGAATTAATTCTCTATCCGGATTTGGTGACTCACCAGAACGTAATACGTCGTATAAGTTAGAATCTTCCCCTTCTACAAGCGGCGCATCCATTGATAAGTGACGACCAGAGTTTTTCATAGACTCTTTTACGTCATTTACGGTCATATCTAATTCTTTTGCAATTTCCTCAGCAGAAGGTGGTCTTTCATTAGATTGCTCTAACAAAGCATACATTTTGTTGATTTTATTGATAGAACCAATTTTGTTCAAAGGCAAACGTACAATACGAGATTGTTCAGCCAAAGCTTGCAAAATCGATTGACGAATCCACCATACCGCATATGAAATGAATTTGAATCCACGAGTTTCATCAAAACGTTGTGCCGCTTTAATTAATCCTAAGTTTCCTTCGTTAATTAAATCGGGTAAGGTTAAACCTTGATTTTGATATTGTTTGGCAACGGATACTACGAAACGTAAATTCGCTTTCGTTAATTTTTCTAAGGCACGTTGGTCACCCGCTTTTATACGTTGTGCTAATTCTACTTCTTCATCGGCAGTAATTAAATCTACCTTACCAATTTCTTGTAAATATTTGTCTAAGGAAGCAGTTTCACGATTGGTAACCTGCTTGGTTATTTTAAGTTGTCTCATTGAATTTTCCCCTTCACGTTAATGTTCTACTTGTTATACGCAATAAAAATAAAAAAGTTACAAAAAGTTATAAAAAAATAAAAATCCCGATACTTTTTACACTATCGGGATTTAAACTATTTAAAAAATAAGATTATGCTTTTGGAGCGTCATCTTTTTTCTCTTCTCTTGGAGGTCTTGGTAAAAGTGCTTTTCTTGACACTTTTTCTTTTCTAGTTTTAGGGTCAACTCCTAAGTATTTCACTTGGAATATATCGCCCATATTTACTACATCCGTAACGTTTTCTGTACGTTCCCAAGCCAATTCCGATACGTGTAATAAAACTTCGTTTCCTGGAGCAGCCGTATATTCTACTACCGCACCGAAATCTAACATTTTAATTACTTTCACTTCGTAAGCTTCTCCCATTGTTGGTTTGAAAATGATAGAATCTATTTTAGCTAAAACAGCTGCAATTCCATCAGGATCTGTACCTAAGATTTCAACTACACCTTGTTCGTCCACTTCGTTAATTACGATAGTAGTTCCAGTGGCTTTTTGTAATTCTTGAATTACTTTTCCACCAGGTCCAATTAAGGCACCAATGAAGTTTCCAGGAATAGTTCTTGTGATGATTTTTGGAGAATGTTTCTTAACCTCAGCTCTTGGAGCTGCAATGGTGTCTGTTAATTTTCCTAAAATATGTAAACGTCCGTCACGTGCTTGTCCTAAAGCTTGCTCCATAATATCATAACGTAAACCGTCAATTTTGATATCCATTTGACAAGCTGTAATTCCGTCAGCAGTTCCAGTTACTTTAAAGTCCATATCTCCTAAGTGATCTTCATCACCTAAAATATCAGATAATACTGCGAATTTTTCACCATCAGTAATTAATCCCATAGCAATTCCAGAAACTGGTTTTACCATTTGAACTCCAGCATCCATTAAAGCCATTGTTCCAGCACAAACTGTTGCCATTGAAGACGAACCATTAGATTCTAATACTTCAGATACAATACGAATGGTGTAAGGACAATCTGCAGGAATCATATTTTTTAATGCTCTTTGCGCTAAATTTCCATGACCTACTTCTCTTCTTGAAGTTCCTCTTAAAGGTTTTGCTTCTCCAGTTGAGAAAGGAGGGAAGTTATAATGTAAATAGAATTTTTCTTCACCTTGTTCAGATGGAGAGTCTATTTGATTCGCTTCTCTTGAAGTCCCTAAAGTTACTGTAGCTAAAGCTTGAGTTTCTCCACGTGTAAATAATGAAGAACCGTGAACTCTTGGTAAATAATCTGTTTCACACCAAATTGGTCTGATGTCAGTTGTTTTTCTACCATCTAAACGAATACCTAATTCTAATACCACGTTACGAACGGCTTCTTTATTCGTTTTATAGAAATATTTAGATACTAAATCTCCATCAGCAGCTAATTCTTCTTCAGTAAATAAAGCTTTTACTTCTTCTTTTACTTCCGCAAATGCAGCACTTCTTTCGTGCTTGGCAGAACCTACTTTAGCGATATTATAAATTTTATCGTAAGCAGCGGCTTTTACTTTTTTGTAAATTTCTTCGTTTTCTCTCTCACCTTCGTAAGTACGCGTTTCTTTTTTACCAAAAGCAGCTTGTAAACGCAATTGCGCTTGAATTTGAACTTTAATAGCTTCGTGAGCAAATTTGATAGCTTCTACCATTTCTGCTTCTGAAATTTCTTTCATTTCTCCTTCAACCATCGCAACAGAATCCATAGAAGCACCAATCATCATGTCGATGTCTGATTTAGCTAAGTCTTCTCTGCTTGGGTTAATTACAAATTTTCCGTCGATACGTGCAACACGTACTTCAGAAATTAAGTTGTAAAAAGGAATGTCTGAAACGGCTAATGCTGCTGAAGCGGCTAAACCTGCTAATGAATCAGGCATCACTTCTTCATCATGAGACATTAACTGAATCATAACTTGTACTTCCGCGTGGTAATCATCTGGGAAAAGTGGACGTAATACACGGTCTACTAAACGCATAGTTAATACTTCGCTATCACTTGGGCGCGCTTCTCTTTTGAAGAAACCACCTGGAAAACGACCAGCGGCTGCAAATTTTTCGCGATAATCTACTGTTAAAGGTAAAAAATCTACACTTGGGTTAATGTTACGAGATGCTACTGCTGTGGCAAGGATCATCGTATCACCCATTCTTACTACTACAGAACCGTCAGCTTGTTTCGCTAAACGTCCTGTCTCGATTGTGATGCTTCTGCCATCACCTAAATCGATTTTTTCTACAAATAATTGTGGAATCATAAATTTAATTCTCAAAGGTTATACAAAGGGTTAGTTGTGTTGTTGTAAAGGTGTTGTAGTCGTGTCTCTAACCCAATGAAAAACCAAACTTTTCTGCTTATTTGCAAACAAAAAGGGGCACAAAGCCCCTTTAGTATACTATTTTCTAATTCCTAATTCTTTAATTATCTCACGGTATCTTAAGATATCTTTTTTCTTTAAGTAATCTAAAAGACTTCTTCTTTTACCTACTAAAAGTACTAATGATCTTTCTGTGTTAAAATCGTGACGATTTTTTTTCAAGTGCTCTGTTAAATGTGAAATTCTAAATGTGAATAACGCAATTTGTCCTTCTGCAGAACCTGTGTTTTCAGCTTTTCCTCCGTGTTTAACGAAGATTTCAGCTTTTGTTTCTTTAGTCAAATACATGCTAATATTATTTAAATGATTATTATGTAGATTGAGTATATCTCAATACGGGTGCAAATTTACAAATTATTTTTGAAGTTGCAACTTTTAACTCTTTTTTATTTCAACCACAATTTTCTAAACGATTTGTTTTTATCATAATCGGCTGCTTGTTTTTCAATATTAAAGTAACGATGACCTCTTGGATCATTCCCAACTCCAGCCAAATAGGCCCAGTTTCCCCAATTGCTGCATACATCGTAATCAATTAATTGTTCCTCAAAATAGGCTGCACCAATGCGCCAATCCATATTCAATTCGTTGCAAAAATAACTGGCAACATTTTGTCGCCCTCTATTACTCATAAAGCCCGTTTGTTGTAATTCGAGCATATTGGCATTGATAAAATCCGAAGGAGTTTCACCATTAATCCATTGCGTAAGTAATTTTTCATTCAAGGATTTCGAATTTACTTTCTCGGTTTTTATGCCTTCGTATAAGAAAAATTTTGTTTGGTATTTTTTGAACATAAATCTAAAGAAATCGCGCCAAAGTAATTCGAAAACCAACCAGTACGTAGAATCATTCGCGCCAAATTGCTTTTCGTATTTTTTAATTTCTGCATAGATGTATCGAGGTGAAATACATCCTAAAGCCAACCATGGCGAAAATTTTGACGAATAATCGGCGCCTACCATTCCGTTTCGGGTTTCTTTATAAGTTGACAAACATTTTGTATCGTAAAAATAATGTTGTAATCGATGCTTCGCTTCCGTTTCGCCACCTTTAAATTGTAAAACTGCACGAGAATCGATTATAGCTTTGTCTAACCCTAATGTTTCTAAAGTGGGTAATTCCAAAGGAGAAATTTCAGGCGAATTCATTTTTGTTGGAGCTTCAAATGCTTTTTGTATTTCGGAATCTTTTTCTGTTTTTTTTCTGAAATTGGTAAACACATCCGGAATGTCTTTTATAGAAAATGGCAAGTCTTCTGCACGATATAACGTACTTGTACTAACTTTTTCTAATTCACATCGTAACTTAAATAATTCATCTTGAACCTTTTTTTCAGTTTGTCTTTCTTCAAAAGCGACTTCACGCTTGGCAAATACTTTTTGTGCTTTATATTCGTGTACTAATTTCGGAATTTCAATTTCTGGCTTACCCATTACAACTTTCAAACCTGATCCTAAAGTTCTTAATTTGGCATCCAAATCTTCAAGCGATTCCAATAAAAACTGCGCTCTAAAACTACCTGTTTTCTTGAATCCATAAGTCGTGGTTTCAAAATGTGCATCGTCAAAACAATACACGGGAATCACCTTTTCGCTTTGAGCAATGGCTTTTAATAATGTTTCGTTATCTTCAATTCGTAAGTCGGTTTTAAACCAAACAATTGCTGTTTTTATCATAAATTATTGATATTTTTCAAATAATAATCGGCTTGTTCTAATAAGGCAACTTTGTCTTCCGGTTTCATTTTGCGCCATACATTATACATCATACCAATTCTGGGATTTTTGCCTAATTTATCTTCGTTTTTATCGTAAAAATTCCAATACAGACTATTGAAAGGACAGGCTTTATCACCTGTTTTAACTGCTTTTTTGTAAAAACAACTGCCACAATAATGACTCATTTTATCGATGTAAGCTGCCGAACTCACATAAGGTTTTGTGCCTACAATTCCGCCATCGGCAAACTGACTCATGCCTCGCGTGTTGGTAATTTCGACCCATTCAATCGCATCAATATAAATTCCTAAATACCAAGCGTCTACTTCATCGGGGTGAATTTCTGCTAAAAGTGCAAAATTTCCTGTAATCATCAATCGCTGAATATGGTGGGCGTAAGCGTAATTTAAAGATTGGTTAATCGCATCTTTCAAGCAATTCATTTTGGTTTTTCCCGTCCAAAACCATTCTGGAAGTGAGCTTTCGTGATTGAAATAATTCATAGTGGCATATTCTGGCATTTTGTTCCAATAAATCCCACGCATGTATTCGCGCCAACCAATAATTTGGCGCACAAATCCTTCCAATTGATGGTAGGCAATTTTCTCTGGATTGTTTTCCCATTCCAATATGGCTCGCTGAATCACTTCCAAAGGGGAGATTAACTTCACATTCATTGAAAACGAAAGTCGGGCGTGGTACAATGACCATTCGTTGGGCGTCATTGCATCTTGGTAGCTGCCAAAAAGCGCCAAACATTCCGTTACAAAAAAGTCGAGTAATTCTAAAGACTGTTTTCTATTAATAGGCCAAACAAAATTTTTAGCATCGATGTTTCCGATGGTTTTGATATCTGTTTTTTGAATTTCTGAAATGATTTTGGTTACATCATTTTGAAAAACTAAAGGCGAAGTGGGTTTGTGATCTTTGGGTAGTTTTTTTCGATTTTCGCCGTCATAATTCCATTTTCCTGTCAGAGGTTTGTCGCCTTCCATTAAAATATGGTGTTTTTTACGCATCATGTGGTAAAAACTTTCCATCAAAAAGGTTTTTTTACCTTCAAAAAAATCACCTAATTCGTTTCTTGAACTCATAAAATGCTCTGAATCGCATACCGAAGTTGCGATTGTAAGCGACTGGCACAAATTTTTTAGCTGTTCGTCCAAACGGTATTCATCTGGAAATTGGTATTCAAAATGCGTAAACTGTTCTCTTTCTATTAAAGATTTGATGTTTTTCTCAAAGGATTGTAAATTATTGGTGTCATTCAAATGAATATAAATGACATGATGTTGTTGCGATTGTAATTCGGTAGTAAATTGTCGCATCGCCGAGAAAAACCCAACTATTTTTTGAATATGATGCGTGGCATAATCCGTTTCTGTTCGGATTTCCATCATCACATAAGTCACCGAATCATCAATGGTTTTGAACCAAGAATGATTGCTATTTAATTGATCTCCAAGAAGTAATCGTAACGTTTTTGACATTTTTTTTATTTAAAGATTAAAGGATTTAAAAATTTAAAGATTTAGAATGTTATGCAATTTTTTAATCTTTAAATCATTCAATTTTTCAATCTTTCATTTCTGCATCTATCACTACAATATTTTACTTCGTCCCAAACTTTTTCCCATTTTTTACGCCAAGTGAATGGTTTTTGGCAAACCATACAGATTTTAGTTGGTAGGTTTTGTTTTTTTACTCCTCGCATTTTTTGGTTTATTGGGATTACTCACGTGTTTTTGCAAAATTCGTTTTCCTTCTATTTTTACTTCATCTTTTTTTCGAAAACTCCAAACGATATCGCTGGCGTATTTTCGAGTTTCTTCAATATTTACAATAGGCGCTGGATAATCTTTTCCGATGATACAATTGTAAAACTTTTGCTCCATTTCGTTCATTTTCCAAGGTTCATGAAGCAAATGTAGTGGCACTTCTTTTAATTCGGGCAACCATTGTTTGATAAAAATTCCTTCTGGATCGTGTTCCTCTGAATTTTTAATTGGATTATAAATACGTATCGTATTTATTCCTGTTGTCCCTGATTGCATCTGAATTTGAGGATAATGAATTCCCGGTTCGTAATCTAAAAATTGCCTAGCCAAGAAATGTAATTCACGCCAATCTTGCCATAAATTAAACGTGAAAAACGACACCACCATGGCGCGCATTCTAAAATTGATATAACCAGTTGCCACTAGACATCGCATGCAGGCATCAACAATTGGAACACCCGTTTTGCCTTCTTGCCAAGCTTTAATATAAGTTTCGTTTTTTGGTTTTACTAAAACATCATAAGCCCGGTTAGCATTTTCGAATTCCATTTCGAATTCGTCTTCAAATTTTTGCATGAAATGACAATGCCAGTGCAAACGCGAAACAAAATTTAGAAT
>NZ_JBIISE010000031.1:0-26917 GCF_044341185.1 Flavobacterium sp.
GCCAATCACGAAGGTAAAATTTTCGGCATAGATGTTTCTCAATATCAAGGCACTATTGATTGGGAAAATCTTGAAGCAATTGAGGAGCAATTTGAAATTAAGTTTGTAGTGGTTCGGGCTACAGCCGGAAGTAAAAAAGTGGATAGAAACTTCAAGAAAAATTGGAAAAATTTATCATCAACTGTTTATATTCAAGGGGCATATCATTATTACCGTCCAGATGAAAACTCCACCGATCAAGCCAATAATTTTATTAAGAATGTCAAATTACGAAAAGGACATTTACCACCAATTTTAGATATCGAAAAAATGCCTAAAGGTCAATCGATGGACAAACTGAAGAAAGGTTTGCAAAATTGGTTAACAATAGTAGAAAAACAGTTCGGAGTGAAACCGATAATATATACTGGTGAAAAATATTTTGAAGATTTCTTACAAGAAGATTTTCCAAATTATAAATTTTGGATAGCCAATTACAATCCTTGGAAAGAAAAAATTGAAGATGAGTATTTAATGTGGCAATTTACCGAAAAAGCGCAACTTCACGGCATTAATGAATTAGTAGATGTGAATGTTTTCAACGGAAACGTAGATGATTTGAAGAATGTGTGTATTAAATAACCCATTTTTTTGGTAAAAATGCCGTTAGAAAAAGGATTAAAAAAACAATGGCAATTAATAAGGCAACAGATTTTGAATTGGCAAAGTTAGTGGTCCAACCCATCCAAGCTTCTCTTTTTGGTGGTAATAATCTTTCGTCTTCTGGATTATAATAAAACACCCCGCATTTCCAGTTATTTGGGTCTTTGCGCCAAGCTTCTAATTGTTCTTTTGAAGGATTTTTCATAGAATTGGTAAGCTATGATAAAATTATTTATCTAACTCAACTTCTTTCGGAGCATTGAAGTCGATTTTTGTTTTTCTTAATTCGAAATTTTGACCTAAATATACCCGTCTTACCATTTCATCTTCTACTAATTCTTCTGGTTTTCCAGCTTTTAGAATTCCGCCTTCAAACATTAAGTATGTTTTATCCGTAATGGCTAATGTTTCTTGCACATTGTGGTCTGTTATTAAAATCCCGATATTTTTGTTTTTTAATTGTGCTACAATTCTTTGAATGTCTTCCACTGCTACTGGGTCAACTCCCGCAAACGGTTCATCTAATAAAATAAACTTTGGATCTGTAGCTAAACATCTTGCAATTTCTGTTCTTCTTCGCTCTCCGCCTGATAATAAATCGCCTCGGTTTGTTCGAATGTGACCTAAAGAAAATTCTTCAATTAAGCTTTCCATTTTTGCTTCTTGTTCCGCTTTGGTCAAATTTGTCAATTGTAAAACCGACAAAATATTGTCTTCGATACTCAATTTTCTAAAAACAGAGGCTTCTTGTGCCAAGTAACCAATTCCATTTTGAGCCCTTTTGTACATAGGAAAATCGGTAATATTTATATCGTCTAAATAAATATTTCCAGAATTTGGTTTTACTAAACCTACAATCATATAAAAAGAAGTTGTTTTTCCAGCACCGTTTGGACCTAATAAACCCACAATTTCTCCCTGGTTTACTTCAACTGAAATGCCTTTTACTACACTTCTTTTTTTGTATGTTTTAACTAAATTTTCGGCTCTTAATTTCATTTTTTCTATGAGTTTCTAAGTAACTAAGTTACAAAGTGGCTAAGTTATTATTTTACAAATAAACGAATATTCAAATAAACGATTATACAAATTAACAATTATTTAGTTCCTGCTTCTTCCAACGCTTCCCAAAACTCATAAGCTCTACGCAAATGCGGAATTACGATTGTACCACCAACTAAAGTGGCAATACTCATAGCTTCCATCATTTCTGTGCGATTTACTCCGTTTTTATAGGCCGTTTCTAAATGATATTTAATGCAATCATCACAACGTAAAACCGCAGAAGCTACTAATCCTAATAATTCTTTAGTCTTAACATCTAAAGCACCTTCACTATAGGCGTTGGTGTCTAAATTGAAAATTCTTTTAATTACTTTATTATCATCTGCTAACAATTTTTCATTCATTTTAGCACGATAGTCGTTAAACTCGGAAATTAAATCACTCATTATGTTGTGGTTATTGATTTGTTGTTTTTCTTAAAAATAAAAGCACTAATAAAAATACTAATTTCGTAAAGTATAATCAACGGTATAGTTACTATAACTTGGCTAATTACATCTGGCGGTGTTACTATTGCAGCTATAATTAAGATAATTACATATGCCCATTTTCTGTATTCTCTCAAAAAAGAAGGTGTTACTAATCCTAATGAGGATAAGAAATAAATAATTATAGGTAATTCGAAAATTAAACCAGTCGCTAAAGTGGTGGTTTTTACGGTTCCGATGTAGGAATTTACATTAATATCGTTTTTAATTACATCAGATACAGTAAATGTTGATAAAAAGTTTAATGATAATGGTGTTAATACAAAATAGCCAAATAACACGCCCAAAAAGAATAATAATGAGGAAATAACTATAAATTTCACCGCATTTCTTTTTTCTTTTTTATACAAAGCTGGACTAATAAAATTCCAAAACTGTAATAATATATATGGAAAACTAATGATAAATCCTGCAGTAATACACGTCCACACTAATAAAGAAATTTGTCCTTCAATTTCGGTATTTTGAATACTGAAATTTAATGTAGTGTCGCAAAAACTTTTGTCTAAATCGTATTTATTTGCCAAATCACAAAAAAACTGATAGGTAATAAAATCACCTTTCATGGGTCCGAAAATAATAGTTTGAAAAATAAAATCACTAAAAACCCAAGCAATTGCACCACCTGTTAAAATAGCAGCCGAACTTCTTACTAATAACCATCTCAATTCTTCAAGATGATCTAAAAAAGTCATTTCGTTAATGTTTTTTTTATTCTTTTTTGCCATTATACAATCCCTTCTTTTAAAATATCGTGTAAATGCAACACACCTTTGTATGTTCCATTGTCAATCACCATCAATTGTGTAATTTTATTATCTTCCAACACATCTAAAGCTTCTGCAACTAAAACCGTTGAGGCAATTGATTTCGGATTTTTTGTCATAATATCTTGAGCGGTTAAATCTGAAAAAGAATCTCTATCTGTTAACATTCTTCTAATGTCACCATCTGTTATAATTCCGATCACAACCTCATTTTCAACAACAGCGGTAACACCTAAACGTTTTTCAGAAATCTCCATAATTACCTTTTTTATAGAAGCATTTGGAGATACTTGTGGCGCGTGTGTAGCGTCTAACATATCTTTTACACGCAATAATAGTTTCTTACCCAAAGCGCCACCTGGATGATATTTGGCAAAATCTTCTGCCTGAAAATTTCTTAATTTCATCAAACAAACGGCAATAGCATCGCCTAAAACCAATTGCGCAGTGGTGCTATTTGTAGGTGCTAAACCAAGTGGACAACTTTCGTCATCTACGTGTGCCAATAAAACTAAATCCGAAGAAGTAGCTAAGAATGAGCTTGGATTAGCTGTCATTCCAATTAGCGTAGTACCAAAATTTTTAATAATTGGCGCCAAAACTTTAATTTCGGGACTATTTCCACTTTTTGAAATACATAAAACAAGATCGCCATTTTGAATCATTCCTAAATCGCCATGAATGGCTTCAGCAGCATGTAAAAATATTGATGGTGTTCCTGTAGAATTTAATGTAGCTACAATTTTCTGAGCAATAATAGCACTTTTTCCAATACCAGTTACTACTAATCTTCCTTTTGATTCGAAAATAAGTTGTACGGTTTTGGCAAAATCATCTGTAAGATATTGAGTAAGTTTCGCAATACTTTCGCTTTGTGATAGTATAGATTGCTTTGCGTTTTCTAGGATAGTTTGTGTTGTATTCAAAATTAAATGAATTATATTTTTGTTTTTAAAGAATAGTTGTATCTTTATGATTGCAAATTTAGACAAAATTCAAATAATAATTGTCTAAAATTATGTGTTTATAAGTTCAACCCATTATTTCATGAAAGAACAGAATATAGATTTATACAAAGAGTTAAAAAAATACTTTGGATTTTCTCAATTTAAAGGATTACAAGAAAAAGTAGTTACAAGTATTATTTCTGGTAACAACACCTTTGTAATTATGCCAACAGGTGGTGGTAAATCACTGTGTTATCAATTACCTGCACTGGTTTTAGACGGAACGGCTATTGTGGTTTCTCCGCTTATTGCTTTAATGAAAAATCAAGTTGATGCCATAAGAAGTATGGGGTCAGATGTTGGTGTTGCTCATGTATTAAATTCTTCTTTAAATAAAACAGAAGTCAATCAGGTAAAAGCAGATATTTTATCTGGAAAAACTAAAATGCTATATGTAGCTCCTGAATCATTAACAAAAGAGGATTACATTCAGTTTTTAAAAACAGTAAAAATTTCTTTTGTTGCTATAGATGAAGCACATTGTATTTCAGAATGGGGACATGATTTTAGACCAGAATACAGAAATTTAAGAAGTATTATTAAGCAATTAGGTGATGTGCCAATTATTGGACTTACCGCAACGGCTACGCCTAAAGTACAAGAAGATATCTTGAAAAACTTAGATATGCCAAATGCCAATACGTTTAAAGCTTCTTTTAACCGACCAAATTTATATTACGAAATACGTCCTAAAACAAAAAATGTTCAAGGAGATATTATACGATTTATTAAACAACACAAAGGTAAATCAGGCGTTATTTATTGCTTAAGTAGAAAAAAAGTAGAAGAAATTGCTCAGGTTTTACAGGTAAATGGAATTTCTGCAGTGCCTTATCATGCCGGTTTAGATGCAAAAACACGTGCCAAACATCAAGATATGTTTCTTATGGAAGATGTAGATGTGGTGGTGGCCACTATCGCTTTCGGTATGGGAATTGACAAACCAGATGTACGATTTGTAATTCATCATGACATTCCAAAATCATTAGAAAGTTATTATCAAGAAACAGGAAGAGCAGGAAGAGATGACGGCGAAGGAATTTGTTTAGCCTATTATTCGTATAAAGATATTGAAAAGTTAGAGAAATTTATGTCTGGAAAACCAATTGCTGAACAAGAAATTGGTTACGCTTTGTTACAAGAAGTGGTGGCGTATGCAGAAACTTCTATGTCTAGAAGAAAATACCTACTTCACTATTTTGGAGAAGAATTTGACGAAGTTAATGGCGAAGGAGCGGATATGGATGATAATGTTAGAAATCCAAAAGTTAAATCAGAAGCTCAAAATCAGATTGTTACGTTACTAAATGTAATTTGCGATACGAAGCAGTTATTTAAATCTAAAGAAGTCATTATGGCTTTAGTAGGTAAAATAAATGCTATTATAAAAGCACAAAAAATTGATACATTAAAAACGTTTGGTAGTGGTGCTAAGCATGACGAAAAATACTGGATGGCATTAATTCGTCAGGTTTTAGTAGCGGGATTGATTTCAAAAGATATAGAAAGTTATGGCGTATTAAAAGTAACTCAAGCTGGACAAGATTTTATTAAAAAACCATATTCATTTATGGTGGCTGAAGATCATGAATTTAGCGAAGAAGAAGACGAAAATATCATCGCAGCAGCAAAAGCAACAGGAACTGCCGATGCAGTATTAATGTCAATGCTAAAAGATTTACGTAAAAAAGAAGCCAAAAAACATAATGTTCCTCCATTTGTAGTTTTTCAAGATCCTTCATTGGAAGATATGGCACTTAAATATCCAATTACCATTGACGAATTAAGCAACGTTCACGGGGTAGGTGAAGGTAAGGCAAAGAAATTCGGAAACCCGTTTATTGAATTGATTTCTAGATATGTAGATGAAAACGATATTATTCGTCCAGATGATTTAGTTGTAAAATCAACAGGAGCCAATTCAATAAATAAATTGTACATCATTCAAAATATCGATAGAAAATTAGCTTTAGATGATATTGCTTCTGCTAAAGGTTTAAAATTTGACGATTTACTTAAAGAAATGGAACAAATTGTGTTTTCTGGAACCAAATTAAACATTAAGTATTGGATTGACGAAATTTTAGATGAAGAGCAGCAAGAAGAAATTCACGATTATTTTATGGAATCCGAATCGGACAATATAGAAAATGCATTAAAAGAATTTGATGGTGAATATGATACGGAAGAATTACGATTGATGAGAATAAAATTTATAAGCGAAGTAGCGAATTAAAAATGTAGTCAAAAGTCGAATGTCAAAAGTCATTAAGAAACTGATGGATTTACTTTCGAATTAAAAACTTTTAACTTTCGACTATAAAAACTTCTCCTCGATGAGGTCGTAAGGCATCTCTAAAAACAATCATATCTGCTTCTTCTACAACCAAATACGCTACAGCATACATTTCGCTTAAAATTTCAAAGCCTGTAATTTTTAAGGTGTAATTTTCTTTATCTAAAAATTCTTTCAGATGAATTTCATGATGTTCCGCTGTTTTAGCAGCAGCTTGTCCACGAAAATCCCAAATTAGTTTTATTTGTCTGTTCATTATGATAAAATAAAAATCAAAGATAAGTTTTTAGTACTTTTGAAAAAATGAAATTCACTATGAAATTAATATTTTCTTTTCTTTTTGTTGGAACTTTGACATATTCACAACAACTTACTTTGGAACAAGCCAATCATTTAGCGACTTTACCAATTAAATGTTTACAACAAGAATATCCAAATAAGCTAAATCAATTACTCCTTAATACTACCGAATTATTATCACCAAAAGAACTTCATCCTGCATTTTATGGTTGTTTTGATTGGCATTCATCTGTACATGGTCATTGGAGTTTGGTATATTTGTTAAATAATTTCTCGGAAATAAAAAATAAAGAAATTATTATTGAAAAATTAAAGTTAAATCTTTCTAAAGATAATATACAAAAAGAAATTGAATACTTTTCTAAACCTCATGAAAAATCATATGAGAGAACATACGGATGGAATTGGCTTTTAAAACTTCAGCTAGAATTAGAAAAGTCTAAGTTAAATTCCAATCTTGAATTAGCAAATAATTTAAAGCCGTTATCTAATTTAATAATCCAACGGTATATCGAATTTATGCCAAAACTTTTATATCCTGTTCGTGTTGGCACACATAATAATACAGCTTTTGGGTTATCAAACGCTTGGGATTATGCTGTTTTTTCTAATAATATAGAATTGCAAAACTGTATTAAAACACACGCGATTAGACTCTTTAAAATGGATGAAAATTGCCCTTTTGAATGGGAACCAAGCGGAACTGATTTTCTTTCACCTTGTATGGAAGAAGTGGGATTAATGCAGCGTGTTTTACCAAAACAAGAGTTTTTGATTTGGCTAAAAAAGTTCGCACCGAAGTTGTTTTCTAAAAATTGGAATTGGGAAACGGCTAAAGTATCTGACAGAACAGATGGTCATTTGGTGCATTTAGATGGCTTAAATTTTAGTAGAGCTTGGAACATGTATGCTCTAGCTAAGTCATACCCAAAACTTTTTTCGCATTTAATTCCAATTGCAAATCAGCACTTTAGTTTTTCATTACCATCGGTAGTAGATGGTAATTATGAAGGGGAACATTGGTTAGCTTCTTTTGCATTACGAGCTTTTGAAGAAAAAAAATAAATCTTTTAGTACATTTGTAAAATAAAATAAATAAATGCCTCGCGAACTACTTATTCAAGTTTCTCCAGAAATGGCGAATAACGAACAAATGTTATATCAACATGTTTCTAAATTGGTACAAACTTCTGTATCCGATTTACAAAAAATTGTGATACTTAAACGTTCAATAGATGCACGTCAAAAAGCCATAAAATTCAATTTAAAACTAAATATTTATTTTAAAGATGAGGTGTTTACTGAATCTAAAATAGAATTGCCTAATTATCCAAACGTAACCAACAAACAAGAAATTATTGTTGTTGGCGCAGGTCCTGCAGGATTGTTTGCAGCCTTGCAATTAATAGAATTAGGTTTAAAACCAATAGTTTTAGAACGTGGTAAAGATGTTCGAGGCAGACGTAGAGATTTAAAAGCCATAAATGTTGACGGAATTGTAAACGCCGATTCCAATTATTGTTTTGGGGAAGGTGGTGCAGGAACGTATTCTGACGGAAAATTATACACACGATCAAAAAAACGTGGCGATGTAGATAGAATTTTACAATTATTAGTAGCATTTGGGGCAACCGAAGAAATTTTAGTAGAAGCACATCCGCACATCGGAACCAATAAATTACCTCAAATCATTCAAGATATTCGAGAGAAAATTATCGAATCTGGTGGACAAGTTTTGTTTGAAACTCGAGTTACAGATATTTTAGTTAAAAACAATGAAGTAGATGGAATTGTAACTCAAAAAGGTGAAACGATTCATTCCAAAAAAATAATTTTAGCAACAGGTCATTCGGCTCGTGATATTTTTGAATTGCTTCATAAAAAAGATATTTTTATTGAAGCAAAACCATTTGCATTAGGTGTTCGAGCGGAACATCCGCAAGAGTTGATTGATAAAATTCAATATTCTTGCGATTACCGTGGCGAATTTTTACCACCTTCACCTTATTCAATTGTGAAACAAGTAAATGGTCGCGGTATGTATTCTTTTTGTATGTGCCCAGGCGGCGTAATTGCGCCTTGTGCCACCGCTGATGGTGAAGTAGTTACAAATGGTTGGAGTCCAAGTAAACGAGATCAAGCCACTGCCAATTCAGGAATTGTTGTAGAATTGCGTTTGGAGGATTTTAAACCGTTTGAAAGATTTGGACCTTTAGCTGGGATGGAATTTCAAAAAGCTATTGAACAAAAAGCTTGGCAATTAGCGGGTAAAACACAAAAAGTTCCCGCACAAAGAATGATTGATTTTACACAAACAAAAGTCTCTAAAGACATCCCGAAAACTTCGTATGTTCCTGGTACAACATCTGTAGAATTAGGCGAAGTTTTTCCAACGTTTTTAACACAAACGCTGCGTGAAGGTTTTTCTGCATTTGGAAAAACTATGAAGGGTTATTTAACAAATGATGCCATTTTACACGCGCCAGAGAGTAGAACATCCTCACCAGTTCGAATTCCAAGGGATAACTTTACATTAGAACATGTTCAAATCAAAGGATTATATCCTTGCGGAGAAGGCGCGGGTTATGCAGGTGGAATTATTTCTGCTGCAATTGACGGTGAAAAATGTGCTTTGAAAATAGCTGAGGCATTAAGTAATTAAAATAATCTTTGTGAACCTTGCAAAAACTATAGCGTATTTGCGTTTAAAAATTAATTATGACATTAAAAGGACAAAATATTCATTTACGAGCTCTCGAACCCGAAGATTTAGATTTTCTATACGAAATAGAAAATAATGAATCGATTTGGGAAGTGAGCAATACACAAACACCCTACAGTAAATGGGTATTGAAAAACTATTTAGAAAATGCACATCTGGATATTTACGAAGCGAAACAATTGCGATTGGTAATTGTTTTTTCAAAAACTAATGAAAGAGTTGGTTGTATCGATTTATTTGATTTTGATGCGAAAAATAGTCGTGCTGGAATTGGAATTATTATTTCAGAAAACTTTAGAAATCAAGGTATTGGAAAAGAAACCTTGCAATTGATTATAAATTATGCTTTCACGCATTTAAATTTACATCAATTATTTGCAAATATTACCACAAATAATGAAGCCAGTTTATTGCTTTTTAGTAATTTTGGGTTTCAGAAAATAGGCATAAAAAAAGATTGGACTAAAATAAATGGTACTTACGTAGATGAAGTACTTTTTCAATTCATAAACGAAAAATAAAAATTTTGGAAGCAAAAAAATTATTCTTAAGAATCATTAGTATCGGAGCTGCAATAATAATTATTAGTGGAGGATACGTAATTAATAAAGCGTTTACTGGAAATACAAAATTTGAAGAAGAGGAAGTATATGTATATGTTCCAACGGATTCAAAATACGAAGATGTAAAGAAAATTTTAGCGCCTTATATTGAAAATCAATCCAAAATTGATTGGGTCGCTTCAAAAAGAGACTATGATTCAAATGTAAAAGCAGGTAAGTTTTTATTAAAAAAAGGGATGAGCAGTTTTAGTATCGTTCGTTCTTTACGATTGAATACACCAGTTAAATTAGCCTTCAATAATCAAGAAAAAGTACAAGATTTATTTGTTCGAATTGCTTCTCAAATTGAACCAGATACTACAAAATTGAATGAAATTTTCACAAATGATACTTTTCTGCAAGAAAATGGATTGAATAAAGACAATGTAATGTCGTTTTTTATTCCAAATAGCTACGAATTTTATTGGAATATTTCTCCTGAAGAATTTGCAGAGAAACTTACAAAAGAATATAAAAGATTTTGGAATGATGGCAGATTAGCGAAAGCGAAAGCATTAAATTTAACGCCAGCCCAAGTCTATACTTTAGCTTCAATTGTTCATAAAGAAACGGCAAAAGCAGATGAGAGACCAAAAGTAGCAGGTGTATATTTAAATAGATTAAACAAAAATATGCCATTACAAGCCGATCCAACCGTGATTTTTGCTTTAAAACAAAAATCAAATGATTGGAACTTAGTGGTAAAACGCGTAATGCATAACGACTTAATTGTAAATTCACCTTACAATACATATAAAAACACGGGTTTGCCACCAGGGCCTATTTTTATGCCAGATGTTTCGGCAATTGATGCGGTTTTGAATCCAGAAAAACACAACTACTTATATTTTTGTGCCAGTGTAGAAAAATTTGGATATCACGAATTTGCAACAGATTATAATGCACATTTAAAAGTGGCTGCAAAATATGCAGACTGGGTAAAAAAACAGAATTATAAAAGATAATTTTAGTGTAAATTAGAAAAAGGTGTAGAATGTACAATTTTACACCTTTTTTTATTTTCCTAATTTTCTTTTTTTATCTTTATCAAAACTATAATTTATATGGAAAATAAAACTGAATTTAAAAAAGAATTGGGATTGTTAAATGCAACAAGTTTAGTTGCAGGTTCAATGATAGGTTCTGGAATATTTATTGTAACCTCAATAATGGCAAGAGATATTGGTGGTGCAGGTTGGATTTTATTAGCTTGGATTTTAACTGGATTTTTAACGCTTGCTGCAGCTTTAAGTTATGGTGAATTAGCTGGTATGATGCCAAAAGCAGGTGGACAATATGTATATATTCAGCGTGCGTATGGTAAAATGATGTCGTTTTTATACGGTTGGACTGTTTTTACAGTGGTTCAAACAGGAGTAATTGCTGCTGTAGCTGTTGCTTTTGCTAAATACACTGCCATATTTTTTCCAACTTTAAGTGAGAATGCACTAGAGTTTGGCACATATAAAATTCAATTTCAACAACTTTTAGCTATTTTGAGTATTGTTGTGCTAACCATAATTAATAATCAAGGTGTAAAAACGGGGAAAAATCTACAATTTGTTTTTACTGCAGCTAAATTATTCGCATTATTTGCTTTAATTGTTTTTGGTTTATATGTTGGATTGCAATCTGATACTTTAGCCAATAATTTTACAGATATGTGGGTAGCTTCTAAAACAACAGTTGTAGAAGGTAAAATCACTACAGAAGTATTAACTGGCTTTGCAATTATCGGAATGTTGGGTTTCACAATGATTAATTCGTTGTTTTCTTCTGACGCTTGGAATAATATTACGTTTATCGCTGGAGAAATTAAAGAGCCACAGAAAAACATTCCCAAGAGTTTATTTTTAGGCACTCTAATTGTTACAATAATTTATTTATTAGCCAATTTAGCTTATTTTTCATTATTACCTTTAGATGGGAATCCATTAGCTAATGACTTTTTAGGACAAGGCATTAAATACGCTAACGAAGATAGGTTAGGAGCGAGTGCAGCTTCAGTAATATTTGGAAACGCAGGTGTTTTTATTATGGCTGGGTTAATTATGATTTCTACTTTTGGTTGTAATTCGGGTTTAATATTAGCTGGCGGACGCTTGTTTTATGCGATGAGTAAAGACGGCTTATTTTTTAAAAGCGCTGGAGAATTAAATAAAAATCAAGTGCCAGAAAAAGCACTATGGATGCAATGTATTTGGGCATCATTATTATGTTTGTCTGGTAAATATGGCGATTTACTTAAATATGCTACTTTTGCCAACTTATTATTTTATGTTTTAACAATTTATGGCATCTTCATACTTCGTAAACGAGAACCTGATGCGCCAAGACCATATAAAGCATTTGGCTATCCGTTTGTCCCAATATTATATATAATAATGATTTCAATTATTAGTATAATATTATTAATTTACGATACTAAAAATACTGGATTAGGATTGTTTATAGTATTATTGGGAATACCAATTTATTATCTCACACAAAAGAAACTAGATTAATTTAAAAGACCCAATATTATGATAATATTATCATAATATTGGGTCTTTTAAATTAAAATTAATTTCTAGCTAATGCATTTGAAATAGGTAATTTTAATCTTGGTTCTATAAAAATTTCAGTAATTCCGTTTTTCCACTCTACTTTTTCGTAATAAAAATCAATTGAAGTTAAAGTACCTTTTACTGTAATTATACAATTTCCTGTAACATTTACATCACTTCCTTCAATAGTGTAGTTGAAATTGCTTTTTAATTTATCCTCAATAAATAAATTAAGAATTTTTTCAGCAATTTCCTTCCTAATGTTCATTTTTGCATTAAAAGTACTTACAATAATTGTGCCTTCATCAGATGATGAAATTACTTCAATACTGTTTTGTCCGTAGCTATACGTTTCTACTAAATTTCCTTGTGCAAACATTACTTTACAAAGTAATAAGATGCTAATTGTAAAACATTTCATAATACATAAGATTTAGTGGTTACTTTATTATGATATAAAATTACGTCTAAAATATGTATTAAATTAAATTATAGTCAATAAAATCACAACAATTTAATGTATGTATGTTAATTTTAACTAAATTGTTTTGAAATTGTTAAATATATGTGTTTTTTGTTGTGAATTTACTTTTTTATATAAATAAAATGCCTTTTCTTTTTAGAAAAGGCATTAAATAATAAATAATTAAGCATTAATAATACATATAGCGTCTAACTTTGGCAATGTATTTTGCCAAACGTATTACTTGATGGCTATATCCATATTCGTTATCGTACCAAATGTAAAGTACAATATTTTTACCATCTCCAGAAACAATAGTAGCATTACTATCATAAATAGAAGGTTGCGCCGTTCCAACAATATCCGAAGAAACCAATTCGTTGCTAACCGAATATTTAATTTGTTCAACTAAATTACCTTCTAAAGCATAGGTTTTCATTATGTTGTTTAATTCTTGTACTGAGGTAGTTCTTCCAACTTCTAAATTCAAAACTACCAAAGAACCATTTGGAACCGGAACTCGAATTGCATTTGATGTTAGTTTTCCTGCTAAACTTGGTAATGCTTTAGCTACGGCACTTCCTGCACCGGTTTCAGTAATTACCATATTTAAACCCGCAGCTCTTCCACGACGGTATTTTTTGTGCATATTATCAACCAAATTTTGGTCGTTTGTATACGCATGAATGGTTTCTAAATGCCCTTTTACAACACCCAACGTTTCTTCTATTACAGCCAAAACTGGAGTAATAGCATTTGTCGTACAAGAAGCAGCAGAATAAATGGCTACTTCATCTGGATTGTAATCTTCGTGATTTACACCATAAACAATATTTGGTACACCTTTACCAGGAGCGGTTAATAAAACTTTATGTGCACCTTTAGAAGTCAAGTGTCTGGCTAACGCTTCTTCTGTTGTAAAAGCGCCAGTATTGTCAATTACTAAAGCGTCATTAATTCCGTATGTGGTATAATCAATTTCTTCTGGCGAATTTGCTGTTATAATGTGTACGGTTGTTCCATTTATTATTAATGCACTATTTTCTGGATCTGCAGAAACCGAACCTTCAAAATCTCCGTGAACCGAATCATAGCGTAGCAAAGAGGCTCTTTTTTCTAATAAAACGGCATCATTTTTATCACGAGTTACAATCGCACGTAAACGTAATTGTTGTCCTTTACCAATTTTGCTCATCATTTCGCGAGCTAACAAGCGACCAATACGACCAAAACCATATAAAACAACATCTTTAGGTACAATTTCAGACGTGTCTTTTGCATATTTTAATTTGTCAATTACAAACGCTTTAGCGTCATTATATTTATCGTCTTCTAAATGATATTCGTAAGTTAATTTCCCAATATCTATACGTGATGGTGGTAAATCTAAATTTTCAATGGCTCTTGCAATTTCTACGCTATCAAAAATATTGATTGGTTTTTCTACAAAAGCAACTGCATATTCGTGTAAGTTGATAATGTCAGAAACATTTCTGTCAATTAATTGATTTCTAAATAATACCAATTCAATAGATTTGTCAAACCATAAATCGCTTATAATTTTTACAAATTCTACACACGCTTTTCTTCGATCTGCCTGAAAAGCCAATTCTTTTTCGTAAATTGTGTTGTTGTTCATTAAAATAAAGATTGGGTTACTAATTTTATGCAAAAGTATTGATTTCAATCGTTTTCGTAAAGTTTTTTACGATTTTTTTTCGTGTTATTTTTTAGAAAAAAAGCAAAAAAAATTCGCAAAACAAATACTGCTTTGCGAATCTTAAAATACATTTAGATTTTATAAAAAGATGCGATACATCTGTCCGTTTTTTGCTATAATTTGATAACGAGTTTTTTCAGTTGTCTCTTTTTTTGCTAAATAAGCAGAAACACTTTCCATATCAACGGCTCTCATATTATCCACTTGCGTTACAATAGAACCTTTTAAATCTTCAGCATATTCCTTGTAATCTTCATTGGTTACCTGTTTGATTTTTATACCACTTTTTAAGTTAAATCGTTTTTTATCGTTGGCATCTAACTCTTCAAATTCAATTCCATTAAATTCGTAGGCAATTAATTCTTTTTTTGTTAATGGTACATTTAATGCTAAGTTTTTACCATCTCTTAATAAGGTAACTTTAACAATATCATTTGGTCTTTTTGTGTTAATAACCGTTGCCATTTCTGCGGATGAAGCAATTTTAGTATCATCTAATTTTAAAATTACATCTCCTTTTTCAATACCAACTTTTTCAGCACCAGAATTTTTGTTGACTTTGTTTACGTAAAATCCTTCAGTTTGTTTGATTCCGTATTTTTTAGCAGCTTCTGCATTTAATTCGCCACCTTCAACACCTAAAATACCACGTTGTACATTACCAAATTTCATTAAATCTTCAATAATCTTTTTTGTAATATTTGATGGAACGGCAAATGAATATCCAGCATAACTTCCTGTTGGCGAAGAAATCATCGTATTAATTCCTATTAATTCACCATTTGTATTCACTAAAGCCCCACCGCTATTTCCAGGGTTTACTGCTGCATCAGTTTGTATAAACGATTGAATACTTGCTTTATCTAAATTTCTAGCTTTTGCCGAAATAATCCCAGCAGTAACTGTAGAATTCAATTGATACGGATTACCAACCGCTAAAACCCATTCACCTACTTTAATATTATCTGAATTTCCAAAAACAATAAATGGTAATTTCTCATCAGCATCAATTTTTAATAAAGCAATATCCATTTTGCTATCCGTACCAATTAATTTTGCTTTGTATGCTTTGTTATTATTTAAAGTTACTTCAAGCTCATTAGCATCTTGTATTACGTGATTATTGGTTACAATATAACCATCATCAGATACAATTACTCCAGATCCAGTTCCTATTTGTTCATGTTGTTGTGTGCCCCCACCATAAAAAAACGATGCCCATGGATCAGTGTAAGTCCTTACAGAAACATTTTTAACGTGAACCACACTATGAATGGCTTTTTCGGCACCAGTTGTAAAATCTATATTTTCGGCACCAGTAAAACTTACGGCTTTGTTGTAGTTTGGTGAAGTGGTTATAATTGAATCGCTTTCATTTTTTCTACTTTCAATGAATTTATAGGCACCCAAAGTAACGGCACCACTCATTAATGATACAATAAAAAGACTTCCTAAATTTTTCATTTTGTTCATTTTTAATTTTTTTACTTTGTAAATATAAATACGTTTTTTAAATTATAATTTCGTTTAACGCACGATTAACAATGTTTAACATCTTTTTAGCATTTGGGCATTTCCTTTCAGGTCGGGCTTTCCGCTATATCTTTTTTATATGTTGACTTCGGGAACCTCAGTCAACATATAAAAAAGGATGCCGCTACACTCCCTAATGCAATATTGTGCAAAAAAATAAATATATTTGTACTATGCAAATACAATTTTACAAATACCAAGGAACAGGAAACGATTTTGTTATGATTGATAATCGTACAAACACTTTTCCCAAAAATAATACCAAACTAATTGAATTTTTATGCGACCGACGTTTTGGCATAGGTGGCGATGGTTTAATTTTGTTAGAAAATCACGAAAAATGCGATTTTACTATGGTGTATTACAATTCCGATGGAAGTACCAGTACTATGTGTGGTAATGGAGGTCGATGTTTAGTGGCGTTTGCAAAACAATTAGGTATTATTGAAAAAGAAGCTCATTTTGAAGCATCGGACGGCTATCATTTTGCAAAATTTGAAGACCATTTAATTGCACTTCAAATGATAGATGTAACGGAAGTAAAACATTTTAATACACATGATTTTGTGTATACAGGTTCGCCTCATCATGTGCAATTAGTTTCAGATTTAAAAGATTTTGATGTCAAAAATAATGGCTCGAAATTAAGATATTCTGATTTGTATGATGCTTCGGGTTGTAATATCAACTTTGTAGAACAAGAAACTACTGACACTTTTTCAGTTCGTACTTATGAACGAGGAGTGGAAGACGAAACGTTATCTTGCGGAACGGGTGCAACAGGTGTGGCAATTGCTATGCACGCTACTCATAAAACAGATGCTAATCGCATACATATTAATGTATTAGGCGGAAAGCTAATAATTAGTTTTGTGTTAGAAAATGATGTGTATAAAAATGTATTCTTAACAGGTCCAGCAGAATTGGTTTTTGGGGGTAGTATCGAAGTATAAGTTACTTTTAATAAGCAACAATTTCTTTATTCTGAAAATCATTTTCAATAATTCCATCACGTAAGCGAATAATTCTATGTGCGTGAGCAGCAATATCCTCTTCGTGCGTTACTAAAATCACCGTATTTCCATTTGAATGAATTTCACCAAATAATTTCATAATTTCTACGGAAGTTTTACTATCTAAATTTCCTGTAGGCTCATCGGCTAATATGATTGAAGGTTTGTTAACCAAAGCTCTACCAACAGCCACACGCTGACGTTGTCCTCCTGAAAGCTGATTTGGTTTATGATCCATTCTGTCTGCTAAACCTACTTGTGATAAAACTTCTGTAGCACGATTGTTTCTCTCTTCTTTTGAAAAACCAGCATATACCATTGGTAGTGCTACGTTATCTAAAGCAGTTGTACGAGGCATTAAGTTAAATGTTTGAAAAACGAAACCTATTTCTTTATTTCTGATTTCAGCTAATTCATCATCGTGCATTTCACTAACCTGCTTTCCGTTTAAAATATAACTTCCAGAAGTAGGTGTGTCTAAACAACCTAAAATATTCATTAAAGTCGATTTTCCAGAACCTGATGGTCCCATAAGCGCCACATACTCACCTTTGTTTATTACTAAATCGATTCCTTTTAATACGTTTACCGTTTCGCTTCCTAATTGGAAATCACGTGTAATACCTTTAATGTTTATTATTGGAGTTTTCATGGTTTTCAGTCGCAGTTTTTAGATTACAATAATTACTACAAGTAATAAGTAGTTAAATAGAAGATTTTGTTACAATTAAATTAAAAAATCAATGACAATAACAATATCAATTACAAAAATCAATAACAATAATCAAATTTTAAAAATTCCGTTTAATTTGTCAAATCTGTGTTCCCGTCAATTAAAAACGAATTACAAAATGTTCTTTTTCTTGCTCAGCTCTAAAAAACACCATTCCGAAATGAAATGCATCAATCGTAACTTTTATTTTGGGATGGTTTTTTATGATTTCCCAAGTATTTCCATTTTCATTTGATTTATGAATGTCATTAATTATCCAAACGGAATCATTCGCCACAGTAGGTAATAACAATTCGAAATACGCGATCGAAGTTTTTTGAGATTCGTTTTGGTTGAAGTAAACTAAGTCGAAAATCTTGTCATTTTTAGAAAGTTTGTTTTTTTCAAAATCTTCAATTGAGATTATTTCTGAAGAAAATAAATTAGTATCTAATTCAGTTGGATTTCCAATTTCTAAAATAGTTTTGGGTTTGAAATATCTAATAATTCTAAAAAACAATCGGGCTCTTTTTGAATTATTTTTTAAAAGTGAATATTCTGGATATTTCGTTTTATCATAAAAACATTTCGTTACCAAATCAAACACAAAAGGAGAATGCACACCGTGTTCATTTTTGGAGTGGTATAGAAATTTTATGTATGATTTTAAAATATGTAGCATAAAAATAACACAGATTAACACAAATTTCCACAGATTAAATTCGTGATAATCTGTGAAATATGTGTTTAAATTTATTCAATTTTAGAAGACAATTCAAACCAACGTGTTTCTTTTTCTTCTAATGATTGAATGATTTTTTGCAATTCATTCGCTTTAGCTTCAATTATATCATCAGCTACTTTACCGTCCGAAAATTCTTGTTCAATTTGCTTTTTTTGATATTCTAAATCTTTAATATCTTTTTCAATTTTATTAAATTCTTTTTGCTCGTTGAAGTTTAATCCAGCTTTGGCTGGTTGGTTTTGTTTCCAACTTCCTTTGTCAGTGCTTACGCTATTTAAAACTTTTGGCTCCACGGAATCTTCATAACTTCTAAAATCAGAATAATTTCCTGGGAAATCTTCAATTTCACCTTGACCTCTAAATACAAATAAATGATCCACAATTTTATCCATAAAATACCTATCGTGACTTACTACTAACAAGCATCCTGGAAAATCTAATAAGAAACTTTCTAATACATTAAGCGTAACAATATCTAAATCATTTGTTGGTTCATCTAAAATTAAGAAATTCGGATTCTGAATTAAAACCGTGCATAAATACAAACGTTTTAGTTCGCCACCACTTAATTTTTCTACAAAATCATATTGCTTTTTAGCATCAAATAAGAAACGTTCTAACAGTTGCGAAGCCGAAATAATTTTTCCTTTCGTAAGTGGAATATATTCTCCGTATTCTTTAATAATGTCTATAACTTTTTGTCCTGGTTTTGGGTTGATGCCACTCTGCGTGTAATACCCAATTTTAATCGTATCGCCAATAATTACTTTCCCAGAATCGGGTTCCATAGTTTTGGTTAAAATATTTAAGAAAGTCGATTTTCCAGTTCCGTTTTTTCCAATAATTCCGATACGTTCACCACGTTGAAACGCGTAGGTAAAGTCTTTTAAAATGGTTCTGTCAGGGAAATTTTTGTTCAATTTTACCATTTCGATAATCTTGCTTCCCATACGCTCCATATTAATTTCAAGCTCTACCACATTTTCTTTACGACGACTTTCCGCTTTTTCTTTAATCACATAAAAATCATCTTGACGCGATTTCGATTTGGTAGTTCTTGCTTTTGGTTGTCTTCGCATCCAAGCCAATTCCTTAATAAAAAGGTTTTGTGCTTTATCAATACTCGAATTTTCAGAAATTTGTCGTTCTTCTTTTTTCTCTAAATAATACGAATAATTTCCTTTGTATTGATACAGTTTTCCGTTATCTAATTCTATAATTTCGTTACAAACACGTTCTAAGAAAAAACGGTCGTGCGTAACCATAAATAAAGTAATGTTTTCTTTGGCAAAATAATCTTCAAGCCATTCAATCATCTCTAAATCCAAGTGATTGGTTGGTTCATCTAAAATTAATAAATCAGGTCTATTAATTAAGATTATCGCTAACGACAAACGCTTTTTTTGCCCACCAGATAATTTTTTTACTTTTAGTTTTAAATCGTCAAGTTTTAATTTTGACAAAATTTGCTTGTATTGTGTTTCAAAATCCCAAGCATCATAACGATCCATATCGTCAAACGCTTTCTGATACTTTTCTTCTTCTTCTGGATTTTCTAATGCTTTTTCGTAGTTTCTAATTACCTGTAAAACCTCATTATCCGATGCAAAAATACTTTCTTCAATAGTTAATTCGTCTTGTAAATTAAAATTCTGACTCAAAAACGCCATTTTTATTCCTTTTCTAATCACTACTTGTCCAGTATCAGGTTCATCAAAACCATTAATAATGTTCATAATGGTAGTTTTTCCTGAACCGTTTTTAGCGATAAAAGCTATTTTTTGGTCTTTATTAATACCAAAAGAAATGTCTTTAAAAAGGACACGTTCTCCGTAAGATTTTGATATGTTTTCTACTGAAAGGTAATTCATTTGTTCATTTGTCAATTAGACAATGTGGCAATTCGCCAATTGTTTTGCAAAAGTAGACTTATTATTTGAGATTTAAAATTTAGATTTTTGCATTTCATAAATAAAAATTGCAACTTTGACCTATAAATCAATTGGATTTCGACTACTTGAAATAAAACAAAATGCAACTATCCGTAATCATACTTAATTATAATGTGCGCTATTTTTTAGAGCAATGTGTACGAAGTGTTCAAAAAGCACTGGAAAACATAGATGCTGAAATTATTGTCGTAGATAATAATTCTACGGATGCTAGTTGTGAAATGATGAAGCAACTCTTTCCACAAATTACGCTTATTGAAAATAAAGAAAATTTAGGATTTCCAAAAGGAAACAATATCGCTGTGCAACAAGCTAAAGGCGAATATATTTGTATTTTAAATCCAGATACGGTTGTTGCTGAAGATACTTTTGAGAAAATTTTAAATTTTAAATTCCAAATTCCAAATTCCCAACTCGGAATAATTGGTTGTAAGTTAATTGACGGTACAGGAAATTTTCTTCCAGAAAGTAAACGCGGACTTCCAACTCCTTATGTCGCAATTACTAAGATTTTTGGTTTATATAAAATCTCTAATTTTTTTGGAAAATATTATGCGCAACATTTGTCTGAAAATCAATCTGGAAAAGTAGATGTTTTAGTTGGTGCTTTTATGATGATGAAACGCGATTTATATTTAAAAGTTGGTGGATTTGATGAAAATTGTTTTATGTATTCAGATGATATCGATTTGAGTTATATGATTCAGAAATTAGGAATGGAAAATTTCTATTTTCACGAAACATCACTAATACATTATAAAGGAGAAAGTACGGTTAGAGACGAAAAATATTTAGAACGTTTCCGAGATGCGATGCAGTTTTTTTATAAAAAGCATTTTAAAAAATCTTGGTTTTTTGATAAGTTTCTTCAATTTGGAAGTTTGTTATATGCGATTTTTAAACAAAAACAACCACAAAAATTAGTAAGAAAAATTGATAAGTATATTGTGTTTTCAAATAATAATATTCAATTAAAATTAAGTAAACCAATTGAATATTTAACTGATTTTGAACAATTTAAAAACACTAATAATATTAACTTCGAGTTGATATTTGATACCAATTCGTTTTCTTTTGCTGAAATAATTTATTTTATGGAAAAGCATAAATCGAAAAATATAACTTTTAAGAACTATATTTCGCAATCAAATTACTTAATTGGTAGTAATAATTCAACTGATAGAGGTGAAGTGCTAATTTTTTGATTTTTTGATTATTTCGTGATAAAACATCAAAATATTTATTAATTTTGCAGTAATAATTAAAGAACTCAACATTACAATAATAATATGGCAAGATTTGAATTGAAACTTCCAAAAATGGGAGAGAGTGTGGCAGAGGCAACCATTACAAATTGGTTAAAAAAAGTGGGTGAACATATTGATATGGATGAAGCGGTTTTAGAAATTGCTACAGACAAAGTCGATAGTGAAGTGCCTTCTGAAGTTTCTGGTACTTTAGTTGAAATTTTGTTTCAAGTTGATGATGTTGTTCAAGTAGGGCAAACCATAGCGATTATTGAAACTGAAGGCGGAGTTATTGCTGCAACTCCTGAAGTAAAATCTGAAGTTCCAGTTGCGGTTTCAGAAGTTTCTAAAACAGTTGAGGTTGCTATTGAAACAAGTGCTCCTGCAGATTTTTCAGGTTCAGATAAATTCTTTTCGCCATTAGTTAAAAATATGGCAAAAGCGGAAGGCATTTCGTTAACAGAATTAGAATCTATTTCAGGCTCTGGAAAAGATGGTCGTGTAAATAAAGAAGACATTTTAAAATATATAGAAAGTCGCAAGTCGCAAGTTACAAGTTCAAATGTTTTTACGCCTACAACTTCAACCCAACAACCTAAAACCCAAAATCCTACACCAGTTTCAGTAAATGGTGGCGACGAAATTGTGGAAATGGACAGAATGCGAAAGTTAATTTCGGGTTATATGGTAGCTTCGGTTCAAACATCAGCACACGTGCAGTCGTTTATTGAAGTAGATGTGACTAATATTGTAAAATGGAGAGATAAAGTAAAAACAGCTTTTGAAAAACGAGAAGGAGAAAAACTAACGTTTACACCAATTATGATGGAAGCGGTTGCAAAAGCCTTAAAAGATTTTCCAGGAATGAATATTTCTGTTGATGGGGATTTTATTATTAAACGCAAAAATATTAATTTAGGAATGGCAGCAGCTTTACCAAATGGAAACTTAATTGTACCTGTAATTAAAAATGCAGACCAATTAAATTTAGTTGGTATGGCAAAAGCGGTAAACGATTTAGGAAGCAGAGCGAAAGCAGGAAAACTAAAACCAGACGATACACAAGGTGGTACTTATACTGTAACAAACGTTGGAACATTTGGTTCTGTTTTTGGAACACCAATTATAAATCAGCCTCAAGTTGGTATTTTAGCTTTAGGTGCTATTAGAAAAGTACCAGCAGTTATTGAAACTCCAGAAGGCGATTTTATTGGAATTCGTCAGAAAATGTTTTTATCGCACTCTTATGATCATCGAGTTGTAGATGGTGCTTTAGGCGGAAGTTTCGTAAAACGTGTAGCTGAATACCTTGAAGCTTTTGATATCAATAGGGATTTTTAAGAAAAAATAAATAAATAATAATTCACCCAATAGTTCATTTACTATTGGGTTTTTTTAACTTTGTACTTTAAAATATAAAAATGGAACTTAAACTTACAAGACCAATTTGTTTCTTTGATTTAGAAACTACCGGAATAGATGTTGGAAAAGACAGAATCGTTGAAATATCAATATTTAAGGTGTTTCCAAACGGAAATAAGGAAAGCAAAACTTGGTTAGTGAATCCAACCATTCCAATTCCGCCTCAGACTACAGCAGTACACGGAATTACAAACGAGAAAGTAGCAAACGAACCTACTTTTTCCGAATTATCTTCTCAAATTTATGCTATGATAAAAGATTCAGATTTAGCAGGATATAATTCTGATAGATTTGATATTCCGTTATTAGCAGAAGAAATGCTTCGTGCAGGTGTAGATTTTGATATGAAAAATCGTGTTTCAGTAGATGTGCAAACTATTTTTCATAAAAAAGAAGAACGCACTTTGTCTGCCGCATTAAAATTCTATTGTGGAAAAACTTTAGAAAACGCCCATTCAGCTGCAGCAGATACTATGGCTACTTATGAAATTTTATTAGGACAATTGGAAAGATATCCTGATTTGCAAAATGACATGAAAGCATTATCAGAATTTACCACTCGTAAAAAATCTGTAGATTTTGCAGGTATGATTGTGATGAATGATAAAGGACAAGAAATGTTTAGCTTTGGAAAATATAAAAATGTTTTAGTGGATGAAGTGTTTGACAAAGATCCAGGTTATTTCGGTTGGATACAAAACGCTGATTTTCCGCTATATACTAAAAAAGTACTAACAGGTTTGAAATTAAGAAGATTAAATACAAAATAGTGACTTCGAGAACCTCAGTCACCATTTGGCTCAAGTTTTCTAAGTTACGAGTTAGCTGAGGCTCTCGAAGCAAACTAAAAACAGAGATAAATTAACATATATGAAAATCATTTGCATCGGAAGAAATTATGCTGATCATATTTCAGAATTACAAAACGAACGCCCATCTGAGCCGGTTATCTTTATGAAGCCAGACACGGCTATTTTGCCAAAAAAAACACCTTTTGTAATTCCAGAATTTAGTAATGATGTGCATCACGAAGTGGAAGTTTTGGTAAAAATTTGCAAAGTAGGAAAATATATTAGTCCAAAATTTGCTCATAAATATTACGATGAAATTGGTTTGGGAATCGATTTTACTGCTCGAGATATGCAAACTAAATTAAAGGAAAAAGGTTTACCTTGGGAAAAAGCTAAGGCATTTGACCATTCAGCGATTATTGGTGACTTTTTACCGAAAATACATTTTCCTTCTTTAGAAAATATTAACTTTGATTTAAGAAAGAATAATGAAATCGTTCAGCAAGGAACTACTTCAATGATGTTGTGGAATATTGATGAAATAGTTTCTTATGTTTCGCAGTTTTTTACGTTAAAAAAAGGAGATATTATTTTTACAGGAACTCCAAAAGGAGTAGCAGCGGTGAAAGAAAATGATGTTTTAGAAGGTTTTTTAGAAGGCAAGCAAATGTTTAAAATACAAGTAAAATAATGGCTTTACAGTATAATTTATCAAAAGTATATGAAATTTCTGAAAATGATAACGAATTTGCGCTTCAAATTGCTTCTTTGTTTTTAGAAGAAGTGCCTTTCGAAATTCAGGAAATGAAAAGCGCAATTGAACTAAAAGATTATGCTAAAACCTATGCATCTGCACACAAAATCAAACCAACATTAGATTTATTAGGAATGGATATGGCATACGAAGATGTGGTATTCATTATGGATTGGACACAAGAAAAAGGCAAGCGAAAAGAAATAAAAGAAGTGTTTAGAAGGGTTAAAGCAAGAATAGTCGCTGCAGCAGATGAAATTAAAAAAGATTTTAAATTATAAAAGATACTTTAATAGATGTTTAGCCACGCTTTTAGCGTGGTTTTCTTATTTTTACAAAAATATTTAAAAAATGAAAGCAGCAATTATTACAATTGGAGATGAAATATTGATTGGTCAAATTATTGATACAAATTCTTCTTACATTGCCAAGGCGTTAGATAAAATCGGAATTGCTACTTATGAAATGTTGTCTATTTCAGATGATAAAAATCATATATTAAAAACGCTACGAGAAGTTCAAAATAATTTTGATGTCGTTATTATTACTGGTGGCTTAGGACCTACAAAAGACGACATTACTAAAAAAACATTTTGTGAGTATTTTGATGATGTTTTAGTTCAAAACGATGCTGTTTTAGATCAAGTAAAAAGTATAATTGAAGGAATTTATAAAAAACCCATTACCCAATTAAATATTGAGCAAGCATTAGTTCCGTCGAAATCAAAAGTACTTTTCAATAAAATGGGTACTGCTCCTGGAATGCTAATGGAACATCAAAACACGGTGTTTATTTCTTTACCTGGTGTGCCATATGAAATGAAGTATTTAATTGATAATGAAGTAATTTCATATTTGGTAGAAAAATTTGAGCGTCCCTATATTGTTCATAAAACACTTATGACTTATGGTCGTGGAGAGAGTTTAATTGCGGAACAAATTGAAGATTGGGAAACTAATTTACCAAGTTTTATCAAATTAGCGTATTTGCCAAGTCCTGGAAAAGTTAGATTACGATTAACTGCTCGAGGCACAGACGAAGCTGTTTTACTAGATTCTGTTTTAATTGAAATTGAAAAGTTAAAACCTTTAATTGGTGATATTATTGTTGGCTATGATGAAGAGGAAACTATAGAAGTGGTTTTATCAAGAGCATTATCTGAAAGGCATCTTACTTTAGCAACTGCAGAAAGTTGTACAGGAGGAAAAATCGCTCAACTTATTTCTGCTGTTCCAGGTGCTTCAGCTTGTTTTAATGGAGGGATAGTGGCGTATTCTAATCAAATTAAAATAGATGTGTTAAAAGTAAATTCAGATACTATTCGTCAATTTTCTGTGGTCAGTAAGGAAGTGGCAAAAGAAATGGCTTTAAATTGTAGGTCAATTTTTAATACAGATTATGCTATTGCAACAACAGGAAATGCAGGTCCTACAAAAGGAAATAGCGAAGCCGAAATTGGAACAGTTTTTATAGCAATAGCTACTCCAAATGAAGTTTTTGTTGAAGAATTTAATTTTGGTCAACCGCGCGAAAAGGTTATTGATAGGGCGGTTAACAAAGCATTAGAGTGGTTGAATAAAGAAATTTCAAAAAACTAATTAAAAATAGTTGCATAGTAAAGTAAAAATTCTTTTCTTTGCACCCTTATTTAGAATAACGATATAAAAGTTTAGAATAATGTCAAGAGTTTGTGAACTAACAGGAAAAAGAGCAATGGTTGGAAACAACGTTTCTCACGCGATGAATAAAACTAAGAGAAAATTCTCAGTTAACTTAGTGAAAAAACGTTTTTACATTGCAGAAGAAGATAGATGGGTGAGCCTAAAAATATCTACAGCAGTATTAAAAACAATTAACAAAAATGGTATTGCCGCAGTTTTGAAAAAAGCTAAAGCAAATGGATTTGTAAAATCTGTTTAATCATTTAAAAATATATCAAAATGGCAAAGAAAGGCAATAGAATCCAAGTAATTTTAGAGTGCACTGAACACAAAGAATCTGGTCAACCAGGAACTTCTCGTTATATCACTACTAAAAACAAAAAAAATACACCAGATAGAATGGAAATCAAAAAATTCAATCCTATCTTGAAAAGAGTAACTGTTCACAAAGAAATTAAATAATTAGAA
>NZ_JBIISE010000059.1:0-6273 GCF_044341185.1 Flavobacterium sp.
TAAACAATCTTCATATTTTGTACCTTCTTCTTCAAATCCACCTTGCTCAATTAAATATCTACAAGTAGGTGAGATTAAATTCTCAAAATAAACAGAAGCTAGAGTTGAAGACGGAAAGAAATTTACTGAGGAATCTCTTTGGGTTCTGAATAAATCTCCAACTGTCGAAATTGCACTTACAAAACTATCAGGTTCTTTTTTAGAAAATCTGGCAAGTGAAATACCTTTAATGTCAGATAAAATATTCAGCTCTTTTTCAACCACAAAAGCACATTTAGATAAGCCTAAACGACCCATAAATAATCCTAACTCAAAAAGAACATTATCACGTGATTGAAGCTTTTCTTCATCCCTTACTATTACCTTGTCATCAGTTGTGCCAAGTAGAATACCAAAATCGTACTGTAAAGTTGCTTTGAGTAAATCGTGAAGGAAATTATTATTTATTTTGAATACAGCCATATCCCAAACAGTATCGTTCCAAATTGTTACTTCAAATTCAGGCTCTAAAATTTTCTTAGCTGATTCAGCTAGACTTAATTCTTCAGAAGATGAACCAATAAATATTCGTTTTTTTCTCATATTACTACTGCTTTTTTAAGGTCTAACAGAATAGATTCGATTTCCGATATTAGATTTCGTAAGCTATTTAATTTGGTACTATCATTACGGAATATGTATTCATTATCATCAACTGACTTTAATTTATTTGAATGTTCTATATTTTCAGATAAACTCTTTAGCTGTATGTAAATAATTGGCACTAACTCATAAAAGTTTTTATTTGAATATTTGTAAGTTTCAATGTCATAGCAAATAGCATTAAAATCAAAACTTGTTAGTTTAATTTCCAAATCTGAATCGGCTTTAATATTTTTTAGAAACCGAATCATTTTTTTCAGTCTTCCATTAGTCTCAGAACTTCTGTCATTTATTCTTTTAATACTTAGAAATGGGTAATCTGGGTTGCCTTTTGAGTTTAATGCTTTATTGTAAACCTGTATTCCACGAAAATCAGAATCTTTGTCTCTCAAAACAGCAGTTACATTATCATACCAATTCGCAATCACAATATCCACGACTCTGTTAAGACTTTTATTTCTTATTTTAATTGCTTTTGGATGTGATATATCGCAAATGTCATAAACAGGTATTAATGTATTTTCCGAATCTGTGCGATTTTTTTTTAAATCGTTTATCGCATTACCTGAATAACCTGCATTGTCAATTTCTCCCTGAAGTTTTTGAATTTGAGTAGTGTTTAATTGAGTTTTTAAGCTTTCTGTTGTTAATACTGTCGTTATTGATTTGCGGTCAAAAGTGTAGAATTTGTCGCATATTACTAGTAAATCAATATCACTAGTTCCTTTGATATGTGTATTTGTCATTACAGAACCTTGGTACTTGTAAACTACATATGACAAGTTATCCTTTAGGTGGTTTTGAACTCTTTCGCCTGCCAACCTACTTTTTTGAGTGTATTCAGGTTCGACGCCTTTCATTGCGTAACGCACATATTTTAAGATATCGCTATATGAAATAGAGGATAATTCATCTGAAAATGCTTTTTCAAGAATTAAGTTTTCAGGATTTGTTCTTGCCTGTATATTTTCTATTAATTTTCTGTAATCTTTCATTTTTTAAATATCTTCAATGGTTGGTTTACCTTGTGGCTAATGACCGCTCGGCTTTTTCGTCGTTTCAAGAGGAACTTGTTCCGAATTGAAATGCGTCAAAGGCGACAGTTGGGAGAACGTCGTGCGGAAGCAACGATGGTTTCCCGACTTTCGGCGTAGCCGAGCGGTCATTGGGAAAAATCGCCCTTCGGGACAATTTTTCCCAACGTTTTTTGGCTTTGCGAAGAGCAAGACTTCTGAAAACCAGGGTTTATATTTATTTTTACTGTTCTTTTTTACGACGATTCCGCAAAATTCTTGCTTTTTGCAAAACCACTGTTAGCCGTTCGGTTTTATTCCTCGTATTCTTCATTACATTTCACACAATATTTTGAGTAAAACACTGGGTTATTTTCAACATCGTATCTGTCATAACATTCCATTCTAATGTCGGTTGCAAATGACGCTTTTTGTGCAGATATAACAGGGTCAATTCCCTTATATTCGTAATTGTATAAAAACATTGTAAAAGCAGTTGTTAAATCAAGACTATTTACAGTTTGTTTTGCACCACAAACATATTTAATATTTGGACATTGTCCCATTAATGTATATACTACGTTTGAAATTCCACCGTTGCAACAATATAACATTACAATTCCATTCTCTGTTAAGCAATCTGTTTCACAAAGTAATGCTCCAATATCACTCCACATCAGGTTAAATTCGTTGTTGTCAGAGAAACAAACTTCATCTCCGTGACCTGCTAAACAAATATAATCATACTTTTTGTTTTCCAATAGTGGTTTTAATTCTTCCACTTTTCTAATATCTTTATGTTCAATATTAATTTTAAAATGGCTTACAAAATTAAAAAGTCCATTAACTGAATTTGTTAATACTTCATCTGTAATTCTAACAAAAAGTAGATTTTTCATATTTATACTATTCTTTTAAAAACAGATAATTCTATTTTATCAGAAACGTGTTGTTTAACTTTTACTTCTAAACAGTCTTGTTTAAGTTCTGATATTATTTCGTTAATCTGTCGGTTTAGTTTTCTTAATTGTTTTACATTTTCTTCTGTTGTCATTTTGTTTACGTCTTTTTTAGCACGTTACGCCTAAACTGACGGCTAATAGGCGGTCGCTTGACGAAGTCGTTTGATTTTTTCAAGCGACAAGTTGGGCGAAGTGACCGCCTATTGGGTGGAATGCCTCGGGCATTTCGCCCAACGTTTTGCAGCTACCCGAAGGGCGGGACTTTTACCACAAAACTTGATTTGAAAAACTAATGTTTGATTAACCACAAAACTGTCTTTGGAAAACGAAACCCCGCCTTTTGGGTAGGTGCTGTTATGCCCAGTGCTTTTGTCTGCATAGATTGCCGTCATTTACCAGCTAGTTTTGCTGCTTCTTCTATTCTGTTCGCCAACTTCTCTACGTCAACATACTTGTAAACTTTAAAACCTGCCGCCTCAATTGCTTTTGGAATATCTCCAACGACATCAGTTTCACCTGCATGGTTTTTTAAATGATGAATTTGCATACCAACAAGTCCATTACCACGTTTTAGAGATTGCTCTATTTCATAATTAATAAATTTCCTTCCTGCTGTTTTTGCTCCAATAAATACAACCGTTACAGTTGTGCCTACAAGAGCTTTGTCTATCATACTCTTTATAGCATCATCACTTTTCTTTTTTGCTTCTTCCCATAATGATGCATCTTTGAATCCAGCAGCTGCGTTTCCAGTAATATTTGGAATGCTTCGGATTTGATTTACTCTCCAAATATCTCTTTGATAATGGAAGCTAAAAAAACTGTTCTTGCCATTTTTATTTTATTTAAGGTAATACATTACAATGATTAGAGTGATAAATACTATTCCGTAAAATAGAATTAAGGTTTTAGAAAGTGCTGCACCAGCCCAGTCAAAAAAGCCTTTGTCAAATTGTTTTGTGTTTAAAGAAAAGTCAACGGAATTTGCTTTACGAACGTGGTCATAAACTTTCCTGAATAATCTTTCTTGATAGAGGTAATAACTGTCAAGTAACCAAAAAGCTATTGTCGGAAAGTATGCAACGATTACAAATTTTTGGTTTGCGTCTTTTGCTGCCAAAGCAAATAGGGCTGAAACTAGCGTAACTGTCCAACCTTTGATTAAGAAAGAGTTTTGTCCCATTCTGTTAATCACTCCCTGGGTAAATTCAAGATGTTTTTCTTTCATAGAATTGATGTGTTTAATTTATAAAGTAAATCAAGTGCAAATTGCGTCTCCTTTGGTATTTTGTTCCATTCAGACTCCCATTCATTTAAGTTGTCGGCATCAATTTTTGTCAAATGTCCGAGATATACATCATACTTTATTTTCAAGCTTTCATTTATAACACCACCTTTTGAAAACATTCTTGTGATTGCTGGTCTATACTCAGATAATTTCTTTCTCCTAATTAGTTCTGACATTGAAATTTCAGAATAAATCCAAGGGGATTCTGTTTGTGAAATAATTTCTTTTGTCGTAATGGAATTTGGAGTATTGAGAAAGAATAAACATTCTGCCTTATCTATCATCATATTTAAAGCTGTCGAAAGCATCATGTGAACGTGACTAGTGGAGTTGTTTATTTTTTAATAACTATATGTTTCACCACTTGGATTAAGGCAATATTTATTGTCAATCTGTCTTAACAAATCATTTGAATAACCCCAAATGCAAGAGTCAATAAATGTTGAGATTCCAAATTTTTCGTCTAGCCAACCTGCCAACGTAATTGCCATTTTTTCGTCTCTATGAGAATGCGAAATGAAAATGTCAGCATCAATTTGGGGGAACCAATTCGATTGCATTTTAGAGCCATTTATTGAGCCGTCTGGGGAAATAAAACTGTCAAGAGTTCTTTTAACAGTTAGTTTGTTAGCAGCGTTTAATGTCCTCCCTTTTTGATAAAAAAAGTCATTTTCAAAATCAAGTGTCAAATTAAATCCTCTATACATTACTCATTTCTTTATTGGTTGGTCGTCATTTTAGCATTGGGCATAACTTCTTTATATGCTCAGTTTTTATAAGTTTAGTTGAGAAAGCTATCACTTTTTTTTTGTATTTGTTCAAAATTAACCGATTGAATTTTAAAAACATTGAGCATTTTTACGCAATAAGTATAAAAATAAATACTTTGTTTTAAAACTACTATACGAAAATTGATTTCACCTATCGAAAACTCGCGTTATTTTCGATAATAAAAATTTTTAATTAGAAATTACTATTTTTTTTACAAAAACTTGAATATTTAATAGCCATTTACAAAGCTTGAATAAACTTTTTAAATTCCTTTTCATCCAATGCACCCATAGCTAATTGACCAGCTGTATTCATTGCATATATATTTTGTTTTGAAAAATCGATATAAGAATTTGTATGTAATGGTTTAAAAGCATCAAAATCTTTTGTTGGCACATCAATTCTATAATAATTTACGGTTTGGTTTGGCAAAAAACGTTGTTCAACAAATTGAGTCGCGCAATCTTTTGCAATTATTTTTATTGTATTATTCGTAGACTGTATTGTATTACTCCCCGCTCCTACTGAAAGAATATTTATCACTTCATATTCGGAAAATGCTTTTTTAAATATTTCGTCCTCCAAACAATATTTTGGATTTGCAGATATATGTTCTCCACTACAAAACACGGTGTCATTTATCTTGGTTGTTTTGAAAAAAGGTGAAGTTGCAAGTGAGGCATTTAGCAAATCTTCCGCTGTTAATTCGCTGGTAACTGCATTTACAATTTCAATTTCTCCTTTTGTTAGATTGTATAAGGGTATAATATTATTTTTACTGTTTTTTACATTTTCTAGATTACTGAACAAATGACTAACACTCTGTTTCAATTGCTGTTGACTACAAATTGTATTGGAAAGTTTTATATACGAAGTCCATTTTTGATTGTATATCTTAGCGGCAATAGCCTTATAATGTTCCGTGACTTGTTGTGCAGAAAAATAATCACCTTGGTAGTCTGGAATTTGATAGAGATAACTTAAAAGTGAGCTAGAACCAACTGATACAAACGTATCAAAAATGTCAACAATTTTTAGTTGTGAGTTGTTTTGCGTTTTTTGAAGTTCTTCTTCTATTTTTTGCAAGATGTAAGCCGAAATTAAATTTCTCACACCTCCTGAATCTATAGATAAAATATTTATTTTTGTTTTCATACCAAATAAAAAAAACAAAGTTATTAGGTCTGAATATTTATATATTGCGTAATATTACGCAATATATAAATAGTTTAAACTAGTATTTTTACGACTTAATTTTTAATTTATACTATAATGGAAATCAACAAAAACACAGGAGAACAAATTACGTTAGCTCAAGCTCAAGAAATGGTAAATGAATTTAGAAAACGTTATCCAGATTCAAAAAAGGGTTATTTTGCTGGGTCAAATCATTTTGATAAAATACTTCAACAAGAGGATTGTATTGGTTTAAGAATATATAACGGATATGATAAAGAAACTGATAGCACTAATTTAGTTATTGTTGGTGTAAATAGCAATAACGAAGACATGACAAAAGGGTATATTTTAGATAAAACAGCACCTTGTCCTGCTGTATGCCCTAGTAATACTGATTTAAGATAATGCTATACAGCTT
>NZ_JBIISE010000068.1:0-2760 GCF_044341185.1 Flavobacterium sp.
CCGAAAAACTGATTAATCAATGCAGTAAAACTAGAAATTAATAAAAATGAAGCAAAATAATGAAAGGTAAATATACCATGATCAAAATACCACCATTTCTTTTTATCGTGTGTAAGCCATAAAGTAAAAGCAAAAAAGGGCATTATTGCAAATAACCATTTAGGTAAATTTTGTAGGCTTTTATGAAAAACCTGAAGCATAATTTGTGTAGGTGTATATTTATCTTCTAATGCATCAAATTTTTCATCAAAATAAGAAGTGTTAGTTTCCTGTTTTACTGTGTTTTTTTTAGATATTTTAGACTCTTTATTTTTAGCTTCAACAATAAGTTCAGATTGAACTCCTGTTTTAACTTCTTGCTCAATTTCTTTAAAAGTAAAAGAATTAAAAATAATAAACGAAATTATATTAATAAATATGAACAAGCGAACAGGAGCCATAAAGGCTAATCTTTTACCTGACAAATAAGTTAAAGTCAGTTTTTCGGGTTGAAATAGTAAATATTTTATTGCTTTCCAAAAACTGGAATCATAATGTATTAAATCTTCTAAAAAATGGGTAAACAAATAATGAAAGGATTTTTTAGTTTCTGTATTTTCTTGCCCACATGAAGGACAAAACCGCACAGTAACAGAATTGCCACAATTTTGGCAAGTAGTATCTTCTCTTAATTTTCCGTGACTCATTTAATATAATTTAATGTGGTAAAATTAAATAAAAAAAAGTGCATACAAAAGTTTGTATGCACTTAAAATTTATTTGCTTATAAAAGTAATTTTACAATACTTTACTTTGACAGATAAAGTCTGTTGTAGGTAAATCTGTTTTGGCGATAGCATTAAATCCGCCATCTATTTCCGAAAAATTTCTGTACCCACGAGCTTGTAATATAGAAGCCGCTATCATGCTTCTATACCCTCCGGCACAATGCATAAAAAAGTGTTCGTTTGGATTGATGTCTTTTATCCAATCATTAATGTAAGCTAAAGGTTTACTATAAGCATCTTCTAAATGTTCTGCCTCGTATTCACTTTCTTTTCTGATATCTACGACTTTGCTTACACCAATTTTTACCTCATTTTCAAATTGTACTGTGGTAATTCTATTTATGGTATCCACGTCAAATCCAGAAGTTTTCCAAGCTTCAAATCCTCCTTTTAAATGTCCTAATACCGAATCAAATCCTACTCTAGATAATCGTGTAACGGTTTCTTCTTCTTTACCTGAATCTGTAACTAAAACTATTGGTTGATTTACATCGGCAATTAAAGCGCCAACCCAAGGTGCAAAGTCACCACTAATTCCAATATTTATGGATTGAGGTACAAATCCTTTTGAAAAATCAGACGCATTTCTAGTATCTAAAATTAACGCACCTGATTCATCTACAAGTTGTTCAAAATCGGAAGCATCAATGGCTTTCATACCGGAATTTAAAATAGATGCAAAAGAAGGAATTCCTTTTTTATTCATAGCTACATTCATACCAAAATAAGCAGGTGGAGGCAATAAACCATCTGTAACTTCTTTTATAAATTCTGCTTCGGTCATATTGGCACGAAGTGCATAATTTTGTTGTTTTTGTTCGCCAATGGTGGAAACCGTCTCTTTGCTCATATTTTTACCGCAAGCGGAACCCGCTCCATGTGCTGGATAAACAAATACATCATCTGCCAAAGTCATAACTTTATTTCGTAAAGAGTGAAATAAAATTCCAGCTAACTGTTCTTGCGTCATGGATGCAGATTTTTGAGCCAAATCTGGTCGCCCAACATCGCCAATAAATAAAGTATCTCCAGAAAATAAGGCGGTATCTTTTCCGTTTTCATCTAGCAACAAATAACACGTACTTTCCATGGTATGACCAGGCGTATGTAGTACTTTTATTTTAATATTTCCAACTTCAAAAATAGCACCATCCGTTGCAGAAATAATATCAAATTCTGGTTTTGCATTAGGTCCGTATACAATTTTCGCACCGGTTTGCGTACTTAAGTCTAAATGACCTGAAACAAAATCGGCATGAAAATGCGTTTCAAAAATATACTTTAGTTTTACATTATCCGCCGACAACCTATCCATATAAGGAGCTGTTTCGCGTAAAGGATCGATTATTGCCGCTTCTCCATTTGAAATAATATAATAAGCACCTTGTGCCAAACAACCCGTATAAATTTGTTCTATTTTCATATAAATAACTTATAATTATTTTAAATGTAAGTTGAAATAATAAATATTTCAACTCATTTAAATTGGGTACAAATTTAGTAGTAATTTTTAAATAAAATTGTGATAAATATCATAAGATTATTTTTAATCGAAAAATTCATCATCACTATGAAAAAAGGCAGTTAACCAAATAATTCTTGATAAACGCATAATCCAAGGTTGCAGAATAATTAAAAAGAAAATATTTATTGGCAGCCACCAAAATATTTCTTTATTTTGAAGTGTATAACCGGTTACATATACCCAAATTGCAAATGTAATTAACGAAAAACCAACAGTTAAACCATAACTAACATAACCTGTTCCTTGAAAAAAACCAGGTTCAAGTTCTGTTCTTTGGCCACAAACACTACATCTTTCAACCATTTTATTTCCGTTTGGAAAACTATACCATTTATTTACAAATAGTTTTCCTTCGTGACAACGTGGACATTTAAATGACAATAAATTTTTTAAAAATACTAACATATTCTATTTTTTTTCACAAAGATACTACATCTAAAATAATGAAATGTGACATATGTTACAATG
>NZ_JBIISE010000065.1:0-3230 GCF_044341185.1 Flavobacterium sp.
AGAAATATGGTATGCTATGAAATTTAATAGTATTTTTGAAATTTAAAACATTCATGATTTTCAAACACAAAATAGGCCTTTACATATTGATACTTTTTAGTTATCAAGTCGCCTTAGCACAAGAAAATCAGATAAAAAAAGATACTTCAAAAGGCTATCGAGCAATTGAAAAATATTCTAAAAAAAGAAAGTTTACGAAATTTATTCATAAGTTTATTTTTCATTCGGTCGAAACACAAAAAATAACAAAAAGTAATTTTCAAAAAACACAAACCAAAAACTACCTCACTTTTGAAGGAAAAATTATTCGAAATATCGAAATAAAAACGTTAGATCCTTTTGGATATTCAGATACGGATTCCACAAAAGTGCCAAAGAAATTTATTGATAAAGCAGGAAATTCGTTACACGTAAAAACGAAACGATTTGCAATAAAGAATTTGCTTCTTATTAAGAAAAACGCACCGTTAGATTCGCTTTTAATGAAAGAATCCGAAAGGATAATTAGAAGCCAACGGTTTACTAGAAGTGTATCATCTGAAATGAAATTGGTTGCACAAGATTCTGTAGATGTACTAATTACCATTTTAGATTCTTGGAGCTTGGCACCAGATGTATCGCCAACAACTACCAAAACAAAATTTTATCTTAGAGAAAGAAATATATTTGGTTTAGGACACGAACTTGCCAATTCGTACACCAAAAGTTTAACCAGCAAACAATTTGGTTACAGCTTTAATTACTTTGTGCCTACTATAAAAAATTCATTTATAAGTACCCGTCTTAAATATGATATTGATTTTGATAGAAATTACGATAAATCGGTTACTATTGAAAGACCCTTTTTTTCAGCTTATACGCGATGGGCAGGTGGAATTCAGTTCGGACAAAATTTTAGCAAAATTAATGCTTTAGATGCCAATCAAATAATTAGAAGTCAAAACTCAAAATTCAATTATCAAGACTATTGGTTAGGGCGTTCTTTCCAATTAAATAAAGGAAATTCCGAATTTAATAGAACTACAAATTTTATTACAAGTGCCCGATATTTTAATAAGAATTACAGTGACACACCTTTTATTAATGCTGATAGTTTAAATATTTACAATGTAGAAAAACTATATTTAATTACTTTAGGAATTACATCAAGGAAATTTACACAAGACAAATATATTTTCGATTTTAATGTGGTAGAAGACGTGGCGTCTGGTTTTGTATACAGTGTAACCACGGGATATCAAAAAAAATATGACGAATACAAATTTTATGCTGGAGGGAAAATGGCATTGGGTAGGTTTTATAAATTTGGCTATTTAAGTACTAATTTAGAATTTGGTACCTTTTTAGATTTGGGAAAAACGAATCAAACAGCTACCAGTTTGCAACTGATTTATTTTACCAATTTACAAGAATATGGAAAGTGGAAATTCAGGCATTTTATTAAACCTCAATTAATAGTAGGCAACAACCGATTAAATTCTAATTACGATAGACTTACATTAAATGAGGGCCAAAATGGTATTGAAGGATTTAACAGTACTACACTTTTTGGCACAAAAAAATTACTTATGACAATACAATCTCAAGGGTATTCGCCGTGGCGATTTTTAGGTTTCCGTCTAAACCCATATTTAAGTTATACAGCTGGAATGTTAGGACAAGAAAATAGTGGATTCAGCGATAGCAAATTGTATTCACAAATAAGTATGGGCTTAATTATCAGTAATGACTTTCTTGTTTTTAGCTCGTTTCAATTTTCACTATCGTATTACCCATCTATTCCGGATGGCAATCCTATGTATAAAACAAATGCGCTTTCTACTTCCGATTTTGGTTTACAGAATTTTGAAATTTCAAAACCTAGTTTGATTGGATATTGATAGTGATTTATTTAGAAAATATGACACTAAAATAGTGTCTTTACAAAATCAAAGAAAAGAAAATTATTTTTTACTTATTATTTCCTTTACTTGTTCCACACTAATTTTTTTGGCAATAATTTTCTTATTACTATCAAGTATATAAATCACTGGGGTTGAGTAAACATCATATTTATTAATTAAGTTATTTATATAAACGCCATCATATACATTAGTCCAATTTGTTAAACCATTCTTTATGGTGTAATTTAAAAATTTTTCACCATCGTGCATTGTATATACTGAAATTACTTTTACATTTTTTTCTTGTTTGATTAAATCATTATAAACAGCCAACAATTTTGGTATTTCCGTTTGACAATGACCACAATCTACATCCCAAAAAACTAATATTATATAATCTGAAGTTACAGATTGAAGCGTTAAAAACATTTTATTAATTTCATCTACATTTGAATAGTATTTATTGGTAACATCATTACTGTCTTTAATAGTATTGAAACCCATTTTATTGATAGCAGCATAATCTTTAACTTGAATTAAATATAATTCAGGAGCAATAGAGCCTACTAACAATGGTTTTAATAAATCAGCTCTTTTTATTATCGAATTAATTACAGTTTCGTCTTTATAAATTCCGGCACCTTCTCCCTTTTTTAAATAGGCATCCGAAAGATGTACGAATACTTTATCAAAACCCATAATTTTTGACGTCTCATAATAATTAATAAAATGAGCCAATAAGGTTTTTTTTAAATCACTTCCTTTTTCTGTTTTTTCCAAAATTCTATCTAATTCAACAACTATTGAATCTGGATTTTGTACAATAACTGTCTCGAAGTACTTTTTGAGTTTATTAAAAAAAAACGGGTTTCTCATCGTTTCATTAGCTTTGAAATTCACGTTATCCCAGAAGTGTTTTTTATAATAGTTATATACCATCAAACTATCTGGTCTACCATTTGAAGCAGTTGGCACATTTTCAAGAATTTTTTCTATTTTAAAATTTACAACATTCCCAATAAAAGAAGTTTCGTTTTTATTATAAAAATCTTTCTCATAAATAGTAATTTCTTTCTCAATTTCTTTTTGTTTTTCAACTAATAAAAGCGAGTCTTTTTTGTCTTTAAGATTCACGCTGTTTTTGTAGTTAATAAAATTAATATTTTGTTTACTTACAAATTTCAAATAGTCAATAAAATTAGATTGTGAAGGAGAATTTAATACAAATAGACCTTGAATATTGTCAGGTTCTTTTTCATTATTGAATTCTAATTTCTGATTTCGTTCATCTACAAAAAAATCAAAATAAATGGTTTTCTGTTGACTTACAATTGAATAAATACCGGT
>NZ_JBIISE010000054.1:0-7386 GCF_044341185.1 Flavobacterium sp.
CTTTAATAATTCCGAATTTCATTTTACTTAGGTTTATGGCTTTTTTTATGTTTTTAACACAATTTACTTGTATTACTTTACAAATATAACATTTTTGATTTTGAGTATAAAACTTTTCTGCTTGAATAATTTATTGTAATTTTGGCATCCATTTGATTTGAAGGTATAGTATACAAGACTTGATATGTCAAATGAATATGGGGTCGACTGGTTTTGACAGCAAGTGGCACTAATTAGTAAGCATGTCGAGCATTGTATTTTTGGCTCGTAAATATCAATAATACACACTTTTTAAACGGCGAAAATACTTACGCTTTAGCTGCATAATCCGAATTATAGTACGATAATGCCATGTCCCAACCAGGTTGGGAAGCTGGATTTCTCTCAAAAGCCTTGGTTTGTGGCGGTTGATTAAGAGGAATGGTAAAAATAAACCTAGGAATGGTAAAACTTTAAATCCACTCTGACATTCATAAAGTTAAGCGAATAGTGGCTGTTTTTGGCCAAGCTATTTTGTCGAAAATCTAAACAAAAACTAAACATGTAGAACGCTTTTTGATGGCTTGTTTGGACGAGAGTTCGATTCTCTCCGACTCCACTTTTTAAAATCGTAATTGCTAATTTATTAAGTAATTACGATTTTTAGTATATAAATAGTTTTTTTGCCACTATCTCAAAATATATCCTTTTGCTAACGTAAGAAATAATTTAAATCCGGTTTTTTTAACATGAAGTTTCAGATTTTTCAAAGCGTTCTGATTTGTATCGATTTCATTTTCAGAAAAGCTAATTTTTAATTTGGTAAAATAATAAAACAGCGCTAAATAGTCATAATATCCTATTTCTACCACCTCTAGATCTACTAATTCTAAATTTGTTTTTGCTCTAGAGTAAAATCCAGAATGCCTATTTATATTGGACAATCCAATCAAATAAATAGCACTAGTTGTTGTGGATGACCAAATATCAGATTCGAATAATTCCTCATAATATTTATCCATAATTTCTTTTAAAACATCATATTCCTCTTTAATAATTAAAGCTGGTACAATCTCTTCTAAGAAAAAACTAACTCGATTGGAACTACAGGCATCAAAAATTTCTTTTTTTAACTTTGGACTTACTTTTTGTGATTGTAAAATACAACATCCATAAAACCTACCTTTTAAAACCGAATAAAAACTAGGAAATTCTTTTGGTTTTTTTATATCATAATTTAAAAAAGACTCGTATTCCGAATAATAATATTTATAAAATCGCATTAAAGAAACAAAAAATATATCTGATTCATTTGCATTGTTTTTTTCAATAATATTCAAAATTTTATAATACCTTGAATTTAGATTTGTATAGTCTATAAAAAGTAATGGAATATTATTCCTAAAAGTATCATATGGAATAAGAGTTTCATAAATAGTCAACGCTTTTTTTTCTGATATATTTGATAGACCTAAGGAAATTGTTGTAGAAAACTTGTGAAATTGTGTATTAGAAATACTTTTAAAATCAACATATTTAAAAACAGCATTAAGAATTTCTAAATTATTTTTTTCAACTTGAAATGATAAAAAATAAGCCAAAAATATGATGTTTTTTTCGTCTAACAATCCAATATTAATTTTACTAATTTCTTCTTTTCCAATTCTTTTTAGTTTCTGCATACGCAGTAAACTCTGTTGAAAATACCATTCGCTATAATTGGCTTGATTGTTTTTATAACTAGAAAACGAAGAAAAACCAAGATAAATTGATAACGTATTTAAAGTAGCAAGCGAAGGAACGGTTTTATCTAAAAAACCAAATAATCTCCTTAATGTATTAAAACCAAGAGGTTTGTTTGTAACTGCATCTAATTCCTCCTTTAAATACTTTACATCTCTAATGGAAGTAACCGTAATATTGGATTTTTTTTGAATATCAATTAGCAATTGAGAATAGTCATTATACATACATGGGCTATATTTGGGCTAAATGTAATAATTATTAATATAAATTTGAATAATTAAAAAATAAAATTTAAAAAATCAAATTATGATTAGTACTAAAAAAAATATTATTTCTGTAATAGCAGTGTTACTACTAATTTCTTGTAGCAAAAAAAACGACAAAAATTCAACAACAAAAACGAATGAAAAAGAAGAAAAAGAAAACGTTGAAGTTGCAAAAAAAATTACTTTAGAAGATTTAAAATTCGAAAATGTTATTTCAAATCAGGGTGAATTGGCTGCAGCTGATAGTTTTATTGTAAAAGATTTTTTTGGTTTAAGTAAAGATACTATTCAAATAAAATTTAATTCGGACAATAAAGTTAAATTCTTTTCAATCGTTGAACAACGCAGTGGACGAATTGTGAAAACATTTAAAAAAACATCTGATGTTGAATTTACATATGATGTGTACTTTGATAATCCGTTTTCTGTTAAAATTTATTTTCCAAAAGAATCCTATTATAATTTAGAAGTTTCAAGAAAATCTGGGAGTGTAGATAATTACTTAAGTAAGGCAAAATTAATTCGCGACTCTGTTGTTGTAAGTAAAAAAACCAATAAAAGCAAAATTGGAACCACAATGGCATTTGAAAAAATTTTTAATCAACCTAAGAAATTTATTGTATCAAGTACTTTTTCAATGTCTGGAGAAAGTAAAGTTTATGCACCCATAGAAATACCCAAAAACACCAAGGAATTTATTTACACCTTAAGAATATCAGGTGAAGACGAAACACAAAGAGAAGACGGAAGGTTATTTAACGACGTTAATAGAATTTCTAAAAAGGTAAAAGTTTTAGGTATTCCACTTTGGGAATCAGAAGAGAAAAGTTCTAGTTTAAGTCGTGAAATACTTAACTCCCTTTTCCCACCTAAAAAAGATGAAGATTATACCTTAAATGTATTCTTTTTTGATAAACAGAAAGAAATAAAAAAATTCTTACAGTACCCAGGTAAACAATATGCGAGCGCATTTAAATATGATATAAATAATAGTGCTTTATCAACTCAAAGTCGTGTTGGACTAATAAAAAAACCATATTCTGGGTTTTCTTATATTGGACTTCAATCTACAAGTTCATTCTCTAACACCTACGTTTGGTTAGATGTGGTGGCTCTTTATGAGAAAACGTTTCATTACGAAATTAGATATCGTATACAAAAATAAAAGAGTCTCTTAAATTAAATCAATTTCTTACTAAAATTAAAAAAATTATGGATTTAAAATCTTGTATTACCGACAAACCTATTGAAAAAAATGATGAAGATAAATTAAAAATGTCTCGTTACAGTGCTGTATTATCAAATTTCATCAAACAAGGTGATACACCTTTAACTGTTGGTCTACAAGGCGAATGGGGAACCGGAAAAACATCAATGCTTTACATGCTTTTAGAACATTTCAAACGTGAAGACATAGCCACTTCCTGGGTAAATACTTGGGAATATAGTATGTTTAGGAATCCATCTGAAACTACGCCTGCCATTTTAAAAGGTATGCTTACCAATTTAAAGTTGAGTTGTGGAAAAAATTGGACTATTGAAGAGAAGACTGAGGCTGGTATGAAAAAAGTTTTTTCATTTTTTGGAAATGTGGCCAATCAAGTAATAGCAAACCAAACAGGTGTAGATATAAAAGGCGCTATAGTTCATGAAGAAGCCAACAGAGAGCAAGCAGAAATTGCTGAAATAAAAAAAGAAATTGAAAATATTATTGCAAAATTAATAGAGGATCCAGATAATAATTATAAAAAAGTGGTTTTTCTTGTTGATGATTTAGATCGTATTCCACCAGATCAAGCTGTAGAAGTATTGGAAAGTTTAAAAAACTTGTTTGATGTACCGAATTGTGTATTTGTATTGGCAATTGATTATGATGTAGTTGTAAAAGGTTTAGAATCGAAATTTGGTAAAAAAACAGAAGAAAATGAACGCGAATTTCGTTCCTTTTTTGATAAAATTATTCAAGTTCCGTTTTCGATGCCGACAGGAACATATGACATGGGTAATTTACTTTCTGAAAAATTAAGTTCTTTATCTATCGGGATTCCAGAAGAACTTAATGATTCATATACAAATGTTGTAAAATACACTATTGGATTTAATCCAAGAAGTTTAAAAAGATATATTAATTCATTTTCATTATTAAGAAATCTAAGAAACTCTGATTTTGAAAATGATGCATCAGATTTTGGAGACAATGCACCAGATTCCGAAGATGATTTGATTTTATTTGCAATGATTGGAGTGCAAATATCCTATCCGAAAATATTTAGATTAATTACTCAAATGCCTGATATTTATGATTGGGATAAAGGGTTTGCTAATAAAAATAATATCAATTTAGATGCAGTTAAACTTGATATTGAAAAATATGGTGATAATGAAAAATTAGATGAAGACTGGGAACAAATTATATATGGTGCTTGTCAAAATGATGTGTATTTAAAATCTAAAGTTTTTAATATATTGGAGTTATTTAATTACTTGAGAATTAAATTCGAAAATAGACCCGAAGTATTAGATGAAAAAACAGTAATGGCATTAAAATTTGCTTCAATTACGAATGTTGATGACGATGTAAACATGAAAGGTGTTGTTGAAAAAAGAGGAAACAAAACTATTTTTTCTGATATAAAAACAAAAATTGACATCATAAAACAAGAATTAATTGCAAACGGTGCCAAAAAAGAGGGGCTTGAAATAAAATTAAAAACGTATCAAATTGTTTTCGAAGCATTATTAATAATTACCAATTCAAACGCTGGAAAATTTACAATTTTAGGTAGCTACATTAAATTTGAAAATAATAATGTGTTTGCTAAGCTTAATAATCCGCCAAAACAAACAGAATTAATATCAATTGAATTGTTTAATTTATCAAATATATCTTATCCAAAGGGTTTAAGCTTAGAAAAAGATAATGGAAATCAAAAAGTATTTAAAGTTTCAAAAGAATTAAATCCTACTGAATTTAAAGACTTCTTATCCTTAAATTATAAATAATAAGAGAAAAATAATTTAAAAACACTAACGAAATCAATTAAATATGTTTGATAATTTAACCATAACTAAACTGGGCTTTTATGTCTATGCTTTAGTGAATCCATTAACCAATAAAGTCTTTTATATCGGTAAAGGTATTGATAATAGAGTATTTGCCCATAAACAAGAAGTTTTTGAAAATAAAACCGAAATCAATTCATTAAAAAAAACTGAAATTAAAGAAATTTTAGACAAAAAATTGGATATCCAACATTTAATTAACCGACTTGGACTTTCTGAAAAAGAAGCTTTTTTAGTTGAATCAACATTAATTGATTATCATAATTTTAATTTAAACAAATTAACCAACGAGGTTGCAGGTCATGATAGTGGTTTTTATGGTATTAAAACTACAGATGAACTAATTAGACAGTATAATGCGCCAAAACTTGAAAAGTTATTGCATAAAGTAGTGATTATTAATATAAATAGACAATATGCAAAGGTTAAAAATTCAAATAACGCTATTTATATTGCTACTAAAGAATCCTGGGTAGAATAAATGAATTAGAATATGCATTATCTGAATTTCAAGGAATAATTATTGGGGTTTTTAAAATTAACAAATGGTATGCTGCTGCAACAGAAAATAATAAAATAAAAAAAAGATGGGGATTTGATGGTGAAGATGCACCAAAAGAAATTAAAGATATTTATTTAAATAAATCAATTGCTCATGTTAAGAAAAAAGGAGCTGCAAATCCCATAAGATACAACTTATAATACCAGAAATTTTTAATATATGATAAAAGCAATAAAAAATAAGCAAACTGAATTGACTGTATCTCTTGGGATGATTTTGTTATTAATTATCATAGCATCAGTACTTATGTATTTTTTAGAACACGATGCGCAACCAAAATCATTTGAAAATTTATATACTTCATTATGGTGGGGTATTGACAAATACCTTACTTCTACAGGAGGTGAAGATATTAATCCCATCACTCCTGCTGGTAAATTTTTATCAGGATTAATTGCCATTCTTGGAGTTGGAATGTTTGCGCTTCCAGCTGGTATTATAGCTTCAGGTTTTATAGAAGAAATAGAAAATGATAAATTATTAAAAAAATTAACTGAATTGGAATTAAAATTAGAAAATGCTTTTTCTGTAGAATATTTAGCTCCCGTAATAAAAATTAAGAGAGAACTAAATTTATCTCATTTGCCAAGAAAATGGTTAAGTATTAGTGATATTAAATATAAAATGGGAATATCAGAGAGTTCTGTTTTACAAGTGTGTGAGTTTTCGAAAAAGTTTAAAATAACTAATGTTAATTTAGATGGCATTAATACAGTTGGGTTAGAATACATAAATCTTAATAGAACGTATGGCCAATGTATTAATAGGGGTTCAAAATTAACAATAGTTAACCTTTATCCGTTTACTCAACCTTTCTTTGGTCATTTTGGTTTTGCAATCTCAGAACTACTTCAAGCGAATTATATATCCAATGAAAAGTTTGGACAATCTACATTGCTGGAAGAATATAGACTAAACTTAATTAACAACAAAAATTACTTCGAAGAATCGATTTCAGAAAATACTTTAAAAGAAATAAAAAATGATATCTCGTCAATAATGCCAGAAAATGGGGTTTGCATATTTATGGTAAATGCAGGCAATAATGATTATTTAATGCAGTTTAACATTGGTGCAGAAAAGGGAGATACAAGTTTTGAAAATGGAATCTATTTTTCCGATTTAAAAAAATTAAATCAATACTTTAACAATGCAAAGTTACTTTCTGAAAAGTACGGAAAGTCAATTGCTAAACATGCTACTGTTGGCAAACCAGAGGAGGATCATATAGCAAATTTTATTCATAAAGAAACTAAAAATGATGTATTACTACTTCATATCAATGTATCTATTTTGAAAGCAAATATGGTAGAATATTATCAATGCATTTCAGATTTTGCAAGTATTTTTAAAGATGAAACTATTTAATATTAATTAGATATGAAAAATAAAATACATATCATTTGTTTCTTTTTATTCACATCGTTCGCTAAAGCACAATCTATTGTAAATACTGAGAGTATGTCGAGTAAATTAGATAGTACATTTGTGCTTACAACAAGTTTTGATGGAAATTACACAACAGGAAATATTGAGTTAACACAATTTAATTCTGCCAATCAACTTGCGTTTAAAAAAGATAAAAATTTAGTTAGATTGTTTTTTAATTACGAATATATTTCACAAGACAAAGAGGTAATTTCATCTGATTACACAAGTCAATTACGATACAGTTATTCACTAAAAAACAATTCTTTATATTCATTTGCACAAGGACAAAAAGCAGTGTCGTTATCACTGAATAGTCGATATTTAATTGGGATTGGATAT
>NZ_JBIISE010000042.1:0-12852 GCF_044341185.1 Flavobacterium sp.
AGAATTATAAATATCGTAAGTAGTTATAGATTTATTATTAGTAATTAGATTTTTTTGCAAACCCAAAGCTTCAAAAATTCTAAAACTTAAACCCAATTGATTATCTCGAACTAAATCTACAATAATTTCACTTTCAGCATAAATGTTTAATGTTTCAGTTTGAGTAAAACGTTTCTTTTTAAAGATAATATTCTTATTTTTTCCTAAAAATAATTGTTTCAGTTTATAGATAAATGCTTTTTTTCCGATGGCATAAAAAAGAAAAGATTGTTGATGCTTTTTTATTTGTTCGCCAAAATCATTCAAAATTTTTAGCCTATTGTCTATTGAACCTATATATACAAAATTTTGTTTTTGTAGAGCCTCTTTTTCAGGAGTATCAAAATAGATATAATTTGTAGTATCTGAAAATCCATATGTGAAAACATCTTTTTTGTCAAATGAAAATATTTCATCAAATACACCATCTAAAAGATGCTCTACCGGACATCTTGAAACACTATCATACAAATAAGCAATATATTTATCAGTATATTTTTTAATTGCTAAATGATATTCTAAATCAATTAATTCTGGATTGATAACTAAAATTTGATTTTGAAAACCCTTTTCCTGAAGTTGATGTAGTATGTATTCTTGACGCTTTTTCAGTTTAGGGTTTTTACCTAAAAAGACTTTACTTAATGTGTTTAGAATTCGTTCCCAGGTACTTTTGTACTTAAAATCACCAATTTTTATATGAAAACTTTCTATTCCTTTCTTTCGTAAAGCAGAAACAATATGGGCATCATAATTCCAATGATCAAAACTAATTACAGCAATTTTATGCAACATATTTACATTTTTAAAAAACAAAGATATTGTTTTTTTAGAAAGATTTCAATTACATTTGTAAATCAAATACAACCTATGGATAAATCGATAGTAAACATTATCAAAAATTTTGGAACCGAAGGCGATTTATTAGTTGCAGGAAAAAGGAATGTAATTAAAACATTTAATTATAATACTATTGTTTTAAATATTAAATCATTTAAAATTCCAATATTTATTAATGGAATTATTTATAGATATTTTAGGAAATCAAAAGCCCGAAGGTCATATGAGTTTGCTTCGATATTAAAACAAAAAAACATAGGAACTCCTAATCCAATTGGATTTTATGAAAACAAAAACCTTTTCCGTCTTTTAGATAGTTATTATGTTTGCGAACACATTACACCAGATTATGTATTTAAAGATTTATTTGGCGTAGACAATCCCGATACTGATGAAATTTTAAAGCAATTAGCGCATTTTTGCTTTCAATTACACGAATCAGGTATTGAATTTAAAGATCATTCTCCTGGAAATACTTTAATTAAAAAAAATGAATCTGGAACTTTTGATTTTTTTCTTGTAGATTTAAATCGAATGTCATTTCATAAAGAAATGAATTTCAATTTAAGAATGAAAAACCTATGCCGATTAACGCCTTCAGAATATATGATTCAAGTCATAAGCTACGAATATGCAAAACTTTATGGCAAACAAAAAGAAGAGGTTTTTCAATTAATGTGGAAATACACCGATGCTTTTTTTAATAAAACACTAAAAAAAAGTAATTTCAAAAAAAGGATAGGGTTATGATTGCAAAGCTTTTAAATAATAAAAAAATAATACTAGCTATTTGGGTTTTATTAGCTGCAATTTCTGCAATAAAGCAATACTTAATAGGCAATAACAACAATTACCTTATTTTTAAAAATGTTTTTTATAATACTTTAGAACAAAAATCATTATACGCAACGTATCCAAATTTATACTTTGATCACAACCATTACGGGCCTATTTTTAGTTTGTTTATTGCACCTTTTGCCCTTTTGCCAGATAGTGTTGGTATTGTTTTATGGTGTGTATTTAATGCCATAGTATTATTTTATTCTATTAGTCAAATTAATATTGAAAGTTCTAAAATCAACCTAATTTTATGGATTTGTGCTCACGAATTTTTAACCGCAATTTTAGGACAACAATTTAACCCAATTTTGACAAGTATCATTATTTTGTCTTATGTGTTTATTGAAAAAGAGAAAGATTTTTGGGCTGCTTGCCTAATTATTTTAGGGACTTTCATAAAATTATACGGAATAGTTGGATTGGCTTTTTTCTTCTTTTCTAAACAAAAACTAAAATTTATCGCATCATTGGTGTTTTGGTCTATTGTGTTTTTTGTACTTCCAATGGCAATTTCATCTCCAGAATTTATATTAAATAGTTATTCCGAATGGTTTGCTAGATTGGTTGAGAAAAACAATGAAAACGCTTCCTTAACTTCTATGCAAGACATTTCAATAATGGGAATGGTAAGAAAAACATTAAATATGCCTCATCTTTCAAACATGCTATTTTTAATTCCTGGATTATTGCTGTTTGGATTGCCTTATTTAAGATTTAATATGTTTTCGAACAAAAAATTTCAATTATTATTATTAGCATCCGTTTTAATTTTTACTGTTATTTTTAGTTCGGGCTCAGAAAGTCCAACTTATATTATTGCATTTGCTGGTGTAGCAATTTGGTTTGTTATTCAAAAAGAAAAAACAAAATGGATATGGTTTTTGTTTATATTTGCTATGGTTTTAACTAGTTTTTCACCTTCAGACATCATACCGAAGTTTATTAGAGAAACGTATGTAAAACCATATGCTTTAAAAGCGTTACCTTGTGTCTTAATTTGGTTTCAAATTATTTACGAGTTGCTAACATTAAAAAAAGAAAAAATTTCATCTATTGCTCATGAATAAATCTATTGCCATAGTAATCCCTTCATATAACGAAGCCACAAATATTGATGTTTTAATACAAGCGTTAAACGAAACCATTATAAATATAAATTACAATATTAAATTTATTTTTGTTGATGATGGATCAAGCGATGAAACCGTTGCTATTTTGAAAGAAAAATCAAAAGAATATCAACATATTTATTATTTGGAATTATCTAGAAATTTCGGACATCAAAATGCTCTTAAAGCAGGGATAGATTTAGTAAAAAATGACGTTGACGCAATTATTTCTATGGATGGCGACATGCAACACCCTCCGAAAATTATTCCAAAACTAATTGAAAAATGGGAAGAAGGATTTGAAGTAGTCTACACCATTAGAGAAGAAGATAAAAAATTAGGTTTCGTAAAAAATAAAACTTCCAATTTATTTTACGGCATGATGAATAAGCTTTCAGACATAAAATTTGAACCTGGAACAGCAGATTTCAGATTAATAGATAAAAAAGTAGCGCAAGTATTTTCTGATTTCACAGAAAATGAATTATTTATCAGAGGTATAATCAATTGGGTAGGTTTCAAGCAATATGCCATTCATTATGAGCCAAACGAAAGATATTCTGGAAAAAGCAAATACACCTTAGGAAAAATGATGCGTTTTGCGGTTCAAGGCATTACTTCTTTTAGTACAAAACCACTTTCAATGGCTATTATTTTAGGTATCAGTTTATCTGTAATGGCATTTATTTTTTATATTTCATATGTTTTGTATAGTATATATTATGGACATGTAATATCGGGGTGGGCTTCTGTAATTACAACAGTTGTTTTCTTTGGAGGTTTAAATTTGGTTGTATTAGGCATAATCGGCGTGTATATTGGTAAATTATTTATGCAATCTAAAGGAAGACCAAATTATTTAATTAGTAGTACTAATTACAAATGATTTTATTAAGTTTTGACATAGAAGAGTTTGACATGCCTTTTGAGTATGGTAGAGATATTTCAATTGAAAATCAAATAGCCGTTTCAGAAAAAGGAACTGAAATCATATTAAATATTTTACAAAAACATCAAATTAAAGCTACGTTTTTTTCAACAGTTGTTTTTGCTGAAAGAGTACCTCATTTAATTAAAAGAATTTGTAATGAAGGGCATGAATTAGCATCACACACCTACTATCATAGTAATTTTGAAGTAGCTCATTTAAAACAATCCAAAGATGCTTTAGAAGCACTTTCAAATTCTGAAGTTGTTGGGTTTAGAATGCCAAGAATGTATCCTGTAGATGAGCGAGAAATCGAAAGCGCAGGGTATTTATATAATTCCTCTATAAATCCAACATTATTACCAGGAAGATACAATCATTTAGATAAACCCAGAACCTATTTTAAATTACACAATGTTTGGCAAATACCAGCATCTGTAAGTCCTTTAGTTCGATTTCCTTTATTTTGGCTATCATTTCATAATTTACCTTTGCGTATTTATAAATTCTTAGCAAAATGGACATATAAAAAAGATGGGTATTTAAATATCTATTTTCATCCATGGGAATTTACTCCGTTAGATAATAAAACTGCGTATAATTTTCCAAAATATGTTAGTAAAAATACCGGTGATGTCATGACGGAAAGATTAAGTAGTTTTATACAAGCAATGAAAGAAAAAAAATATATATTTGGTACTTTCAAAGAATTTTTAATTCTAAAAAATTTAAAATAATTTTTTTTGAGTGCAATTTCGATAATACTTACTACTTATAATTCTGAAACTTGGTTAGAAAAAGTTTTATGGGGTTATACTATGCAATCTTATACCAATTTTGAATTGATTATTGCCGATGACGGTTCTACAACCGAAACAAAAAATATAATTGAGAAATTTCAAACTAAATTTCAAAACCCAATTATTCATGTATGGCAAAAAGACGAAGGTTTTCAAAAAACAAAAATCTTAAATAAAGCCATAATTAAAGCGTCTTGCGAATACATATTATTTTCAGATGGAGATTGTATTCCGCGTTACGATTTTGTAGCAACCCACATAAAAAATAAGAAAAAAGGATGTTTTTTATCTGGTGGTTATTTTAAATTAAATGACTTTGTTTCTAATTCAATCTCCGAAATTGATATTAAAAATCAAAGTTGTTTTCAATCTAAATGGCTATTAGAAAATGGTTTAAAATGGAATTTTAAATTAATAAAGTTAACAAAGAATAGTTTTTTTGCCTATTTTATGAATTGGATAACAACAACAAAAAAAACATTTAACGGACACAATACTTCTTGTTTTAAAGAAGATTTAATAGCAGTTAACGGATTTAACGAAGACATGAAATATGGCGGATTAGATAGAGAAATTGGAGAACGTCTTTTTCACAACAACATTAGAAGCATACAAATTAGATATAGTGCCATCTGTTTACATTTAAACCATGATAGAAATTATGCCACAAAAGAAAATTGGTTAAACAACAACAACATAAGACAATTTAACAAACAAAATAAAGTGATTGCAATACAAAATGGTTTATCTAAATATTTGAACAATGAAACATAAAATTTCAATATTTATTATAACATATAACGAAGCACATATCATTTCAAAATGTTTAGAAAAATTGCAAACATTTGATGAAATTATTGTTGTAGATTCCGGTAGCACAGATGCTACAGTTTCCATATGCGAATCGTTTGGAGCGAAAGTAATTTCAAATAAATTTGAAAATTTTGGATTACAAAAACAATTTGCATTAGAACAAACAACGCACAATTGGGTTTTATCATTAGATGCGGATGAAGTATTGTCAGATGCCTTAATTTCAGAAATACACAACATAAATCATCAAGAAAATATAAAAGCCTATACTATTCCAAGAACACATGTTTTTTTAAACAAAGTTTTTAAAAACGGCTCTGAAAGTAAACGACCAATTTTAAGATTATTTGATAAAAATTTCGGAAAATTTACTCCAAACAAAGTGCATGAAACGATTGAAATAAATGGTACAATTGGAAAGCTACAACAAGAAATGCTGCATTACACAGTATTTGACATAAATACCGCAATACAAAAACAAATTAAATATGCTTTGTTAAGTGGAGAATTACTTCACGAAAAAAAGAAAAAAAGTAATGCTCTAAAAATAATTATCAAATTCCCATTTGATTTTATAAGATATTATATTTTTCAACGCAATTTCCTTAATGGGTATCAAGGATATACCTGGAGTATGTTTGCCGCATTTAGCAATTATCTTAAATATGCTAAGTTGAAAGAACTTTCTGATAACAATTCATAATATTTCTTGCAATTTCTTCATCATTAAATTGTTGTACAAATTGCCATCCCTCCTCTTTCATTTTTGAAGCAAGTGAAGAATCTTGTATGACAAGTGTAATTTTGTCTGTTAAATCATTCACATCAAATGGTTCAATATATAAAGAATTAGGCCCAGCTGCTTCTGGAAATACACCGTTTTTTGTAGTAATCACTGGTGTTTTTGAATATAATGCTTCTATGATAGGAATACCAAACCCTTCAAAAAGTGATGGATAAACAAAAACTGTCGCTAATTGATAAATAATTGCTAAGTCTGTACTTGTTAACCCTTTCAAGAAATGAACTCTTTTTTCTAATTTATTTTCAATAATATATTGATGAATTTTATCTGCATAATCTGTTTGCTTTCCAATCAAAACTAAATCGATATCTAAATTTTTAATTGCTTTTACTATGGTTAACGCATTTTTTCTTTCTTCAATTGTTCCAACGTTTAAAACAAAATTTTTAGGTAAATTATATTTTTTTGAAACAAGTTGCTTATTTAATTCGGAATAATCTTGTTTAAAAACATCTTGACAACCTTGATAAACTACTGTTATTTTACCCGGATTAATATTTAAATATGTAATGATATCTTCTTTGGTTTGTTCACTAATAGCAATAATTAAATCGGCATTAGTAGCTGCTTTTTTAAACTTATAAAAATGAATTTTTCTATCGAAAAAAGAATACAATTTAGGATATCTAACAAAAATTAAATCGTGAATGGTAACAATAGATTTTATACCTTTTTTAGATAAACCTGAAGGCAATTCACCTGAAAGTCCATGATATAAAATAATTTCATCCTTTACCAAATCTTTAACTACTGAATTTTGTCGCCAATAATTTTTAAATTTTTGATTGAATTTAGAAATAGGATTTCTCTCGAATACATTCGTATTATTTGACACAAAAAGCGTTTTTTTATACTTTTTAGGATTGTACAAAAAATAGTTGTTGTCTGGAAAATAATTACTTAAAATCCGAATTAAATCTCGACTATAATTACCCAATCCCGTTTTATTATGAAAAACGCGTTTTGCTTCAAATCCGATATTCATCTAACTACAATTAAAATTTAAAAATTCATGTAACTTATTGTAAAAGTAATTGGGTTTAAATTTATTGTATTTCTCAAATAAATCACCTTCGTTAGGTAAATCATGTGAATAATCATCATAATGAACAGAAATATTTGTGTTGGCGTTTTCAAACACATTCCAATCTGTTTTTTTTATACCTGGAGAATATATACTAAAAGTAGGTATTTGTAATGCCTTTGCCATATTTGCAGCCCCACCTTCATTGCCAATTAGTGCTTTACAATGGTATAAAATTGATAAAAATTCCCGTAAATCATCTTGAAAAAAATCAATAAAAATATTTTTTTTAGTAGTTTCATTACATAAATTATATATTTCAATTGCCTGATTTTTTTGCCATGGTAAGTAATTAAACAAAATTTGCACTTCTTTTTGAGCCACAATGTAATCTAAAACTTCCGCCATATATTGCAATGGATAATTTTTAATATCCTGGCTACCCAAAGCGCTAATCATTAGTATATTTTTAGAAATATCAATTTTAGCATTTATTAGTTTTTTTTTACCTATACTGATTTCCTCTTCAGATAAAAATATTTTTGGAGCGATTAATTTAAAATCAATTCCTAATGGTTTTAATAGAGCCATTCTGTGCTCAATAGCTTTGGATGCGTTTGATACTGTAGTAACATTTCTGTTAACAACATCAGATAGAAGTAATTTTGAATAACTTTTTTCAAATGAAATTGTACTTTTTGCTCCAGAAAACCAAGCTAGTATCACACTATTTGGTTTTCCATAAGCATCAATAACTATGTCGTAATTTTCTTTTCTTATTTTGAATAAAAAAGTAAGAAAAGCCAACTTTCGTTTTCTTGATTTTTCATCAAGAACAACTATTTTATCAATAAATATATTGTTTTTTACAACGGCATAGCTGTTTTCGTAAATTAAATAATGTAATTCAGCATTTGGAAAACGCTCTTTAAGTGCTTCCAAAATTATAGTACTTGTAAGTACATCTCCAATTCTTTTTTTCTGAATTACTAAAATTTTCATTATACCGCTACGTTATATTCGCGTAAAGCATCATTTAAAGACGTTTTTAAATCTGTAGAAGCTTTTCTTTGTCCGATAATTAAAGCACAAGGCACTTGAAAATCTCCAGCAGGAAATTTCTTCGTATACGTTCCAGGAATTACGACAGATCTTGCAGGTACAACTCCTTTATATTCAATTGGTTCAGAACCTGTAACATCGATAATTTTAGTAGAAGCAGTTAAACAAACATTCGCTCCTAAAACAGCTTCTTTTTCCACTCTAACGCCTTCTACTACGATACAACGAGAACCAATAAATGCACCATCTTCAATAATTACAGGTGCTGCTTGTAAAGGTTCTAAAACGCCACCAATACCTACTCCTCCACTCAAATGCACATGCTTTCCAATTTGAGCACAACTTCCTACTGTTGCCCAAGTGTCAACCATAGTGCCTTCATCAACGTAAGCGCCTATATTTACATAAGAAGGCATTAAAATTACACCTGATGAAATATATGCACCATGACGCGCTACAGCATTTGGCACAACGCGAATACCTCGTTCGGCATAATTTCGCTTTAACGGAATTTTATCGTGATATTCAAAAATACCCGCTTCCAATGTTTCCATTTTCTGTATGGGAAAATACATAACAACTGCTTTTTTTACCCATTCGTTTACTTGCCAACCCGAAGCTATTGGTTCTGCCACACGAAGTGAACCAGTATCTAATAATTCTACCACTTCTCTTATGGCGTTTTGAGTAGTTTCAACTTGTAATAGCTCACGGTTACTCCATGCGCTTTCTATAATTGATTGTAAATTTGTCATAACACTATTTTTAACAAAGATAAAGTTTCAAATTAGTAATACAAATAAAAAATCCTGCATTTAGCAGGATTTAAATATTATTGACAAGAATTACTTAAGTGTTTTCTTTTTGTAATAGCAGGTCGAATACCATTACAGTCTGGAATATCATTAAAATTGTAATATCCATTTATTTTTTGAATAGCAGGAAGAACATCAAAAAGTTCGTTTTTAGTTAGTTTTCCGTCATTATCATCATCAAAATCAGCATAATCGGGTTTTCCATCGCCATCAGTATCTAAAGCTGTGCCTGTTGCTGGTCCGCCATATTCATCTTTAGATAAAATTTTATCACCGTCATGATCTTTGTATCGAACATTCATTAATTTAAAAGTAAAAATAATTGGCGTGTAGGAACCAATAGTTCCTGCATTTTGACTATAATAAGCTAATCCAGAAGGAACAAACATTACACCAGCTCCAAAATTATTAAAAGTAACAGTTCCGTCAGGATTAATATTTTGTCCATTAGAAGATTTGAATTCTGGAAAAACTTCTTGCCAACCTTGAATTACATCTTGTAATTGAAACCAAGTAGGACTTGAAGCTGAATCAAAACTAGTCAAATCTGTTTTATATCCTTTATAAGAAGTGAAAACAGAATCTAATCTTGTAGGATTAGCGCCCGCACCTTCATTAAGTTTTAAGTAATATAATTTATGATTTACGCCTTCTTTTGAAATCGTTTTAAATTTTAATGGTTTTGCAGGATTATTTTGACTTGTAGAAGTATCTAACGCATCAAATATTGGGGTTCCAGGTGTTGTAGGTGTAATTTTAGTGAAAGAAACGTTATAGCTAGCATCAACAGTAATGTAGTGAGACTCCATAAAATCTTCAATTTCAGCAATATCCTCATTATATACTTCCAAATAAGGTCTTGATTGAATGGTTGTGGCTTCATCATCTGCAGGACATCCTACCATAACAAATATAAAAGGTAATAAAAGTAATAATCTTAAAGATAATTTCATTTTGTAAAAATTTAATTTAAAAAAGTGGTCGCAAGATACGATTTTCATTTATTTTTGTACAAATATTAACATTCATTTTTGATTTTTATGCGAATTGATAAATATTTATGGTGCATCAGATACTTTAAAACAAGAGGTTTAGCTGCAGAAGCCATAAAAAAAGGACATGTTTCTGTAAATAATGTAAAAGCAAAAGCATCTAGAGATGTGTTTCCTTTAGACAAAATTACGCTTAGAAGAGACCAAATAAACTACATAATAAAAGTTTTAGATATTCCACCAAGTAGAGTCGCAGCAAAAATTGTAGATTTATATAGAAAAGATGAAACGCCACCTGAATCCTTTGAACATCTAGAAATAATAAAACTTGCGAAAGAACATTACAGAGCTAAAGGAGAAGGTAGACCTACAAAAAAAGACAGAAGAGATATCGACGACTACATTGAATAAATTATGATATTAAATAAAGAATATTGGGAAAACAGATACGAATCCGCAACTACAAATTGGGATATTGGAGAAATTTCAACTCCATTAAAAGCATATATTGACCAATTAAAAGATAAAAATAGTCGTATTTTAATTCCTGGCGCAGGAAATGCATATGAATTGGATTATTTAATTGAAAATGGATTCCAAAATGTCTTCGTAATTGATTACGCAAAACATCCATTAGACGCTATTATAAAAAGGAATAAATCATTAGAAAAACATGTAATTCACGATGATTTTTTTATTCATAATGACAAGTATGATTTAATACTTGAACAAACCTTCTTTTGTGCCTTACAGCCCAATTTAAGACCAAAATATGTTTCAAAAATGCATAATCTATTATCTGAAAAAGGAAAAATTTCTGGATTATTATTTAATTTTCCATTAAACGAAGAAGGACCGCCTTTTGGAGGAAGTGTAGAAGAATATGTAAATTTATTTTCTAATACGTTTTCGATAAAAACGTTAGAACTTGCATATAATTCTATAAAACCTCGTGCAAATAAAGAATTGTTTTTTACATTTGAAAAAAAATAAACCATGCAACACATTATTTTATCTCACAAAGAAATAGAACATAAAACAAAACGTATTGCGTATCAAGTATACGAAACATTTGCTAACGATTCTGAATTAGTTATTGCTGGAATTTCAAATAGTGGATTTGTTTTTGCACAAAAAATTGCCAAACAATTAGAAACAATAAGTGACATTAAAATTACTATTTGTGAAGTAAATATAAACAAACAAAACCCTTCTGATACTATTACTACATCATTATCAGAAGAAGCTTATGCTAATAAAAACTTAGTTTTAGTAGATGATGTATTAAATTCTGGTGCGACCTTAATTTACGCCATTAAACATTTCCTAAACGTTCCCTTGAATAAATTTAAAACTGCCGTTTTAATTGATAGAAATCATAAAAAATACCCTGTAAAAGCCGATTTTAAAGGATTGTCTTTATCTACTTCATTACAGGAACACGTACAAGTAGTTTTCGAAGAACAAAATTCTTATGTGTATTTAAGCTAATTTAGAAAGAATTTCTGAAACAATTTCCTGTTCGTTTTTATTATCAACAGTAATTATTGTTTGGACTTGGTTGTAAAAATAATTACGTTCAAATAAATGTTTTGCTACAAATTCATTTAGCGCTTCATCATTTAAATTAGCTACTATTGGTCGCGTATTTTTTTGTATTTTCAAACGTTCTAATAAAGAAGAAACGGATGCTTTCAAATAAAAACTCCTTATTTCCTGATTCTGATACAAATTAAAATTATCATAATAACAAGGTGTACCTCCACCTAAAGCCAAAATATAACTATCTGTAGTAGCTAAAAATGATTCCAAAATTTCTCTTTCTTTTTTTCTAAAAAAAAGTTCGCCTTTTTGAACAAAAATTTCATTAATTGTTGTTTTAAATTCTTGTTCAATAATAGAATCTAAATCATAAAAAGGCAATTCTAACGACTCTGAAAGTAATTTTCCAATAGTAGTTTTTCCAGAAGCCATATAGCCAACAAGAATTGTTTTCATATTAAATTTGAAATTTTAGGCTATAAAAGTATAATAATTTAATGAATTTTTTATTAAAAATTAAACCAAAAAGACATCAAACTCTTCTTAATTAAGGGGTTATAAATAAAATATAAAAAAATATTAAATTATTATATAAAAGCTATTGTGAAATAAATAAATCATCATATATTTGCACCCGCAATGAAGAAATAGTTTTTTAGACTCTGTAGCTCAGCTGGTAGAGCATTACACTTTTAATGTAGGGGTCCTGGGTTCGAATCCCAGCGGGGTCACAAAAATATTTCAAAATATACAAAATTATTACTTCATTGCTACGACTCTGTAGCTCAGCTGGTAGAGCATTACACTTTTAATGTAGGGGTCCTGGGTTCGAATCCCAGCGGGGTCACAAAAAGAAGTTAAGCAACCGCTTAGCTTCTTTTTTTATTATTGGCCATGTGGAGAAATTGGTAGACTCGCCATCTTGAGGGGGTGGTGCTGCAAGGCGTATGGGTTCGAATCCCATTGTGGTCACTTTAAAATCTTGCCTTTGCAAGATTTTTTTCTTTTTATTGCAATTGTTTCTATTTTTTATGTATTTTTGTTTAAACTTTTTAGATAAAAAATGAACAATATAAAATCTACATTCAGTATTAAAGACTTGGAAAATCTTTCAGGTATTAAAGCACATACTATTCGTATTTGGGAAAAAAGGTACAATTTACTTGAACCTATGCGTACCGATACTAATATTAGATTGTACGATTTAAAAAATCTTCAAAAACTATTAAATGTAGTTTTGTTA
>NZ_JBIISE010000015.1:0-46599 GCF_044341185.1 Flavobacterium sp.
CAATTTTGGTTATAAAATTTCTAAAATTTCTAAACTAAATCAAACAGAAATTGAAAAGTTTGTAGTTAAAATCCAAACAGAAAAAACGGTTAACAATCATGTTCTAAGTAGTTTTAAAATGGCAATGTTAAATTTTGACCAGCCACTTTTTGTAAAAACGTATAACGAATTACTTAGTCAGAAAACTTTTAGTGCTGTATTTTTTGAAACATTTATACCTCTATTAGAGGAAATAGGTGTTTTATGGACAACAAACACGATTACTCCAGCACACGAACATTTTATTTCTCATTTAATTAAACAAAAAATATTAATTGAAATTGAGAAATATCAAATTAAACAAAATAGCGTTTCAGATCAAACCTATATTTTATACTTACCATTTAATGAAATTCACGATTTAGGTCTTTTGTTTCTCCATCACGAAATCGTTACAAAAGGACATCATTCTGTATACTTAGGAAGAAGTTTACCAATTGAGAACTTATTGGAATTAAATAACCACTTTAAAAAAATAACGTACATCACCTACTTAACGGTAGAACCAAGCGAAGATGAAATTGAAAATTATATTCAAACTTTTAAGAATACGATATTAAAAAACAATGCTAATGACTTGTTAATATTAGGAAGAAAAGCTCAGACTTTAGACAATTCTAAACTACCTGAAAACATTAGGTCTATAGATAACTTAAAAGATTTCTTGTATACTCTTTAATATTACATTAAAATACTAATTACACATATATGCCAAAAACAATACATATTATAGGATCTGGATTTTCATCATTAGCTGCAGCTTGTTATCTAGCCAAAGAAGGTAATAATGTATCTGTATTTGAAAAAAACACCGGCTTAGGAGGTCGTGCACAACAATTTACTGCTAACGGATTTACATTTGACATGGGTCCATCATGGTATTGGATGCCCGATGTTTTTGAAAGTTTTTTTGCAGATTTCAATAAGAAACCTTCAGATTATTATAGTTTAGAAAAATTAAATCCAGGTTATAGAGTATTTTTTGAAAACGACACGCATTTTGACGTATCTGAGGATTTAAATACCATTATATCCGATTTTGAAAAAATAGAAAAAGGAAGCGGTAAAAAATTAAGCGAATTTATTGACAACGCTAAAAAAAATTACCAAATTGCTATCAAGGATTTAGTATACAGACCTGGCGAAAGCATTTTAGAATTAATTACACCACAAACTGCACTTAAAATCGACCAATTTTTTTCAAACATCAAAAGAGATGTTCGTAAAAAAATTAAAAACAAAAACTTACAACAAATTTTAGAATTTCCTGTATTGTTTTTAGGAGCAAAACCTTCAGACACACCATCATTTTATAGTTTTATGAATTATGCCGATTTTGGTTTAGGAACGTGGCAACCAAAAAATGGTTTTTTCGATGTCGTTCAGGCTATGGTTCAATTAGGAAAAGAATTGGGCGTAACGTATCACACTAATGCAGCTATTTCTAAAATTATTGTAGAAAACAATACTGCTACAGGTATTGAAATAAATAATAAAATTTTAAAAGCAGATGTAGTGCTTTCAGGAGCAGACTACCATCATACTGAAACGTTATTACCAATTAATAATAGACAATATTCTGAAGCCTATTGGGATAAAAAAACATTTGCGCCTTCTTCCCTATTATTTTATGTTGGTTTTGATAAGAAATTAGAAAATGTGTGTCATCATAATTTATTTTTTGATTCGGATTTTGAGAAACATGCTGTTGAAATTTACGACAATCCAGAATGGCCTTCAGAACCCTTATTTTATGCTAATTTTACTTCATTAACAAATAAGGAAACCGCTCCAGAGGGCTGCGAAAATGGTTTTTTTCTAATACCAATTGCACCAGACTTAGAAGATACTGAAGAAGTAAGAGAAATCTATTTTGAAAAAATAATAAGTCGATTTGAACACATTACGAAACAAAATGTTAGAAAAAACATTATCTTTAAAAAATCTTTTTGCGTAAACGACTTTAAATCAGAGTATAACTCCTACAAAGGGAATGCATACGGGATGGCTAATACATTATTACAAACCGCTGTTTTACGTCCGAAATTGAAAAGTAAAAAAGTTAAAAATTTATATTTTACGGGACAATTAACCGTACCTGGACCTGGTGTTCCACCAGCGTTAATATCAGGAAAGTTAGTTGCCCAATTAATAAAAAAATACCAATAATATGAAGGCATTATTTGATACCGTTTCTTTCGCATGTAGCGTTAAAGTTACCAAAGCATACAGTACTTCTTTTTCATCTGCAGTGAAAATGCTTGCACCATCAATTAGACAAGATATTTATAACATTTATGGTTTTGTTCGTTTTGCCGATGAAATAGTGGATAGTTTTCATGACTATAACAAAGAAGTTTTGTTTGAAAAATTTGAAAACGAATTAGAAGATGCTATTCAGAATAAAATTAGTTTAAATCCTATTTTAAACTCGTTTCAACATACTGTAAATAAACACAATATTAGTCAAGATTTGATTGATGCGTTTATGAAAAGTATGAAACTTGATTTAGTAAAACAAGAATACAAAACCACTGAAGAATATCACGAATATATTTATGGAAGTGCCGATGTAGTTGGATTAATGTGTTTAATGGTTTTTGTAAATGGTGATGAAAAAAAATACGAAGAACTAAAAGCATCAGCCATGAAATTAGGTTCTGCTTTTCAGAAAGTAAATTTCTTGAGAGATTTAAAAGCTGATTTCGAAGGTTTAAATCGTACTTATTTTCCAAATACCGATTTAAATAAGCTAACAGAAACTTCAAAAAAAGAAATTATTGAAGACATTGAAGCTGATTTTAAAATGGCATACGAAGGAATTTTACGTTTACCTATTGAAGCTAAATTTGGTGTATACACCGCGTACAGATATTACAAACGATTATTGAAAAGATTGAAAACGACACCTTCAACAGAAATAAAAAACACACGGATTAGAGTTCCTGATTATGAAAAAGCCGAACTTTTAGCGCGTTGTTACGTAAAATATCGATTAAATTTACTTTAATCATTAAAAATTTAAATACATTTTTAAACATTAAAACTTTAAATTAAAAAATTATGTGGTTGTATATAGTAGTGTTTCTTATAACATTTTTTATGATGGAATTTATGGCGTGGTTTACTCATAAATTTATTATGCATGGATTCCTTTGGAGTTTACATGCCGACCATCACAAAAAAGACCACGATTCGTGGTTTGAAAGAAATGATGCTTTTTTTATCTTTTATGCTGTGGTAAGTATGACATTTTTCTTCTTATGGCAAAATGGAATATTAGAAATCGGATTAGCGATAGGACTTGGGATTTTTGCCTACGGCTTAACGTATTTCCTAGTTCATGATATTTTTATTCACCAACGATTTAAATTATTCAGAAACGCAAATAACAAATATGCTCGTGCACTAAGACGTGCACACAAAATGCACCATAAACATATTGGAAAACACCAAGGAGAATGTTTTGGAATGTTATTATTTCCGTTTAAACATTATAAAAACGCATAAAAAAAGCTCCTTTTGGAGCTTTTTTTTATATAAATAATATATCTCTATTTTTCAATTTCTTTTAAGCTTTCCATTTTCTTGTAGGCCAAGAATCCTTTGATATCTTCAAAATGTTCTTTAACACGTTTATTTCCAAATTCGAACACTTTTGTTGCCAAACCATCTAAAAAGTCACGGTCGTGTGATACTAAAATTAATGTACCATCAAAATCGCGTAAAGCATCTTTAATAATATCTTTAGTTTTCATATCCAAATGATTGGTTGGCTCATCGAGAATTAAAACATTCACAGGTTCTAATAATAATTTTATCATCGCCAAACGTGTTTTTTCTCCACCAGAAAGCACTTTTACTTTCTTTTGAATATCATCACCTTTAAACATAAAAGCACCTAATAAATCTTTAATTTTCGTACGAACATCACCAATTGCAATTTGGTCTATTGTTTCAAAAATTGTCATTTCACCATCTAATAATGAGGCTTGATTTTGCGCAAAATAACCAATCTGAGAATTATGTCCTACTTCTAACTTACCTTCAAACTCAATTTCCTTCATAATGGCTTTTATCATGGTAGATTTCCCTTCTCCATTTTTTCCAACAAAAGCTACTTTCTGTCCTCTTTCAATAACCATATTGGCATCTTTAAACACAACATGGTCACCATATTTTTTTGATAATTCTTCTACAACAACCGGATATTGCCCAGAACGTGGCGATGGTGGGAATTTCAATTTCAATGCCGAGGTATCCACCTCATCCACTTCAATGGGTACAATTTTTTCTAACATTCTAACACGAGATTGAACTGCGTCTGTTTTAGAAAATGTACCACGAAAACGATCTATAAACGCTTGATTGTCAGCAATGAATTTTTGTTGTTCATCAAAGGCTTTTTGTTGGTGAATTCTTCTGTCTTTTCGCAATTCTAAATATTCAGAATATACGGCTTTGTAATCGTAAATTTTACCCATTGTAACTTCAATAGTACGATTAGTAATATTGTCTACAAATGTTTTATCGTGAGAAATTACCATTACAGCTTTTGCCGAATTAATTAAAAAATCTTCCAACCACTGTATACTTTCGATATCCATATGATTGGTTGGCTCATCTAACAAAATTAAATCTGGTTTTTTTAATAAAATTTTAGCTAATTCAATTCGCATTCTCCAACCTCCTGAAAATTCTTTAGTTAATCGAGTAAAATCTTCTCTTTCAAAACCTAATCCTTTTAGTACTTTCTCTACCTCTGCTTCATAATTGACTTCTTCAATAGCATAAAATTTTTCTGAAAGTTCAGAAACACGCTCAATTAATTTCATATACGCATCACTTTCATAATCCGTTCTAACTGTTAATTGCTCATTTATATCGTCAATTTCTTTTTTCATATTTAGTACCTCAGCAAAAGCTTTAGAAGCTTCTTCCATTACCGTACAATTGTCTGAAGTTAATAAATGCTGAGGCAAATAAGCTATTACAGCATCACTTGGAGCAGAAATACTTCCACGTGTGGCTTTGCTTTCGCCTGCAACTATTTTCAAAAGGGTTGATTTTCCTGCGCCATTTTTACCCATAAGGGCAATTTTATCATTTTCATTAATGGCAAAAGTTACTTCGCTAAAAAGAGTGGTTCCGCCAAATTCTACGGCGATATCATTAACTGTAATCATTTTATTTTAAGGTAAAAGGTTTTGGGTAATGTGTTAAAGGATTTGTAAATTATATCAAACTTTTCACTATTTACTAATCACTACAATTACATATTCATTTTAAAATCTTCAATTACATCTCTCACTTTCATAAAATCATTTTCTTCTATAAACAATTCAATTATTGCTACATCTCCTGAATTTTGTTTGTTTTCTCGTTGTGTCACTTTTACATTTTCGGCTTCAACTGCAGCTTGTAATTTTATAGCAATTGATTCTTTTCCAGAAAAAATTTTAATAAGTCCCATGTTTATGTATTTGGATTTTTGAGGTGCAAATATAGTCTATTTCAATAATTTTAGGCAAAATTGAAAGATTAATAAATTATTGTGTTACAATTTATTATAAATTATAAGTAAAACCAGATTTGAATAGGTTGAACTTCAATAAAAGAAGTTATATTTACAAAACAAATAATGCGAAGTAATTAGAAATTTCAAAAAATTATGGCTAAAAGTCAAGACGCAAAAAAAGGACAAAAAAAAGAACCTTTAAAAACTCAAAAAGAGAAAAAAGAAGAAAAACGAGATAAAAAAAACAATCCTAAAAGAGATTAATGAAATAAGTCCTGAATTAGTAATAATTGAGGATTTTTTTATTCGTAACTTTTAGTACTTTTACAAAAAAAATGCATGAGCTATTCTGAACAAATAAATGCTATATACGACCACCTAAAAACCAGTTTATCTAATGGGACTTTTGCAAAGTTAACCTTAGGAAAAACCATTGGAAAAACGGAATTAACAAATGTATATTTTCGTACGATTGTAGATAATGATACTTTAAAATTCAATGTAACTTTTAGATATTTATCCGAAGAAATTATAGAAATAAAACCTATTGAAGATGTAATACTGCTTTTAAATCAATACCTAAACAATCCGTTTTTAACCGTAATTTTATTTACAACAGAAAAAGATATTTTAATAAAACTTAACAAAAAACGAAATGCCACCATTACTGAAATGGACAATACGTTTAAAAACGCAGATCCTGTTTTGTTAGAATACTTGAAAAAATAAACTTTTACAACTCATCAGGGAAAATTTTCCCAGGATTTAATATATTATTTGGATCAAAAACAGCTTTTATTCTTTCCATTAGTTCTAAATGACCTTTATTAAAAGCAATATCCATATAGTTTTTTTGTACCAAACCAATACCGTGTTCTCCAGATAAAGTTCCTTTTAGAGAAACTGTTAATTCAAAAATTTCACGAATTCCTTTTGGTACTTCTATTTTCCAATTGGTGTCAGACATAGTGCCTTTGATAATGTTTACGTGTAAATTTCCATCACCAGCGTGTCCATAACACACCGATTGAAATCCGTATTTTGAACCAATTTCCTTAATACCTTTAAGTAATTTTGGTAGTTCATATCTTGGAACAACCGTGTCTTCTTCTTTATAAATAGAATTTGCTTTTACGGCTTCAGCTACACCTCTTCGCATTTTCCAAAGGGCATTTTTCTGATCTTCTGTGTCTGCAAATAACACTTCATCGATTTCAAATTGTTCTACCACTTCCAATATTTTTTCCGCTTCTTGCATTAAAATTTCTGGGTAATTACCATCTACTTCAATTAATAAATGGGCTTGATGTTCTAGTTTAACCTCTACAGAAATGCCGTCTAAATGGGTAACTGACCAATCTATGGCATCTCGTTCCATAAATTCTAATGCACTCGGAACTATTCCGGCTCTGAATATTGCAGAAACCGCTTCACAAGCTTGTTCAGCCTTATAAAATGGAACCAACAGCAATACATTATGTGTGTTTTTCGGAATTAGTTTTAAAACAATTTTGGTTACAATCCCTAAAGTACCTTCGCTTCCTACCATCAATTGGGTTAGGTTGTAACCTGTAGAATTTTTTAACGTATTGGCACCTGTCCAAATAATAGCACCCGTAGGCAAAACCACTTCTAAATTCAATACATAATCTTTAGTTACCCCGTATTTTACAGCACGTGCTCCACCAGCATTTTCGGCAACATTACCTCCTATCCAACAACTACCCATACTACTTGGATCAACAGGGTAAAACAATCCTTTTTCAGCTACTGCTTCACGTAATACTTGAGTAATTACAGCTGGTTCAGTAGTGACTTGCAAATTATTTTCGTCTATTTCAATAATTTTATTTAATCGCTCTAACGACAAACCAATGCCCCCAAAAATAGATAAGGCACCACCACTTAATCCGGTTCTTGCACCTATTGGCGTAGTTGGAATTTTATATTGATTGGCTATTTTTAAAATTTCGGAAATTTCTTGTGCATTGGCTGGTTTAAGAACTACTTGCGGTGGAAAAGATAAATCTTCCGTTTCGTCATGACCAAAATGCGATAATGTTTCAGCATCTGTAAAAATATAATTTTCGCCTACAATAGTGGTTAATTTTTGAAAAGCTTCAGTATTGAAATTCATAATTTTATATTTTATTACTACAAAATTTCGAAAGTATCGAAAAGTAAATAGTTTTTTGTTTTTGCGATTAATTTGGCTTCTTTTGAAAACGAATGCCTTAGCCCTGATAGGAGCGGTATCCTTTTTATTTAAGTTTCCTGAGGCACTCGAAGGAAACTTAAATAAAAAGATTTAGCGGATAGCAGGAATGGCTTCATTTAAAAAAAATTATTACTTTTACACAAAGCAATTTTAATTGAGTAAAAATAATAAAATATCTGCACTTTCCGAAAAAGACGGAATAATTAAACCTGAAATAGTAAGTTCTCAGGTAGCAAAGCACATTCAAGCGTTTAGAAAGCAAGAAGTTAGTGCGGCTGAGTTGATTGAAAAAATTATTTTAGGGGATAAAGTAGCTTTAAGTAGAGCTATTACCTTAATTGAAAGCACCAACCCACTCCATTTTGAAAAAGCCAATGAAGTCATAAATGGTTGTTTGCCTTATGCTAATAAATCGGTTCGAATTGGAATAACAGGTGTACCTGGTGTAGGAAAAAGTACATTTATAGAAGCATTTGGAAAACACCTAACCGGCATTGGAAAAAAAGTAGCAGTTTTAGCTATTGATCCAAGTAGCACGTTGAGTCACGGAAGTATTTTGGGAGATAAAACCCGAATGGAAGAATTGGTAAAAGATGAATATGCTTTTATTCGACCAAGTGCATCTGGTGAAAGTTTAGGCGGTGTCGCCAGAAAAACTAGAGAAGCAATTATTTTATGTGAAGCCTGTGGTTTTGATACTATTATTATTGAAACCGTTGGTGTTGGACAAAGTGAAACCGTAGTACACAGTATGGTAGATTTCTTTTTGCTATTAAAAATATCGGGCGCCGGCGATGAGCTACAAGGTATTAAGCGAGGTATTATGGAAATGGCCGATGCAGTAGTAATAAACAAAGCTGATGGCGACAACATACAAAAGGCAAAAATGGCGCAAATAGAATTCAATAGAGCGTTGCATTTGTTTCCAATGAAAGATTCAGGATGGCAACCTAATGTAACCACTTGCAGTTCGCTGACTTCGGATGGTATTACAGAAGTGTATGCGATTATTCTAGCTTATATTTCTCAAACCACTGATTCTGGTTATTTTAATGCTAACCGAGAAGCGCAAAACCAATATTGGATGATGGAAACTATAAATGAACAACTGAAAAACAGCTTTTATCAGCATCCAGAAATAATAAAACAATTAGTATCCGTAAAAAAACAAGTAGTACAACACGAAATATCTCCTTTTGTAGGCGCCAAATATTTATTAGAGCTTTTCAAGAAATAATAGTATAAATTTTTATACCTTATTCATTAATTCACAAAACAAACTTTAACATTTTTATATGCAAAATATTGAAACCGTATTACAATTAGAAGACGAAATAGCTATTATTGAAGCCGTTGGGACTCATATTTGGGATAAAAAACAAAAAACAGATTTAAACCACGCCGAAAAAACATTCGTTCTAATAGATATTTTTGAAGCTGCAATGAATGAAGGCGGTTTGCAGTATTTCTTCAATAATGAAAGTGGCGATTTTGCTAAAGAAATTATCCAAGCATATAAAGAAATTGAAGCGCCTAAAACAGCTACATTACTGACAAAAGCTTTTCAATTATTTACAGTTAAATATACCGAAAATACAGCAAAAAGACAAGAAGTTATAGCCAAACTTGATGAAAAAATTATCTCAGGTTGGGAAGACTTAGATGAAATTTTCTTTACAGAAGAAGAGGAAGATGTTGTAGCATTAATTGTTGCTTTTATTCGTAAAAATAAATCGAAATTTCTTAATGAATTCGTGTAACACGATACCGTTTCTGTCGTCTTACATATAAATTAAATATGTAAACCTATTGGAAACTATATTAAAAATTAGCAATCTTCATAAAAAATACGGCAAAGTTCACGCGGTAAACAACGTTTCTATTGAAATAAAAAAAGGAAATGTATATGGAATTTTAGGACCTAATGGATCTGGAAAATCAACTACTTTGGGCATTGTTTTAAACGTAGTAAATAAAACATCCGGTGAATTTCAATGGTTTGATGGAGCACACTCTACACACGAAGCCCTAAAAAAAGTGGGTGCCATTATTGAACGTCCCAATTTTTACCCCTATATGTCAGCGGAAGACAATTTGAAATTAGTCTGCAAAATAAAAAACATTACTTTTACAAAAGTCTCCGAAAAATTAGAATTAGTAGGTCTTTTAGAAAGAAAAGACAGCAAATTTAAAACGTTTTCATTAGGAATGAAGCAACGTTTGGCTATTGCCTCTGCCCTATTAAACGATCCTGAAATTTTAATTTTAGATGAACCTACAAATGGTTTAGATCCACAAGGAATTAGACAAATTAGAGATTTAATCCGAATTATTGCCAATCAAGGCACAACAATTCTTTTAGCGTCTCACTTATTAGACGAAGTTGAAAAAGTATGCTCACACGTAATTGTAATAAGAAATGGCGTTACTTTATACCAAGGATCAGTTGACGGAATTACAGCAAATGAAGGATTTTTTGAGTTAGAATCAGATAATTTAGCACAATTAAAAACGGCGATACAATCGTTTCCACAAATTGAAAAAATAGAAGAAGAGGATTCGAAAGTATTGGTGTATTTAAATGCTAATTTAGATGCAGCAGAATTAAATTCGCACTTATTTAAACAAAATATTACGCTTTCACATTTAGTGAAACGCAAAAACAGTTTAGAAGAGCAATTTTTAGAATTAACGAAACATTAATTTTGTTGCCTGAGGTTCTCGAAGGCAACAAAATTAATTCAACAATTGCCTTCGAGAGCCTCAGGCAACTTTCAAACTAAATAAACTAAAAAAATGAAAAGACTACTCTCTATAGAATTACAAAAAATTTGGCAAAACAAAGCCAGCAGAATACTAACCATAGTTTATTTTTTATCGCTTTCGTTATTAGCTACGGTAGCCTTAATTGAATTCGATTTTGGTGTGTTTAAATTTGAAGCTGCAAAAAGTGGCTTTTTCAATTTTCCATATATTTGGCATTTTACCACGTTTATTGCTTCTTGGTTAAAAATATTTTTGGCTGTAATTATTGTTTCAATGATTGCTAATGAATATAGTTACGGCACATTAAAACAAAACTTAATTGATGGAATGTCTAAAAAAGAGTTCTTACTGTCAAAAGTGTATACCATATTAGTATTCTCATTAGTTTCTACCACTTTAGTTTTTGTAATTAGTTTAATTTTAGGTTTAAAATATTCTTCTTTTACAGAGATAGGCATCATTTTTTCGGATTTAGAATATTTGTTTGCTTACTTTTTAAAACACGTTGCGTTTTTCTCTTTCTGTTTATTTCTTGCCTTGTTAATTAAACGATCTGCTTTTACATTAGGATTTATTTTTGTTTGGTTTTTAGGGGAAAATATTGGTCACGCCATTTTAAAATATCAAATTTTAGGCTATACGCACTTAGATAAAGACACTACTCCAATTGATTTTCTAAAAAAATTATTTCCTTTAGAATCAATGTCAAATTTAATTGTAGAGCCTTTTACGAGATTAAATTTTGTAAAATCGGTTACCACTACAGTGGGTGCAACTATTGAAAAAAATTATGCTGTAGAACCTATTAGCATTGCCATCGTATTATTTTGGACCTGCTTGTTCTTATTTTTATCTTTTTACCTCCTTAAAAAACGAGATTTATAGTATCTTTGCTGATGCTATGAAAAAAATAATATTAATATTTTTTGGCGTTTTATTTAACGTTAGCGTTTCGCAAAACATAACTGTAAATCAAACCTTTACAGCACAACAATTAATTGAAAACATTTTAGTTAACAGTGGTTGTGTATCTGTAAGTAATTTTTCTGCATCAGGTGGAAATTTTAGTGCAGGTGAAATGAGTTTTGGATATTTCAATGCTAATGGTTCTGTATTTCCCTTTCAAGAAGGTATTGTTTTAAGTACTGGAAAATTAAGTTCCGTAATTGGACCTAATACTAATTTTTCAGATTCAGGCATTGGAATGGGTTGGAATGGTGACTCCGATTTGAATACTGCATTAAGTTTAACTAACACATTTAACGCTACTGTATTAGAATTCGATTTTATACCGAATGCGAATACTATCAGCTTTGATTATATTTTTGCATCAGAACAATATCTTTTGAATCCTACTGCAAACCAGTGCAATTATACTGATGGTTTTGCTTTTTTACTTAAAGAAGCTACAGCCACATCGTATCAAAATTTAGCTTTAGTTCCTGGTACAACTATACCTGTTCGAGTGAATACGGTTCGAGGAAGCGGCACAATTTGTCCTGCTGCAAATCAAACGTATTTTGATGCGTTTAATACAGGGACCTATCCTACAACTTATGATGGTCAAACCAAAATTTTAACAGCACAAGCAGCGGTAATACCTGGAACATTATATCATATTAAATTAGTTATTGCTGACGAAGGAAATGCACGTTTTGATTCTGGAATTTTCTTAAAAGCCGGAAGTTTTGTGTCAGAAAAAGACTTAGGACCTAATCGATTACTTGCCACAGGAAATTCTTTGTGCCCAAACGAAACGTTAATATTAAACGCAACACAATCTGGTGCTACAAGTTACCAATGGTTTAAAAATGGTAATCCTGTCGGGACAAATAGTGCCACTTATGATGTAATATCAGCAGGAACTTATACGGTAGAAATAAATGTTAATACTACTTGCGTTATTACAGGCTCAATTGAAATAGAATATGCGCCTAATATAACAACATCAACTACCAGCTTTACAGCTTGTGATACGAATTCAGATGGATTTGCTGTATTTGACTTAAACGCCATTAAAACGCAAATATTTAATAACTTACCAAGTAATTACAGTGTAGCATTGTTTGAATCTACCACTGGAACAACTGCTTTACCAGCCAACTTTACCAATACTACACCAAATCAACAGATTATTTATGCAAGAATCGTTACGCTTGAAAATTGCTATGCTAACATTCCAATTACGCTAAACGTAATTTCATCTGGCGGTATTTTACCATCCGAAATAATAAATATTTGCAATAATTCAGTAACAACAATTAGTGCTCCAAGTGGTTTTTCTAATTATAGTTGGAATACTTTACCTGTTCAGAATTCGCAATCCATATCTATTTCAAGCTCAGGAAATTATATCGTTACGCTAACAAATGCAAATGGCTGTACAAATACAAAAACATTTACTGCAATTGAATCTGAAATTGCTACAATCACGAATATTGATGTAAATGATTTTGAGGAAAATTTAACGGCTTTAATTTCTATTTCTGGGAATGGTAATTACACCTACTCAATTGATGGTATAAATTTTCAAAATACACCCCTTTTTAATTTGCCTGAACCTGGAGAATATCGAATTTATGTTAAAGAAGAAAATTGCGGAACAGTTTCTGATACCTTTTTTGCACTAACCTATCCAAAATTTTTCACTCCAAATGGAGATTCATTTAACGATGTATGGCAAATTAAAAATTTAGATAAAAAAGGATTAGAAAACAGTAAAATTTATATTTTTGATAGATTTGGAAAACTTATAAAGGAGTTAAATAAAATCAACTCCAGTTGGGACGGCACTTTCGATAATCAAATGCTTCCCTCAACAGATTATTGGTTTATTATAGAAGTTTCAAACGGCAAAAAAATAAAAGGACATTTTAGTTTAAAACGATGATAAAAAACATATTTTTAGTACTCCTTGGTGGCGGAATTGGAAGCGTAGCCAGATATTTACTAAGTTATTTTCTAACTAAAAATAACACAACACAGTTTCCTTGGGCAACTTTCATTGCAAATGGCTTAGGCTGTTTGCTAATTGGATTACTTTTTGGATATATTCAGAAAAATAATTTGCAAAATGAAACGTTAAAACTTTTACTAATTACCGGATTTTGTGGTGGATTTACTACTTTTTCAACATTTAGTTTAGAAAACATTCAATTTATTCAAAATCAAAATTATAACTTTGCCATTCTATATACAATAACTTCCCTAGCAGTAGGTTTTTTGGGTATTATAATAGGTTTTAAACTATTCAATTAATGACACATTTAAACGAAACTCAAATTAAAGAATTGCAACTACTCTTAGCAACTCCTAAAAAGATTGCTATCATTCCGCATAGAAATGTGGATGGCGATGCTATGGGTTCTACGCTTGGGTTATATCATATATTAAAACAATTAAATCATCAAATTACTGTTGTTGTACCTAATGAAATCCCTGATTATTTGCAATGGATTCCAGGTACAAATGACGCAACACTAATTTTTGAAGGTGCACATACAGATAAAGCAACTTCTGTTTTAAAAGAAGCTGAACTAATTTTTACATTAGATTTCAATGCATTTCATCGTACTGGCGAACAAATGGAAACGGTTTTAAAAACACTTTCAACAACATTTGTAATGATTGACCACCACGAGAAACCTGATACCTATGCAAAATATATGTTTTCGGATATTGAGTATAGTTCTACTTGCCAAATGGTGTATGAATTCATACAAAAATTAGAACTTGGTGACTACATAAATGTAGATGCAGCCACGTGTTTATACACCGGTATTGCAACAGATTCTGGTGGATTTCGTTTTCCAAGAACTACCGGAAACTTGCATCGTATTGTGGCAAATTTAATTGATATAGGCGTGAATAATTCGCAAATTCACGTAAATTTATACGATAATGGCGATTATAATAAACTTCAGATTTTAGGAAAAGCGCTATCTAATATGAAAGTGTTACCAGAATACAAAACGAGCTATATTACACTTTCGCAACAAGAACAAAATGAATTACAAGTTAAAAAAGGCGATACAGAAGGTATTGTAAATTATGGCTTAACCATTAAGGATATCGATTTTACAGCGTTTTTCACCGAAGTTTCAGAAGAAAAAATAGTTAAAATTTCGTTCCGTTCACAAGGTGATTTTGATGTAAACCAGTTTGCTAGAAATCATTTTAATGGTGGCGGACACAAAAATGCCGCTGGTGGAAAATCTTTTGATAGTTTAGACGACACAATAACTAAATTTATTGCTATTTTAGCAATCGAAAAAAAATAAATTAACTAAAATGAATTCATTCAAACTTATTTTACTTGTTGCTGTAAGCATTTTCATTACTTCGTGTTCTGAAAAACAAGCGCGTCAACCCATTTCTCACTCATCAGGAACTTTTATGAAAGAATCCATTGATAGAAATAAAAAGTTGAATGAACAAGAAAAAATAGCCATCAATAAAATCATTCAAAAAGATACCGCATTTATTTATAATCGTTCAGAAAAAGGTTTTTGGTATGCCTATGAAAGTAAAAGTACTGAAAACGTATTTCCTGTTAAAGGTGATGTAGTGAATTTTGATTATGAAATTACCGATTTATACGGAAATACTATTTATTCTGCGGAAGAATTAAAACCTCAAACCTATTATGTAGACAAACAAAATATTATGAGTGGTTTAAGAAACGGTATCAAATTAATGCATAAAGGCGACAAAGTGAAATTTATTTTTCCTTCACAATCTGCTTACGGATATCACGGTGATGATAAAAAAATCGGAACCAATCAGCCAATTATTTGTCACGTAACGTTAAATGAAATAAAAACAGAAACCCCTGAATAATTAAAAAATGAAAAAGATACTACTAACATTCCTTTTTTTTAGCACACTATTTATTTCTTGCACAGGTAAAGTTGAAAATGGTAATTTATCAGATGGTTTATATGCTTTAATTGAAACGTCTAAAGGTGATATTACTATAAAATTAGAATTCGAAAAAGCGCCTTTTACCGTAGCAAACTTTGTTACATTAGCTGAAGGAAAAAACAATTATGTCAACTCAAAATATAAAGGCATTCACTTCTATGACGGATTGACTTTTCACAGAGTTGAAGCAAATCCGCCTATGATTCAAGGTGGCGATCCTTTAGGTTCAGGACAAGGCGGACCTGGATACAAATTCAAAGATGAATTCCATCCAGAATTAAATCACGGAAAAGCTGGAATTTTATCTATGGCAAATTCAGGACCTAACACAAATGGTTCGCAATTTTTCATAACAACAGATCAAACCCCTTATTTAGACAGAAAACACAGTGTTTTTGGTGAAGTAGTAGAAGGATTAGATATTGTGAGTACAATTGTGGTTGGCGACAAAATAAATACTGTAAAAATCATCAGAATTGGTGATGCAGCGAAAAAATTCGATGCGCTTAAAGTATTTAAAGAATATTTTGATAAACAAGTCGAATTACAAAAAGTACTTGAGCAAGTAAAAATTAAAAAAGTAGCACAAATTGAGGATATTAAAGCAACCGGGACCAAAACCAAAACTGGATTAATTTATAAATTAATTTCTTCAGGAAAAGGAAAAAAACCAGTTTATAGCCAAGAAGTATTTGTACACTATGCCGGCTTTTTTGTAGATGGCACGCTGTTCGACACAAGTTATGCAAATGTAGCCGAAGAAAATGGCGTATTAGATGTAGCCAGAAAAGAAGCTAACGGATATGCACCATTTCCATTTACTTACGGCAGTAAAACTGGCTTAATTCCTGGATTTATTGAAGGATTAGAAAATATGAAATTTGGCGATAAAATGGCCTTATTAATACCTGCGCATTTAGGGTATGGGGAACAAGGTTATGGCACCATTCCGCCTAATGCCACATTATTATTTGAAGTAGAATTATTAGAAAAACTAAATTAATTAAAAATGAAAAAGTTAGTAGTATTATTGTGTGCATTAACTGCCACTGTTTCTTTAGCACAAACTAAAAATGCGAAACCAAAACCAGTAGTTTTGGAAGGTATATTTGCAGAAATTTATACCAACAAAGGTAAAATTGCCTTACAATTAGAGTTTCAAAAAACACCCATTACTGTAGCGAATTTTATTACGTTAGCAGAAGGTAAAAATGAATTTGTAACCAACGACAGAAAAGGAAAACCTTATTATGATGGTTTAAAATTTCATAGAGTTATTGCTAATTTTATGATTCAAGGTGGTTGTCCATTAGGAACTGGAGCGGGAGATCCTGGATATAAATTTAAAGACGAATTTGATCCAAGCTTAAAACATAACAAACCTGGAATTTTATCTATGGCAAATTCAGGTCCTGCAACAAATGGGTCTCAATTTTTTATCACACACAAAGACACACCCTGGTTAGACAACAAACATAGTGTTTTCGGTCACGTTATTGAAGGGCAAAAAGTAGTAGATGCTATTGCTCAAGATGATGTAATTGAAAAAGTAGTAATTGTTAGAAAAGGAAAATTAGCTAAAAATTTCAATGCAGAAAAAGTATTTTCAGAATATATGAAAATAAAACCTGAATTAGATAAAAAAGAAGCAGAAGAAAACAGAATTAAAGCAGAAGCTGCAGCAAAATTAGAAGCAGAAAAAAGACAAAAAGAAGCGGAAGCAAAAGCCATTGCTGATAAAGAAATGAAAGAAAAATTAGGTCCGCTTTTAGCTGCTAAAGTTGCTGAATTAGCTGCTTTAAAAGCAAAATCTACAACTACGCCTTCTGGTTTACAATATAGTATCTTACAAAAAGGAACAGGTGTAAAACCAACAGAAGGAAAAGATATTTATGTGCATTATGCAGGATATTTAGAAGATGGGACTCTTTTTGATAGTAGCTACGAAGCCATTAACAAAATGTACGGTAAATTTGACCAAAACAGAGCCAACCAAAACGGATACCAACCTTTTCCATTTAAATATGGAAGTAAAGGAGGCTTAATCCCTGGATTTTTAGAAGGAATTAACAATATGAATTTCAACGATAAAGCAATTTTCTTTATTCCAGCTAATTTAGGTTATGGCGAAAGAGGTGCAGGAAATGTAATCCCACCAAATAGTAATATCATTTTTGAAGTGGAAATTTTAGAAAGTTTACCCGCTGCAAAAAAATAAATACTGAACAATTAATTTTAAAATCTCATCTTGAGTTATCAAGGTGAGATTTTTTATTTGTACAAATTCATACATTTACATTGGGTTTTACTTACTTTTGTACTTAAATTAATGAAATGGCACGAATTTTATCTATAGATTACGGACTAAAACGAACTGGAATTGCAGTTACAGACGACTTTAAAATTATTGCAAGCGGACTTACCACAATTCCATCTACAGATATAATTGCTTTTTTAAAAACGTATTTTTCGAAAGAAAATGTAGAAACTGTACTCATCGGAGAACCAAAACAAATGAACGGGTTACCAAGTGAAAGTTCGGAAATGATTGAAAAATTCATTTCGCAATTTCATACCGAATTTCCAAATATGAAAATGGAACGTGTTGATGAACGTTTTACTTCAAAAATGGCATTTCAAACTATGATTGATAGCGGTTTAAAGAAAAAACAACGCCAAAACAAAGCTTTAATTGACGAAATAGCCGCAACAATACTATTGCAAGATTATTTGAATTACAAGAAATAAAACGTAAATTTGAATGTAAGATATACGAGTTTAGATTTACAAAACCTGAAACAAAAAAAACAACATAATGAATTTAGAAAGTCCAAAAACAAACGTAGAAAAATCTGCTGAATACATTTTTAATGCCTTATCAGATATTAAAAATTTCGAAAAGTTAATGCCTGAAAATATGGCAAAATTTGAAGTTATTGATGAAAATTGCTTTGAATTTGGTTTAAAAGGTATGCCAGAAATTAAATTGGTAAAAAAAGCTAGCACACCAAATTCAGAAATAATCTTAGGAGCCGCTTCTAGTAAATTACCGTTTACTTTAACTGCAAAAATAGATGCCACTTCAGAAAACACTACAGATATACAATTGTTCTTTGAAGGTGAATTCAATGCAATGATGGCGATGATGGTTAAAGGACCAATTACCAAGTTTATTGAAACATTGGCTAGCAACATGAATAAATTATAGTTATGAAGAAACTATTTTTTTTATTTTTTATTGCAATAGCATTAAATTCATTTTCTCAAAATGGCAGAATGAATCAACAAGTATCTGGAGTTGAATTTTATTTTGGAAAAAAGGAATATGTACCTGCAACGGTTCAACTAACTAATGGAAAAACATTAATGGGTGAAGTTCAAGATTTTGATTCTCCAAACATAATTGAGATTAGAGATTTTGGTTTTAAACCTAGTGATCTTGAAAACGACATTAATTATAATAGAAAAAAAATTAGATTTAGAAAAAATGCTGAAGATACTTCAATTCAAATATCAGCAGATTCAATAAATTATATCACCCACTTTGATATCGAAACAAAAGAAATTAAAGAATTTAAACGATTAAAAATTTTAAGAACAAAAAATAACGGTGAGATTGAAGAAACTGACCGTATTGTATTTCTGCCTTTAATTAAAAAAGATTCTATAAATTTCTATGGTTATAATATGATTGCGCAAGGTAAATATGTTAGAACCGTTTTTTATTTAAATAATTCAAAAGATAATTTAGCTATTAATCCTTTAGATTTTAGCATAATGGATTTATTCAAAAATCAAAATGAAATTGGGAAAGAAGTAGTAAATGCAATTAAACACGTTACTAATGATTGTCCAGAGTTTCAGAAAATACTCGATCAAAAGATGGATGTTTCAGAAGAAATGAAAAAAGATGCTATTCAAAAATATCAGAAAATGCAAAGTGACGTAAACGAAGGAAAGAAAAACTTAAAAACTAAAAAAGAAAAACGAGAATTTGAAAGTACCGTTTTTGCAAATTATTATTTAGAACCCTTTATAAAACTTACTGAGAGTTATAAAACTATGTGTAAATAAAAAAGAGCGACAATTATTTGTCGCTCTTTTTTTGATGAAATTTTAAGATAGATTACATAAATTCCCAATTACGTTCCTTTACATAAACTAACTTCCCATTATTAATTTCTAAAGGGCAATCAAAATTATTAGTATACAAACCACCGGTTCCTAATCCTTGTGGCATTTTATTATTTAACGTGTAGGTAAATTGTGCAATCGCATTTAAACCTACATTACTTTCTAAAGCTGAAGTAATCCACCAACCAATATTTCGTTTTTCGGCTAATTCTATCCATTCTAAGCTACCTTTTATTCCGCCAATAAAACTTGGCTTCAAAATAATATATTGTGGCTGTATGACGTCCAAAAGCATTGCTTTATCTTCATAATTAAATACACCAATTAATTCTTCATCTAATGCTATTGGAATTGGTGTGGTTTTGCATAGCTCTGACATCCTGTCAGTGTTGTTTTTTTGAATAGGTTGCTCAATGCTATGTAATTCAAATTCAGATAATTGATTTAATTTTATTAAAGCTTCATTTGAAGTAAAAGCGCCGTTAGCATCTACACGTATTTCAATAGTTTTTGCATCAAAATTTTGACGAATAAATCGCAATAATCCCAATTCTTTTTCAAAATCTATAGCCCCAATTTTTAATTTTATACAGGTAAAACCTTCCGCTAATTTTTCTTCAATTTGTTGTTTCATAAAGCCTTCCTCACCCATCCAAACCAATCCATTAATTAAAATTGAATCTTTCGATTGGGTAAAATCAGAAGGAAATAATTCAAATGGAGAAACAGCTTGTAAAGATAAAAATGCCATTTCTACACCAAATTGAATGGAAGGAAATTCAAGAAGCGCCTCCCATAATTTATCCTTTCCCAAATGAATGTTTTCACACACCCATTTTAATTTTTCTTCATAATCTGGTCGGTCATCAATAGACAAACCTCGCAACAATCCACACTCTCCTATTCCAATTTTACCATTTTCTTCTAATAGTAAAAACCAGGTTTCTTTTTCCGTCATCACACCACGCGAGGTGCCACTTGGACGTTTAAAGTTAAGGATGTATTTTTTATAGGTTGCTTTCATATTCTTAATTAGACAATGAGTCAATTTTCAATGTGACAATTATTGAAACTTATTCAAGGATTCTTAGTATTTTTTTAAAATTATCGGTTGAAAATCCTCTTTTCTCGAAATCTTCAAGATCATATTTGGTTTGTGCTATCCAACTTTTATTTGCCGAAATATTATTGTCTTTATATAATTTATGAATATCTTTTGCTTCGCCAACTTTATTAGAAAACATAAAAACGTGCGCTAATTTTAATTTGTATCCTAATTCCGAAGCGTTTCTATCAATTGCTTTTTTATATTGTTCTTCAGCATTTACAAATTGCTTGTTGAATAAATAAATATCTCCTAAAGCACTATAATCATTGTCTTTGGCATATTTTTTTTCGATAATTTCCTTCTGAATTAATGCGATTGCATCATCTGATTTTCCTTTCTTAAACAAATCGAAAGAAGCGCTTCTAATTTTATCTAAATAATTTTGTAATTCTCCTGATTGCGTTAAACTTTCGGTAGCAATACTTTGCATTATATTCGCTTTTTCAATTGCAAGTAATTGTTTGTATTCACTGTACTTATATTTAGCTGCGAAAACTTTTATAAACGTAGCTAAATAATTATTTTTGTTTGCCACCATTTTAACAGTTGCTAATTTTTCAGCTTCTGTTAAAATTTCTTTTTTTGTTTCTAAATTCCAACCTCTACTAGCTGAATAATCTATCCAAGAAACCACTTCCAATACAATTTTGGTGCTTAATACCCAGTTTTTATTTTCAAAACCAAACCAAATAGAGGGTGCGTTTTCAAAACAGTTGGTATTTTTAATAGAAATCACTTTACTGTCTTTATTTACAGGTTCTTTTTTAAAATAACAAGCCGTTTCTAACTTTCCGTCTTTTAAAAACTGATTTCCAGCCTTTTCAGACGTGTAAATCCCATAGACACAAGTATCATCACCTGAAAGTGAATTAGTTAATACAATAGCGCCTGCTGTGCCCTGACTAATACCTGTAGGATCTGGAATGGCTTTTAGTATAGATGCTAAACTTGTAGTGATTTTTCCATTTTCATCAATTAATAAAATTCGGAATACAAATTCAGAGGCACCCTCGGGTAAATCGTCAATTTTTACTAACGTTCGGTTACCCGATGAAAGTTTAATTTCTTTAGTAAACGCGCGCTCTTTATCCCAAAAACCATCCTTCTGAGCGAAAGAAATTTGAGCAATAAGAAGGAATAAGAATATTTTTTTCATGAAATAGTTTTTCTATTGTTAAGCAATTTTGATACCAAAGTCTATAAGTCGATGCTTTGTCCAATTTCTAACAGCATTAAATCTTTTCCTTTTTGGAAGAATTTACGTTTGGCTTCTTCGTGATTAATTTCGATATAACCGAACGTATCGTAATGATAGCCTAATATTTTATCGCATTCTATAAAGTCTGAAGCGATAATGGCATCTTCCACATCCATTGTAAAATTACTTCCGATAGGCAAAATAGCCAAATCTAATTTGGTTCGCATCGGAATCAATTTCATATCCATTGATAGAGCCGTATCGCCTGCAATGTATATGTTTTTATGTTCGCCTTCAATTACAAATCCACCTGGTTGCCCACCATAACTTCCATCAGGAAAAGAGGAAGTGTGAATAGCATTTACATATTTGACATTCCCAAATTCGAAATCCCAACTTCCGCCGTGATTCATCGGATGATAATGAAACCCTTTATTTCCATAATGTGAAGCAATTTCATAATTAGATACAATTACTGCATCGGTTCGTTTGGCAATGGTTTCTACATCTAAAATATGGTCTTGATGTGCGTGCGTTAACAATATATAATCGGCTTCAATTTCGTCTATAGAAATATGAGATGCTTTTGCATTTCCTGTAATAAAAGGGTCTACCAAAATATGAATGTCATTGATTTGAATGCCCAAGCACGCGTGTCCGTAAAATGTTATTTTCATAGTTACTATTTTAGTGATGAGTAATTAGTTTAGAAAGACAAGAGTTAACCAAAATAAAAAACTTAATGCAAAGGTGCTTAACGCCACTTTTTTAAGTTCTGGGTCAAAATCTTCATAATTATCTGATTTTTTAACTTTTCCCATATGAGAAATAATAGGAATATTAATAATTAAAATGGGAATAAGAGAAGATTTAATTAGTAAAGAAAATATCATAAAACAAATCATTCCAATAACTAAAATAATTTCATGATATTTTTTAGCCCATTTCAATCCAAATTTTACCACTAATGTATTTTTATTTGCGATTCTATCATTCTCAATATCGCGCATATTATTTAAGTTTAATACAGCGGTGCTTAACATTCCTATCGCCGTAGCGGGAAGGAATAATTTAATATCGATACTTTGCGAGTATAAGAAATTACTTCCAACAACAGCAACCAATCCGAAAAAGATAAAAACAAAAACATCGCCAAAACCACTATATCCATAAGCGTTATTTCCAACGGTGTATTTTATGGCTGCGGCAATTGATGCTATTCCTAACACCAAAAAAGTAAACGAATACACAAAATTTTCTTGTCCGAAAGCGAAATAAATTAAAGCTACAGCTAAAACAAAGGCTATAACCGAGTTGATGATAATTGCCATTTTCATTTGGGCAGAAGTAATTTCACCAGAAGCTACTAAGCGTTTTTCACCAATTCTATTGGCATCTGTTCCTTTTATGCCATCGCCATAATCATTAGCAAAATTGGATAGTACTTGAAAAGACAATGTGGTGCATAATGCCAACACAAAAATAATCCATTCAAATGTATGTTGGTAATACGCATACGCACTTCCTACCAAAATTCCAGAAATAGAAAGAGGTAACGTTCGTAAGCGCGCCGCTTGAATCCAGGGTTGTATTGTGCTTTTCATTAAACTAAGAAAACGATTATTATTGTGATTACATTTAATGCCAAACTAAAATATGGAATCAAATTATTTTTGTTTTTGAATATTGTGTAGGTATTTAGTATTGGTAAAACAATAAAGAATATCATCATAGGCAGCCAAAGAATTTCATAAAGCACACCTAAAATAGCAATCTGATATACATCAATTGTTTTGTTAAGTAACCAATACAAAAGCATTGAAATACTTATAGTTAAAAGAATTTTTTTATTTGTAAACACTTTTTATTTTTCCTTTTTACTTATACCCTTAACCTAACACCTTTTACCCTACACCCACCTATGGAATGTACTTTTTCTCAAAATTTGGTTTGCGTTTTTCTAAGAAGGCGTTTCTACCTTCTACAGCTTCTTCACTCATGTAAGCCAATCGTGTAGCTTCACCAGCAAAAACTTGTTGTCCAACCATACCATCATCAGTTAAATTCATTGCGAATTTTAACATTCTGATAGACATTGGCGATTTTCCTAATATTTCTTGTGCCCAGTCGTAAGCGGTAGATTCTAATTCAGCGTGCGGAATTACAGCATTTACCATACCCATTTCGTAAGCTTCTTGTGCCGAGTAATTTCTTCCTAAAAAGAAAATCTCTCTTGCTTTTTTCTGTCCTACCATTTTAGCTAAATATGCCGAACCATAACCGCCATCAAAACTGGTTACATCAGCATCGGTTTGTTTAAAAATGGCGTGTTCTTTACTTGCTAAAGTTAAATCGCACACTACGTGCAAACTATGTCCGCCACCAACTGCCCAACCCGGCACCACAGCAATTACTGCTTTTGGCATAAAACGAATTAAACGTTGTACTTCTAATATATTCAATCGGTGATAGCCGTCTTCGCCTACATACCCTTGTTTGCCTCTTGCTTTTTGATCGCCTCCACTGCAAAAACTCCATATTCCGTCTTTTGAAGAAGGTCCTTCTGCAGATAATAAAACTACTCCAATAGAAGTGTCTTCATGCGCATCTTTAAAAGCATCTAATAATTCGGCAGTTGTTTTTGGACGGAATGCATTTCGCACCTCAGGTCTGTTGAAGGCAATACGCGCCACACCATCACATTTTTTATACGTGATATCTTCGTATTCTTTTACGATTTTCCAATTGATAGTTGACATTTTTAATAATTTTTTATCAAAAATACTTCAAAAATACTTTAATTTGCAAAAGCAGATGACATTTTTATAAAATCGTACTTAATTAATATTTTAAGAATGGTATTTGTCCTAAAAAAACAGCAAAACAATAGATGAAATACAAATCGGACTTTAGTAAAATTAATTTCTTTATACCCCTATTTCCTGCAGTACTCGTATCGCTAATTGCTTTTTTATCTGGAGATTCTATTGAAATGGTTTTGGCGCCTATTGGAATTCTAATTTTGTTTTTAAGTGTGTTAATTACAGTTACATTTTTCACTACGTATTACGAAATTCAAGAAAACCTATTGATTGTTTCTATGTTTTTTTACAAAACAAAAATTAAAATTTCAGAAATTAAAACCATAAAATATTCCAATTCAATAATCAAAACAAATTTTTACAAACCAGGCTTTCATCACAGAGGCATTGAGATTGTTTATCACAAATACGACGACATATTTATATCGCCAAATAATAGAGACCAATTTATTGAGCAGTTAATCGAACAAAATCCAACTATAGAAATCAGAAAATAATGAGAATACGCCTTTCCCTTTTATGCCTTACTTTATTCATACTATCTTGTAACAATAAATCATCCGAATTTTCAAAAAATAATGGAACACAAGATGATAAAAGCGACTTTTTTGTAGCATTCAACGAGTTAGATCCCGCGTATTGCGAGAAACAGAAAAACGAAATTAGTTACCAGTACAATAAATTAATTAACAAAGGTGATTTTTACGGTCAGTTTTTAGTAGCCAAAAACGGGAAAATCTTATTTGAAGATTACGAAGGATTTGCCTACAAAGAGAAAGACGATAAAAACGGAAAAAACAAGCCGTTACATATTGCCTCAGTTAGTAAAGTACTGACGGCAGCGGTAATTTTAAGAATGGTTGACCAAGAGAAAATCAGATTAGACGATAAAGTAACGAAATATCTTGACGGGTTTTATCACAAAGATATTACAGTAAGAATGCTTTTAAATCACCGAAGCGGCTTGCGTCATTACGGTTATTTTATTGAGCGTGATGTAAAATGGGACCGCTCTAATAGAATTACCAATCAAGACATTTTAAAACTTATAAATTCTGGGAAAATTCATTTAGAAAGCAAACCTGGAACGCGATTTGCGTATTGCAACACCAACTATTCGTTATTGGCGTTAATTATTGAAAAAGTATCTGGAATGCGTTATCATGAAGCCATGAATGAACTTCTTTTTAAACCACTAGGGATGAAAAATACGTTTGTTTTTGACTACGAAAAACACCACGACACCGTAAGTCAAACCTATAAATCAAATCGATTACGCTTGGCTTTTGACCATTTGGATTTGGTATATGGCGATAAAAACATTTATTCTACGGCACGCGATTTATTAAAATTTGACTTAGCCACCTATTCGGATAACTTTTTTAGCGAAAAACTAAAGAAAGAAATATTTAAAGGCTACAGCTACGAATCGAAAGGCGAAAAAAATTACGGATTGGGTATTCGTTTACGTGAATGGAAAGAAGCACCTACTCTGACCTATCATAACGGTTGGTGGCACGGCAATACCTCATCGTATATTACTCAAAAAACAGATACGGTAACCATTATTGCGTTGTCAAATAAAATGACTTACAATACCTATAAAACCAAGAAGTTTATTGCATTATTTAATCCTAAATATCCTATAAAATTAGATAATAGCGATGTTGGTGGTGCTAACGAATAATATTTACTTTTTTTATAAGAAAATTTGCTAATTTTGCAAAAAAAAGAAACCATGATTTTACCTATATACGGATATGGCGAAGCTGTTTTAAGAAAAGTTTGCGAAGACATTACACCAGAATATCCAAACTTAACCGAAACACTAAGCAACATGTATGAAACCATGTACAATGCTTATGGTGTGGGTTTAGCTGCGCCTCAAGTGGGCTTACCTATTCGCTTGTTTGTAATTGACACTACACCTTTTGCAGATAGCGATGATATTTCTAAAACAGAAGCAGAAGCATTAAAAGATTTTAAACAAACCTTTATTAATGCTAAAATATTAAAAGAAGAAGGTGAAATTTGGGGTTTCAACGAAGGCTGTTTGAGTATTCCAGATGTGCGTGAAGATGTTTTTAGACATGAAACCATTACTATTGAATATTTTGACGAAAATTTTGTAAAAAAGACCGAAACGTATAGCGGTTTAATCGCACGCGTTATTCAGCATGAATACGACCATATTGAAGGTATTTTATTTACTGACCACCTTTCTATGTTAAAGAAAAAATTGGTAGGAAAAAAACTGCAAAACATTATGGAAGGCAAAGCCAAGCCAGATTACAGAATGAAATTTGCCAATCTAAAAATCAAATAAATCCGACCTAAAAATTTTATGTTTTATTTTAGATTTTCAAATTGGAAAATCATTTTTTAAAATATATATTTGCTCACATTTAAATTATAACCCATGAGTTTTCAAAAAATATTAGCCATTTCTGGGAAACCAGGACTTTACGAATTAAAAGTACAAACCCGTTCTGGATTTGTGGCAGAATCTTTATTAGATGGTAAAAAAATTACTGTAGGACTAAGAAGTAATGTTAGTTTATTAACTGAAATTGCCGTGTTTACTTACAATGAAGAAGTAAAATTAATAGATATTTTTAAATCAATAGCTACCAAAGAAAACGGAGAAGCTACTATTTCGCACAAAGAAGCAGACGACAAATTAAAAAGTTATTTCCGTGAAATTTTACCAGAATATGACGAAGACCGTGTATACACTTCGGATATTAAAAAAATATTTAACTGGTATAATATTTTACAACCTAAAGGATATGTTACTTTAGACGCTTTAAATACAGATGTAAAAAAAGAAACCGCTGAATAAGCTTTTTCAATCAAAAAAACATAGTATATCCCATTCTTAATTTAGTTTGGGATATTTTTTTTAACTTTGACACAGGGGTTTTGGGTATTGGGTATAGGGTGAAAGGAAAAAGCTAAAAAGCTAATCGCTGAAAGCCATTAAATTTTGAACAACCAACAACGAATTTTGAATTTTGAAATAAAAGAATGAACACAAGAGCACAACAACTACAAGCCTTTGAAAGATTACTGGACATCATGGACGATTTACGTGAGAAATGTCCGTGGGATAAAAAGCAATCGTTAGAAAGTTTACGTCATCTTACCATTGAGGAAACGTATGAATTGGGTGATGCTATTTTAGACCACGATTTACCAGAAATTAAAAAAGAACTGGGCGATTTGTTACTACATATTGTGTTTTATGCCAAAATAGGTTCGGAAACAAATGATTTTGACATTGCCGATGTGGCGAATAGCATTTGCGAGAAGCTAATAGACCGTCATCCGCATATTTATGGCGATGTGGTGGTAGAAAACGAAGAACAAGTAAAACAAAATTGGGAAAAGCTGAAATTAAAAGAAGGCAGAACCTCTGTTTTAGAAGGTGTTCCGAAAAGCTTACCCGCTTTAGTAAAAGCCAGCAGAATACAAGACAAAGTAAAAGCCGTAGGATTCGATTGGGAAGAAACCCATCAAGTTTGGGAAAAAGTACAAGAAGAAATTGCCGAATTACAAGCGGAAATAGCGGCTAACAATCAAGATAAAATAGAAGCCGAATTTGGCGATGTGTTATTCTCTATGATTAATTACGCCCGTTTTTTAAACATCAACCCAGAAGACGCCTTAGAGCGCACCAACAAAAAATTCATCCACCGCTTTAAATATCTAGAAAGTAAAGCCACCGAATTAGGCAAATCGTTATCGGATATGACCTTAGCCGAAATGGATGTGTTTTGGGAGGAAGCGAAGAAGGTTTAGGGTTAAAGGTGAAGGGTGTTAGGTATGAGTGAAAATGATATAATTAATTAAACCTTTCCCAATTCTGAAAGTCTAAACTTAAATTTATTTACAGTTAGCAATCAAAAAAAAATATAGTATGAGAAACAAAATCCTTCTAATTAGCTTTATATGTTTTTTTATTTCTTGTAGTGATAGCGACGAAAATCCTGCTTCAAATTCAACTCCTATACCACCCGAAGAAGCAATGTATTTTCCCCCAAATACAGGTACTTGGGAAACCAAAACACCTGAAAGTTTGGGATGGAATACGGCAAACATTGCGGCTCTTGACGCCTACTTAATTGAAAAAAACTCAAAAAGTTTCATTGTATTACACAACGGAAAAATAGTTTTAGAAAAGTATTATAACGGGCATACTGCTACTACCCCATGGTATTGGGCAAGTGCTGGAAAAACATTAACCGCTACCGTTACAGGAATAGCGGCACAAGAAGGATTTTTAAACATTAACAACAAAGTATCTGATTATTTAGGAACGGGTTGGACAAGTGCCCCAATAGCTAAGGAAAACCTAATTACTTGCAAGAATTTATTAAGTATGAATTCTGGGTTAAACGATGCTTTGGGCGATACGGTTACACCCAATAATTTACAATACGTAGCCGATGCAGGTACCCGATGGGCGTATCATAATGTATATGTAAAATTACAAGATGTAGTAGCCACTGCCACCAACCAAACGTGGGACAACTATTTTAACAACAAATTACGCAACCCAATTGGGATGACAGGCGCTTGGGTAACCGATCCAACGGCATTAAGTGTCTATTGGAGCAACAGCCGAAGTATGGCGCGTTTTGGGTTACTGGCTTTAGCCAATGGCAATTGGAACGGGCAAACCATAATTAACCAACCATATCATACCTCAGCTACAAACACCTCGCAAAACATCAATATGGCATACGGCTATTTGTGGTGGTTAAACGGAAAAAGTAGCTTTCATCTTCCGCAAAGCCAATTGCAATTTAATGGTAGTATCATCACTACCGCTCCGGCAGATATGTATTGCGCATTAGGTAAAAACGACCAAAAAATTTACGTGGTGCCAAGTCGTAAATTAGTCATCATTCGAATGGGCGAAGCCGCAGACAGCAGTAACTTGGCCTTATCTAATTTTGATGAAGTGCTTTGGCAGAAGATTAATGCGGTGGTGAATTAGATTTTTTTAGTGGCTGAGTTTCTGAGTGGCAAAGTTTCAGAGTATCAGAGTGGCAAAGTATCAGAGTTGCAGAGTTGCAGAGTATAAACTTACACCTTATACCCTTCACCATTCACCATTCACCATTCACCCAACACCCTTCACCCAACACCCTTCACCCAACACCCTTAATCAACGAAAGTTATTAACAACTTAACCTCTCATTCCTTTATTTATAAAGGTTAAGACCTTTTGTAGAATAACTTCTACACAATAAATAGAACTTATTATTTTATCTTTGTAATGCAGGTCAGGATAGTGTTCCAGAGCATTTCCAAGAGGCAAAAATTTATTATTAATTTAATACAGTAAAATTATGAGTATTAAATTTAAGATTCTTCCGAAGAAGAATCCTCAGGACATAACAGCGCCTGAAAAGTATTATGCAACGTCGATTGCAAATGGTGAAACCACTTTAGAGTCGTTAGCCGAAATGATTGCGTATCAGTGTACCTTAACAGACACGGATTGTTACGCTGTTTTACGTTCATTAGAACGCAACATGCTAATGGAACTTAGCCAAGGCCGAATTGTAAAATTAGGGCACGTAGGTACGTTTCAAGTAAGCGTTAGCGCTAGCGGACAAGATTTTGAAGAAGATGTTACGGCAACGGACATTAAGAAAAGTCGCATCTTGTTTCGTCCAGCTAAAAAGCTGAAACAAATGTTAGGTACACTAAGTTACCAAAAAGCGAGCTAGTTACTCGTATTTGAGACTAAGTCTCTTTTGAAAGCCTCGATCGTTACCGCGTTCGGGGCTTTTTTTTGCGAAATATTTAGCTAAAATTGCACCGGTCGAGTGTTGTAACTCGACCTGACGAGTTGAAAAACTCGACTTGTTAAGTTGAAAAAAAGACCCAAACAAAATAAAAAGAGGAAAAACCGCTAAATTGAATAGAAATTCAGCGAAAAAACGCACCAAAAAGCGACTTGTTTTTGACAAAAAAGCATAAAAAAAGCTCAAAAAAATGGAGCTAGTTACCCGATTTTGAGCTAAATTTCTTTCGAAAGCCTCGAATAGTTACCGCTATTCGTATCGAAATTATGAGGTAAAATTACTACTAAAATAATTTATTACCAATAAAAAACATCAAAAATTTTTTTAGTAAAATGGAAAACCAAAAACTACAAACTGAAATTTCAGGTTATCAATTAATTCAAGTCATGAAATAAAAAAACAACACTACTCTAAAAGAGAGTACTACCAATTAAGATATTTCTTAAAATATTGATTGGCAAAGTTTGGTTTTTTTTGTAAGTTTGAACCACTTAAAAACCCCAACCTTAATGACCATTCAACAATACCTCGACAAAATAAACACCTTATACAAAACAGGAAACGCTCGTGAGCACTCTTACCGTGGCGACCTTCAAAACCTCATCATGGCTATATTGCCAGACGTTCTGGTAACCAATGAACCCGCTCGTGTGGATTGTGGTGCGCCCGATTATGTACTTACTCGTAAAGATGTTCCTATTGGTTACATCGAAGCTAAAGATATTGGGGTTGACTTAGCAAGTAAAACATTGAAAGAACAGTTTGACCGCTACAAGTCGGGTTTAACGAACTTAATCTTTACTGATTACATGGACTTCCACTTCTACAAAGAAGGGGAGTTTGTAACTAAAATAGCTATTGCAAAAATCGAAAACGGTGCGATTGTTCCTATGGTTGAAAATTTTGAAACCTTTACCAATTTAATAAAAAACTTTTCACTTACCGTTTCTCAAACCATTAAATCGCCTACAAAGTTGGCACAGATGATGGCGGGAAAAGCGAAGTTGATGGCGGACGTTATTGAAAAGTCTTTGAACTACGATGACCAAGCCGAAAACCGCTCACCGCTAAAGAACCAAATGCTGTCTTTTCAAAGTATGTTAATACACGATATAGATAACAAAGCATTTTCTGATATATACTCTCAAACGATAGCTTACGGAATGTTTGCGGCTCGATACCATGACCCAACTTTGCCCACTTTTTCAAGGCTTGAAGCGGCTGAGTTAATCCCAAAATCAAATCCGTTCTTGCGTAAGTTGTTTCAAGATATTGCGGGCTTCGATTTGGATAACCGTCTAGTTTGGATTGTTGACGAGTTGGTCAATATTTTCTTAGCCTCAGATGTGGCTCAGATCATGAAGAACTTTGGTAAAAGCACCAAACAGGAAGACCCTGTGGTACATTTTTACGAAACCTTTTTAGGGGAATACAATCCCGCATTGCGAAAAGCTCGTGGCGTTTGGTATACCCCGCAACCTGTGGTGAACTTCATTGTGCGTGCCGTTGACGATATTTTGAAAACCGAGTTTAATTTACCCCAAGGACTTGCCGACACAAGCAAAACCAAAGTAAAGGTTGACTACTATGGCAAAAAGATTGAAAAGGAAGTACACAAGGTGCAAATACTAGACCCCGCAACAGGAACAGGAACATTTCTTGCCGAGGTAGTGAAGCACATTTACAAGAAGTTTGAAGGACAACAAGGTATTTGGAGCAAGTATGTGACCAACGACCTTATCCCTCGCTTAAACGGCTTTGAATTGCTTATGGCGAGTTATGCCATGGCACACCTTAAAATGGATATGTTGCTCACCGAAACAGGTTACAAACCCACCGACGACCAACGTTTTAAAATATTTTTGACCAACTCGTTAGAAGAAGCCCACCAAGATAGCGGGACACTATTCAGTTCTTGGCTTTCAGACGAAAGTAACCAAGCCAACGAAATAAAACGAGATACACCTGTAATGGTTATTATTGGTAATCCTCCATATAGTGGTGAAAGTGCCAACAAAGGGCAATGGATAATGAACCTAATGGAAGACTATAAAAAAGAACCAGGAGGTAAAGAGAAGTTAAAGGAACGAAATCCAAAATGGATAAATGATGACTATGTTAAGTTCTTACGTTTTGGTCAACATTTCATCGAGAAAAATGGTGAAGGTGTTTTAGCTTTTATAAACCCTCATGGTTTTTTAGACAACCCAACTTTTAGAGGAATGCGTTGGCATTTATTGAAAACGTATGATAAAATTTATACCATAGATTTACACGGAAACAGTAAGAAAAAGGAAACTGCACCAGACGGAAGTGCAGACATCAATGTTTTCGATATTATGCAAGGCGTTTCAATTAACGTATTCGTAAAAACAGGTAAGAAAAAGAAAGACGAATTAGGTAATGTTTTTCATTATGATTTATTTGGAAAAAGAGATTTTAAATATGAATTTCTTTCTGAAAATTCTTTGAAAACGATTTTATTCAAAGAAATACCAAATATTGCTCCAAATTATTTTATGGTGCAAAAAGATTTTAATGCCAAAAGTGAATATGATAAAGGGTTTTCGGTAAATGAGTTGTTTATTATAAATGGTGTTGGATTAACTACGGCACACGATGAATTTGTTATTAATGAAAAAAATAATGATTTATTAGAATTTTATAAAAGATTCCAGTCTGCTCCAAGAGATGAAGAGTATTTGCATAAAGAATTTAATGTAAAGAAAAAAGAAGGATGGAATATTTTGCAAGGTTATGATAATATAAAAAATGAAACCGATTTATCAAAATTTATCAAACCAATTTCTTACAGACCTTTTGACAATCGTTTTGTTTTTTATGAAGATAAATTAGTTTGGCGTACTGTACGAAAAGTCATGCAACATTTTTTAAAAGGTGAAAATGTTGGGTTTGCAGGTATAAGGCACAACAAGGAGAAAGAGGAAATTGGTTATACTAGTGTATTTATTACAAAAAATATTGCAGAAGCTAGACTATCTGATAGATTTATTACAAATATTTTCCCCCTCTACCTTTACCCTGATGACAAAAACAAAGATTTGTTTGAAACTGGTCAAGAACGAACGCCTAATTTAAACATGGAAATCGTTAACCAAATGGCGGAGGGATTGGGTTTACAATTTGTACCTGAAAAAGACCTGTCAGGTCTCGAAAACTTGTCAGTTCTGCCTAAAATTTTTGCTCCAATAGACATTTTAGATTACATCTACGCCGTATTGCACAGCCCTAATTACAGAGAAAAATACAAAGAGTTTTTAAAAATAGATTTTCCTAGAGTGCCTTATCCTAAAGATAAAGAAACGTTTTGGCAATTGGTAAAATTAGGTGGAGAATTACGCCAAATACATTTATTAGAAAGCCCAACTGTAGAGAAGTACATTACGGGTTATCCCGAAGATGGTGACAACATGGTGAAAAAACCAACGTATAAAAACGGTCATGTATACATCAACGATACCCAATACTTTTCAAATTTACCCGAAGTAGCTTGGAACTTTTACATTGGCGGTTACCAACCCGCTCAAAAATGGCTAAAAGACCGCAAAGACCGTGAATTGAGTACCGAAGATATTTTTCATTACCAAAAAATCATCGTGGCACTAACGGAAACGGACAGGTTGATGAAGGAAATAGATTTGATTGAAATATAAATACTAAATACTGTCTCAAGCGAAGTGAGTTCATTTGTGGTAGATAGGTGGCTTCGAGAGCCTCAGCCACCTTATTGTTACCTGAGGCACTCGAAGGCAACAATTATAGAACTTCAAATCTAAACTTTAAGTTTTTTTTATAATTTTATATTTTGGCTACTCCTAAATTTTTAGTTTATTTGTTCATAGTAGTTGCTTCAGTGTTACAACTTTAGCAATTAAATTTAAAGGAATACGTATAAAAACTAAAATTTACAATATGAAACATCTGAAAAAAATCTTGTTTACCTTGTTTATAGTAGCGGTTGTGGTGAGTAGCGTAGTGGTTGCCAAAAACGATAATAAAAAGGAACCAACTAAAAAAGCATTGCAAAAACCACTTACGGCTGAAGAAATGAAAGCAGCACGTAAAAAATGGGAAGCTAGCCCAGATGGGATAGCATACAAAAAATGGGTAAACTCTCCAGAAGGTAAAAAAATAGATGCCAGTTACGAAAAAGTAAAAAAGCACTTTAAGGCGTTTAGTGATATGGAAGCAGTGGTTAAATCTGTTACGTTTCAACGTGAAAATGCACCATCTGATAGTCCAAAATGGCTTATCGTAGAAATTGAGGGCGAAACCTATATGATGCAATTTATTCCAAAGGAATTTGAGCTACTTAAAAGCTTAAAAGTAAACGATAAGTTACTAGTAAGAAGTCATAGCGCAGGATTTTCAAACAATCATCCGTATTTAATACTTTCTAGCGACTATATTGCAAAAGACAATAAAGTACTTTTTAAACGTGCAGTTAATAAAAATAACCGTTGTTAAATAGTTAAATAATGGCACAAATAAATCCCTACATCAACTTTAACGGAAACGCTGAAGAAGCATTTCTATTTTATAAATCTGTATTTGGTGGTGAATTTAGACAAGTAACTCGTTTCAAAGAAATGGAAAGTGCTGAATTTCCGATTCCAGAAAGCGAAGCAAACAAAATTATGCACATTACCCTTCCTATTGGGCAAAATGTGTTAATGGGAAATGATGTTCCTGAATTTATGGGAAAAGTAAATGAAAATGAAAACCGAAGTAAAATTGCCGTTAGTACAGAAAGCAAAGAAGAAGCCGACAAAATATTCAACGGACTTTCAGCTGGTGGTACTATAGAATTCCCTATTAGTGATAGTCCATGGGGTTCCTACTTTGGGATGTTTAGAGATAAATATGGTATTGAATGGTCGGTAGATTATGATACAAAGCATAATATATAAGCATAAAAAAAGGGTTTTCATCTAGTTTGAAAACCCTTTTTCTTTATCCTAATATCTGACTGGCGTGTACTTTGTTTTTAGTCAGAAGATTATAACGTGTTTAAATAATCTACCAGTTTTATTAAACTTAATTCATCACTGAAAGAAATCTTATTTTCTTTAATATATGTTTCTAGTATTTCTTTTTGAGTAGGAAAAAGTTTTACAAATTCATTTTTCTTAGTTGGAAACTCAGATATACCCTCTTTATTTCCCAAGAAAAACTTGCTTTTCTCGATGGCGTATTTTGCAGGTTTAGGTTCTCCATAATTTGAATTAGGAACATATTCTGGAACAAAAATCACTTTTTCTTTTTTGTATAAAGAGTATTTTGGGTTAGTCGATTTGGTAAGCAATACTAAATATCCATTAGTAATATCCTTCTCTTTATATGAAACATATTTATAAAATTTATTTGATAAAATAATTACACAAGAATCTATTTTATTTGCATAATACATTTTACCATCTTTCATGAATTCCATTTCATCACGGTAAGCATTGTATCGGATTGGAGGAGTAACTTCATCAACACAAGTAAATTGTGAAGGAAAAAATTTATCATCAATATACTGTGAACCTTCTACATTTGATTTAGAATTATCAGCAAAAGTAGCGTTAATCAATAATCGACCTGTATAACCTATTGCAAAACTTTTATTTTGGCTCCATAAATTGGTTGATACTACTAATAAAAATAAAAATGTGAATTTATTTGACATTGTTTTAGAAATTTAATTTAATCAAATATATTAAAAAATTTTAATTGTCCAATTAATTCCATGAAAACCCTTTTTCTTTATCCTAATATCTGACTGGCGTGTGCTTTGGTTTTCACATCTGTAATAACATCTGTAATAGTCCCGTTTTCGTCTATTACAAACGTAGTTCTATGGATACCATCGTACTCTTTACCCATAAACTTTTTTGGTCCCCAAACGCCAAAGGCTTCAATCACAGATTTGTCTTCATCTGCCAACAAGGCAAATGGGAAGCTGTATTTTTCTTCAAATTTCTTTTGTGCTTTGGCACTATCGGCACTCACGCCTAACAATTCGTAATTATTGGCTTGAAAGCGTTCGTAATTGTCTCGTAAATCACAAGCTTCGGCGGTACAACCCGGCGTATTGGCTTTCGGATAAAAGAAAACCACTAGTTTTTTTCCTTTATAATCGGCTAAAGTATGTTGTTTGCCGTTTTGGTCGGTTCCTGAGAAACTTGGTGCGCTATCGCCTACTTTTAAATGTGTCATGTTTTTGGGTTTGTTGTTTTTGGTTTTTGGTTTATTGTTTGTTGTTTATTGTTTGTTGTTTGGGGAATTTGGGTTTTGGAATTTGTTATTGATTTTGTTATTGATTTTGTTATTGATTTTGCTATTGCTTATTGTTATTGATTTTTGATATTGTTATTGCATTGATTAACTTTACCACATCAAATATACAAAAATGACTAAAAAAGAGCGTGCAACATTTGTTATAAATACGTTAAACGATTTGTATCCTGAAATTCCGATTCCTTTAGACCATAAGGATCCATATACCTTACTGATTGCTGTTTTACTATCGGCGCAATGTACCGATGTTCGTGTCAATCAGATTACACCCTTGTTATTTGCCAAAGCAGATAATCCATACGATATGATAAAAATGAGTGTGGAAGAAATTAAGGAAATCATTCGTCCTTGCGGATTATCGCCTATGAAATCGAAAGGCATTCACGGTTTATCGCACATCTTAATAGAAAAATACAACGGCGAAGTACCTCAAAGTTTTGAAGCATTAGAAGCCTTACCGGCAGTAGGACATAAAACCGCTAGCGTAGTGATGAGTCAGGCATTTGGAGTACCCGCATTTCCTGTAGATACACATATTCACCGATTATTATACCGTTGGAATTTAACGTCAGGTAAAAATGTAGTGCAAACAGAAAAAGATGCCAAAGCCATTTTCCCAAAAGAAACTTGGAACGAGTTGCATTTGCAAATTATTTGGTACGGCAGAGAATATTCCCCTGCAAGAGGTTGGGATTTAGAAAAAGATATCATTACTAAAACTATTGGACGAAAAACGGTTTTAAATGATTACCATAAAAAAAATGCTTCGAAATAGTTTCCGAAGCATTTTTAATCAATTTGCTATGCTCTCAAAAGTAAGATTTCCTACTTTAACCATTTTCATAGCCTGCGAATAACTCAATATTAAACTAACTACATTTTTACTGGGTTTCATTTCTTTAATTGATTGTCTTTTTTTAGCGTAAAGTTTTCCCATATACGAACTTAATTTTTTATTTATAGGATAACGCAAAACACAACACAATTATTGTATGAATTGTTTAATTCGTTAAAATAATATTATTTTTTTCTACGATTTTTCTCATGTTAATTACAGCATAACGCATTCTACCCAAGGCAGTATTGATGCTCACACCTGTAATTTCAGAAATTTCTTTAAAACTTAAATCTTCGTAAAAACGCATTTTTATCACTTCTTTCTGATCTTCAGGTAGTTGTTCTAAGATTTTTCTAACATCTAATTCTACTTGGTTTTCAATAAGTTGGTTTTCAATTGTCAAACTAGAATCGGTCATAAAATCAAAAATACTATATTCATCCGTTTCACGCTGATATGGCATTTTTTTATTATGTCTGAAATAGTCAATAACTAAATTAGAGGCAATACGCATTACCCAAGGCAGAAACTTACCTTCTTCATTATAGCCTTTGGTACGTAAGGTTTTAATTACTTTAATAAAGGTATCTTGAAAAATATCATCGCAAACCGAACGATCTGGAATTTTAGAATAAATAAATCCAAAGATTTTAGACTGGTGTCTTTCTATTAAAACTTGTAAAGCTGTTTCGTCTCCACTAATGTAGTTTTGCAATAAAATTGCGTCAGGAGTTTGTACTCTATTTGCCATAAATATACTTTTTAGATTTGGAACTAAAATTTTAAAAAAGTATTTTTATATTATAAGCAAATTGGTTTTAGGGGTTAATTAGTAGCAAATATAATGTTAAATATTTCTAAATACCAAATATAATTTAAAAATTTAACATTTTTAATGTACTAAAGTGAAAAAAGATGCGTTTAAAAAAGTGATAAACTACTGAGTTTATTGATATACTTTAATATAATCTAAAATGAATTTTTGTGGTAAAATAGAAGCATCAATTGTTGGACCGCCGAAATTTCCACCTATTGCCACATTAATAATAAAATAAAAAGGTTGGTTATATGGCCACGTATTTTCATCTTTTACTTCAGGTTGAAAGGTATATACTAACGCATCATCAACAAAAAAGGCTATTTTATCTTTCGTCCAATCAATGGCATACGTATGAAAACCTTCTTCTATAGTTGGGATTGTTGTTTTCTTTGTATTAATTGTATTTCCATGACTGGCTTGTGTATGTAATGATGTGAATACAATATCAGGTTGTTTACCTACATATTCTAAAATATCAATTTCGCCACATTTAGGCCAACCCACAGTAGAAATATTTTGACCCAACATCCAAAAAGCCGGCCATAATCCAGTACCAACTGGTAATTTTGCACGCGTTTCAATGCGTCCGTATTGAAATACTTTTTTATTTTGAGTAGTAATTCTTGTAGAAGTGTAGCTTTCGCCTTCTTTTGTTGCTTCAATAATTAAAAAACCATCTTTTAGTTCGTGATTTTTATTTGTATAGATTTGGGCTTCATTATTTCCCCAACCACATAAATTTGGGCAACCATTACCCAATTCGAAATTCCAAGTAGTTTCATCGAGTGTAGTGGTATTAAAATTTTCTTCCCACACCAATTTTCTTTTATCGTCTTGCGAAAATGAAAAATGACTAACTAAAAATAAAACAAGAAATAATCGCATGTTAATTGGTTTTTATAAATTCAAAATTAGCCTCAATTGTTTTGTCTGAGCTTCCTCCTACAAATACTTTGAAATCTCCTGCTTCAGTTTCCCATTTGTTGTTAGCCGTATAAAAGGCAAGCATTTCTTCTGTAATTGTAAAAGTAATAGTTTTGGTTTCGTTAGGCTGTAAGGCTACCATTTCGAATCCTTTTAATTCTTTAACTGGTCGAGTGGTACTACCAATAATATCTCTAATATACAATTGTACTACTTCTTTTCCTGCTACTGCACTATTGTTTTTTAATGATACTGTAACGTTTATATTTCCTCCTTGAGCTAATGTAGTAGTGCTTAATTTTAAATCTGAATACTCAAATTTAGAATAACTTAAACCGTGCCCAAAAGCAAAAAGTGGTGTATTTTTTTCATCTGAATAATGCGACCAAAATACACTTTCTGGTTCGTTCATTGTAGGGCGTCCAGTATTTTTATAATTATAATAAATTGGCACTTGCGCTACATTTCTTGGAAACGTCATAGGTAATTTTCCGCTTGGGTTGTAATCGCCATACAACACTTGAGCGATAGCATTTCCACTTTCTGTACCCAAATGCCAAGCTTCAACAATAGCAGGAATGTTTTCTGCAGCCCACGGAATAGCTAATGGACGACCGTTATTTAAAACCAAAACAATGTTTTTATTTACTTTATAAATGGCTTCTAATAATTCTTGTTGTACACCCGGTAAACCTAAGTCTGTTCTACTTCTACCTTCACCAGTTTGCAACCCGTGTTCTCCTAAAACCATTACTACAACATCTGCTTTTTTAGCTACATCAATAGCTTCTGCAAAACCTGATGTGTCAGTTGTATTTATGTGCGTTTCCCATACAAACTGAGTTCTCCCTTTTGTAAGATCGGCTCCTTTTACATAAGTAAGTTGGTTGTTTTTATATTGCTGCATACCTTCTAATACAGAAACAGCTGTATTGTCTTGTGCTGCGATACGCCAACTACCTAAAGGACTTGTTTTGTCTGTAGCTAAAGCACCAATTAAAGCAACTTTTTTACCCGATTGCGCTAATGGCAATAAGTTGTTTTCGTTCTTTAATAAAACAATTGATTTTTTCGCTACATCTAATACCGCATCATGAAATTCTTGTTTTCCTACCGTAGCTTTTTCATGCGCTTCATCGCAATATTTATATGGATTGTCAAATAAACCCAATTCGAATTTTACTTTAAGAATTCTTCTTGCGGCATCATTAATTAGATTTTCACTTACCTTTCCTTCTTTTACTAAAGCACTTAAATGTTCTACATACGCATACGATTCCATATCCATATCTGAACCAGCTTGAATAGCAATTTCTGCAGCATGTTTACTGTTTTTAGCATAACCATGAGGAATCATTTCAATAATAGAACCCCAATCAGATACTACAAATCCGTCAAAATTCCAGTTCTTTTTTAAGATATCTCTTTGAAGTAATTTGCTACCTGTTGCGGGAACACCATTTAGTTCATTGAAAGAATTCATAAACGTTTTTACACCTGCATCTACCGACGCTTTAAAAGGAGGTAAAATCACATTATGAAGTACCTCATCACTAACCATTACGGTATTGTAATCTCTACCGGCTTCTGCAAAAGCATAACCTGCAAAGTGTTTGGCACAAGCCAAAATGTTTTTATTTGTAGATAAATCACCTTGAAATCCGTTTACTCGGGCAGCAGCTATTTTACTACCTAAATACGTATCTTCTCCGGCACCTTCCATAACTCTACCCCATCTGGCATCTCTTGAAATATCAACCATTGGAGCAAATGTCCAGTTTATTCCTTCAGCAGCAGCTTCCTCTGCCCCTACTTGCGCTGATTTTTTAATGGCATCTAAATCCCAACTTGCGGCTTCCGCTAATGGAATAGGACTTATTGTTTTGTGACCATGAATGACATCGAAACCAAATAATAACGGAATGCCTAAACGGGTTTGTTCTACGGCAATTTTTTGTATCGCATAGACATCTTTTACCCCTTTTACATTTAACATAGAACCTACTAAACCATTTTTTAAATCGTTGTATTTTTTGGCAGCTTGTCCGTCTTTTGGAGCGGGTCCTGTAATTTCCCAAAAACCATTATACTGATTTAATTGTCCAATTTTTTCATCCAACGTCATGATACTCAAAAGTGAATCTACTTTTTGATCTAACGTTTTTGTTTTAGCAGAAAAGCTACCTTTCTTAGGAGTAGCACAACTGACAACCAATACACTGGCAATTAGGTAATATTTTATTGACTTAAAATCCATTGTTAAATTTAATGAGATAAAAAATGAATAACAAGAAGACATAAACACGTCTTCTTGTTATTACATAGTTTTATAAATATTATTGATATACTCTAACGTAATCTACTTCCATTGCTGATTGTGAAAACGCTGGGTCTATTGTACCACCAAAAGTACCTCCCATAGCTACGTTAAGTATCAAGAAGAAGTTTGCATTAAATGGTAAAGAACCTGAATTTGCTACCGTATGGAACAATACATTATCTACATATATTTTTATAGAATTAGGCGACCATACTGCTTTATAAACATGAAATTGAGTAGAAGCACCTGTAATCATGGTTGTATTTGTATTGGCATTTCCACCAAAGTTTCCAGGGTAATGTAATGAACCATGAATTTTATTTGGCTCATTTCCTTTGTGTTCCATAATATCAATTTCTCCACAAGCTGGCCAAGTATTGGTTGCATAATTTTCACCTAACATCCAAATAGCAGGCCATGTTCCACCACCTACTGGAAGTTTTGCTCTTACCTCAACTTTTCCGTATTTAAATTCGAATTTATTTTCAGATTTTAAACGTGCTGAAGTATAGTTAGAACCACTTAAATTTTGAGCTTTAGCAGTAATTTTTAAGCTACCACCTTGAACAATTACGTTATTTGAACTATTTGTGTAGTATTGTGCTTCGCCATTACCCCATCCGCCAGCGCCAATATCATATCCCCATTTGGCAGTATCAGGCGCACCGTCTGTATTAAACTCATCTGACCATACTAAGTTTGTATAATCTGTAATTGGATCTTGAACCGGTTGAATCGTAGTAAACGTATGGTACCAAGCTAAAGCTGGATTTCCACCCATTACCGCTCTTACAACCATTCTGTTATTAGTAATAGACATAATTTCATAAGAACTTTGTCCGATATAGTACCCCATAAATCCACCATCCGAGATATTTAACATCGTACCACGTGTTTGATTTGGAACATTATTTCCAACTACTAATGATTCAGATGGCGATAACGTAACTGTTTTTAAACCCGAAGTATCGTAAGAATAACATCCATCACTTGACGAAGTTGCACCTACTACACTATTGAAATCTTTGTTAAAGAATGTGCTTCCACCATTATCTAAAAGGAATTTTAATTGACCACCTACTAATGAGAAATGCAATACATTTTCATATAGACAGCTACTATCTGGACTTCCTGCTTTTTCCCAAGGGGCAGCTTGATACCAATGTGGGTAATAATTTTGAGTAGCATCAGTGCTATTAGGACCTACACCCAAGTGTCCTGGCTCTGAAGCAGACCAATACCAACTTTTTTGAGAACCTCCAGTTAAAAACTGAACCGCTTCTGCATCAGTAAAATCACTTCTAACTTGTAACGTTAAAGTAGTTGTAGTACTGACACCACCTTTACCTGAAGCAGTTACCGTAATAGTATACTCATTGGTTCCTGGCTGTGTAAAACGTTTCTGTAATTGTCCAGAAGGCGCATTTGCAGTAGTTCCATCACTAAATACATATTTATACGAAATGGCATTTGTAGCTGTAGCCACAAAATTAACCACACCTGAACCATCTCCATTTGGATTAACAGTGCTTGCACCCACAACAGTTGCTTGAACCGTTAAATTTGTTGGGGCTGATAAATCACCAAACACATTATCTTCTTCCTGACAGCTAAAAACTAAAAGTAGTGATAGCGCAACTAATATATTATTTACAATTGTTTTCATGTTTGATTATTTTTAGTTAGATAATTTAATGTCATCGAAATAATAAGTAGCTCCGTTTCCGGCATTACCGAAATCGAAAAACACTACTACTCTTTGATAATTATTAGCATTATTTATACCTGTGAAATTATAAGTTAATTCTTCCCAACCATTTGCTACTGTCGTAGTCGCATCTAATTCGGTATTAATTCCTGTTCCGTTTGCTAAGTTTTCTAATTTTAATTTTACTACAGCACCCGCTTGTGGCGACCATACTTTCATTTTAATTTTTTGCATTGTAGCAAAATTAATTGGACTACTTAATTCTATAAATGAACCTCCCCAAGTTTGGGCACCAGTCGCTTTTACAAATTTACCTACTTTAGTAGATGTATTAATACCAGAAACGTTTGGATTAGTAACAACTTCTGCAGATGCACCGCCAAAGTTTGTAAATGAATACGTTAAAGTAGTAGACTGGAACGTTAATGGTAATACTAAACTTTCTGCACCTGTAGTAAGTTCCACGTCGTCAAAATAATAATTTAGTCCCGTACCTGCGTTTCCAAAATTGAAAAACAATACTACTCTTTGGTAGTTATTCGCGTTATTTATACCTGTGAAATCAAAAACTAAATCTTCCCAAGCATTAGCAGTTGTGTTAATAACATCTACTTCTGTATTAATATTTGGATTGGCTAAATTTTCTAACTTCATTTTAACCGTAATACCAGATTGTGGCGACCATGCTTTGATTTTAATTTTTTGCATAGTAGCAAAATTAATTGGACTACCTAATTCTATAAATGAACCAGCCCATACTTCAGAACCAGTATTTTTTGTAAGTTTAGCTACTTTTGCACTTCCATTTACTCCATTAACATTTGGATTATTTACTACAGTAGTATTAGCACCACCAAAGTTGGTAAATGCATAATTTAATGTAGCCGATTCAAAGTTAATTGGCATTAAAACAGGATTACTAATCGTTACGTTTTGTTGGTACTCAGTTGTTGCAGCACCACCACTTAACGCTACTACTCTTACTGTAAAAGTTCCAACTGATGCGTACGTATGCGTTACAGTTTGACCTTCCATAAAGTCTTGCGGTACTTGATTTGGATTTTCACCCCAATACACTTGAAAGAACGTTTCTAAATTTGCAGTTGCTTGAGCTGTTATAGCCATATTATTACCAACAACTGGACTAATTGTAACATTTAAATTTGTAGGTGCTAAAAAAGACACCGTAAGTGATTGTGTAACTTCTGTTTTTTGTCCGTCTATAGCCATTGCTACAATTCGTACAGGAAAAACACCTTCTGTATACACATGATCAACTGAACTTCCTGGGCTTACAAAAGCAGGAGCAGTAGTTCCATCACCAAAATAAATTTCATATTGCGTGACACCTTCACCTTTTGGAATGATAGTTACTTTACCTGAATTATCTTGTTTAATTGTCATTAAAGCAGAAATATTAGTTGGCGCTTTCACACCTTCTAAATCTGTGCTGCTCTCATCAATTGTACAACCAAAAATGGTTAATACAAATAAGCTTAATACTAATTTTATATTTTTCATATCTATTGAATTTTAGTAGTTAGGGTTTTGTTGCCAATTTCCGTTTGAGAATTGAATTTCTTCTAATGGAATTGGAAATAAATCGTGTTTTCCAGGTACAAAACCAGTAATTGAAGTTGCTGCTTTATTAGTTCTTACTAAATCAAAGAAACGGTGTCCTTCACCCATTAGTTCTAATTTTCTTTCTGCCCAAATGAAATCTGTTAAAGCTGCTCCAGAAGCTGAAATATCGTGATTGTTATCTCCAAACGCTCTTCTTCTTACTAAATTTAAGTAGGTTCTTGCTTTAATGTCATTTCCACTTCTATTAAAAGCCTCAGCCGCCATTAACAACACATCAGCATAACGAATCGCTCTATAGTTGTTTGGATTGGTTAAGTTTTGGTCTCCAATATTTGTATCACCTTTACGTGCTAAATATTTTCTATTAAAAAATCCTGTATGTTTATATCCTTCACCATAAGAAGCGTTGTTTGCTGCCGCCCAAGTAACTATATTTAAAATGGCTACATCACGTCTGTTATCTCCAACTTCATAAGCATCATAAGACGCTTGAGTAGGAACATTAAAACTATACCCTCCATCAAAAAATGGTCCGCTATAATTTCTAATTCCGTTGAAACCTACCGCTACATTTCCTTTACTACATTGTAAACAATCAAAACTAGCACCTTGAGCATCCGTATATTGAATTTCAAAAACAGATTCTGAATTGTTTTCGTTGTTATTTTCGAAAATAGTATTGTAGTTACTTACCAAAGAATATGAATTACTTGTAATTACTTGATCTAATACTGTAGCGGCTTGTGAAAATTTATTTTGAAATAAATACGTTTTTCCTAAAAGCGCTTGTGCCGCTCCTTTAGTAACTCTTCCAACTTGAGGAGCTATTGGACTTAAATTATCAATTGCGAAAAGTAAATCTGCTTCAATAGCAGCATAAGAATCTGCAATAGAAGAACGTGGAATTGTTTTCTCATCATCTAATTCGAATCTTTTATCTCCTTTTAAAGGAATACCACCAAAGAACTTAACCAATTCAAATCGGAAATAAGCACGTAAGAAACGAGTTTCTGCAATGATTTGATTTTTTCCAGTAAAATCAATTTTATCTTTAAATTCTAAGATATAATTACAACGTTGTACACCAGCTGATGTCCAGTTCCACACATCTTTTAAGTTTCCATTAACAGGTGTATGAGTCATTTCATCAATTTGTTGAATTCCTAACACATCAGTAGCACTTTCACCTCCAGAAAGCGTATTATCTGAAGCGATTTCACCTAACATTACATTAATGTATGTAGAATTTAACATTTCGTATGCACCAATTAATGCATTATTATAATCTTGTTCTGAATTGAAATAATTTTCGGAATCAATAGTGTAAGGAGGATTTTCGTTAATAAAATCTTCTGAACATGAAACCGTAATGGCTGCAATTCCTGACAAGAATAAAACGGGTAATAAAATATATTTTTTCATTTTAATAATTTTAAAAATTAACATTAAATCCAAATGAATATGTTCTTGGAGTTGGATAAAAACCATAATCAATTCCACCTGATATAGGATTACCTGTATTTGCAGCTGGATCAAATCCTCTGTATTTTGAAAAAG
>NZ_JBIISE010000032.1:0-21570 GCF_044341185.1 Flavobacterium sp.
ATATCCCTACTTTTGTTACAAATTTAGATGGCAACGTATACCCAATTTGAACATTTTGAATTCTTAAGAAAGAAGCATCTTCTACAAAATAACTAGAAAATAAGTTATTGTTTGTAGCTCCAGTTGTAACTCTTGGTACAGTGTTACTTGTACCTTCACCTGTCCAGCGGTCTAAAACATAATCTAATTTGTTTAATCTATTTTCTGTTCTTTCGTAATTTCTGATTAAATCATTTCCTATTGATGCATAGGCATAAGCAATAAAATCAATGTTTTTGTAGTTTACATTAACATTAAATCCTAAAGTATAATCAGCAATTGGTTTACCAATATATGTTCTATCTTTAAAATCAATTGCTCCGTCACCATTGATATCTTTATAACGAATATCTCCAGGAGAAGTTGCTGAACCTAAACCAGTTTGTGATGGATGTGCATTAATCTCAGCTTGATTTTGAAAAATACCATCTGCTTGTAAACCATAGAAAACACCCATTGGCTGACCTACTTCCATTCTTGTTGGAGCTAATTGTCCAATTCCGAAAGATCCTGATTCGATATATCCCGTAGAATTTTTTACCTCTAAAACTTCGTTATTAATAGTAGTAACATTTACTCCTACACTATACTTAACTTTATTAGAATCATTTTTGTAATTTAATGAGAACTCAAATCCTTTATTTCTAACCTTTCCAGCATTTACAGTTGGTGAGCCAGAACCTGGGGCATACCCTCCGTTTATACCTGAAATGGGAACACCACCAACTAATAAATCAGTTCTAGTATCATTAAAATAATCCGCAGTAATATCAATTTTATTATTTAACATTCTAGCATCTAAACCTAAATCTAATTTAGTATCTGTTTCCCATTTAATTTTAGTGTTAGGAATTTTTCCAGTTGCCACACCGTTTGTCAAAGTATTATTTAATACATAAGATGAATTTACTAACGTAGATCTAAAGTCGTTATTACCAGCAACATCATTACCTAATGTTCCATAACTACCTCTAATTTTTAAGAAATTAACCAGTCCATCTTTCTTAAAAAAGTCTTCTTGAGAAACTATCCAACCTCCTAAAATTGATTTAAAAACAGCAACACTGTTTTTAGTAGAAAAACGACTTGATTGATCACGTCTTACAATAAATGTTAAAAGGTATTTTTCTTTAAAATCATAATCTAAAGTTGCAAATAGTGATGGTCGTTTGTATGGAGCTGACTTATATGAGCCTGAAGTTATTACACCTACAGGTGGTGTACCATTTGCCAATTGTATGTCTGCATATTCCCATGAGTTATAAGGCACATCAAAACCAGTTCCATATAATCCTTCACTTTTTTCTTCGAATAAAGTTCCTCCTGTAGTTAATTTCAATTTATGATTATCGAAAAGTACTTTTTCATATTCCGCAAATAAATCAAATGTATAATCACTGAATCGAATGGCATTTTGAGAAACACTATTTCTATCGACATTGAATACTTTAGTACCACCATACGATATTTTCTTACTAAAAGATTTCCCTACAGAATTAGCAGAGTTAAATCCATATCTAGAGGTAATTTTTAAATCCTTAATAGGTTTGTATGTTAAAATAAAATTACCATTAATTTTCTTTTGATTGTAACTATTATGTGTATTTGCAATTTGAGCTAATGGGTTAATTACTTCATTACCATATCCAGCTGTCGCAGGTACTAAAGTATAATCTCCATTTGCATCATAAGGTGAAAGTGTAGAAGGCGTATTAATTGCATTAAATAATACAGAACCTAATCCATTTTCATTTAAACCTTGTCTGTTATAATCCGTGTAATATAAATTTGTAGATAAATTAATTTTATCTGTGATATCTACTCCAAAAGAAAATCTGGCATTACTTCTATCAAATCCAGATTTATCTAAACCAATAATACCATCTTGTTTAATTTTAGAAGCACTAAATGTATACACCATTTTCTCTGAACCACCAGAAACAGCAAAATCGTGGTTTACAATTTTTGCTTTGTCAAATACTTCATTTTGCCAATTAGTTCCAGTTCCTAATCCTGAAACATTTGGGTAAGGAAGTGTTTGTCCGCCATTAGCAAAACTCTCATTTAAAAGCAAAGCATATTCCGTAGCATTTAATAAGTTTAGCTTTCTAGTCGTTTCTTGTTGACCAAAATAAGCGTTATAAGATACCTTTGTTTTAGCATTTTTCTTACCTTGTTTTGTAGTAACTAAAACCACACCATTTGCTCCTTTAGCTCCATAAACAGAAGCTTGTGCATCTTTAAGAACTGTAATGCTTTCTATATCTGAAGGGTTTAATAAATTAATATCACCTTGATATCCATCAATTAAATACATTGGTTCGCTATTTGTATTAGAAGAAATACCTCTAATTCTTATATTAAAACCTGAACCAGGTGCGCCTGAACCTGTTGTAACAACGACTCCAGAAACAGTACCTTGAAGTGCTTGAGCTGCTTGTATAGGTTTTAACTGTTCGATGGTTTTACTAGATACATAAGAAATAGCTCCTGTTACATCTTTTCTCTTTTTTGCAGAATACCCTACCACAACAACTTCTTCAATTGCCTTATTGTCCTGTTTTAAAGAAATGGTTATGGTTTCATTTTTTGACACTACAAATTCTTGCGAACTGTATCCGAAAAATGAAAATGTAAGAGTACTACCGACAGCTACATTAGAAACGGTAAAGCTTCCATCTGCAGCAGAAGATGCTACACCGGCTTTGTTAAGTAAAACAGTAGCACCGCCCAATGGCGCATTTGTGCTAGAATCATAAACTTTCCCAGATACGGTTACCGATTGTGAAAAACCGATAGCTGTAAATAATAGAAAAGCAAATTGCCATAATTTAGATTTCATAAATATAAATTTATTTGTTAGTTTAGTTAATGGTAAAATTATTAGATAATCTGAGTATTTTTAAATTTGTAACCTTTACAAAAAACATACAATTCAAAAAAAATATGTTATTTTTATATTATTCGCAATAAAAGAGTAGCAATTACTACCTTTAACGAATATTTAATTAATGTTATTATTTTATTATTATCTTATTATTTAGATTCCGAAATCGTTGTTGTTGCGTTTTTGTATAGGTAAATCAACTATTTTGATGTAGTGCTAAAAAGATAATATATACTCAACCAATCCTTTTTCATGAGGTAAATCCATTTTTTTACGCAAACGATATCTTTTAATTTCCACACTACGAACTGATATATTTAATAGAGGTGCAATTTCTTTAGAAGATAAGTTTAATCTTAAGTAGGCACATAATCTTAAATCGTTTGGAGTTAATGAAGAATGGGCTTGTTTTACTTTCTTTAAGAAGTTATTATCTGCGGTGTCAAACGCTTCTTTAAAAACTGTCCAAGTGTCTTCTTCACTAATATTTTTTGTAATAGTAGTAATTACAGATTTAATGCTTTTACTGCCTTGATCCGTATTGTTTTTTAAATCTTCTTTAATTAATGATAGTAACTCGTTTTTCTTAATTAAGCTCATAGTAGAAACCGCCAATTCTTTATTTTTAGTATCTACGTCTTGAGATAATTGTTCGTTTTTCAATCGCATGATTTGCTGATTACTTTCTAATGCAGCTATTTCTAAAAGTAAATTATTTTCTTCAATTAATTTTTGTTCTTTTTCTCTATAGTACTTCTTGTAGGTTTTATGTATGTATACGGCACCTATAATTCCCAATAATAGATATATAAAAACTAATAAATTCGTTGCATACCACGGCTTATTTATAGTAAACGTATATGTAGCTAAATTTTCTGGTTTAGAATTGGCTATTTTTGCTCTTACTTTAAACACATAAGTTCCTGGAGGTAAATTTTTAAAATTAGCACTAGTTTTCGCACTCCATTCGCTCCATTGATCTTGTAAACCTTCTAAAATAAATTGATATTCAGCGTTAATGTATTTATTGTATTCTGGAACGGTATAATTAAATGTTATATTGTTTTCATCGTATGCCAGCTCTCCGTCTTCATTAATAGAATAATTTACGATTTTTTCATCTAGTTTGTTTACAGAAATATTCGCAATTGAAACACTATAATTTTTAAAACTCAAATCATTTAAATTTATGATATAATAGCCATCGGTAGTACCTATTAAATAATTTGAATTTGATATTTGAGTGATGTTTTCATATCCCAACATAGAGTTTGTTAGGGATGCTGGAATAGGGATAATATTTTCTTTTAATTGACTGCTTAACTTACTTAAAGTAAAATAATGAATATAATTTTTTGAAAACAACCACAGTTTATTAGAGTTATCTACTATTAATTTCCCAGAAGTATATTCATCTTTTTCAAAAACAGCACTTAAATTTTTATCTTTTACAAATCGTTTTGTTTGATTGTTTAATTTAAAAATACCTTCTTTATTTGCGTAGTAAATATTAGAATTAAATTGCGTCAAACTTGCATTCTTCCCTTTATTTGGTGTCTTATAAGCAAATACTTTTTTGGCTGTTGCGAAAGATTTATCAAGTTGAAAACGGAATACACCCTTGTATTCATGACTTACATAAACTTCTAAATTAGAGGCAATTTCAAAATATTTTGAAGAGTAATCAAAACCTGCTATTTTGTTTTTAAACTGCCATTGATTTCCTACTTTTTGTAAAACAGAAATCCCATAATAATTACCTTGTATTAATAAATTTGGTTGATTTGGAACGGTTTCAAATTTCCAAGTTCCTGAATTTGAAAATATTAATTTAGCTACATTAGTAGTTACAACAAAAGTTCCTGAATCATGTCCACAAAACAAAGTACCATTATGAGCAAAAATCGACCAAACTTGTCCTTTCGTTCCATTTATAAATTGGAAAGAAGCATCGCTTAAAACATTTTTATAAAACAATCCTTGGTTGGTTCCAATATATAAATTTCCATTATGAAGTAACGAAGTGTAAACGGTTCCTAAAATACCCGTATCATCAGAAAAACTTTGTATTGGCGATTGTAAATTGATGCAGTTTATACCATTATCTAAACCAATCCATAAATTTTTATCAACATCTTCAAACAAAGACAATGCAGTGTTGTTACTTAACCCTTTATTCTGTGTGATGTGATACTTCTTTTTTCCTTCTGCAGAAACTACAAAAATTCCATTAGACACTGTTCCTATTGCAAAACCTTTATCAGAAAGTTGCTGACTACTATACACACTACTTGATGCAATTTCTGAGTCAACTTCTGTGGCGAATTTTACCACATTACCCCCAATTAATTTATAAAAGCCTGAATATTGCGTTTGTAATAATAGGCCATCATCTGTTGCGAAAATATTTACAATTTTATTATTCTTTAAAACGGGATGATTTGATATTAATTTTTGTTTTCCATTTTCAATTTCAAATAAGCCATCATTCGATATTTGAAAATAAATAGCATTATCTACTTGAAATGACTTTAAAATTCCTTTGCTGGATGGAATTATACTAAATTTTTGTGTTTTAGTATCATAAATATAAATTTGATTTAATGACTGAAAAATCACCCATTGTTCATAATTTAAAATGTTCCAAAATTGTTCATCATCTATAATTTTAGATTTAATTTTATCGCTTAACGAGTTGTACTTTAGTTTGTTATTGGCTTCTCTAACCCAATATCCAAATTCCATATAACAACCTGTATAAATTCTGTCTCCGACTACTTTTACTGAACGAGTAATGGTTTCGTTTGGAGAAGGATATAAATTCCAATTGGTCCCGTTAAACTCCAAAAGTCCATCGTTATTTGCAAAAAATAAAAATTGGTGTTTGTCTTGCGAAATCATCCAATTTTGATTTCCGGCGTTATAAATACTGGATGGATATTTAACTATTGGTGGCAATTGCTGTGCATACCCTACAAAAGAAAATACTACTAAAAGATAAAAAGTAAAAATAAGTTTTTGGAAGCCTTTCATTTATAATAAATATGGTTAACGATTATAAAAGTATTGATAAAATTTTGAAAAAGAAAATATTACAAAAAAAAAGCACGTTTCAGTTGAAACGTGCTTTCTTATTTGAACTAAAAGATTATTGTTTAATAAATTTCGAAGTACTTACTTTTCCTTCAGAAATTACTTTAACTAAATAAATACCATCTTGTAAACCTGACACATTCAATACTGTGTTATCAGCATTAACGTTTACATTCATTACTTCTTGTCCTACAACACTGTAAACTGATATAGCATCCATTTTATTAGCAGAAGTAATAGTTAACATATTTGAAGTTGGATTTGGATACATACTAATTTTAGCCATATCAAATGATTGGTTTGATAATGCTGTAGTAGAAAAATAAACATTATCAACAAATAAAGTTCCACCACCAATAGGTTGTCCCGAAAATATCAATTGAGCAATATGTCCTTTTGTAATTAATCCTGTAAAATCAGATAATGGAATATGGTAACTATTCCAAGATGTTAAAGTTGGAGTAAACACTATTTCATGCTCTACATCATCTCCACCTCCATAAGCTGCATTAGCACCAAAATCCACTAATTTTACTCTAAATAAAGTCATGTTAGGTGTCCAAGCATCAACATGAAAATACAACATATTTGTAGCATTAATTTGAGATGTTGTAGATTCAATACCTACGAAATCTAAGTTAGAATATTTTTTTGTATCATTTCCTTGAATCTGAATGTTAGTTAATACACCAGAAGACCAACTTGTTTGCCAAGTATCTACAGGAACATTTGTGTACGCATTACTAAACATAGAAATTACATTTGCTGCTGGTAATGTTGGTGTTGGAGCAGCTGTTAATGGTTCAGTAACAGGGTTTGTAGTAGTACATGCTGCACAAGATGCCCAACATACAGTAGGTTGTATAATATTTTGATTTGCAACTACTAAAGTTCTATTTGTAAATCCATTTGAAGTGATTGTACAACTTGTTCCAGATGCAAGTTGTTCAGAACCAGCCCAGTTATCTTTTGAAAATTTATATTCGTGTGTTCCTGGAGCAATAGAAATAGTTGCTTCCCAAACTCCGTCAGCATTAGCATCAGTCATTGGGTTGGCATTTCCAGACCAGCTATTAAAAGTACCACTTACATATGGAGTAGTAAATCCTGTTTGTTGTGTCATGTCAACTTTGAAAGTTACGTTAACTGGAGTTGGTGGAGGAGTTGTCCCTACAACAGTTACATTACCTAAAGCAGTTTCATTTGCAGGATTACCATTTAATCCTTTAATTGTAAAACCATATTGAACGATTAAACCAGTTGGAATTGCAGTAACTGAACTTAAACTAAATGTACCAGTTGCAGTTAAAGGTAGTGTTACACTAAAATCTGTAGAATAACCGTTTGCAGGATTTAAACCTTTAATAAATGCAACTGCAGTATAACCTGTAGCTAAATTATGATTGGTAACGTTTCCTGTAAATGTTACGATTTGCCCAGCTAAACTGCTGTTTTCAACATATGTGTTACCTTCAAATATTTTATTTCCTAATCCCGCACCATTTGTCCAATAAGCAATATCAGCTGGAGTTGTAGCATTAGCATACGTGTTAAAGTTAGGCTGTAATTTAATTGTATTTGTTGAAGCGGTAACAGTCGTTTTTAAATCAGCTAAACCCCATGCACTTCCAAATGCAAAAGTTGTTCCATCTGTTTGAAATACATTTGCATAACCCAACCAGTTTGATGCGCCGTTTACAGTCACTGTTGTTTGTGCCTGAACGTTTTGATAACTTGTAAAAATACAAATACCAATTAAAAAGAATTGTAATGTTTTTTTCATTTTTTTACGTTTTTAAGTTTAATCAAATTTAATAAAATTTTAATCTCATTTATTTTTTTTGAATATATAAAAACTATACTACTTTTTATTAATAAATTATAACAGTAAATGTATTTAAAATACTGATATACATAGATTCTATATACTTATTTGAGTAAACTATAAATAAAAAAAATTACATAATGATAAGTTAATGTTGTGGTAATCTACAACGATTTCGTGAAATAAATACTTAGTTTTTCTCGTAGAAAAGCAAAAAAACGTCAAATGACGGAAGAAATACTAATTACTCAAAAATTACTATAATTAATTACAGATAATGAAATTATTAATAACATATACTAGTAGTTTAATAATAGACATAAAAAAAACACGACAAAATTTATCGTGTTTTTTCTTTGTGATTTATGATTTAATTTTATTTCTTAATTACCTTTTTAGTAAACAATTCATCATTAACCATAAAATTCAAGTAATATATACCTGCATCTAAATGCGATAAATTAAAAGTATATTCGTTAGTATTAACATCAAAACGATTTACTACTTGTCCTAATGAATTATACAATACACAATCTGAAATAGGCGTTGCAACTTGAATCGTAAGTAAATCCGCACATGGATTCGGATATAATTTAACAGATTCTAAATCGAAAGTAGAAGCCGACAAATTTGTATTTAATTTTATATCATCAAAATAATAGGTCTCTCCTGTACCTACAGCACCAAAATTACAGAACACTACTACTCGCTTATAATTGTTTGCATTCACAACGTTTGGAAATACAAAAGTTAATTCTTCCCATGCATTTGCTGTTGTATTTACGGCATCAACTTCTATATTAAAAGCTGCATTAGTTAAATTTTCTAATTTTAGTTTGAATGTTTTTCCTGCATATGGTGAATACACTTTCATTTTAATTGAGTTTACTACTGAAAAATCTACAGCATTTGCCAACTCAATAAACGAACCCGCCCAAGTTGTGCCCGCATTTTTTATTAATTTAGCTACGTTACTTGAAGTATTAATTCCGTTACTCTGTGGATTTGGAATTTTTGTAGTAACCGCATTTCCAAAATTAGAAAACGAATAGGTAATCGTCCCAGATTCAAAATCTAAAGGTAAATTAGGCTTTTCAATTTCTGGACCAAAAGTAATATTATCAAAATAACATATATTATCAGTAGTTCTTGTTTGGAAGTCAGGAAAAATAACAATTTGATCGTTTGTTTCTCCTATTTTTGAAGAAAAATCAAATATTAATTCTTCCCATTGATTGATAACTGAATTCGATTTTTTAATTTCTCCAGTAGATCCATTTGTAGGATTCACAAATTTTATACCTACATCACTAATTACACTTTTATAAACCATAATTTTCACTGTACAATTACTTGCTGTAATAGAATAAGTTCCAAAAGCAGAGGGTCCTGAAGGAACAGATAATTGATGTACCGATTCTACACCTGCAAAAGTTGCACCTGTAATTAATGTCGTCAATTTTGCAACAGTTGATGAAGTATTTATTCCTGTTGCACTAGGGTTTGCAACTATCTGAAGGGGTGCATTGGCGCCGTTTTCAAAAGTAATCCAATTCCAAGTTGCACCATTTCCTGACGTTTCAAAATTTATGGGTGCATTTTGCGAAAATCCACTTACAGTGATAAGTGATAATAAAAGTAGTAATTTGTTTTTCATAATTTATGTGTTTATTGATTAAGACAAATATATCTATATATTTATACACCAAATCAATTCTGAATGATATAAAAACTATACAACAACAAAATATATTGATTTGGACTCATTTCAAGCTAACTTTTATGTTTAATTAATTATCTTTGCCATTCTTATAAAAAACACAATGATGCAATCCGATTTTTCTACTTTAGAACCCAAAAAATTTATCTTGATTAAAGGGGCACAATTGCACAATTTAAAAAATATAGATGTCGCCATTCCAAGAAATCAAATGGTTGTGATTACTGGACTTTCTGGATCTGGAAAATCAAGTTTAGCCTTTGATACTCTCTATGCAGAAGGACAAAGACGTTATGTTGAAAGTTTATCTTCCTACGCACGCCAATTCTTAGGAAAATTAGACAAGCCGAAAGTAGAATACATTAAAGGAATTGCGCCTGCCATTGCAATTGAACAAAAAGTAAATACGACAAACGCGCGCTCAACAGTTGGTACATCAACAGAAATATACGATTACTTAAAATTATTATTTGCTAGAATTGGAAGAACCTATTCGCCAGTTTCAGGTGAAGAAGTTAAAAAACATACGGTTTCTGATGTAGTAAAATACATCCAGTCTTTAGAAATTGATACAAAATGGCTCCTACTTGCTCCTATTCATTTAGAAGAAGGTAGAAAATTACACGACAAACTTAACGTTTTATTACAACAAGGTTTTGCAAGAGTACTTATAGACAATCAAACGGTACGATTAGACGATTTTGTTTCAACATTAGAAATGATTGACGAATCTACAATGGCTAACAAAGAAATATTATTAGTTGTTGACAGAATCGTAGTGCAATCAGATGAAGAATTTTTAAATCGAATTGCCGATGCCATACAAATTGCTTTTTATGAAGGAAAAGGAGAATTGTACTTACAAGAACCTGAAAAAGTAAATCGCAAGGTGTTTAACTCTAATTTTCAATTGGACGGATTGGATTTCTTAGAACCAAACATACATTTATTTAGTTTTAACAATCCGTATGGTGCTTGTCCTACTTGCGAAGGCTACGGAAGTGTGATTGGTATTGATGAAGAACTTGTTGTGCCAAACACCGCGCTTTCTGTATATGAAAATGCCATTTATCCTTGGCGAGGAGAAAATATGGGTTGGTACAGAGATCAATTGGTAAACAATTCACATCATTTTGATTTTCCTATCCACAAGCCTTATTTTGAATTATCAGACGCACACAAAGCACTTGTTTGGAATGGAAATAAGTATTTCACAGGATTAAATGCTTTTTTTGCCGATTTAGAAGCAAATAATTATAAAATTCAAAATCGTGTGATGCTTTCGCGCTATAGAGGGAAAACAAAATGCCACGTTTGTAAAGGAAAAAGATTACGCTCTGAAACCAACAATATTAAAGTTGCAGGTAAAACCATTTCTGACTTGGTAGATTTGCCAATTATCAAATTAATTCCGTTTTTTAATACAATTGAATTATCAGAATATGATGAAAAAGTAGCGAAACGATTACTTTTAGAAATTAAAAACCGTTTGGCATTTTTAGATAACGTTGGATTAAATTATTTAAGTTTAAACAGACAATCGGCATCACTTTCTGGGGGTGAATCGCAACGAATTAATTTAGCTACTTCTTTAGGAAGCTCGTTAGTGGGTTCTATGTATATTTTAGATGAGCCAAGTATTGGTTTACACCCAAAAGACACTGAAAAATTGATTGAAGTATTACTTAACTTAAAAAAGTTAGGTAACACGGTAATTATTGTGGAGCACGACGAAGATATTATGAAAGCCGCCGATATGATTATTGATATTGGTCCTGAAGCGGGAACTTTGGGTGGTAATTTAGTCGCGCAAGGCACGTATAAAGAAATTTTGAAATCAGATTCTTTAACGTCGAGATATTTAAACGGAAAAGAAAAAATCGAAGTGCCTAAAGTTCGAAGAAAATTTAAAAATCATATTGATATTATTGGCGCCAGAGAAAACAACTTAAAAAATATTGATATCACTTTTCCTTTAGATTGCTTAACTGTAATTACAGGAGTTTCTGGTAGTGGAAAAAGTACGTTAGTAAAAAAAATATTGTTTCCTGCCTTACAGAAAAAACTGACTGGTATTGGAGATAAAGCAGGTCAATTTACAAGTTTAGAAGGCAGTTATTCGCACCTTAAAAACATTGAATATGTAGACCAAAATCCTATTGGAAGAAGTTCGCGCTCTAATCCAGTAACGTATATCAAAGCGTACGATGATATTAGAGAATTATATGCCAAACAAACCACTTCCAAGTTAAGAAATTACCAAGCCAAACATTTCTCCTTTAACGTAGATGGTGGACGATGTGAAACGTGTAAAGGCGATGGCGAAGTAACCATTGAAATGCAATTTATGGCCGATGTGCATTTAGAATGCGAAACCTGTAACGGAAAACGCTTCAAAAAAGAAGTGTTAGAGGTTAATTTTGAAGGCAAAAACATCGACGATTTACTAAAAATGACCATTGATGAAGCCGTTGCGTTTTTTGAAATGCACGGGCAAACCAAAATTACACAGAAATTACAACCTTTAAAAGATGTAGGTTTAGGATATGTGCAATTGGGACAATCTTCTTCTACTCTTTCTGGTGGTGAAGCACAACGTATTAAATTGGCCTCGTTTTTAGTAAAAGGAGCCACTAAAGAAAAAATGCTGTTTGTTTTTGATGAACCTACAACTGGTTTGCATTTTCACGACATTAAAAAATTATTAAAATCATTTGATGCCTTACTTGATAAAGGACATTCTATAATTGTAATTGAACACAATTTAGAACTTATAAAATGTGCCGATTACATTATCGATATTGGTCCTGAAGGTGGAGAGAATGGTGGGCAATTGGTCGCTTTTGGAACTCCAGAAGAAATCGCAAAAAATAAAAAATCGTTGACAGGAAAATATTTGGCTGAAAAACTGAATTGATTTGGTTTTTTGTTAATTTGTTCTTTGTTGATTTGTTTAGGTTTAACTGAGTAAAGCGGTAGTTAAGAAATAGTATTTAGAAACTAAAAACTTCACACAACGTTTGTCACCCTAAAAGGGTCTCACGCAAAGTTTTTCAATTCAATTAAAAGAGATGCTTTCAGCATGACAAACTGGGAGTAAATGGCAATTAGAAACTAAAAACTTCACACAACGTTTGTCACCCTGAAAGGGTCTCACGCAAAGTTTTACAATTCAGCTAAAAGAGATGCTTTCAGCATGACAAACGTTGTGTATAAATTTTACAAGAATAATTACATTTTTATTTGTGCAAATTCGTGTAATTCGTGTTAAAAAATTCTAACTTCGCATTTCAATATTTTTCACCAAAATGAAATTCCAAGTAGTATCCGATTACGTTCCCACTGGCGACCAACCTCAAGCAATTGAAAAATTAGCTAAAGGCATCATCAATGGCGAAAAATACCAAACCTTGTTGGGAGTTACGGGTTCAGGAAAAACATTTACGGTAGCTAATGTGGTTCAGGAAGTACAGAAACCTACTTTAGTTTTAGCTCACAACAAAACCTTAGCTGCACAATTGTATTCGGAATTTAAGCAATTTTTTCCAAATAATTCGGTACAATATTTTGTTTCGTATTACGATTATTACCAACCCGAAGCCTTTATCCCGGTAACGGGAACCTATATAGAAAAAGACTTATCTATTAACGAAGAACTCGAAAAACTTCGTTTAAGCACCACCTCTGCCCTGCTTTCAGGTCGGAGAGATATTATTGTAATTTCATCTGTTTCTTGTTTGTATGGAATTGGAAATCCGGTTGAATTTCAGAAAAATGTGATTACTTTAAAAAGCGGACAAGCCATTTCTCGAACCAAATTATTGCATCAATTGGTGCAAAGTTTATACGCTCGTACTGAAATGGAATTTACGCCCGGAACCTTTCGTATCAAAGGCGATACCGTAGAAGTATTTCCAAGTTATGGCGATGAACCATTTCGAATTCACTTTTTTGGCGATGAAATTGAAGAAATTGAAGCCTTTGATGCCCGAACGTCTCAGGTATTAGAAAAATACGATTCGTTAAGTATTTATCCTGCCAATATGTTTGTGACTTCTCCTGATATTTTACAAAAAGCCATTTGGGAAATCCAACAAGATATGGTAAAACAAGTCGAATATTTCCGAGAAATCGGCAAACATTTAGAAGCTAAACGATTAGAAGAACGTACGAATTTCGATTTAGAAATGATTCGCGAATTGGGCTATTGTTCTGGAATTGAAAACTATTCGCGTTACCTTGATGGTCGAGAACCGGGTACACGCCCTTTCTGTTTATTAGACTATTTTCCAGACGATTACTTGATGGTTATTGATGAAAGTCACGTCACCATTTCGCAAGTACACGCTATGTATGGTGGCGACAGAAGCCGAAAAGAAAACTTGGTAGAATACGGATTTCGTTTGCCTGCCGCAATGGACAACCGTCCTTTAAAATTTGAAGAATTTGAAGCCCTACAAAATCAAGTAGTATATGTTTCTGCTACACCTGCCGACTATGAAATGCAAAAATCAGAAGGTGTGTATGTAGAGCAAATTATTCGTCCTACAGGATTGTTAGATCCGATTATTGAAATTCGTCCAAGTGCGAATCAAATAGATGATTTAATTGAAGAAATTCAATTGCGTTGCGAAGCCGACGAGCGTGTTTTAGTCACGACGTTAACCAAACGAATGGCAGAAGAATTAGCCAAATACTTGACTAAAGTTTCAATACGATGCCGTTACATTCATTCCGATGTAGATACTTTGGAACGTGTAGAAATTATGCAAGATTTACGAAAAGGCGTTTTTGATGTACTAATTGGCGTGAACTTATTACGTGAAGGATTAGATTTACCCGAAGTATCTCTTGTAGCGATTTTAGATGCAGACAAAGAAGGTTTTTTACGTAGCAAACGCTCGTTAACGCAAACTGTAGGAAGAGCTGCCAGAAACATTAACGGAAAAGCCATTATGTATGCCGACAAAATTACGGCAAGTATGCAACACACCATAGATGAAACCATTTACCGACGCGAAAAACAAACGGCTTACAATACCTTACACGGCAAAACGCCACAATCGTTAAATAAAAGTTTAGGAAACGCTTTTAGCGCCAATTCTGTTTCTACACAATACTTCGAAAACCAAGCGTATAAAGCCGCCGAACCCGAAAGCGACTACCTAAGCAAACCCGAAATTGAAAAGAAAATTAGGGACAAACGAAAAGCTATGGAAAAAGCCGCTAAAGAATTAGACTTTATGCAAGCTGCCAAGTTTAGAGATGAAATAAAAGCGTTGCAAGAGAAGTTGTAGGATAGATTTTTAACCATTTTTCAACGCACGTAACATCTCTCTTTTTCCTGGTGCGCCTGGTAGTTTCATCGTTTGGAAACCTACCGTTTGCATAGCGTTTTTAATCGTGGTTCGGCACGCATACGTAGTTAATATGCCATTGCTTTTTAGCGCACGATACATTTTTTCAAAAATAACTTCATTCCATAATTCGGGTTGCACGTTGTAGCCAAAAGCATCAAAATAAACTATATCAAACGCGTTTTCATCTGTAATGTCAGAAAAAAACTGCTTGCGTTTTGTTAAGGTAAAATAAGGCGTTACTTCAATAGTTTCTTCCCAAGGCAACGTATGTAATCGTTCAAAATCCGCTTGTTGGTTGGGTACTTCCAATTGCGTAGCGTAATTTAATTGCACAATTTCATCAAAAGCTACCGGATAAGCTTCTACTCCAACATAATTGACTTTAATCTGTCGTTTTTCGGCCTCTAACTTCGTAATTAAAGCATTTAATCCTGTACCAAAACCAATTTCTAAAATCGAAATTTCTGAAGTATCAGCCAACACATCTAAGCCATTCTTAATAAAAACGTGATACGCTTCTTGTATGGCACCAAACTTAGAATGATAGGTTTCCTCCCATTCTGGAATATATATAGACGTGGAACCGTCTTTCGTAATGATAATTTCGTGTTTCATAATGAAGGTGAAAGTACAAAGGTAAAAGGAAAAAGGCAAAAAACTTCTAACTTCTGACTACTAACTTCTAACTTAATGTTATCTTTGCCTAAATTTTCATACAAATGGTTACATTCGAACAACTTAATCTTCCAATTTCGCTACAAAAAGCTATAGACGATTTAGGTTTCACAACTCCTACTCCTATCCAATCAAAAGCCTTTCCAATTGTTATGTCTGGTAGAGATGTGATGGGAATTGCACAAACCGGAACGGGAAAAACGTTTGCCTATTTGTTGCCTATTTTAAAGCAATGGCGATTTGTACATACCGATATTCCGAGAGTACTTATTTTAGTGCCTACTCGAGAATTAGTAGTGCAAGTGCACGAAGAAATTGAAAAATTAACCAAATATATGAGTGTGCGTTCGCTTGCCGTTTATGGTGGAGTGAACATCAATACGCAAAAAAAAGACATTTATTCTGGAATTGATATTGTGGTGGGAACACCCGGTAGAATTATGGATTTGGCGTTAGATAATGTCTTGCGTTTTGACGATTTACAAAAATTAGTCATTGATGAATTTGATGAAATTTTAAATTTAGGATTTCGAGTACAACTAACTTCTATATTATCGATGATGCGTTCGAAAAGACAAAACATTTTGTTTTCGGCAACTATGACAGAAGAAGTAGATGATTTGTTAGACGAATTTTTCGAATTTCCTGAAGAAGTCTCGTTAGCGCCAAGTGGAACTCCATTAGAGCAAATAGAACAACGTGCTTATGTGGTGCCGAACTTTTTAACGAAGATTAATTTACTTAAACATTTATTACAAGACGAAACATACAGCCGAATTTTATTGTTTGTAAACAGTAAAAGAATGGCCGATTTTTTATTAGAACATTTAGAAGAAGATTTCCCAGGTCAGTTTGGAACGGTGCACTCCAATAAAACGCAAAATTACCGTTTAAATATGATGGAAAATTTTCAATCTGGAGAAATTAGAGGTTTAGTAACCACTGATATTATGGCTCGTGGATTGGATATTACTGATATTACACACGTAATAAATATGCAATTTCCTGAAATTCCAGAACAATATATACACAGAATTGGTCGTACGGGTCGTGCCGATAAAGCAGGTGTTGCCATCAGTTTTATTGGTCCGAAAGAAGACGAATTTCAATTGGAAGTGGAAATGCTAATGCAAACCGAAATTAAAATTCACGAGATTCCTGCAAATGTAAAAATAGAACAACAACGTTTAGAATTCGAAAAAGATCAAAAGAAAGTAAAAACACTTTTGAAACGTGTAAAGAAAACAGGCGGTGATGCTTTTGAGAAAAAATCAGAGAAAAATAGTAAAGTCAATTTAGGAGGTCCAGGAAAAAGAAAACCAAGAAAAACCGCTTCCAGAAACCGAGGAATTGAAAGAAAACGAGACGAAAAGAAAAAGAAAAAGTAATTTTTAGTATTTTTGAAAAACTTTAATAAAAATGCAATTTAAAAACCCAGAAATTCTATATTTTTTATTTCTATTGATTATACCAATTTTGGTACATCTTTTTCAATTGAGACGATTTAAAAAACAAGAATTTACGAATGTTAAATTGCTAAAAGAACTCGAAGTTCAAACCCGTAAAAGTGCTACAATTAAGAAATGGCTGTTATTAGTAACTCGTTTATTACTTTTAACCGCTTTAATTTTTGCTTTCGCACAACCTTTTTTTAAAGCAAAAGATTTCGATAAAAAAAACAACGAATTAATTTTAGTCATCGACAATTCCTTTTCGATGCAAGCCAAAGGTAAAAGTGGTGAATTGTTGAAAAGAACCATTCAGGATATATTAGAAAATACCCCAGAAGACCAACAGTTATCCGTACTTACAAATGATGAAAACTTTTACGACACGATTATTAGAAACATTCAAAAAGAATTACAAAACCTAAACTACTCTTCTACTCCATTTAATCCTGCCGCAATTATCACGAGAATTGAAGCAAAAAAACCTGGTATTCCAAAAGATATATTATTTATTTCTGATGCAGTTGGTTTAAAAAATGAATTGAAAACCAATTTAAGCGAAACGTCTTCCTTATATTATCAAACGGTTGAAGCGAAAGAATCCAATAATATTGCTATAGAAAATGTACAAATAAGTCAGGTTTTAGATCAATTTTACGAATTAAAAATAAGTATTAAATCGTACGGAGATTTTGAAAATGATGTGCCCATTTCAATGTATAATGGTAAAAAATTAGTTGGAAAAGCATTAATTTCGAAAGAAAAGCCACAAAAAGAGATATTGTTTACCATTCCGAAAACAGATTTTCACGGCTATGTTTCCATTCAAGATTCAAGTTTAGAATATGACAATTCGTTTTATTTTAGCATTTCAAAACCTCAAAAATCGAATGTAATTGCAGTTGGAAATAGCACTAAAAACAATTTCTTATCCAGAATTTATACTGCTGAAGAATTTAATTTTACTTCAACCGAATTAAATACCTTAAATTATAATGCTATAGATGATGCAGATGCCATAATTTTAAATGAATTACCAACTATTCCAAACGCGTTATCTGTAACCTTAAAAAATTACTACAGCAAAGGTGGAAACATTATTTTTATTCCAGATGTTACAAGCGATGTTTCGAATTACAATGCTTTTTTGAGTAATTTTAGTCCGATTTCATTTTCAGAAAAAACACAAAAAGAAAAACAAATTACCCAAATAAGTTTCAATCATCCTATATATACCAACGTTTTCGATAAAAAAGTAAGCAATTTTCAATATCCAAAAACAAATTTATCATTTACGATAAATGGAAGTAATTTGCCTGTGTTGCAATATGAAGACAAAAGTGTTTTCTTAGGAAATCTTACCAATAAACTGGGAAATTTATTCTTCTTTTCTTCTTCTATAAATAAAGAAAATTCGAACTTTCAGAATTCGCCTTTAATTGTTCCTACGTTTTATAATATGGGACAAAACAATAATAAATCAGGGTTAAATGCCTTTATTATTGGTAACAATAATTACACAATTATCAACGAAACTATTGCAAAAGATAATGTTTTGAGTGTTACAAATACTGAAAACAGTTTTATTCCAATGCAACAAATATTAAACAATAAAATCAAGCTCACTTTCGGAAATTATCCTGAAAAATCAGGGAATTACGAAGTGTTAAAAGATAAAGAATCACTAAAAAATATCAGTTTTAATTATCCAAGAAACGAAAGTGATTTATCGCAAATAAATACAGATTATTTTGATTCGTGTACGGAAGTAAATGCTGTATCTACGTTTTATTCTGATATACATTCTTCCAGAACAAGCAATGAAGTTTGGAAATATTTTATCTTTGCCACATTATTACTTTTACTAATTGAATTACTAATCCAAAAATTTGTAAAATGAATCTTTTACTAAAAAACGCGACACTACTTGAAAGTCAAAACCCATTTCATAAGCAACAAGTTGATATTGAAATTACAGATGGTATTATTTCTAAAATTGGAAAGAATCTAACCATAAAAGAAGGTTTTGAAGTTATTGAAAAAGAAAACTTACATATTTCTCAAGGTTGGTTAGATACCTCAGTAGTTTTTGGAGAACCTGGCTTTGAAACCACAGAAACCATTGAAAACGGTTTAAAAGTGGCTGCTAAAAGTGGTTTTACTTCCGTTTTTTTACATTCCAATACACATCCAGCGATTGATAATCAAGCAGTAATTCAATTTGTTAAAAGCAAAGCACAAAATAGTATTTCAAATTTGCACGTTGTAGGTTGTTTGACCAAAAATAGCGAAGGAACCGACTTAGCAGAACTTTTTGATATGAAAAATGCAGATGTGGTAGCTTTTGGAGATTATAAAAAATCAATGTCGAATGCGAATTTATTAAAAATAGCATTTCAATATGTAGCTAATTTTAACGGAATTTTGTTCGTACAACCTATGAATAAAGACCTAAAAGGAAAAGGATTTGTAAATGAAGGGGAAGTTTCAACGAAATTGGGATTGAAAGGAATTCCAGCTATGGCGGAAGAAATTGAAATTGAAAGAAACATCGCGGTATTAGAATACACCAATGGAAAATTACATATTCCGACTATTACAACGAAAAATTCGGTAGATTTAATTGCGAAAGCGCAAGCAAAAGGGTTACAAATTACTTGTGGCGTTTCCGTAAATAATTTGGTTTTAACGGATGAAGAATTAGTAGATTTCAATTCGAATACAAAAATTTATCCGCCACTTCGAACAGAAACAGACAGAAAAGCCCTTATAGAAGGTATTTTAAATAATGTGATTTCAGTCATCACATCAGACCATTGCCCAATAAACATCGAACAAAAGCAATTAGAATACGATTTAGCAGATTATGGTTCGATAGGTTTAGAAAGTGCATTTGGTGCTTTGCAAACGGTTTTACCAACGGAAGTTATTGTAGCCAAATTTACTGCTACGAAATCTTACTTCAACATAGAAAACAATACCATTACAGAAGGAAACAAAGCTGAACTTACTTTGTTTAATCCTAATGAAGAATGGATTTTCAATAAAGAAAATATACTTTCTTTTTCTAAGAACTCCATTATGTTAGGCAAGAAAATGAAAGGAAAAGTGTACGGAATTATTAACAACAGTAATATTTTGTTGAATGAATAAAATTAAATTTGGTGCCGTAGTTTCTTATTTCGGAGTTATTGGCATAATCTTTAGTAAAGCAATAAACAGTGAAGAAAAAAATGAATTTATAAATTTTCACTTTCGACAAGCTTTCTTAATATCTGTAATTATTTTAAGTTTAAACTTTTTTAATTATGGTTTAGACAATTCAATATTTAGAATAATAATTTGGTCGATATCTATCTTTTTAAAATGTATCGGAATTTTTTATGCTTACACTAATCAACAAAAAAATATTCCAATACTTGGCGAATATGCCCAAAAATGGTTTAAAAATTTATAATTTATGAGTTTAGAATATTTGGTAAAAGCACCTAAAGAAGTAAAAGAAAAAAATGGTGCATTACTTTTAATTCATGGTTATGGAAGTAATGAAGAAGATCTGTTTTCTTTTGCACCTCAATTACCTGAAGATGTTTATGTAATTTCAATTCGTGCGCCATTCAATTTACAACCATATAGCTATGCGTGGTATGAAATTACTTTTGATGCCGATGAAAATAAGTTTTCAAATAACGAACAAGCCAAAGAATCTTTACAACTAATCGCAAATTTTATTGATGAAATTTCAGAAAAATTACCTTTAGACAAATCGAATATTTCATTAATTGGATTTAGTCAAGGTGCGATTTTAAGTTATGGAATGGCGTTTACTTTTCCTGAAAAAATTAATAAAGTTGTGGCTTTAAGCGGTTATTTAAACGAACAAATTTTTCCAGAAAATTATGATGTAAATCAAATTAATCACATTGATTTTTTTGCTTCTCACGGTACACAAGACCAAGTAATTCCTGTTGAATGGGCAAGAAAAACAGCACCTTATTTAGAGAAATTAGGTTTGCGTATTATGTATAAAGAATATCCTGTTGGGCATGGCGTAGCACCACAAAATTTTTGGGATTTTAAAAATTGGTTAGACTAAAATTACTTTAAATACAAACAAAAATGGCTCCGAATTCGGAGCCATTTTTGTTTTTATGTATTCCACACTTCTTATCTTTTTAAAGCGAAGTGTGCCTTAAATAATTTTTGTTGGTCATTTTCTTTATACTCAATGGTAAACCAATAGTCTGTTGATGGCATTGATGCACCAATATAAGTTCCATCCCAACCTTGACTCGTTGCTGTTGGTGTAATTTGTTTTAACAACTTACCGTATCTATCATAAATATAAATCTTAGCATCCGGTTGATCCAATCCAACTATGTTCCACGTATCATGAATTCCGTCTCCATTTGGAGTAAAATATTTTGGATAATCAATTACTAATACATCTATAGTTAAGTTCGTACAACCTTCTGTATCTTCTACCATTACTTCATGTGTGCCACCTTGAACGCCTGTGAAAA
>NZ_JBIISE010000008.1:0-59885 GCF_044341185.1 Flavobacterium sp.
CAACAATGTAATGATCCAAAAGTGTCACACATCTTTTGATGGTTTCTGGTAAAACATCATTTGGATTTACAGTAACTTCACCGGGATTTGATAAGGTACATGGAATCAAATATAATTTACCAAATTTTGTGTTTGTGCTCATCTTTTATTTTTTTAATAAAGAGAAAATAACTTAATGTTTATGTTTTGAATGAATTTTGCTTGCGATTATTGTACATGCTTCATCTAACAGATGAAAAACATGTTCAAAATCTTCCATTTCACCATAATAAGGATCAGGTACTTCAAAACCATCAGTTGTATGTAATTCTTTTAAAATTACTTTTACTTTTTGTTTTGATTTTTCATCAGGAGCTATAGCAATCACATTTTTGTAATTAGAAGTGTCCATTACATAAATATAATCAAAATATTCAATATCAGATTTCGTAATTTGTCTACACTTTTGTTGACTAATATCGATCCCGAATTTTTTTGCTATTAAAACAGAACGTTTATCTGGCGCTGCTCCAATATGGTAATTAGCTGTTCCAGCACTATCAATAATATAATCTTTTTTTGGGAGTTTTGATTGTAAAATGCCTTCTGCTAATGGTGAGCGACATATATTGCCTAGGCAAACCATTAAAACCTTGGTGGGCATTTTAGATACTCAGCTTTTTGTTAATATCTTCCACAAACTTTTTAAATTGTTTGTCAGTAGCCACTAAATTGTCAACCGTTTTTACAGCGTGTAATACCGTTGCATGGTCTCTATCGCCAATTTGCGAACCAATATTTGCCAATGATGCTTTAGTGAATTTTTTAGAAAAATACATAGCTAATTGACGCGCTTGAACAATGTGACGCTTTCTGGTTTTTGATTTTAAAGTTTCTGTATCTAATTGGAAATAATCAGAAACCACTTTTTGGATATAGTCAATAGAAATTTCACGTTTGATATTTTTCACAAACTTCTCTACAACTTGCTTAGCTAGTTCTATGTTAATCTCACGTTTGTTAAATGATGACTGTGCAATTAATGAAATAATGGCTCCTTCTAATTCTCTAACGTTTGATTTTATATGTTTCGCTACGTATTCTAAAATTTCATCTGGCATTTCAACACCATCTCTGTATAAAATATTTCTTAAGATAGAAATTCTTGTTTCGTAATCCGGTTGGTGTAATTCAGCTGACAATCCCCATTTGAAACGAGACAACAAACGTTGTTCGATATCTTGCATATCAACTGGTGCTTTATCTGAAGTTAAAATAACTTGTTTGCCATTTTGATGTAAATAATTGAAAATATGGAAAAACACATCTTGTGTTCCAGCTTTTCCAGATAAGAATTGAACATCGTCAATAATTAATACATCAATAAGTTGATAGAAGTGAATAAAATCATTTCTAGTATTTTTCTTTACCGATTCGATATATTGTTGCGTGAAAATTTCAGCAGAAATATATAAAACGGTTTTCTCAGGGAATTTATCTTTGATTTCAACACCAATAGCATGTGCTAGGTGCGTTTTTCCTAATCCAACTCCACCAAAAATTAATAATGGATTAAATGAAGTACCACCAGGCTTATTGGCAACTGCCATACCTGCACTTCTCGATAATCGGTTAGAATCTCCTTCTAAAAAATTATCAAAACTATAATTGGCATTTAATTGAGATTCTATTTTAACATTTCTGATACCTGGAATAATAAACGGATTTTTCAATTCCGGATTTTTATTCACAATAGGCACATCAATTTCTTGTGTTTTAACAGAACTACGATATGTACTTGGAATTTGCTCTGTAAATGGAAGTTTATTGCCAGAAGTGTTTTCCATTTTAATTTTATACACTAGCTTTGCTTGGTTTCCAAGTTCTTTAGTTAAAGCGGTTTTTAATATTACAACATAATGTTCTTCAAGCCACTCGTAAAAAAATTTACTAGGAACTTGAATATGCAAAGCATTGTCTTCTGACAGACTAATTGCTACAATAGGTTCAAACCAAGTTTTATAGGCTTGTTCCTGTATGTTGTCCTTAATGAAGGACAAGCAATTATTCCAAACAGATTTTGCTGCATTAGTCATCATTTGTTGTAATTTTAAAAAAGTTTTTAATCTAAATTTTGAGAAAAAGAAAGGTTTAACTTTTTTTTATGTAGATTGTTATTGGGAGAGCAAATATGTGAACAAATTTATTTAAAAAAAAATGAAATGCTATTGTAATTTAAAAAATATTGTTGTATGTAGTTTTAAATTTTTTTTAATAACCATTTAACATAAAATTCTAAACCCTTAAATATAAAAAATAAATAATGAAAGAATACGAATTTACGGTACGAGTTAGGTACGCAGAGACTGATCAAATGGGTGTTGTTTATCATGGAAATTACGCACAGTATTTTGAAATGGGTAGAGTAGAATGGTTAAGGAATTTAGGTGTTTCCTATAAATGGATGGAAGAAAATGGCGTAATGTTACCTGTAGTTTCTTTAGAAATGAATTATAAAAAACCAGCACGTTATGACGATGAATTACGTGTAAAAACAATATTAAAAAGTCAAACCTCTGTGAAAATAGAATTTGACTATGAAATTTACAATGAACAAAATCAATTGTTAACAACCGGCTATTCGATGCTTGTTTTTGTAGATATGAAATCAGGTAGGCCAATTGTACCTCCTTCATATGTTTCCGATAAAATAAAAAATATTTTATAATGGATTTAACTGAATTTGAACGCTTATTTGATAAGGAAAATTATAAAAGACATCCATGGGAAATATCCAGAAAAAAGGTGCTTTTTAAATTATTATCTGCTTCAGAAATTAAATTTCCTATCAAACGAATTGTCGATATTGGTGGCGGTGATGCATATATTATTAATGAAATTTTTAAACATAATTTAGCTGATGAATATTTTACAATTGATACGGCTTACTCTCCTGAAATTATATCGCAATTGAAGATGAATTATGGAGAAAACGCAATTCATTATGTACAAAATCTTACTGATTATTTCAATATGTTTCCTGCCGAAGAAAACGTACTTTTCTTATGTATGGATGTTTTGGAACATTTAGAAAAGGAAGATGAAATTTTAAAACATCTGACTTTTAAAAATAATTATTTTTTATTTGCTGTTCCCGCTTTTCAGACTGTTTTCTCGCAGCATGATGTATTATTAGGACATTACAGAAGATATAATTTAAAACAATTAGAAAAGATATTGACTAATAATCAATTTCAAATATCAGACAAAGGATATTATTTTTCATCACTATTATTAGTTAGGTGGATTGAAAGTATTTTTAATAAAAACAAAAAAGCGTCCATTGATAATTGGACAGGTACTACTTTTAAATCAAAGTTAATTGTAGCTGTTCTGCAACTCGATTTTGCTTTTACACAAGTGTTACAAAAAATTGGAATTAAAATATATGGATTATCGTGTTATTGTATTTGTAAAAAATAGCAGTTATAGCTCTTCAATCTCAATTTCAAATAATGCAGTAAAAATGGCAACGATTTCTTCGGCATTTTTTTTTCTCGTTGTGATTTCAATTTCGCAATTCAGTTCCATTTTCTGATGAACAATCTGAATATTTTTTTCTTTAATAATTCGCATTACTTTATTCATGTTTTTATAATCGAAAGTAATTTTAAACTTTTTGTCAATGGTTTTCTCAATAATATTTGCTTCATTTAAAGTAAGTTGAGCCGAAGTTTTATAAGCTGAAATTAATCCACCAACACCTAATTTTACGCCCCCAAAATAACGAATTACTACCACTAACACATTCGTAATTTCAAATGATTGAATTTGACCATAAATGGGCATTCCAGCTGAATTACTTGGTTCACCGTCATCATTGGCTCTAAACTTAATATTTTCTGTACCAATCTGATAGGCATAACACCAATGACGTGCTGAAAAATGTTCCGCTTTTAAATTTTCTAAATGTGTTTTTACTTCAATTTCAGAAGTTACTGGAAAAGCAAAACCAAAAAACTTGCTGTTTTTTTCTTTAAATAAAATATTTTCAACCGAAATTTCAATGGTTTTATAAGTATCTTTAATTTGGAGATCTTGCAATTTTATAGTATTTTTTTATCGAATAAATTGGTCACATCATCTTGTCCTACAAGTATTTGCCAAGTATTTATGCCTAATGCCTTCGCAGCTTCTATGTGTTCAGTTGTATCATCTACAAAAAGCGTCTTTTTTGGAGATAAATTATTTTGTTTTAATATTAAGTTGAAAACAGCTTCATCTGGTTTTCTTACTTTGATTTCGTAGGAAAAATAAATTTTATTAAAATGAGCATAAAATTCTCTTGCAAAAGTTAAACCTACTCGATGTTCAAATTTATCAATATGTGTAGGATTTGTATTGCTTAATAAAAATATATTGTACTTGTTTTGTAGTTTTTCTAAAAATTCTAATCTTTCTAAAGGGAAATCACCTATAATAGCATTCCAAGCCTCTCTAATTTCTACAAGATTGGCATTTGGTAGGTGTTTCTGAATGGTTTCCATAAATTGCATTTCATCTATTTTACCTGTTTCAAATAAGATAGCAGCGGATTTTAAATCGTCAGTCCAAGCGTTTAATCCTAATTTTTTAAATGCATCAGTACTTGCTTGATGATTCAAGTTTAAAAATACATCTCCTAAATCAAAAATTATAGCTTCAATCATAATTTATGTATGTTTTTAGTTGGTTATTTTTAATTTTTATAGTTTTTTCAGGAATAAAATCAAATTCAGGACGATTTACGCCTTCGAAAATTTTAGTCTCAGCTATAAAAACCCTTGCTTCATCCCATAAATGGTTATTTATAAATTGTTGCAAGGTAAATGTGCCGCCTTCGATAATAACAGATTGAATGTTTTTTTTAAATAAATGAGTTAAGATATTAGAAATCAAATGAGTATCAAACTGTATACATTCAAAAGCGATATTTATCGAATGTACACAATTTTCTTGTTCTGTAAAAATTATTGTCGAATTTTTTTTGTTTTTTACATGAAATCCATCCGGAATTTTATTTAATTTATCAATAATAATCCGAGTGGGATGCTGTCCAAACCAATCTCTAGCATCTAAACTTGGATTGTCATTTAAAACAGTTGTCGTTCCAACTAAAATGGCTTGTTCTTCCGTTCGATATTTGTGTACCAATTGCCTTGAATAGTCGTTTGAGATAGCAAAAGAGGTTTTGGAATTAGTTAAAAAAGGCGCAATAAATCCATCAGCTGTTTCTGCCCATTTCAGTATAATATAAGGTCGCTTTTTATTGTAAAAGGTAAAAAATCGCTTATTAATTGTTAAACATTCTGATTCTAAAACATTTAGTATAACTTCGCAGCCGGCTTGTTTTAATTTTTCAACACCTTTTCCGGCTACTTCTGAAAAACTATCGATACAACCAATTACTACTTTCGGAATTTTATGTTCGATAATCAAATTAGCGCACGGAGGTGTTTTTCCAAAATGACTACACGGTTCCAAACTCACATAAATGGTGCTTTTGGAGAGTAATTCTTTGTTTTTCACAGAATTAATTGCATGAACTTCCGCATGTGGTTCACCGGCTTTTTTGTGCCAACCTTCACCAATAATTTTTCCATTGTATACAATCACGCTTCCTACTAACGGATTAGGATATGTGGTGCCTAAACCATTTTTAGCCAATTGCAAACAGCGTTTCATGTATATTTCATGCTCAATCATCTTACAAATTTAGTACTTTTACATTTTATATTTACAAATGAATTATATAATAAGAGAAATTGAATTGAAAGACAATTTAAAAATCGCTACTGTGATTCGAAATGTCTTTGAAGAATTAGACGCCCCAAAAGCTGGAACCGCTTATGCTGATCCGCATTTAAATACTTTATTTGAAGTGTATCAAGATGACAATGAAATTTATTTTGTAGTAGAAAAAGACAAAATTATTTTAGGAGGTTGTGGTATAGGAAAATTAATTGATACCGAAATTAAAATCTGCGAATTGCAAAAAATGTATTTAGCAAAAGAGGCTCGTGGAAAAGGAATTGCTAATGCATTAATGCAAAAGTGTTTAGCATTTGCCAAACAAGCAGGTTATGATAAATGCTATATAGAAACCTTACCATTTATGAAAGATGCGCAGAAATTATATGTAAAATCAGGCTTTAGTTATATAGACGGACCAATGGGTGCTACAGGACATAATGCTTGTGATGTGTTTATGATTAAAAATTTGTAAAATAGTTAACACAGTTTCTCTCAAATTTTCACGGATTAATTTGTGGTTTTTTGTGATTAAAAAAATATAAAATGAATATTAAAAGTTTAAAAACGATTTTTTTTACTGAATTGCAAACCATTCAGGAAGATTCAGAAATAGAAAGTTTCTTTTTTATTTTCACGGAATTTCTTCATAATTTAAAAAGAATTGATGTTTCTCTACATCCTGATTTTGAAGTTTCTGAGTCAGATTTAGAAAAATGGAATACCATAATTTCAGAACTTAAAAACGAAAAACCAATTCAATATATAACAGGAGAAGCCTGGTTTTATGGCTTACGATTTGAAGTGAATGAAAATACTTTAATTCCAAGACCAGAAACGGAAGAATTAGTAGAATGGATTGTTGATGGGTTAAAGATAAAAGGTAAGGGACAAAGAATTTTAGATATAGGAACAGGTTCGGGTTGTATCCCAATTGCATTAAAAAAAGAAATTCCAAGTGCCCAGGTTTCAGCAATTGACGTTTCGGAAAAAGCATTGGAATTGGCTCGTAAAAATGCTATAAACAATGATGTAGAAATTAATTTCACACATCAAAATATTTTAGAAACGGAATCATTAGATGAAAAATATGATGTCATTGTTTCAAATCCACCCTATGTTCGTAATTTAGAAAAACAAGAAATAAAAAAAAATGTGTTAGATTTCGAACCACATTTAGCCTTATTTGTAGATGATTATGACGCGTTATTATTTTACAGAAAAATTGCTCAATTGGCTTTGAAAAGTTTATCGCCAAACGGAAAATTGTTTTTCGAAATCAATCAATATTTAGGAGAAGAAACGGTGGAATTATTAACGAAATTAGGTTTCAAAAACATTGAACTGCGTAAAGATTTTGTAGGAAACGACAGAATGATTTGTTGCTGCTTATAATTTCAATATTCAATATTGAAAATTCATTGTTCAAAATTTTGATTAACGAACTTGGAATATCGAATTTAGAAGTTTATTCATAACGCAACGCTTCAACGGGATCTAACTTAGACGCTTTAATTGCAGGATACAATCCAGAAATAATGGTTACTATAAACGTGGTTGCAAATGCCGCAATAATAGCAGCCCAAGGAGTAACAAACTCAAAACCAGCAACAGAAGCAATTAATGTACCGAGTAATAATCCTAAAATTATTCCAATAATTCCGCCAATCTGACTAATAATAAAGGTTTCAGTAAAAAATTGCCAAGCAATTGTACCTCTTTTTGCACCTAACGATTTTCTTATGCCAATTTCTCGTGTTCTTTCGGAAACGGAAACCAACATAATATTCATCAATGCAATTGTTGATCCAAATATGGTAATAGCACCAATTGCTACAGCAGCAATGTTAATTATCGCAATGTTTTCTCCTAATTTTTGAATTAAATCGTCACTGCGTTTGATACCGAAGTTTTCTTTCTCAACCGGATTTAATTTTCTTACACGACGCATTGTTAACGTTGCATTATCAACAGATTCGTTTAATAATTGCTTGTTGTTAATTTTTACGGCTATATCATAATTTATATTTGGTTGCGAAAATATTGAACGTGCAATTTGTATTGGAACGATAATTCGTAAATCTTGATTATTACCGAAAGTAGCGCCTTTTTCTTTCAATAATCCAATAACTTTAAATTTGGCACCTCTTACAGAAACAGTTTTGTCAATAGGATTTACACCTTCAAACAACCCATCTTTAAAGTTGGCGCCAACTATGCATACATAATTATTGTTATCTACATCAAATGAATTAAAATTTCTACCTGATTCTAAATCGAAACCATTATTTGGAATAAAATTTTCATCAGCACCTAACACAGTAATTTCTGGATCCGTTTTTTTGTTGTCAAATTTTACTTCTGCATTCGTTGATGCTGTAAATGAAAGTGATGTAGCTGTAAAAGGAAATTCAAATTTATCTTTAAATGCTTTAGCTTGTGGATAGCTAATGATTGGGTTTATTTTTTGACCTTCGTCATTTCGGTTAATTTGTCCAGAAAAATCATACTGACTTATTGAAAATGTATTGGCACCCATAGAGGCAAAATTCCCAAATAAATTATTTTCTAAAGCTTTGGTTAAAGTTAAAATACCTACCAAAAAAGTAATCCCAATAACAATTATAAACACTGTTAAAAAGGTGCGTAAAGCTTGACTTCTAATAGAGTCGATAGCAATTTTTGTATTTTCTTTAAATAATCCAACCATGACTATTTGACTACCTTTTGTTTTAAATGTTACATGATTTTTGAAAAGAATATAGAAAATAGAATGCAGAAAATAGATTTGGACTTTTTTGGAACACAGATTAAACAGATTTAATAAATTATTAAAATTTCTCAAATCTGTGTTGTAACAATTCATAATTCAATATTGTCATTGATTTTTGCCATTGATTTTTGCCATTGATTTTTGCGAATCCATTTAAAAGTCAGATATTTGTACCTTATTAGATATACATTATACAATTTTTCAATATACAATCATAAAAATGGCATCAAAACCAAGTATTCCTAAAGGAACTCGCGATTTTTCATCTACAGAAGTAGCTAAACGGAATTATATATTTTCTATTATAAAATCTAATTTTGAACAGTTTGGTTTTCAACCTATTGAAACACCTTCTTTTGAAAATTCGGATACTTTAATGGGGAAATATGGAGAAGAAGGCGATAGATTGATTTTTAAGATATTGAATTCAGGTGAATATTTAGAAAAAGTTTCGGAAGAAGATTTATCTGTAAAAAACACTAAAAAAATTACAAGTCAAATCTCAGAAAAAGCCTTACGTTATGACTTAACAGTGCCTTTCGCACGTTATGTTGTGCAACACCAAAACGAATTAGAGTTTCCATTTAAAAGATATCAAATCCAACCTGTTTGGCGTGCAGATAGACCACAAAAAGGACGTTTTAGAGAATTTTTTCAATGCGATGCCGATGTAGTAGGCAGCAATTCACTTTGGCAAGAAGTGGAGTTTGTACAATTGTACGATACTATTTTTACAGCTTTAGGTTTAAAAGGCGTACACATTAAAATTAATAATCGTAAAATATTATCTGGAATTGCAGACGTAATTGGCGCTTCAGATAAATTAATTGATTTTACAGTTGCTTTAGATAAATTAGATAAAATTGGCGAAGACGGTGTGAAAAAAGAAATGCTTGAAAAAGGTATTTCCGAAGCAGCCATTGAAAAAGTGCAGCCGCTTTTCAATTTTACAGGAACCATTCCAGAAAAAATAGAAAAATTAGCCACGCTTTTAGCTTCTTCAAATGAAGGTTTGAAAGGTGTTGAAGAATTGAAATTCATCTGTAATGCTATTAACGAATTAGGTTTAAAATCGGCAAATTTAGATGTAGATGTTACGTTAGCTCGTGGTTTAAACTACTACACTGGTGCCATTTACGAAGTAGGCGCTCCAACGGTTGTTGCTATGGGTTCCATTGGTGGTGGTGGTCGTTACGATGATTTAACTGGGATTTTTGGATTAAAAAACATGAGTGGGGTAGGAATTTCATTCGGATTAGATCGAATTTATTTGGTTTTAGAAGAATTAGGTTTGTTTCCAGAAACAGTAACCACTACTTCAAAAGCGTTATTTATAAATTTTGGTGAAGCCGAAACGTTATTTTCTTTAAAGGCCATTTCGCAATTACGACAAAATAATATTAAGGTAGAAATGTATCCTGATGCCGCAAAAATGGCAAAACAGTTTCAATTTGCTGAGAAAAAAGGGATTCAATTTGCGATTTTAGTAGGTGAAGAAGAAATCAAACAAAATCAATATAAAATTAAAGATTTGGTTTCTGGTGAACAAGAAACGGTTTCGTTAGATCAATTAAAAGAAAAATTAAAATAAGATATTAGATAGGAACATAGATTTCAAAGATTAACACGGATTTTAATTTGTGTCAATTTGTGAAAATCTGTGTAAAATAAAATAGAATGAAGAAATACTTCCAAGAATTCAAATACAATTTCAATTTAGCGTTACCTGTAATTTTAGGTATGGTAGGTCATACGTTAGTTGGAGTAGTAGATAATATTTTTGTAGGACAATTAGGTTCTACAGAATTAGCGGCGGTTTCTTTAGGAAATAGTTTCGTGTTTATTGGAATGTCAATTGGAATTGGATTTTCTACAGCCATCACACCAATTATAGCGGAATTTGATAGTACAAAAGATAGAGAAGGCGGAAGAACTGCTTTTCAAAACGGATTAATTTTATGTACCATTTTAGGTTTTGGATTGTTCTTTTTATTGCTTTTTGCAAAACCTTTGTTGTCATATATGAACCAACCAGCCGATGTAGTAAAATTAGCCAAACCTTTCTTGGATATTGTTGGTTTCTCATTGGTGCCTCTTGTAATTTTTCAAGCATATAAGCAGTTTGCAGACGGAATGAGTGAAACCAAATATTCTATGTATGCCACAATTTACGGGAATATTATTAATGTAGTTATTAACGCTTTATTGGTTTTTGGATTGTTTATGTTTCCAAAAATGGGAATTGTAGGATCCGCTATTGGAACCTTAATTGCGCGTATATTTATGGTCATTTACATGCACTATATATTGTCTAAAAACGAAAAATTCAAATCCTTTTTCAAGAATTTTGGATGGCAATCTTTTCAAAAAAGTGTTTCGGATAAAATTATTAAGCTGGGTATTCCTTCATCATTACAAATGTTTTTTGAGGTAGCCTTATTTACAGGCGCCATTTGGTTGTGTGGTATGATTGGAACTACTAGTCAGGCAGCCAATCAAATTGCTTTAAGTTTGGCTTCGCTAACCTTTATGTTTGCGATGGGATTAAGTGTTACGGCTATGATACGAGTAGCCAATCAGAAAGGATTGAATGATTATAAAAAACTAAATACGGTAGCCCATTCTATATTTCTAATGGCTATTATTTTAGAAATTATTTTTGCAGTGGTTTTTATGTTAGGAAGTCAAATTTTTCCTTCGTTTTTTGTAAATTCAGAAATGGCATTAAATGCAACAGAAATTAAAGAAGTACTTTCTGTATCATCTAAATTATTAATAATTGCTGCATTTTTCCAAATTTCAGATGGAATTCAAGTTGTAGTTTTAGGTGCATTACGTGGTTTACAAGATGTAAAAGTCCCCATGTATTTAACCTTTATTGCGTATTGGATTATTGGTTTTCCAATATCTATTTATTTAGGATTATATACATCGTTAAAAGCGGAGGGTGTTTGGATTGGTTTATTATCCGGATTAACAGCTGCCGCATTGATGCTTTACTTACGATTTAGATTTCTATTAAAATTACATAGATAAAATTTGAAAAAGAATTGTACTTTTGAAACTTAATTATACAAATTACTAAACAAAATATAAAATATGGAATTACCAAAATTTGTAATAGGGGACAACACTGATTTTCCTGATGATATTTTTGTCATTCATTTAGAATATCCAAGATTTTTTATCAATCTTAAAGACGATTCTGTAGAGTTTTTAGAAGATGTTGAAGAAGAAGACCAAACAGAATTAGAAGCCGAAATGGAACATTTAATTACGCTTGCTGGCGAATTTTATGACCGAGAAATGGAACGTTACGAAAAAGCATAAAAAAACCGATAGTTTATCTATCGGTTTTTTTTACGTTTAAATTTCACTTAACTTTTTAATAATTTCCAATGCTTTCGGCATACTTTCGTTAAAAAAACCAACATAGTTTTCTAAAGCATCAATAGTGACAGTTAGTTTAGTTTGATTGTTTTCTGTATATAAATGATAGGTTTCTTTAGAATTACACCATAATTTTGTTTCTTCATCCAAAGGCATTTCTTTAAAATTATGAATGTTTCCAATATGTTTAAATGACATTAATGTGTTTTCTATTTTTTCATCAATAATACTATAAATACCATTTCCTGTTGAATCTAAAAAATGTACACCATCACCTTTATTCCAATTGCTCATTGCGTAAGATCCTTCACAAAAAGCGGATGCCCATTTTCTGTAAGTAACATCATCCCATAAAACCTGCCAAACTTTTGTTGTAGTGGCGTTAATTTCTGTTGTAAAATGTAATGTTTCCATATTAATTTTTTTCAATATATTTTTTGAAATTATTTAAAATCATTTGCCAACCTTCTTGTTGCATGTTTTCTGGATTCTCATTTTCAGGATCAAATTTTTCAATTATTTCAATCCCATTTTCAATTTCTGTAAAAGTGATGAAAATTTTTCTCTCATCAGCTAAAACATAATTTATTTTAGAAAAAGGTTCAATTTCTGTATATATTCCAGTAAAATCGAAACCCGATTCTCCGTTTTTTGCTTCCATTCTATACGTAAACGATTTACCAACTTCTAATTGGTTTTCTGCTTTTGGACAATGCCAATCATCACCAGCAAAATTCCAATTTATAACATGTATTGGATTGGTGAAAAAATCCCAAACTTCAGCGATTGTTTTGTTTTTGACAGTGGTACTAACAGTTATCATAATCTTATTTATTAAAATTCATTTATAAACACAGATTTCAGAAAATCTAATTATCTAAAAATCTAAGAAATCTAATATGTCTAATCTAAGAACTACAACTTAACATAGAACTTCCAATTTTTTGTCTTGCCCAATCGGGTCTTTTTGCAAACCATTTTTCGAATTCTGGTTGTTCCTCATACGGATGCAAAAGCAGTTTGTATAATTCATTTAGTAACGAATAATCTTCTTTTTCTGATAATTCAATCGCCATTTGCGCCATATAATTTCGTAAAACATATTTTGGATTTACCGAATTTTGTAGTGTTTTTCGCTCGTTATCTGAAAGTAGTTCTTTATTTAAAAGTGTTACATAATGTGCAAACCAAAAATGCCAAGTTTCTAAAATAATTCCTGTAACTTCTTCGGGTTTGTAAAACGCTTCAGTAATTTTTGCTACACAGGCTTCACTTGTATCTGTTTTTTCAATCTGATTTAAATTTCTAAAGAAAATGGTATAATCTGTTTCTGTTTGTTCTAAATTATATAGCAATTGTTGAATCAGATTTTCGTTTTCGTCATTTTTTAATGTAATACCCAATTTTTTCAACATCATTTCTAAAAAATCTTCATCGTATTTTTTAGCATAATCATTTAGAATTTCTTCCAAAGGTCCCGCTTCTTCAATTAACGGATATAACGCATTTGCCAATTGATATAAATTCCATAATGCAATATTCGATTGGTTGCCAAATCGGTATCTTTTGCCTGCTGCATCAGTCGTATTAGGTGTCCAATTCGGGTTGTAATCTTCAAGCCATCCGTAAGGTCCGTAATCAATGGTGATGCCGTGAATACTCATGTTATCGGTATTCATTACGCCGTGTACAAAACCTACACGTTGCCAATGAAGCAGTAATTCTCTTGTTTTTTCGGCAACAGTTTTAAAAAATGCAAGGTATTTTTCTTTTCCTAGTGAATTAATTTCAGGATAATAATTTGTAATCGTATAATCGGCAAGTAATTTTAAATTTTCAATATCATTTTGAGACGACAACAATTCAAAACTTCCAAATCGAATAAAACTTGGCGCAATTCTGCAAACAATTGCCCCTTTTTCTAATGCTGCATTTCCGTCGTACATCACATCTCGAACCACTTCATCGCCAGTCGAAACTAAAGATAAAGAACGTGTTGTTGGAACGCCCAAATGAAACATAGCTTCGCTACACAAATGTTCACGAATTGATGAACGCAATACAGCCAATCCGTCAGCTCGTCTGGAATAAGGTGTAGGGCCTGCACCTTTTAATTGTAATGTAAATAACTGATTGTTATGTTCAATTTCGCCCAAAACTATAGCTCTACCATCGCCCAATTGTCCTGCCCAATTTCCAAATTGATGTCCAGCATAATTCATGGCAAACGGTTTGGCATTTCCTACAATTTCAGCACCAGAAACCAAATTTAAAAACGTTTCTGATGCAACAAAATCATCAGAAAAACCAATTAAATTCTGAACTTCTTTTGCCAGATGAATCAATTTTGGATGACTTGGTGTTTTTGGTTTTACATATGAAAAAGCGGCATTATTTACTTGACGCGTAAAGTTTTCTTCAATAGGATCTGAAGGTAAATTAGTTGTAAACTTATGAAGAAATTGAATAGGCATTTGTTTGAAATAATTCACAAAGTTACAGAATAAAATTTTTATAAGATGTTTAATAAAATGTATATTTGTAACAAATTTCATAGCATGAATGCAATAGAAACAAAATCTAAGTTAGAAACGTATTTTCAGCAGTTTAGAAAAGATATCATCGGTATTAATCAATCGTTTGTTTCGCCGTTTGGAGAACAAAACATTGTTTATACAGATTGGACAGCAAGCGGCCGATTGTATCGACCAATTGAAGAAAAACTAATAAATACTTTTGGACCTTTTGTAGCTAATACACATACAGAAACTTCTATTACAGGAACGGCTATGACTATGGCATATCACGAAGCGCGTCATATTATAAAACACCACGTAAATGCTACCGATAATGATGTTTTGATTACTGATGGAACGGGTATGACTGGTGTTGTAAATAAATTACAGCGTATTTTAGGTTTGCGAATTCCTGAAAATTTAAAAGAATATACTACTATTCCTAATGAAATTAAGCCTATAGTGTTTATTTCGCACATGGAGCACCATTCTAATCAAACATCTTGGTTAGAAACTATTGCCGATGTGGTAGTGATCCCTGCAGATGAAAACGGTTTGTTTTCTATAAATAATTTCACAAAATTAGTACATCAATATAAGGATAGAAGTTTTAAAATCGCTTCAATTACATCCTGTTCTAACGTAACGGGAATAAGAACTCCTTATCATGAAGTAGCTAAAATTATGCATCAAAATAACGGCGTTTGCTTTGTAGATTTTGCCTGTTCAGGACCTTACGTGGAAATCAACATGCATCCAGAAGATAAAGAAGCGTATTTAGATGCGATTTTCTTTTCGCCTCATAAATTTTTAGGCGGACCTGGTTCTTGTGGTGTGATGATTTTTAACAAAGAACTCTATAAAAATAACATTCCTGATTGCCCTGGTGGTGGAACGGTTTCTTGGACAAATCCTTGGGGCGAACACCAATATATTGACAATATTGAAGATAGAGAAGATGGTGGAACGCCTGGTTTTTTACAAGTGATGAAAACGGCGCTTGCGATTCAGTTGAAAGAAAAAATGGGTGTACAATCTATTTTAGAAAGAGAACACGAATTGGTAGATTATATTTTTGAACGATTAGCACCAATTGAAAACATACATATTTTAGCATCAGAACACACGGATAGGTTAGGTGTAATTTCATTTTACATTACTGATTTACATTTTAATTTAGGTGTAAAATTATTAAACGATAAATTCGGAATTCAAGTTCGTGGTGGTTGTAGTTGTGCCGGAACATACGGGCATTATTTGTTAAATGTAAATCAAGAAACATCAAATTCTATTACTTGCAGTATTAATGAAGGCGATTTAACCAACAAACCGGGTTGGATTAGAATGTCCATTCATCCTACAACTACATCAGAAGAAATTCAGTTCGTCTGTGATGCGATTATTGATGTAGCAGAAAAATTCACCACCTGGCAAGAAAATTATGTTTACAATCCAATTAAAAACGATTTTAATCATAAAAACGATACTAGGCCAGAAGCAGCTATGGTGAAAAGTTGGTTTCTGTAAACACATAGGAACATAGGAAAAGTATTGATAAATTTAGAAGCTTCGCTTTGCATAGTAAACATAGACTGGCTTACTTTTTACTTTGCTACTCTTCACTCTTCACTTTTACCTTTTTACTTTTATCTTTTTACTTTTCACTTATCTCATATGCTTCCAACGTTTATGCGTCCACAAATAAAATTCTGGTGCCTCATAAATTTGTTGTTCAACTAATTTTAGGAAATTATCGGTAATTTCGTAATTTGGAAAATCTTTTGCATTTCCATCGGATAGTACTTCAAAACTAGCTTCATAATACCCACGCTTTAGTTTCTTAGTTTTTAAGAAAATTATATTCATATCGTATTTTTTAGCTAACATTTCACCACCAGTATGCACAGGAACTTCAATACCCATAAATTTTTGCCAGTGATGGGTAGTACTTAATTTTGGCGATTGGTCGCTAACTAAACCATATAAACTAAACGTTTTATTTCTAAAATTAGAAGCCATTGTAGGTATAGTTTCTTTGCTGTCAATTAAATGACTTTTAAATTTAGAACGAATTTGGCGTACTAATGTATCAAAATACGGATTGGCTAATTTTTTATACACACCATATCCTTTAAAATGAATATGATAATTCATAGAAACCGCCCATTCATAACTCGCATAGTGCGCACATAACAAAGCAATACTCTTTTCTCTCTTTTCTAAATCATAATACACTTCCATATTTGAAAAGGTATAACGTTTTTCAATTTCTTTTTTTGAAATAGATAATGTTTTGATCATTTCAAGGAATAAATCGCACAAATGAGCGTAGAATTTTTTTTCAATAACCGTTCTTTCTTTTTCAGATAGATGCGGAAGCGCTAAGGCGATATTTCCACGAACCACTCTTTTTCGATATTTAAAAATACGATAAACAAGAAAGTACACACAATCAGATAAAAAATATAATACAGGAAAAGGTAGTATAGAAATTATCCAAATGAAAGGGTAAATTAAAAGATATAATAGAAATTGCATGAATGTTTTTTTTACAAATATACATGTTTTGTTATTTCTTAAAAAATTATGGCATAATATGTTTTTGGTATTGATTTTTGATTATTTATAGTACCTTTAGCTTTATTAAATTATTAGATATGTATTCTGTTTCAACCATTATTATTGCTATTACTGCCTTGGCTACGTTTATGGGTTTGTCCAATGTTGCTTTTTTTGATCGTTTTAAATTCAGCATTTCAAAAATTAAATCAGGCGAACAATTTCGTATGATTACATCCGGTTTTTTACATGCCGATTGGTTTCATTTTGCTTTTAATATGTTTAGTTTTTGGAGTTTTGCCAATTTTTTAACTCAAGAATTTAGCACCACAAATTTTCTAATTATTTATTTTGGAAGTATGTTAATCGGTAGTGTATTAACCTATTACATACATAAAAACGAACCCTATTATTCTGCAATTGGGGCTTCGGGTGCGGTTACAGGAATTATTTATTGTGCCATTTTATTATATCCAGAAATTGAGTTAAGAATGTTTTTTGCCATTCCTATTCCGGGATATATTTTTGCTTTTCTGTATTTGGGATATTCCGTTTATGGTATGAAAGGGAGAAATGATAATATTGGGCATACCGCACATCTAGGTGGTGCTATTGGCGGTTTACTAATAACATTACTTTTGGTACCAAGTTTGTTTCAATCCCGATTAATTTTTATTGGTATTTTGTTAATTCCAATTGCGGTTTTAATGTATTTAGTAAAAAACAAAAAAATATAATTGGCATACTATTTGATTTCAAGATACTATCCTAAATTTATCAATTATGAAAAAAGTTATTTTACTACTTACAGGATTCATCTCTATGGTTGGAATGAGTCAAGAACAAACCAAATTTACCCCACAAATTTCCATTTCTGGTGAAGGAAAAATTTTAGTTGCTCCAGACATAGCCATTATTCAATTAGGTGTACAGAACAACGGAAAAGACCCAAAAGAAGTCAAACAATTAAATGATGTAACGATTGATAAAGTTATTGCTCACATCAAAAAAAATGGAATTCCGGTTACAGATTATCAAACCACGCAATTGAGTTTGTATAAAAACTACGATTACGAAAAAAAGAAACATTCGTACCAAGCCAATCAAACTATTTCGGTTACCTTAAAAGACATTTCTAAATACAATTCGTTTATGATGGATGTTATGGAAACAGGTATAAATGTAATAAATGGCGTAGAATTTAAATCTTCAAAAATGGAATTGTTTGAATCCGAAGCAAGAAAAAAAGCCATTTTAAATGCTAAGAAAAAAGCAGAAGATTACGTTTCAGTATTACCAGGACAGAAAGTTGGAAAAGCCATTACAATTTCCGATAATTCGCAAACGAATTATCCGCAACCCGTTTTTCTAGCTAAAGGGTTTATGGCTGATAGCGAAGCCACTCAACCAAGAGAAACACTTGCTATTGGCGAAATTGAAATTGTATCCAACGTTTCAGTTTCCTTTGTTTTAGAATAAAAAAAAAATAGATATAAAATAGAAAAGCCAGAACGAACTTCTGGCTTTTTATAATCTAAGAATGGCGAGTAGCCATAAACAGCTTTTTTTAGGTTTTATAACGTTTTGCAGATTGGCGGTCGTTTTAATGCCGCCAATGTGCTGTTAGGTGTTTGGTTTTAAAAATAAAAAAGCGTAGGAATTATTAACTAAAAACAAATAAAAATGAAAGCGAAAATTAAAACAACAAAAGAAGTAGAAATTACAACATTATTAGTAGATGCAGGGGTGCGTTATTGGGAAGATGCAACCGTAAATGGAACAGAAGATGAACAGGGTGATTTAATACCTTGCAGAGATGGCGAAAGATGGAAGCCGATAATTGATATTGAAAGCGGTGTAATTACCAATTGGACAAAAGGAGTAGTTGCTAATGTTCATTACAAAATTTGTGATGATGGAATTTACCATTTAGCGGATGCAGAAGGCAATATTTTACTAACTAAAGATGGCTATGTGCCAAATATTTTAGATGTAGAAAGAGATTCCTATGGGGATTATATTATCTTAAATATTGATGAAAACGGTAAAATCGCAAATTGGAATAACAAACCGAAAGTAAACGACTTTGAAGATGAGGACAAAGATTAACGGTAAACCAGTGCGGTGGGTTTTTATTTTTAAAACTTGCACCTAACTTGTTTATATACTCAGTTTTTTGTTTAATAGTTGAGCTAATCTATCTATTTTTGTATGGCTTTGCTCAACTATTGTTGCGTATTATTTTTTTATAAATCATCAAAAGGACTTTTAATTTGCTGAATGTTTTTAGTACTCACATGAGTATAAATTTCAGTCGTTTTACTGCTATTATGTCCTAATAATTCTTGTATATATCTTAAATCTGTTCCACTTTCTAACAAGTGTGTTGCATAGCTATGACGCAGCCAATGCAATGTAACAGGTTTGTTTATTTTAGCTAATGTAATACTTTTTTTTAATACTTCCTCTAAACTTCTAGCAGAATATTGTGTATTTTTTTCTTGTCCTTCAAAAAGATAAACTTTTGGACTGTATTCTTTATAGTATGCTCTCAATAATGCTAATATTTTTGGAGATAATGGTGTAATCCTATCTTTTTTACCTTTTGATTGTCTTATTATCACAACGTTTCTTTTTGAATCAATATCATTTGGTTTTAAATTCAATAATTCACTTCTTCTTAAGCCACAGCTATAAATCATTGACAGCATTGCTTTATGTTTTAGGTTCTTAGGTGCTTCTAAAATAGCTTTTATTTCTTCTTTACTCAAAACATTAGGCAATACTTTTTCTCTTTTCGGGCGATGTATTTTATCAATTTCAATTGCGGTTTCTTTTACAATTTTGAAGAAAAGCTTAATAGCGTTTACAATTTGATTTTGGTAAGAAGAAGAAAATTTGTTTTTTAAAATGTAATCATTGTTATAAGCAATAACATCTTCATTGCTAATTTCTTTAATAGCTTTTGTGTTGCAAAAGGTTAAAAATGATTTTAATGCTTCGCTATATGTTTTTATAGTATTTGGGCTATATCTTTTTGATAATAGATAGCGTTTAAAAGTTTCCATACTTGCTATTCCTTCTGAGTTAGGTAGTAAAGTAGGTGCTAAGGGAAGTTTAAAATGCAATCGGTTTTGCTCCGTGTCAGGTAAATGCCAGTAGCGTTTAGAGGCACTCCATAGCGCATTTTCAAACGTTTTTATTCGGCTTATTAATGTGGCATCTTTTTCAAAAAAAATAGCAATTCTTGGCGTTCCTTTGTGGCTTATTATTTTGGCGTTCCATTTCATATTTTAGTTGCTTTCTTAAACAAATATAAAAATAATTCTTAAAAATTCTTGATATAAAGTTTATCAGTTTTTTTGTACTTTAAAAACAGAGTTACTTCGTAGATGGTGTATAGATAATCCGTAGTTAGTGTATAGATAGTGTATCGAAAGTGTATAAAGTAGTTTTTAAAGATAATACCAATAACTACAAAAAAAAAGCACCTCGTTAGAAGTGCTTTTGTGGGGAGAGCAGGATTCGAACCTGCGAAGTTTTCACAGCAGATTTACAGTCTGCCCTCGTTGGCCGCTTGAGTATCTCCCCAGGCCATTTCGATTGCAAATATATAATTGTTTTTTATTGTTGCAAACTTATTTTTGGGTAATATGTAAATTATTTTATAACCTTCTGAAAACTAAAAACATAAAAAAATCCCATTTAATTCTTTCAAATAAAATGGGAAAATTATTTATTATTTTATACCTAAAGTTTCTTTTATTTTAGTTTTTAATTCTTCGCCTCTTAGGTTTTTAGCTATAATATTTCCTTTTGCATCTAAAATAAATGTGGCTGGAATGCCATCAACTTCATATGCCATTGCAATAGGATCTTCCCAACCTTTTAAATTAGATACCTGAGTCCACGTTAATTTATCTTTTGCAATAGCAGCTTTCCATTTTGAAGCGTCTTCATCTAAAGAAACTCCAATAATATTTAATCCTTTATTGTGTAATTCATTATAAATAGCAACTACATTTGGATTTTCTGCTCTACAAGGTCCACACCACGAAGCCCAAAAATCAATAACAGTAACTTTTCCTAACGATTCTTTTAAGGTAACGGTTTTGCCATCTGGCGTTTTTGCTGAAAATTCAGGTGCTCTAGTTACTTTTTTTTTTCTGGAGCAGCAGCTTTTAATTGTGCGTCTAATGCTTTTTTTACGTTCTTACCGCTTTTAGTTTCGTGTAATTTTTTGTCTAATTTATCAAAAGCATCTTTGGCATCTTTTCCTTGCATCATTCCTCTGCTAACGTAATTTTCTAAAAACAACATTGAAAGTATTGAACTCGGATTGTTTTTCATAAAATCTTTAGATTTGGCATCCAACTTAGCAGAAATAGACTGTGCTAATTTGCCGTATTCTTGATTTAATTTCGTTTGAACCGCTACATCATTAGTTTCCATAGCTTTTTTCATAGCGTCATTGTTGTTTTTCTGAAAATCCATAATCGGTTTGTTAATAATAACCGATTCATCTGTATATTTTTGGAACAAATCATTGTCAGTAGTTCCTGAAATTCTAGATTTCTGAATGTCTTTGATATCAAAAGCAATTTCTATCGTACCACTTTCTATAATAAAAGGAAGAGCTTTTTTTGATTGATATTGTGGATCAATAACACCATCAATACTAATAATTCCAATTTCTGGAAGCTCGCTTTTTCCTTCAAATTCAAATTTACCCTCTTTAATTTCTACAGTATCCATTGCAATAGGACCCATTTCGCCAGAGCCTTCTAAAAATACTTTAGTGCCGTCTTTTACTCCTTTTGCTATTCCTTCAACTTTAAATTTATTGCAAGAAATTAATATTAATGCCGAAAATAATAGTACTACTTGTTTCATTGTTTTTGCTCTAATTGGTTAGGCTGAAAATTCAGTTTTAATTTTTATTAAACGCAAATATAGTATTTTTTTAGTATATATAAAATCATAGAATAAACATAAAATCCTCAACTTTAATATAAATAAAATTGAGGATTGATATATGGATAAAAAATATTATAAAACGAGTGGCTTAATATCACCCGTTGCAGTAATTATATAATATCTATTATTTCTTATAATTGTATTTTTTGGAAGTTGGTCTTCACGTAATTTAATTCTAATAGTTAAATCATAAAATATCTGAATGGTAGGCTCTGTAATATCCGCATTTACTACAAAGGTGTGCGATTTTGCTAAAGAAGCATCGTAAAATTGTGTCGTATTTTTTCTAATGTTGTTAACTTGACTATCAGGGGAAAAGTTGGTTGCGGCTTGGCTATAAGCTGTATATGCTTTATAACTTTCCATAGGATATAACGTAGTGTACCCTTCTACTAATGTTTTTTCTTTTTTAAACAAATCGGTATTCATTATGGCAGAATAATTGGTCAACATTTGTTTGTATTCCTCTGATGCTTTTAGCTGTAATACATCTCTAATATGATCTAAATTACTGGTAACATAATCTACTTTTGCTAAATCGTAAATTTCTTGTTTGGCACAAACATTCATAATCTTGTTTAAATCGTTGGTGTTCTTAAACTTAATGATTAGGTTTTTTTTCAATTCAAATCCACTAGGTTTTTCGTTATACGTTTTTGGATTAAAAAGTTTTTTTGTTACTTCATAATCATACATTGGTACAAAGGAAATCATATCTGTAATGACTTCAATTTCGGCATTGAATGTTTTTAATTGCTGCATCACAGACTCCAATCTTTCATCCATTAAATCGGTAACTTCTTCAGCGGTTTTGCCAACTTGTAACACACTAAAAACAGCTTTCTGACTACTTGCTTTTTCATTGTAAATACCTTTTATGGTAATTACCATTTCGTTGTCATTACTATACGATGTCTGAATAGTAGGCACATCCCGATTGTGATACGCATTTGGATTTTGATAATTGAAGTTGCCACTCATTTCTTTTTTTGATAGTTCATCCTGATTTACATTTCCAGAATGTTGAGCAAATAAAGTTGCACTTACTACTAATAAAATTGTTACGAATGCGTTGTTTAAATTTTTCATGTTATTTTTATTTAAAGTTTAACAAGGCAAACGTATAACAACACCAAAATTTTTTCATTGCAAAACCACTGTTTTAGTAATGTAAAGTATTTTCAGTACATTTACAGCAGTTTTACAGTAGTAAAAAAATAATAGAATACTACTTTTGAAAAGCAATTTATGACCGATTTAGAATTTTTTTATCAACTTAAAAAAAGCGTTTTGGAGCAATACCAAAATAGCTATCCCTATTTTAATGGAAGTTGGAAAAGTTTTAGTGCTCAAGATATTTTAAATTTAATTGACGATATTCAATTTATAACAAAACAATCGATTAGCGAAAAGTGGATATATACTCATTTGAAACCTGAAACAAACCAAAAACTACCACGAAAGGATATGTTAGATATTTTAAGTGTGTATGTTGGAAAATCGGGTTGGGATGAATTTGTGTTTAATGGTAATATCAAAGAAAATAATAATAATTTTAAATTAGGATTTAGCAATAAAATTGGAATTTTGGTATTGGTTTTTGGTGTTTTAATTGCTGGTTTCTTTATCTGGAAATTCTTATCAAAAGAGGAACAAAAATTAGAATTTCAAAATAGTTTCACAAAAGATTCTATTGCAAAAGAAGAAGTAAAAGCTTATTTTGTTGAGGATACAGTTGAAAAACAAATTGACATAAATTCTTCAACTTTTAATATAGATAAAGCTACTAAAGTAGTCCTAAAAAGTCCATTTTACAAGCCAAAAGTAATTACTATTTTGCCGAATGAACCAATAGCTAAAGTAGAACTAAACCCAAATGATTACGCTATGATGCTAAAAGCTTTTATGAAAAGCGACATTAAAGATTGGCAAACAAGAAAAGAACAACTAAACAAAATATTATCTGATAATTTAGAAGTAATGGTGATGTTACAAAATAATTTAGGAGCTGAATATTTTAATAAACAAGAATTTTCTCAAAAAGTAATTTTACCTACTGCGTCATTGAAAAAATTAAAAATTGTAGAGTTGAAACAAGAAAATGACAATAAAATATCTTTTTTAAGATTAACAACAGAATAAAATGAAACAAATTATTTATTATAGTTTATTAATTTTTCCAATATTTTTATTTGGACAAAGTTCCGATAGAAATCAATCTCAGAAAGAGGCGGTTTCATTAACTCAAGAGGTTTCCAAAAAAACAATCAATTCCAATTCAATTGCTGTTAATTTTAATACTAAAGTTATTTTAGCTTACGCGAGTCAAAGCGAGCAGCTAATAACAGATTTTTATACTTATTTAGCGATGTATAGTCAATCGGACGCTATCGATTTACATAAGGAATTAGACACAACTATTACGCAACTATTTTTATCAGATAACGTTTTAGTTGAAGATTTTATTACAGGTTCAAATCAGAAAATAACACTTGTGCAAGCCTTGCGATTTTGTAAAGAGTATAAGTTAGTAGTTAGTGTTAATGACATTCAAAACATTGCTGTAAACGAAAATAGTTTCAATGTTAAATATCAATTGTTAGTTACAAGCAAATCAGTAACTAAAACGTATAATTTTACTCAAAAAGTATACTTTTTTCCAGTTCAAAAGTCGTTTGGTTCTAACAAAAAAACAGTCTGGGAACTAAAATTAGGAGAATTTTAATGTACAATCGTACTAATTTTCACAAACATACGTTTTGCATGTTTAAACAAGTAGAAGATACTGCTGTGGCAGATTTGAAATTGGGTTATAAAAGTGCTTCTGGTAGTGCTTATTATTTTACAGAAATAGGTGTTTATCGAAAATCCAATCATTGGGGAAGAGCCGCCAATTGCCGTTGGCGATTGATAACTAATTCGGACTATAAAAATCAAATAGAAATTGTTGGATTTGCTAGATGGACTGATTTTTATCCAAATAATGAAACTGAAAAATTGTTTTTTATTGAAATAAATGTAGAAAAAAACGACGTCCATTTTAATCATAAAGACCATCCGGATTATGCCCATCAATTACTAAGAAACGCATCGGATACAGCGAAAAGGATTAAAGAAATCAAAATTGTATTAAATGATTCTTCTTGGGCGAAATACTTAATTTTTGATGATTTCGAAGAAATAAAGAGGAAAATGCTATGCGAATTGAGCAATACCAATGAAAGTTTCGTAAATTTGAAGAAAATTTTGCAACATGGGAAGAAATAACGCCATAAATAAAGACAAGCACAAAAAGCAATTGGACAATCATTTAAAGAAAATACAAAAAACAAAACAAACGTCTGCAGCTAAAAAAGCATCTATATTAGAACAATACAAGCAATCGCTTAAAAACCAATAATGCATTCTCAACAACTAGTTAATTTAAAGCCAAAAGTTCAAACAATTATTGATTTTTTAGCGAATAAAGATTGGGATACCGCCCAACTTTTATTGCTTGAAGTGAGTGAGGAAGTGGAGAATTTAATAGATGAAGTGGTGTCAGATGACCATTTAATTGAATTAAGTAAATATCAGGTTTTACTGAAACATTTAGTACTTAAAATCCAAAATGGAAGACCCTAAACTTTGCCCTTGTGGCAGCCAAATTAACATCCAAGAATGTTGTTTGCCTTATATTCAGGACCACTTAATTGTTCCCAATGCTGAAAAGTTAATGCGATCCAGATTTACAGCATTTTGTATTCATAATGCCGAATATTTATACAATACCACACATATTTCTCAAAAAAAATATACGAATAAATCAGATATTTTAGCTTGGGCACAACAAAATACTTGGCAAAAATTAGAAATTCTAAACAGTACTGAAAATACAGTAGAATTTAAAGCCTACTTTTTAGATGAAAACAAAACACCTCAAATTCATCACGAAAAATCAACGTTTATATTTTTCCAAAACAATTGGTTTTATGTGGACGGTAAGTTTTATTAGTTTTAACTAAAAATTAGCATTCGTTTTCTTGTCATTTAAAAGTATCCTTGTAATTTTAAGACATGAAAAAAGGGTTTTATTTTAAATCGTATGAAAAGCCATTTAAGACACCGTTTGAAATACTTTTTGGTGTTTTTAAAGAGTTAATTGTTCATACATCTGGCGATTTTGACGAAGCTATAGATTGGCTTCGTGAACTTGATGCCGAATATAAATTGACCACTCCAGACTATTCTATTGAAGATTTTATTGAAGATTTAAAGAAAAAAGGATTCATCCGTGAAGAAATAACAGACGATGGAACAGGAGAGGTTACTATTACTTCAAAAACGGAACGTCTTATTCGTCAAGCCGCTTTGGATCAAATATTTGGGAATTTAAATAAATCGGGTAGTGGCAATCACAAATCGAAACAACTTGGCGGTGGCGATGAACTTACGGGCGAACTTAGAAGTTATAATTTTGGGGATGCTTTAGATAGAATTTCATTAACGGAAAGTCTAAAAAACGCACAAATTAATAATGGAATAGGCGACTTTCAACTTACTGAAAATGATTTGGTAATTGAAGATACGCACTATAAATCGCAAATGAGTACCGTTTTAATGATAGACATTTCGCACAGTATGATTTTGTATGGCGAAGACCGAATTACTCCTGCCAAAAAAGTAGCAATGGCACTAGCGGAACTTATCACTACTCGTTATCCGAAAGACACCATTGATATTTTAGTTTTTGGTAACGATGCTTGGCCTATTTCTATAAAAGAATTACCTTTTTTAAAAGTAGGACCCTATCACACCAACACCGTTGCAGGTTTGCAATTAGCAATGGATATGCTGCGAAGAAAACGCAATACCAACAAACAAATATTTATGATTACTGATGGAAAACCTAGCTGTGTTCGAGAAAAAGATGGCTCGTATTACATGAATAGTAATGGTTTAGATGAGTATATTGTTGAAAAATGCTACACGCAAGCCGCTCAAGCCAGAAAATTACATATTCCAATTACTACTTTTATGATTGCCAACGATCCCTATTTGCAAAAATTTGTAGATAAATTCACTGAAGCCAATCAAGGAAAAGCGTTCTACACTGGTTTAAGTGGTTTAGGAGAAATGATTTTTCAAGATTATGAAGCTAACAGAAAAAAGAAACTGAAATAAGTAATATCAAATTAAAGAACTTACATAAAAACAGCACCTGCTAATTAGCGGTAAAAAATACTACTATGATACACATAAAAACATTAGGGGAATTGATACAATCAGGATATCAATCTAAAAATATAAAAGAGGAGTTGCGTACCAATTTAAGAAATAAGCTATTAGCCAAACAACCAACATTTACTGGAGTTCATGGTTTTGAAAATTCTGTAATTCCAGAATTGGAGCGTGCTATTTTATCACGTCATAATATTAATTTATTGGGATTACGCGGACAAGCAAAAACTCGTTTGGCTCGAAAAATGGTCGAACTTTTAGACGAATACATTCCGTTTGTTACTGGTTCTGAAATTAATGACGATCCGTTACACCCAATTTCTCGTTTTGCAATAGATGTAATTGCTGAAAAAGGAAACGATACCCCTATTTCTTGGTTACACAGAAGCGAACGCTTTTTCGAAAAATTAGCGACTCCTGATGTAACTGTGGCGGATTTAATTGGTGATGTAGATCCAATAAAAGCGGCCAATTTAAAATTATCCTATGCAGACGAACGTGTAATTCATTTTGGAATGATTCCTCGTGCGAATAGATGTATTTTTGTTATTAACGAATTACCTGATTTACAAGCGCGTATTCAAGTAGCGTTATTCAATATTTTACAAGAAGGCGACATTCAAATCCGTGGATTTAAATTAAGAATGCCTTTAGATTTGCAATTTATTTTTACTGCAAATCCAGAAGATTATACCAATCGTGGAAGTATAGTAACCCCATTAAAAGACAGAATTGGATCTCAAATTTTAACGCATTATCCAGAAACTATTGAAATTGCTAAAATTATAACTACACAAGAAGCAAAGTTAGATGAAAATCAAACGTCTTTAGTACACGTTCCAAATTTAGCAAAAGATTTATTGGAGCAAGTAGGTTTTGAAGCAAGAGAATCCGAATATATTGATGCGAAAAGTGGGGTTTCAGCGCGTATGAGCATTACCGCTTATGAAAATTTGATTAGTACCGCCGAACGCAGAGCCTTAATGAATGGAGAAGAAAAAACAACGGTTCGTTTGTCTGATTTCTTAGGAATTATCCCAGCCATTACTGGAAAAGTAGAATTGGTTTACGAAGGCGAACAAGAAGGTGCTGGAGTAGTAGCGCAATATTTAATTGCCAATGCGATCCATACTTTTTTCCCAGGTTATTTTCCTAAAATTGAAAAACTGGAGAAACAAGATGTAACTACACCTTATACCGAAATTACGGAATGGTTTTTCAATGAATCTGGTTTTGAATTGACGGATGATTGCTCCGATGAAGTCTATAAAAACATCCTAGATGAGGTACAGCCTTTAGAAAAATTAATTCAAAAATACCAACCAGAAATTCCAATTTCAGATAAGTATTTCCTTAAAGAATTTATACTTTGGGCTTTAGTTGAATATAAAAAACTTTCAAAGGAAAGAACCGAAGATGGCTTTCAGTTTAAAGATCCCTATTCAAAGTTTATTAGTAAGTTGTCTTAAATTTCATAATATAAATACAAAAATCCGTCTCGATAACTTTGAGACGGATTTTTATTTTTTGGACAAATTGACAAATTACTTTCTTTTAAAAGAAGTTCTAATAATATCTTTAGGAAACACCACCATGCTTTCAAATCCGTTTTTATAAACAGTTGCCACACCAAAATAATGGTTGTCAATTACAAAGTTCTGTAACGTATACGTGTCAACATTTCCAACAAATCTGGAGTAGTTCCATTGAAAATCGGTAGTTAATCTCCAATATATTTTATATCCTAAGATTTGATCGTTATTTTCAATTTTATCCCATTTCAATTTTACACTGGCTTCAACTGCTCCGCCAATAAGCACGTTTTTAGGTTCAGGAGGAGCACTAGCCAAAGTTGCTAATGCTACTGAATTTACAGCAGTTAGTTTTTTTACATATTCAAAATTAACGCCTTCTATAACATCACCATATTTAATCCCATTTTCGGTTCTTAAGTTTTGATGTTGTCTATTGTAGTTTTCGTGCGCTTCCATAATTCGCACTCCTGCAAATCCTAAATCATTGAAAGGTCTGTGATGGCCACCACGACCAAATCTATCTAAACGATAAATCAACATAGGATTCATTTCTGGAAGAAAAGCAAGTGTTTGTTTGTGAATGTATCGGGCTAATTGACGCGATATGCCATCTACTTCACCGCCATAAAATCTTCGGTTGTTCACTTCTTTTTCAGTATCTGTAGTAGAAGTAGGTTCAGAGAAAATTCGAAACGTTCTATTGTCAATCACACCATCTATTCCTTCAATATTACCAATCATATCGTTATTTAGCACACCAATAATTTCCCAATTGTTTTTCTTGGCATATTCTGCAAATCCTTTTCCTCCAAACAAGCCTTGTTCTTCTCCTGAAAGGCCTAAATAAACAATGCTATTTTCAAATTTATATTGTGATAAAACTCTAGCCGCCTCTATCGTTCCTGCCATTCCAGATGCATTGTCATTTGCTCCAGGTGCATCTGTAGTAAAATCCATAGTATCAGAATTTCTACTATCAATGTCGCCTGTCATAATAATATACCTATTTGGATATTTGGTTCCTTTTTGTACCGCCGCAACATTTACTATCCATGTATCTTTTGGTACACGTTCTCCATCGTTTGTAGTAACAAAATCTTTTTGATAAAAAACGTCTAAGCAGTTTTTACAGTCTTTAGAAATTAAATCGAATTCAGATTTTATCCAACGCCTAGCTGCACCAATTCCTCGGGTATTTGAAACCGTGTCACTAAAAGTGTTTCTTGTTCCAAAATTGGCCAATTTAACCACGTCTTTTTGAATTCTTTTTTCTGAAATTTTATCTATTATTTCATAAATTGTGGTTTCCGAGTTTTGCGAAAATCCAGAAAATGCATAAAGGATACTTAACAGATAAATAGATCTTATCATAATTTATGTTATATATATTGTATTCAAATTTACAAAAAAAATCCGTCTCGATTACTTCGGGACGGATTTTTAATTTTATTAACTAATCGACATATTGTTGAATTGACGTATTACTTTTTCAAATGCACATCAAAGTAATCCGCTATTTTGGCATACATATGAATTCTATCTCTACCACTCACATTATGTTCATGATTTGGGTATAAAAAATAATCCACTTGTTTTCCTGCTTTAATTGACGATTCAATGAAATTCATACTATGTTGTTGTACAACAACTGGATCTTGTGCACCATGAATTAACAAAAGACGTCCTTTTAAATTCTTAACTTTATCTAACAATGATGTTTTTGCATAGCCTTCTGGATTGTCTTGTGGGGTATCCATATAACGCTCTCCATACATAATTTCATAGTATTTCCAATCAATTACAGGTCCGCCAGCTACACCTACTTTAAAAGTATCTGGTTGCGAAGTAAGAAGGGAAGTCGTCATAAAACCACCAAAACTCCATCCGAAAACTCCAATTTTATTAGTATCTACAAATGATTTTGATTTTAAGAAATCCACACCTTTCATTTGGTCTGCCATTTCGTTTACGCCTAAATTTCGGTGTGTTACTTCACAGAATTTTTTTCCCCGTGCATCACTTCCTCTATTATCTAACGTAAACACTACATACCCTTGTTGTGCCATATACATATCAAAATAACCAGCGCCTCCTAACCATTTGTTAGTTACCAATTGTGCGTGCGAACCACCATAAACATATACCATTACCGGGTATTTTTTAGTCGCATCAAAATTGACTGGATAAATTATTCTTCCGTTCAATGGTGTTATACCATCTGCAGCCGTTAGTGTAACCATTTCAATTCTAGGCATATCGATTTTTCCTGTAAACGGATTATCGGCTTTAACCAAAGTAGTAGTTGCTATTTTTGTTTTGATATTTAAAATCGAAATTTCATTTGGTGTGGTTGCATTACTGTATTGGTCTAATACCATCGTACCATCAGAAGAAACAGAAGCATTATGTGTTCCAGAAATTGTGGTTAACTGAATTGTTTTTCCGGATTTAATGTCAACCTGATAAAGTTGTCTGTCTAATCCATTATTTGCCGTTCCGATGTAATTAATTTTTGTGTTGGTACCATCAAAACCTAATAAATTGGTTACCACAACGTCTTTAAAACCTAGGTTTTTAAGTAATTTCCCATCGGTAGTGTACAAATACATTTGATTGTATCCATTAAAATCTGATTGATAAATGAATTGATTCGGATTGTTTGGAACGAATGTCAAAGCGTGTTGTGGTTCAACCCATGTAGTAGCTTTTTCCTCAAATAACGTTTTTACAAAAGCACCTGTTATGGCATCATATTTATTGAATTTTAAATGATTTTGGTCACGATTTAAGATTCCAACAAAAATATATTTTCCTGAAGGTTCCCAAGACACCATCGTTAAATATTGGTCTTTTGGTTCACCAGTTTGAATTGTTATTTTTTTTCCTGAAGCTACATCGTATAGTATTAAAGTAACCTGCTCACTGGTCATACCAGCCATTGGGTATTTTAGGTCTTTGTTAACCGCTTCACGTTCGTTCCAGTTGATAATCGGATAATTACCCACCATAGTTTCATCTTTTCTATAATAGGCCAATTGCGTCCCTGTAGCATTCCACCACATTCCTCTATCAATACCAAATTCTTGACGATGTACATAATCTGAACCGTTTACGATAGCTGGATTTTCATCGTTTGTAACTTCAATGGTTGTATTGTTTGATGTAATTCTAATGTTATTGTCTTTTAACCAAGCCACAGCATTATTAGCCGAGAAACAAGCTTGACTTCCTTCAATAGAATACCCAATTTTTGATGTGATTTTTTTTGTAGTTACATCATAAACTATTTTATATTGATTTGTTTTTGAAGCAATTTCTGTTTCAAAAGTAGCGTTGGTTTGCCATTTAATAGAAAAAGGAAAAGTGCGTAAAGCAAATTCTTCTTCAGTAAATGCTACTTTTAAAGCCGCTTCAAATTCTGATTTTGTAGCTAAAACAGTTTCTTTCCAGCCATTTGTAGCGCTTTTTTCCAATAAATTTGTAAAATCTGTACTTAAATAGGTAATGGATTTTGAATCTTTTCTCCATTGTTGTCCTACCAATGAAGTGGGAGCATATTTTCTTGCTCCTGTTACGGTTTCTTCAATAGCTAGTTTTTGTGCAAAAGACACACATCCAACTAAAAGAAAACTTAAAATATAGTTTTTCATTATTCTGAATTTAGTTTTTAATTAGTTGGCTAAGATAAGCATTTGTTACAAAAAAATACGTCTCGAAGTATTCGGGACGTATTTTAAATAAAAATATTTTTTACAAAATTTGTAATTCTTTCATGCAAGCTTGCATACTTTGATACGTTCTATCAATATCGTTATCTAAACCTATAGAAAAACGAATTAATCCATCTGTTAAACCCATTTCTGCTTGTTCATCTAATGGTATTTCAGAAGAAGTGGATGTGCCTGGTGCGCTAAAAAGGGTTTTGTAAAATCCTAAACTCACAGCCAAATAACCTAAATTTCTTTCTTGCATTAATTCCATTAAGGCATTGGCTTTTTCTAAACTTCCTACATCAATGGTCATCATACCTCCAAATCCATATTCTGGGTTAATCATATTTTTATATATAGTATGACTTGGATGACTTGCCAATCCTGGATAAACGGTTTTTATGCCGTCTGCTTCAAATTTATGTGCCAAATACATCGCATTATGACTGTGTTGCTTCATTCGGATGTGAAGCGTTCTTAAGTTTTTCATTACTGATGCCGAACGCAAACTATCCATTGTAGGGCCTAACAACATACTCGCACCAGAATTTACGTTTTTTAAATCGTTAATAAATTCTTGACTAGCACACGTTACACCACCTACTGTATCTGAACTTCCGTTGATGTATTTTGTTAAAGAATGAATTACAATATCAGCACCTAATTTTGCTGGCGATACCGATAAAGGCGAAAACGTATTGTCAACTACCAATTTTAGGTTGTGCTTTTTCGCAATCTTAGCTAAAGAAGCAATGTCTGCTACTTCTAACAAGGGATTACTCACTGTTTCGCAATATAAAACTTTAGTGGATGGCGTTATGGCAGCTTCTACAAGGTCTAATTTAGTAATGTCAACAAAAGTAGTTTTTACACCAAATCTCGGTGCGAAATTTTTCAAAAAGGCGTACGTTCCGCCGTATATAGTTCTACTTGAAACCACGTGGTCGCCTTGTCCGCAGAGTTGTAAAATTGTTGGTGTAATGGCGCCCATACCAGAAGCAGATACATTGGCAGTTTCAGTGCCTTCCATTGCTGCTAACGCTTTATCTAAATACAAATTACTAGGTGAAGAATGTCTGGAATATAAATAACACCCTTCTGCGTTACCTTCAAAAGTATCAAACATCGTTTTAGCAGAAAGAAATGTATAGGTAGATGAATCTGAAATAGAAGGATTTACTCCTCCAAATTCGCCAAAATACTGTAAATCTTGTATGTTATCGGCTGGATTAAATGTGCTCATAGTTGTTTGTTTTTATCTATCAAAATTGAAAATAATAAATTAATATTTCAATAATACCTGTAATATTTAGTTTATTTATCTAATAATATATTAATTAATGGTTTATTTATCTATATTATTACTTTTTTACGTATATTTACCAAATAAATTACGATACCTATGGATGCAATCGATAAAAAGCTATTAGAATTGATGCAAATCGATTCAAAAAAAACAACAAAAGAACTATCAAGTAAATTAAATTTATCCGTAACTGCTGTTTATGAACGGATAAAAAAATTAGAACGAGAAGGGATTATACGTAAGTATGTTACTATTTTAGATAAAACAAAAATTAATAAAGGTTTTGTAGTGTTTTGTCATGTTAAATTAATTAAACATTCAAGAGACTTAATTTCCGAATTTGAAAAAGAAGTAGTAACGTTAACCGAAGTTTTAGAATGTTTTCACGTAAGTGGCGATTACGATTACATTTTAAAAATTTGCGTAAAAGATATGGAAGAATATCGAGAATTTATGGTTACTAAGTTAACCACTTTACAACATATTGGTAGTACGCACAGTACTTTTATGATAGGAGAAGTAAAAAATTCTACTTCATTTGTGTTGAATTAAAAATAGTAAAGTTTTTTCGCTAAATAGCGATACATATTTATATAAAAACTTTACTTTTGTACTTTAAAAACATACTATAACATTTTATAAAATATATTTATGAGTCAATTTGATGTAACCATTATTGGTTCTGGACCTGGAGGATATGTAGCAGCTATTCGTTGCGCCCAATTAGGATTTAAAACAGCAATTATTGAAAAATACGCTACACTTGGTGGAACGTGTTTGAATGTAGGATGTATTCCATCAAAAGCATTATTAGCATCATCACATCATTACGAAGAATTACAACATTTTGCAGACCACGGAATTGAAGTTTCTGGTGAAGTAAAAGTTAATTTAGAAAAAATGATTGCCAGAAAACAAGCGGTTGTAGACCAAACTTCTGGTGGTGTAAAATACTTAATGGATAAAAATAAAGTTACTGTTTTTGAAGGATTGGGTTCTTTTGAAACTGCGACTTCTGTTAAGGTAACTAAAGCAGATGGTACTTCAGAAATCATTGAATCTAAAAATATCATTATTGCTACTGGTTCTAAACCTTCCTCATTGCCTTTTATCAAATTAGATAAAGACAGAATTATTACTTCAACGGAAGCTTTAAAATTAAAAGAAGTTCCAAAACATTTAGTTATTATTGGTGGAGGTGTTATCGGTATCGAATTAGGACAAGTATATCTTCGTTTAGGTGCTCAAGTTTCTGTAGTAGAATTTATGGATAGAATTATTCCAGGAATGGATGCTTCTTTATCTAAAGAATTAACAAAAGTCTTGAAAAAACAAGGTATGAAATTTTATACCTCACATAAAGTACAATCTGTAGATAGAGCAGGGGATGTAGTTACTGTAAAAGCTGAAAATGCAAAAGGAGAAATCGTTACATTAGAAGGTGATTATTCTTTAGTTTCTGTAGGTCGTCGTCCTTATACGGATGGTTTACATGCAGAAAAAGCAGGAGTAAAAGTTACAGATAGAGGACAAATTGAAGTAAACAATCATTTACAAACTTCAGCAGCAAATATTTACGCAATTGGCGATGTAGTTCGTGGTGCAATGTTAGCACACAAAGCGGAAGAAGAAGGCGTAATGGTAGCAGAAATTTTAGCCGGACAAAAACCACATATCGATTATAATTTAATTCCTGGCGTAGTATATACTTGGCCAGAAGTTGCAGCTGTAGGAAAAACAGAAGAGCAATTAAAAGCAGAAGGCATTGAGTTTAAAGCAGGAAGTTTCCCATTCAAAGCACTAGGAAGAGCAAGAGCTGGTGGCGACACTGACGGATTTGTAAAAATCTTAGCCGATGCCAAAACAGATGAGGTGTTAGGGGTTCATATGATTGGTGCTCGTTGTGCGGATTTAATTGCAGAAGCCGTTACCGCAATGGAATTTAGAGCATCTGCAGAAGATATTTCAAGAATGTCTCATGCACACCCAACTTTCGCAGAAGCCATCAAAGAAGCCGCTTTAGCAGCAACTGCAAACAGAGCATTACACGTGTAATTGAATAAATTTTAGATAATAAAAACCCCAAATTTATTAAGGAATTTGGGGTTTTTTGTTTTAAAATATTTCGATTGTTAATAAATTTTCAATCTATTTTCCAAGTCAAAATTGTACCTTTACAGTATGTTTGCATTGGTCGATTGTAATAATTTTTATGTGTCTTGTGAGCGTGTTTTTCAACCTCAATTCAAGAAAAAACCGGTTGTCGTTTTATCTAATAACGATGGTTGTGTGATTTCCAGAAGTGATGAAGCAAAAGCGCTTGGCATTCCTATGGGTGTACCCGAATTTAAAATTAGAAACGAGATCAAACAACATCAAATTGCTGTTTTTTCATCCAATTATGCGCTGTATGGCGATTTAAGTAAACGTGTAATGGATGTGCTTGCAGATTTTACACCAGATATTGAAAATTATAGTATCGACGAAGCTTTTCTTAATTTTAAAAATACCAATACAACTAATTTTGAAACTTGTGGTTTGCAAATGAAACAACGGGTGCAAAAATGGATTGGCATTCCAGTTTGTGTAGGTTTTGCCGAAACGAAAGCTCTGAGTAAAGTGGCCAACAGAATTGCTAAAAAGTTTCAAGATAGAACGGGCGGTGTTTATGTTATTGATTCCGAAGAAAAACGAATCAAAGCTTTAAAATGGACAAAAGTTGAAGATATTTGGGGTATAGGTTTCCGGTTGTCTAAAAAAATGAAGGCCTTTGGAATGGTTACGGCTTATGACTTTACAGCACCTCATAATGAAGATTTTATCAAAAGAACTATGGGTGTGGTAGGAAAACGTCTTCGTGCGGAACTTTTAGGGCAATCCGTATTAGAATTGGATCAACAACCAGAAGCTAAAAAAAACATAGCGGTTACGCGAACTTTTGAAAAATCAATTACCAATTTAAATGAATTGAAAGAACGCGTTTCTACTTTTGCAACAGTAGCTTCCGAAAAATTACGTATGCAAAAATCGTGTTGTTATGGAATGGTGCTGTATCTCAGAAAAGACAAGTATAAAGTAGGTAATGAACGTTATAATTTTACCCTTTACGAAACGATGCCTTTTGCAACACAATCAAGTTTAACAATAAGTACAACGGCTATTAAAATGTTAGAAAAATTGTTTCAGCCTGGCGAAACTTATACAAAAGCGGGAATTATTATTTCTGATATTATTCCGCAACACCAAAAACAGTTTAATTTATTTGTAGAAGAAAATCCGAAACACGAAAAATTAATGAAAGTAATGGATGACATCCGATTGAAAACCGGCGAACGAAAAATCCGACTCGGGAATCAAGATTTGCAACGCACTTGGAAAATGAAACAAAATTTTTTATCCAAAAAATACACTACAGATATAACAGAATTATTAGATATAAAATGTTAGCACAAAATAAATTATCGTTTTTTATTCCAAATACGGAAAGCAATTTAGAAATGCCTTATATTTCCAGCGGAATTAAAGCAGGGTTTCCTTCTCCAGCAGCAGATTTTGATGGCACACGTGTAAGTATTGATCAAATAGTGGTTAAAAATGCGTTGGCTACTTTTTATGCTAAAGCGAATGGAAATTCTATGACGGGTGCCGGAATTGATGATGGTGATATTTTAGTAATCGATAAAAGTATCGAACCTCAAGACGGAAAAATTGCCGTTTGTTTTATCGATGGAGAATTTACCGTGAAACGAATTAAAGTACAAGAAAATAGTTTACTCTTACTCCCAGAAAACAAACTCTTTGAACCAATTGAAATCACTCAAGAAAATGATTTTATCATTTGGGGAATTGTCACTTTTGTAGTGAAAAAATTATAAAAAAAATCCCAAATTCTTATGAGTTTGGGATTTTTTTTTACTTTATATCTTAGCTAATTCTTTTTCTTTTTGATAGCCAAATAAATGGTCTTTTTTAATGATTTCCGCAGTGCCATCTGGTAACATATCTTCCCAGCCAGATTCGCCTTTAGCAATCATTTTTAATATTTTTCTTGAGAAAATATCTAAAGTTTTGGCATCGTAAGTTTCTATATCCGTAACTTTTCCGTTGTATTTAAAGAACTTATACAATTCTTTCATTCTAGGATGCACTTTTAAGTTTTCTGAAGTAATAATTTCACCCGTTTCTGGATCTTTCATCGGATATAAATATACTTTTAAATCTCTGTAAAATAATTTTCCAAAGGCTTCTAAAATTCCACCCGACATATGACGGTAGTATTTCTCATCAAAAATTTCTACCAAATTACTCACACCCATCGCTAACGCAGTACGTGATTTTGTAAAAGATGAAAAATATTCTAATACTTTATAATATTCTTGAAAGTTAGAAATCATTACGGTTTGACCTAAAGCACATAAAAGTTCTGCTCTGTCTAAGAAATCTCTTTCGTCAATTTCCCCTTCTGCTTTTAGGTTAGAAAGCGTGATTTCGAAAACTACAAACGTATTTTCCTTACTTACTTTATTTTCTTGTATAAACATCTCATAAGACTGTTTATACATATCCATATTTACTTTGGTTACAGGTCGGAAACTACCACGTAACGCTAAAATATTCTTTTTATATAAAACTGCTGCTGGCAAAATATTCTTTCCTTCCGGATTAAACATTACGGCATCTGTAAAGCCATATTTTACCAATTGCAAACTCATTAATCTGTTGTCTACATCTGCAAAACTTGGACCTGAGAAATTTATAGTATCAATTTCAAGTTGGTCTTTTTCTAAATGGTCGTATAAATAACGCAATAATTTTTTAGCATCATTGTGTTTGTAAAACGCGCCATAAATTAAGTTTACACCTAAGATACCTAACGTTTCTTGTTGCAAACGCGCATCATTTTCTTTAAAACGAATGTGAATTAAAATTTCATTATATGCTTGGTCAGGTTCTACTTGAAATTTAATTCCAACCCAACCGTGTCCTTTAAATTGTTTTGCAAAATCAATAGTGGCTACGGTATTCGCATAACTAAAAAACATTTTATTTGGGTGCTTGTCTCTTTTTAAACGATCTTCAATAAGTTTCGTTTCGTGTGTAAGCATTTTTCTTAATCGGCTTTCCGTCACATATCTTCCATCTTCCTCAATTCCGTAAATGGCATCACTAAAATCTTTATCGTAGGCAGACATCGCTTTGGCAATCGTACCAGAAGAAGCTCCAGCTCTGAAAAAATGTCTCACCGTTTCTTGTCCGGCACCAATTTCAGCAAAGGTTCCGTAAATATTTTCGTTTAAATTAATACGGAGTGCTTTATCCTTTGTAGAAGGAATTTGTTCAATTGCTTTGTCTCCTCTTAATGTGATTTCAGTCGTCATTTATTCAAATGTGTTTTTTTGGCAAATTAAATTACTATGCAAAGTTAATAAATTATAGGTTTTAACAAGAGTATTTTGTTATTTTTGTAAAAAAGAAATTACTACCATTACAATATAGTAGCACTTTTCTACTAAAAGTAGCGGGTAACTTTTTTAGCGTGTCAATCACATAAATATGAAATTATACTTCTTAGGAACGGGTACATCTCAAGGCATTCCAGTAATTGGAAGTACGCATTTTGTGTGTTTAAGTGATGATGCAAAAGACAAACGTTTGCGCGTTTCTGTTTGGATACACGACGAAGATTTTTCTATAGTAATTGATTGCGGTCCCGATTTTCGACAACAAATGCTTACCAGTACTTGTTCGCATATTGATGCCTTGCTTTTTACGCACGAACACGCAGACCATACAGCTGGTTTGGATGATATTCGTCCGTTTTATTTTAAACAAGGCGACATTCCGGTTTACGGACATACGCGCGTGTTGCAAAATTTAGCTAGGCGATTTGATTATATTTTTGAAAAAGAAAATAAATATCCAGGTGCGCCTTCTGTGTCGCCCATTGAAGTAGTAAATAATCAGAATATTACGATTAAAAATCAGACTGTAATTCCAATCAATGCGAGGCACGGAAATTTACAAGTTTTTGGATACAGAATAAAAGATGTTGTATATTTAACGGACGTAAAAACCATCGAAGATTCTGAATTAGAAAAACTTAAAAACGTTGAGGTGTTGGTTATCAATGCCTTACGATTTGAGCCACATGCTACGCATTTTAACATTGAAGAAGCGATACATTTTATAAATTTGGTGCAACCTAAAAAAGCGTATTTAACACACATTAGTCATATTTTAGGATTGCACGAAGAGGTACAAAAACAATTGCCAGAAAACGTATTTTTGGCTTATGATAATTTAGAAATAGAAATAAAATAAATATAAAAATGAAAAGAAGTTTATTGCTTTACGGAATCGTATTTTCAGTATTAATTAATATTTTTCAATTTGTAAATTCTTCAAATATCTTGAAAAGAAGCGAAGAAGTATCTACAATTAGTAAAAAGGAATTAAAAAAAGCACAAGATACCATTGCGAAATTACGCGACAATGATACGTTTTCCTTGGCTACGAATGAAAATGCGCAAGAGTATTATTTTGAGTACGATATAAAAGCGTTACAAACGAAAGTAAAAGAAGATTTAACTGCTTTTAATGCCGATAAAAAAGGAAATAAATACGTTTCATACGATCAAATTGGCGACAATCCGTTTTTGATAAACAACATAAAAATTTTAAATCATAGATGGATTATTGCTAATTTTTCTGATGGTAAAGTTTGGGGCGAAGTGCTGATTAAATACTTTCATAATGCAGATAAACCTACCGAATTTGAAACCGTAGAAACCTTAATTTATCAAGAAACGCTAAATTAAAAATGAAAAAACTTGTATATATTTTAGTACTGACATCGCTATTTTCTTGTGATTATATTCTAAAGAATCCACCAAAAGATACCACAGAAATGGATTCTATCGTAAAAAATCAGGTAAATGATGATAAAAACGAAAATGGTTGCGATTTAAAAGCCGGCTATAAATGGTCAAATATGTACAAAAAATGTGTACGTGTTTTTGAAGAAGGCTACCGCTTAACTTCTATTGAAAGAGATTCATTAGCCAGAAGAAAAAACGCCTTTTTCTTTGTGGAAGAAGACAGCTTAATTGCGGAAGTTTTCTTGCCAGATTCTAAAGAATCTATCGTTTTTAAAAGAGAAAGTGAAGACCAAAACTTCAAATATAAAGACTTCGAATTCCGAACCAATAAAGGTTTTTATTTGTACTACAAACAAACACTTATGTTTCAACCTGCCATTCCTGTAGACACCAAAGTTTTAGGAAAAGACGAAGAGCATTAGGGTTTTGGGTATAAGGTTTAGGGTTTAGGGTAAAAGGTGCCTTCTACAGAATAATTATTTTATTCGTTTTGTCATACTGAACTTGTTTCAGTATCTGAATTTATTTCAAGTTAGATTGCTTTTATACAAAATATTTAATCTTGCCAAACAGCTCTTATCAGTAGCCTTTTTTAATTAAGTTTATATTTAGAAAATGTATATTTCAAACTATCTTTTATATAAATGTTATAGTTGTTTGTTGTATAAAGATAATCTTCAAAAATTATTAATGTAGATATGCTAAATTCTTTCTCAAAATCAATCTCATAAGATTTGTTATCTTCTAATCTAATAAGTTTTGTTTTTTTTACCCAAGGTAAAAATGTTTTGTGATTTTCTACTTTGAATCTCACAGGTTTATTCAAATCATAAAATTCATTTTTGAAAATATGAGTTTTGACTTCCTTCGGTAGGTCAGTATATTTAATATCTGTTGCAGTAAGTTTTACATCTTTACAACTCATTAAAAGGATACTTGAAATCGCTAAATAAAATATTATATGCATTTTGTTGAGGTTATTGCTCAAGTTCCGACGCTTGGTGTGGTTGCGAACTTTAGAACTTATTATTTTCTGTTACAGTTAAAATTTCTTCTCATCCACATCCTTTAAAAACTGTATCACACCTGTAAAATAGGTTTTTTGGTCGTCGTATTGTGATAAGTGGCTTCCGTTTTTACAAAATAAAAAGCGTCCGTTTTGTACTTGTGTCGCCATCCATTTCATATGTTCAGGATCCATAGTGTCGTATTTTGCGCCTATGGTTAAGGTTGGAACGGTCAATTCTTTTAATCGTTTGGAAACATCCCAGTTTTTAATATAAGCGTCACCGGTTATGCCAAATTCACTATACCCTTGCATAGAAATATATACTTCAGAATTAATGTGCTTAAAACTTCTTGTAATAGATTCAGGCCATTCACTTTGCGGTTTTCTTAAAATGTGTTGTGTGTAATAATGTTCAAAAAGCAATTCGGTATATCTTGGATTGGTAAAATCGTTGTTTTTTTCTAATTCCATAATTTCTTGGTACACTTCCTTTTTCATCTGCGGACCCAACACTTCTTGTGCATATTTATTATACAACGGAATACTCGAAACCATATTAGAAATAATCAATCCTTTTAAATTTTTCTGATATTTTAACGCATAATCCATCGCTAAAATCCCACCCCACGATTGTCCTAAAACGTAAAAATTATCTCTGTTTAAACCAAGTGCTATCCGTACTTGTTCTACTTCTTCTACAAAGCGTTCATTCGTCCAAAGCGATTTGTCTTTTGGTTGGTCGGAATAATACGAACCCAATTGGTCATAATAAATAAATTCAATGCCTTCTTTTGGAAAATAGCTTTCAAATGATTCGTATAATTCGTGCGTTAAGCCAGGTCCGCCGTGTAAAAGCAATACCTTTATTTTCGGGTTGTTACCAAATCGTTTTGTCCAAACCTTAAAAGTGCCTTTTGGTGTTTTTATTGGAATCATTTTAATACCGCCGGTGTATTGATCTTCTTTTGAGTCATAAGTATGGTAGCGCTGTAACGAAAAATCTTCGCTCTTTTTACAAGAAAAAAAAGCGAAGACTAACGATATAAAAATATATTTTTTCATATTTATGATTGATAAATTTTATCGTAAAGGGTTTGGTATTTCTCTTTGATTATTTTACGTTTCAATTTCATAGTTGGCGTTAAATGCCCAGCATCAATTGACCACAAATCTGGTGTTAATTCAAAACGTTTTACTTGTTCCCAATTCCCAAATTTTTTGTTGGCTTCATCAATATCTTCTTGAATTCGTGCAATAACTTTTGGATTGTTACAAAGGTCTTCATTAGAATTTCCTAAATCTATATTATGTCTGATTGCCCATTCTTTTACGAAATCAAATGCCGGTTGAATGAAAGCAGCTGGCATTTTTTCGCCATCGCCAATAACCATAATTTGCTCGATAAAACGAGATTGTTTGAATGAATTTTCTAATACTTGTGGCGCAACATACTTACCACCAGAAGTTTTAAACATTTCTTTTTTACGATCGGTGATTTTTAAGAAGCCATCGGCATCAATTTCACCAATATCTCCTGTGTGGAAATAGCCGTTTTTAATTACTTCAGCAGTTTGTGCTTCGTCTTTATAATACCCAATCATTACGTTTGGTCCTTTACAAAGAATTTCACCGTCTTCAGCTATTTTAACTTCAACGTTTTCAATTACTCTACCAACAGTTCCAATTCTGAAACCGCCATTTCGCATATCGTTTACAGAAATTACTGGAGACGTTTCCGTTAATCCGTATCCTTCCATTACTGGAATTCCAGCGGCTGTAAATACTTTGGTTAAACGTGTTTGTAAAGCCGCACTACCAGAAACTAACATTTCCAATTCGCCACCCAAACCTTCTTGCCATTTAGAGAAAATTAATTTTCTGGCAATGGCCAATTTGAAGTTATAAAAGGCACCATTTTCATTATAAGGTTTGTAAGCCATACCTAAATCTAATGCCCAAAAGAATAATCGTTTTTTAATTCCTGTTAAATCGGCTCCTTTTGCGTAAATTTTATCGTACACTTTTTCTAAAAGTCTTGGTACAACTGACATTACGTGCGGATGTACTTCTTTTAAATTGTCAGATATTTTTTCAATGCTTTCCGCAAAATAAATGGATATTCCACCATATTGATACAAATACGTTAGCATTCTTTCGAAAATATGGCAAATAGGCAAGAAACTCAACGCACGCGTACTTCCTTTTCGTAACGGCATTCTTTTATCTGAATTTAACACATCAGAAACAATGTTATCATGTGTAAGCATTACCCCTTTTGGTCGACCTGTAGTTCCTGAAGTATAAATTATAGTTGCTAAATCGGAAGGTAAAACCGCATCTTTACGAGCTTCTACCTCATTTTGATTGGCGTCATCTTTACCGGTTTCTAATAAATCACTCCATTTTTTACAACCAGAAATTTCGTTAAACGAATAAATATCTTTTAATAATGGAATATTAGCGTGTACCGCTTTTAATTTTTCATATACTTCTTGGTCAGATACGAAACAGTATTTTGCTTCAGAATGATTTAAAATATATTCGTAATCTTCAGAAGATATGGTTGGATAAATAGGAACATTTTGTGCTCCAGTTTGCAAAATTCCAATATCTGAAATATGCCATTCTGTTCTATTGTTTGATGAAATGATAGCAATTTTATCATTTTTTTCAACCCCTAAATGTAATAAGGCTCTGGATAAAGCATTGGCTTTATTGATGTATTCTTGTGTAGAAGTTTTAATCCAATCAGTACCATTTTTAGTTACCAAAGCATCTGGTAAGTTGTAATTTTCTAATTGAAAATAAGGAAAATCAAAAAGTCGTGTTACATTTTTCATATAAAAGTTATTTTAAACTGCAATTTATAAAAAAATAGAACTTTATAAAAATATTTCACTGAAAAACTTTGATTATTGTTAATTTTGCATCAATTAAATTATAATTAAATGAAATCATTTTTCAGATTAAACGAATACAGCGTGTTGTTTTACAGAATAGCATTGGCGTATTTGTTTTATTTTATAGCTCGAATTTTATTCTTTACATATAATAACGATATTTTGGATGTAAATTCAGTAACTGAGTTTTTACAGATTTCGTACCATGGTTTGGTTTTTGATACCACGGCCATTTTATATGTAAATGGGCTATTTATTTTATTGTCTACTTTACCATTTTTTATAAATACAAAACCGAAGTATCAAAAAGGATTATTTTATTTGTATTTCATATCAAATTTATTTTTTTACGCCTTTAATTTTGTTGATTTAATCTATTACAAATACAATTTTTCTCGATTAACACTTGCCGCTTGGGATTTGGTAAAAAATGAAGAATCAAAAGGCGGTATGTTATTTCGATTTTTAATTACCTATTGGCATGTGTTTTTGTTGTTTATAGTAGTATCTGCTTTATGGGTTTTATTGTATCAAAAAGTAAAAGTGAAACACAATTTAGTAGAAAATGCTAAGATAAAATATGTTGCAAAATCTATTTTTGGTGTTTTAGTAATAGCCACTTTATGTATTGGTGGGATTCGTGGCGATTTCAAGAAAAGTACTCGACCAATTAATTTAGTAGACGCCAACAGATTTGTAAAAAAATCACAACAAGCCGATTTGGTTTTAAATTCTACTTTTTCGTTTTTAAGAACATTGGGTGTACAGACTTTTAAAAAAACCGATTTTAACATACCAGAAGACGTTGTTAATGCAAATTTTCAACCTATAAAGTTGTATGATTCTAATACTCCAACTTCACCAAATATTGTATTGATTATCACCGAAAGTATGGGTAGAGAATATATTGGTGCATTTAATAAAAACACAAAAATTAAGGATTATGTGAGTTATACGCCTTTTATTGATTCCTTGGCTACCGAAAGTTTAATTTTCACCAATGCGTATGCAAATGGGTATAAATCCATACACGGAATGTCGTCTATATTATCAGGAATTCCTTCATTTAAAGATGCCTTTACGTCTTCTCCGTATGCCAAACAAAAAATTGGCTCTATGGTTTCTTGTTTAAAAAGTAAAGGGTATGATACTTCATTTTTTCACGGTGCACCAAATGGTTCAATGGGATTTTTAGGATTTGGAAATATTTTAGGTTTTGACCATTATTATGGTATGACAGAATACGGAAATGATGCCGATTTTGATGGTTCGTGGGGAATTTGGGATGTGCCTTTTATGCAATTTATGAATAAAACAATAAGTCAAAAGAAAGCACCATTTTTTAGTACCATTTTTACGGTAACTTCGCACGAACCATACGTGGTGCCTACAGAGTTTAAAAATAAACTACCAAAAGGAACCAACCCTATGCATCAGCCTGTAGGGTATACAGATTATGCTTTTAAAAAGTTTTTTGAATCCGCTAAAAAACAACCTTGGTTTGAAAATACTATATTTATTATCACCGCAGATCATTGTAATTTAGTGAATTATAATGAAGAATACTATCATAAAATAATGAATAGATTAGCGGTTCCTATACTTTTTTATTCACCTAAATATAAACTAAAAGGTGAAAGTAATGAGTTGGCTCAACATATTGATATTTTTCCTACAGTTATGGATATTATTGGGTATAATAAACCATTTAGAAGTTGGGGAAGAAGTTTACTGGATAAAAAACAAGGAATTCAACCTTTTGTAATTAATTATAATACAGGAATGTATAACTTTGCTAAAGGAAATTATGTTTGTGCTTTTGACGGTAAAGTTGCCGTTGGTTTTTACAGTAAAGAGGATAAAGAACAATTGCACAATTTAATTGGAAAAAGAAACAAAGAAATGAATGATATTGAAATGGCTTGTAAAGCTTTTATTCAAGATTATTTTAATAGAATTATTGATAAAAAGTTGAGTAATTAAGTCAAAAATAAAAAGTAATTTTAGAGTAGTAAAATGAAAAAGAAAATATTAGTTTCAGTTATAGTAATTGCGGCACTTTTTTGGGCAAAGAGCTATTTTTATGATTATAAAATAAACCATAATTTAAAAGTAATTTCCGAAGGTAAAGTATATAAAAGTGGCGTCATTCCACCAGAAGATATTGCCGATTTTGTAAAAGAGTATAATATTAAAAGCATTATCGATTTGCGTTTTCCAGGAACCGGTGATGATGTAAATAATCCAGAAATTCCGGTAGAACTTATTGCAGAAAAAGAAGCAGCTGCTAAAATTGAAGGATTGAATTATTTCAATATTGGCTCAGATCAAGTGCCAAAACCTGAAAATTTAGACGCTTTTTTTAATGTAATGGACAATAAAGCAAATTATCCAGTATTAATTCATTGTTTTCACGGTGTGGGAAGAGCCGAAATGTATTCCGCCATTTATCGTATAGAATATGAAAATTGGGACAGAGACGAAGCGAGAACAGAAACCCGTTTTTTAACCAAATTCAGTTCTTTCGATTTAGGAAAACCAAAAGGAGATTTTTTACATAAATATGTGAAAAGGGAAAACAGAAGATAGAGTATAGAAAATAGAGTATAGAAATAGAATCTGAAACAAGTTCAGATTGACAAGGTTTTGAATTTAATCTGTGAAAATCCCTTTCATCCGTTGAATCCGTGTACCCATCTAAACAATCCCAAACCCCAAAGCAATCGCAAATACAATAATCATAAATGCCACGATTTTCTGAACGGTGTTTATGGTTATTTTTTTTACCAATTTGTTTCCATAATACACACCTATAAACGCAGCAAGGGTTGCAATAATTACTAAATTGATATTTAAATTGTCCTTCACTTTTGAAATGTTGGTAAAATACACCGACATTCTACTTATGTCTATCATACAAGCGATAAGTACACCAGTGGCAATAAACGCTTCTTTAGACAAACCAACTTTCGTTAAAAACGCACTTCGTAATGCGCCTTGATGCCCTGAAAGTCCGCCAAAAAAGCCACTTAATATACCACCAAGAGGCAAATATTTTTCTGGAAATTGTAAGTTTTTTAATTTCGGAAATAACTCAAATAAAGCGAAGAAAATTAGTAAAATAGCCACAATGCTTTTCATTATTGTAATTTGAAAAACGGTATTATTAATTGTATATTCAGCTATAATAGTAGCATAAGTAATCTTATCTAAAAGCAGTGCACCAAGAAAAGAAAAAATCAATGCGGGAATTCCAAATTGTATTGCAATTTTCCAATCAATATGTTTTTTAACCAAAACAAATTTAAATGCATTGTTCAAAAAATGAACTATGGCAGTTAAAGCAATCGCCACATCTATAGGAAAAAATAAGGCAAAAGCAGGTAATAACAATGTTCCTAATCCAAAACCAGAGAAAAAGGTTAGGGCAGAAGCAAGCAATGCTACAATTGGGATTAAGAGGTATTCCATTTTTGAGTTTAAAGTTTAAAGTTTAAAGTTTCAGGTTGTTTTAATTAACTCGAAACCTTAAACTTGAAACAAAAATTATATTCCAGAAATAATTCCGAAAAAATCGTTAGCGTTTAATGCCGCTCCACCGATTAATCCGCCGTCAACATCTGGTTTAGAAAAAATTTCTTTGGCGTTGTCTGGTTTTACACTTCCACCGTAAAGGATGGAAACATTTTCTGAAATGTCTCTTCCGAAAACTTTATCTACTAAATTTCTAATAAATAAATGCATTTCTTGCGCTTGTTCTGGAGAGGCCGTTTCGCCAGTTCCAATTGCCCAAACAGGTTCGTAAGCCAATACAATATTTTTCCAGTTTTCTTTTGAAATATGAAACAAACCATCACGTAATTGGTATTCCACAACGTTAAAATGATTGTCGCTTTGTCTGTCTTTTAATTCTTCGCCAAAGCAAAAAATAACAGTCATATCGTGAGCCAATGCGGTAGCTACTTTGTTAGCTAATAAGGCATCATTTTCGTGAAAATAAGCTCTTCTTTCACTGTGTCCTAAAATTACAGTGTTAACGCCAATACTGGTTAACATTGATGCAGAAACTTCACCTGTAAACGCACCACCTTCCGCTTGGTGCATATTTTGCGCCGCGATTTTAATATCTGAACCCGCTACTAATTCAATAGCTTTTGCTAAATAAGGAAAAGGAGTAGCTAAAATAACTTCAGCTGAATTGTTTGGCTTATTGTTTTTAATTTCATTGATTAATTCAATGGCTTGCGGTAAGGTTTTATTCATTTTCCAGTTACCGGCTACGATGTTTTTTCTCATTTTTTAATTTAGTTATAACATTTTTTTTGAACACAGATTGGAAAAATTATTAAAATTATTAAAATTTCTCCAATCTGTGTTGAAAGAATAAAAAATGCTTATTTTGGTTATGATATTTTATTTTATTTAGATGTTTCTATACTTTCAATGATTTTATCGAAGTCTTTTTCGATGGCGCGAAACAAAACTATTTTTCCTTCTTTGTTAATTACCATAAAACGTGGAATCCAATCCAATTTTATTGAAGTTCCAAATTCGCCTTTCATTCCGTCTGTAATCAAATAATTTTCGCCCGTTACCTCGTGTTTTTCAATGCCACTTTTCCATGCATCAAAGGTTTTATCACAAGATAAATTTACAAAAGCAACTTCTGGAAATTTTTCTTTTAATTCTTTAACCTGAGGCATACTTTTTATACAGTCCGAACACCACGATGCCCAAACTTCAATTACCACAGTTTTGCCGTGGTTTTGCTTTAAAATTTCATCAAAAGAAATCTCTTGATTTTCAGAATTGATTAATTTTGCAGTTAAACTTTCTTTAGAAAATTCAGTTTGTGCTTGGCAAGATGTTAACCCAAGTCCTAATGCTAATGTAGCTAAGATTTTTTTCATAAAAATATTTTTATTTAAATTCGAATTTGTTATTTGGAATTTGTTATTTGGAATTTGTTATTTGGAATTTTATTTTTTGTATATAACTTTCTCTAATGCTTTACTGTTAAATGCTTTTTCGGAAATACCATCAAAAAATTTAATTACGTTTCCGTTGTGTAAATATACTACACCAGGGGTGTCTTTTCCTGTGCCTAATTTTGTCCAAAACGGAATGATATCAATTACTTTATGTGGGAATTGTTTTCCAGCGTATTTAAAGAAATCTGGAATTTTTTCCGCTTCTTCGTCCATAAATACAATTTGAACTTCAGGGAAATCTTTATGTTTTTTTTGTAAAGCGTTTATATCTTTTGCAGCATCTCTACAATGTTCGCAACCTGGAACGAAAAAACACAATATTTTTTGACCTTTGTCTATATCTGAATATAAGTCAGCATAACCTGAAATCGCTTGTTTTGGTCCTACTTCTTTTTTTACTTCTTCAACCGCTTCTTCAACTTTAATTTTCGATGAATCGATGGTTTTAATTTCCTCGATTTTTACCGAATCCGTTAATTTTGATATCGAATCAGTTGAAATATTGATATTGTCAGTGCTATTTGATAGTGATGTTGAACTCGCTTTCATTGGTGCCAACATAAACAAACCTAATATACAAGCTAAAGTGATACTGGTTAACATCCAAATATTTGATTTTTTATCGTTTTCTGAAATTTTCCATAACCAAATTAATAATCCAACTGCGATGATATTTTTAATAATGGCTTCAATAGGAGTCATTGGAATTAATTCGCCAAAACAACCACAATTTCCTGAATTTCCTCCACTTAAAAAAGTAACATAACTCAAATGAATGATAAAAACACTCAACAAGCCAACTGTAGCGGGAATAGTAATGCGTTTTAAGAAATTATTGCTAAGTAATAAAAAGCCTAGAGCAAACTCGATTCCAATTAAAATTCTTGAAAAATAGGGCGCAAGTGTATCTGAAAATCCTAAAGTTAAAAGTTGTTTGACTTCAAAAGTAGAAATAGCAAAATAGGGAGAAAAATCGATAAATGGAAAATCAGAAATCCATCCTTTAGATATTTTCGCAATTGCTGAAACTATAAAAAGTAAAGCAATAACTATTCTTAACGTCCAAGATATATTTTTTTTGTTCATTTTAATGTGTTTTAACAAATATAAACAGGCTTTTTGATAATTTGTGTTAATAAGATGTTATTAAAATTTTTCCATCAAAATCAAAGCAAAAACCGAATAGTTTATCATATCTTGATAATTGGCATCAATACCTTCAGAAACTAATGTTTTTCCTTGGTTGTCTTCAATTTGTTTCACGCGTAATAACTTTTGAATAATCAAATCTGTTAGTGAGCTCACACGCATATCGCGCCAAGCTTCCCCATAATCGTGATTTTTATCTTCCATTAATTCTTTCGTGATTTCAATTTTGTGATTGAATAATTTTATTGCTTCATCAGCTGATAAATCCGGTTGAGAAGCAATTCCTTTATCCATTTGAATTAAAGCCATTACGCAATAATTGATAATCCCAATAAATTCTGACGTTTCATCTTCATCTACTTTTCTTACGTCGTTTTCTTGTAAACTTCTTATGCGTTGTGCTTTAATAAATATTTGATCGGTTAATGAAGGCAAACGTAAAACCCGCCAAGCCGTACCATAATCGTGGGCTTTTTTTGTAAATAATTCTCTGCAAACAGCTATAACTTTGTCGTATTCTTGTGAGGTATTGCTCATTATTATTTTATATTTGTATCAAAGTTCAAATATAAGTAAAAAATACTATGTCAACAATAAACTGTAAAGGAACGCTCATCAACTTATCAACACCCAAAGTAATGGGTATTGTTAATGTGACACCAGATTCATTTTTTGATGGTGGAAAACTTACAAATTCTAATGAAATTCTTTTTCAGGTAGAAAAAATGTTAGTTGATGGCGCTACTTTTATTGATTTAGGTGGCTATTCGAGTAAACCTTCAGCCGAATTTGTATCCGAAACAGAAGAATTAAATCGCGTGATACCAATTGTAAAGTTATTAGTTGAGAATTTTCCCGATATTTTACTTTCTATTGATACTTTTAGAAGCGAAGTAGCCAAACAAGCCATCGAAAATGGAGCGGCTCTAATTAATGATATTTCTGCTGGTCTGTTAGATGAAAAAATGTTAGAAACGGTAGCTAAATTACAAGTTCCGTATATTATGATGCATATGAAAGGCACGCCACAAACTATGCAAAGCTTAGCGAATTATGACGATTTACTTAAAGAAATGAATTATTATTTTTCGGAACGAATTGCGAAAGCGAGACGTTTTGGTTTAAACGACATCATCATCGATCCTGGCTTTGGATTTGCGAAAACCTTAGAACATAATTACGAGTTACTTCAGAATTTAGAACTATTACAATTTCACGATTTACCTATTTTAGCAGGAATTTCAAGAAAATCAATGATTTATAAAGCTTTGGAAACTTCGCCAGAAGAAGCGTTAAACGGAACGACTTTTTTACACGCATTCTGTTTACAAAAAGGCGCAAATATTTTAAGAGTTCACGATGTAAAAGAAGCAGTGGAATGCGTGAACCTGTATTTACGATTTTAGATTGTAAGAATTCGTAAATCTAAATTCGTAAATCAAAAATTTATTGATGGTGATACGGTTCGTTATTCAAGATAGTAAACCCTCTGTAAATTTGTTCAATTACAAATAAACGTACCATTTGATGTGAAAAAGTCATTTGAGATAAAGCGACTTTTCCTTGTGCTTTTTGATACACTTCTTCTGAAAATCCGTAAGGTCCTCCAATTACAAACACCAACGTTTTAATTCCAGAGTTCATTTTCTTTTGTAAAAAATCAGAAAATCCAACACTAGTATATTCCTTTCCGTTTTCGTCTAATAAAATTAATTGGTCAGTTGGTGCTAATTTTCCTAAAATGAGTTGTCCTTCTTTTATTTTTTGTTCCGATTCCGATAAGTTTTTTACGTTTTTTATATCCGGTATTACTTCTAAATCGAACTTAATATAAAATCCCAATCGCTTGGTATATTCTTCAATTAAAGCGTTTAGATTTTTATTATCTGTTTTGCCTATGGCGATAAGTTTTATGTTCATTTCGAGTTGTTTTTTTAAACAAAAAACTCCAGATTACTCTGAAGTTTTGTAATGCTAACTTTAAATTGAATACTAATTTTCTAACATAGTGTGAAACACGTTCATTACATCATCGTCTTCTTCAATTTTTTCTAATAATTTTTCTACATCAGCTACTTGCTCTGGTGTTAATTCTTTGGTTACTTGAGGAATTCTATCAAATCCAGAAGATAAAATTTCTAAACCTCTAGATTCTAATTCTTTCTGAATGGCTCCGAAACTTTCAAAAGGTGCATACATTAAAATGCCATCTTCATCATCAGCGAAAATTTCTTCTACACCAAAATCAATCATTTCTAATTCTAATTCGTCTATATCTTGTCCGGCAGCAGGAATTCTGAAATTACAAGTATGGTCAAACATAAATTCAACCGAACCTTGTGTTCCCATTGTTCCGTTACATTTATTAAAATAACTTCTAATATTCGCTACGGTTCTATTGTTATTATCAGAGGCGGTTTCAATTAAAATGGCAATTCCGTGTGGCGCATAGCCTTCAAATAAAATTTCTTTATAGTTTGCAGTGTCTTTATCTGTAGCTTTTTTAATGGCACGTTCTACGTTCTCTTTAGGCATATTTACCGCCTTAGAGTTTTGTATGATAGCTCTTAATCGTGAGTTGGCATCTGGGTTTGGACCTCCTTCTTTAACCGCCATTACAATATCTTTACCTATTCTGGTAAATGCTTTAGCCATTGCCGACCAACGCTTCATTTTTCTTCCTTTTCTGAATTCAAACGCTCTTCCCATTTCTCGTTTTGGTTTTTATATATAACTGCAAAAATAAAATAAGCAAGTAGTAAAAAAAAATGTTTGCGCTTTTTTTTTGAGTTTATTAAAATTTAATTGATATGTACGTAATTTTTTGGATTTTGATATTTCACTTTTGGAATTTTTAAATGTTATCTTTGCGAAATGCAAAACCAATTTTTTCAACTTTTTAAAACCGATATTTCAGGAATTACGTTACCTGAAAAGTTTACATTTCCATTTTATTATCAACCACATAAATTGAGTGAAATTGCGGCTGCCTCTTTGCAAGATTATTTAGCAACTCAAACTAATTTTGATCATAATTTTGGATTAGATGCTACTCAGAAAGGTTTGGTTATTGGAAAAATGTTTGGTGTTTTGGTTTGCCAAAATGAGAAAGGTGAATTAGGCTATTTATGGGCGTTTTCAGGAAAATTAGCGAATGAAAATCATCATCAGTATTTTGTTCCTACGGTTTTTGATATGTTAACAGAAGATAGCTTTTTTCGTAAAGAAGAAGAAGTACTAAATGCTTTAAATCGAACACTTGAAAATTTAGAAAATGATGTCAATTACTTACAGACTTTAGCGTCGTTTAACCAAGCTAAAATTCAAGCAGAAACCGAATTACAGCAACAAAAAACAAGAATAAAAGAGCAGAAAATTCTTCGCGACGAAAAGAGAAATCGACTAGAGACTACCTTAAGTAAAGAAGAATTAGAACTTCTTAATTTAGAATTATCCGAAGCTAGTAAGCAAGAAAGCATTTTGTTAAAAAAAATGACAAAATATTGGAAATTGACGTTGCAATCTTTAGAAGAAAAAGTAGCAGTTTTTACTAATGAAATACATCGACTAAAAGAAGATCGAAAAGCCAAATCGTCACAATTACAACAAAAAATATTTTCAGAATATTCTTTTTACAATCAGTACCAAGAGAAGAAAAGTTTAGCTGAAATTTTTAATAATAATCCGCCTGCTGGTGCTGGAGAATGTGCTGCACCAAAGTTATTGCATTATGCTTTCCAACATCAGTTAAAACCTATTTGTATGGCCGAATTTTGGTGGGGACAATCGCCAAATTCCGAAGTACGCCAACACAAGCAATTTTACCCATCTTGTAAAAGTAAATGCGAACCCATTTTGATGGGACATATGCTTAAAGGTTTAGAAATGGAAGAAAATCCATTTATTATGAATCACGCAGCAGGAAAAGACATTGAAATTATATATGAAGATGAGGTTATGCTTGCCATAAATAAACCTACCGAGTTTTTTTCCGTTCCTGGAAAAACCATTTCAGATTCTGTTTATTCACGAATTAAGGAGAAATATCCGGAAGCCACAGGTCCTTTAATAGTGCATCGGTTGGATATGTCCACTTCTGGAATTATGCTTATCGCAAAAAATGAAGCTGCAGCCGTACAATTGCAAAGTCAGTTTATCAATCGAACCATTAAGAAACGCTATGTCGCTTTATTGGATGGTTTATTGGAACAATCTCACGGATATATAGATTTGCCTTTGCGAGTAGATTTAGAGGATAGACCAAGGCAATTGGTTTGTTATGAACATGGAAAATCGGCACAAACCAAGTGGAAAACTATTGAAGTTAAAAATGGTAAAACGAAAGTTCATTTTTATCCCATTACCGGAAGAACGCACCAATTACGAGTGCACGCTTCTCATAGTTTAGGATTACACACACCAATAACAGGTGATGATTTATATGGTACGAAAGCCAATAGATTGCATCTTCACGCCGAATATATTCAGTTTGAACATCCGATTTCAAAGGAAGTTATGGAGATTTTTGTGGAAGCTGGGTTTTAAAATCTCAGTTACTAAGTAGCTTAGTTTCTTAGTTACTAAGTTTTAAAATTTCTTCCCATCCAACCAAACACTATCAATCAAATTCGTAGCAAAACAATACGGAATTTCATAAAAACTATGTAACGGCTTGGTAATAATCAAATTGGCTTTTTTGCCTTTTGTAATACTTCCGTGAGAATCGCTTAAATCCATTGCATAAGCGCCGTTAATTGTGGCGGCATTTATCGCTTCTTCTGGTGTCATTTTCATTTTGATACAAGCCGTTGCAACCACAAAATGCATATTTCCTGAAGGCGTAGTTCCTGGGTTAAAGTCAGAGGCTAATGCTAAAGGTAAACCAGCATTCAACATTTGTCGAGCTGGCGTGTACGGAATCGAAATAAAATACGAACAACTTGGTAACGCCACTGGCATACAATCAGAATTTTTTAATGCTGCGATGTCTTCATCAGTTACAATTTCCAAATGGTCAACACTTAAAGCTCCATTTTCTACACACGCTTTTATTCCGTTAATTGCTGTAAACTGATTTACGTGAATTTTTGGTTTTAGGCCATATTTTTTACCTGCTTCCATAATTTGGATGGTTTCTGAAACACTAAAATAACCCGTTTCCAAAAAGGCATCTATATAATCGGCTAAATGTTCTGCTGCGATTTTGGGTAACATTTCATTGATAATCAAATCGATATACGCTTGATGATTTTCTTTGTATTCCGTTGGAAAAGCGTGTGCACCAAGGAAAGTTGATTTTATCGCAATAGGATAGTTTTCTTTTAATTTTTTTATCACTCGAAGCATTTTCAATTCGCCTTCTACAGTTAAACCGTAACCCGATTTAATTTCAACCGCTCCTGTCCCTTGAGAAATGACTTCTTCTAAACGTTTTTTCGATTGATTATATATTTCGTCTTCGGACGTTTCATTTAATTTCTTTGCCGAATTTAAAATTCCGCCACCGCGATTAGCAATTTCCTCATACGATAAACCATTTATTCTATCTACAAACTCGCCACTTCTATTTCCAGCATATACAATATGGGTATGACTGTCGCAAAAACTTGGCATCACAATTTTTCCAGTAGCATCAATTACTGTTGCTTTTTCTAAATTTGGACAATTTTCCATTAAACCAAAATCGGAAATAAGATCATTTTCCAAAACTAAAAAGGCATTCTCTAAAATAGGTAAATGCGCCATTTCCGAACCTGAAACTTTTTTAATAGAAGTTTCTCTAACTTGGAGTAATTGTTTTATATTTATAATTATGGTTTGCATAAGAATTAGTTATATTTGTAAAAGGTAAAAATACTTATTTAATATAAAGTGCGAAAACTATTATACAAAAAAGGTCGAAAAGTTATACCAACTCTAATTGAGTATACGGGTAAACACGAAAATATTGCACCTGAAATGCAATTATTTGTATATAATTCTGAGGAATTATCTGAATTTGAGGATATAAAATTATCTCAATTGGATAAGCATTTAGATGCGACAAAAAACAATTGGATTAATTTGCACGGCTTGTCGGACATTACCTTAATTAAGGAAATTGGTATAAAATTTAAAATTGATGATTTTATTTTAGGTGATATTTTAAATATTCTGAAACGATCAAAAGTTGAGGAGTACAATCATACACTGTTTTTTAATATTAAGTCTTTACTTCCAGACTCTAACGGTATTGACGTTGAGCAAATAAGTTTTATATTACGTGATGGTTTCTTGTTTTCGTTTCAAGAGAAAAAGAGCGATTTTTTTCTTCATATTCGAGAAAGAATGCGACAACAAGCAGGAATTGTTAGAGATAGAAAAGTCGATTATTTATTATATCTCCTACTTGATGCTGTAATGGAAAATTTTTATATTACCATTGAAAGCGAGGAACATAAAATTGATACGGTTATCGATTTAATTAAAACAAAACCCAATCCGAATATTTTAGAAGATATAGAACACCATAGAGATAATTTAAACTTTCTGCGTCGTTCTATTGTGCCACTTCGCGATTCTTTGTATTCTATAAAAAGTATGAAAGATGACGATGTTTTTAATGTCATTACAGTTGAAAATTATTCGTTTTTCTCTCGTTTACATCAAAAATGTTTGGAACTTTTAGATCAGATTGATGCCGATTTAAGTTCGTTGGAAAGTGCCTCTTCGTTTTATTTTTCATTACAAAGTCATAAAATGAATGAAGTAATGAAAACCTTAACAGTTGTTTCTGTATTCTTTATGCCGTTAACATTTGTTGTAGGTGTATATGGTATGAATTTTGACAATATGCCCGAATTACATTGGGAATACGGCTATTTTTATGTGCTAACTAGTATGTTTTTATTATTTACATCTATGATTATTTATTTCAAAAGAAAAAATTGGTTTTAAATAAATTCACCTAAAATGTTTCTTTTTTTACAGAAACATTTTTTTGTTCAGGTTATTATCGTAATATTGCAATATATAAATATGATACAATGGGAATTACAAAATCTGAATCTTTTACAACAGAACAAAACGATATGGCTAACTTGTTTAAAGCTATGGCAAATCCTGCCAGAGTAGCTATTATTCAATATTTATTAAAGGTCGATTCTTGTATTTGTGGTGATATTGTAAATGAATTACCATTGGCACAACCTACCATTTCTCAACATTTGAAAGAATTAAAAAATGCCAACATCATACAAGGTACTATTGAAGGAAAATCAATTTGTTATTGTTTGAATAAAGAAGTGTTTGAATCTATTGGACGCTATTTTATGGGAATGTATATTAAGTTAGATGCCAAATGTTGTTAATGTAAATTGTGAAAAATATGTTCAAAAATCTATCTAATACGATTGAAATTGTAAAAGAAATCTCTGTTTCAATTGAAAGACAAGCAGTGTTACAACCCTTAGCGGATTACATTCAAAATAAAGTCAATCTTCAAGAAGAAATTCATTTAAATTTTATTTGTACACACAATTCTCGTAGAAGTCATTTGTCGCAAATTTGGGCACAAACTATGGCGTTTCATTTCCAAATTCAAAATGTATTTTGCTATTCTGGTGGAACAGAAGCTACAGCAATGTTTCCAAAAGTAGCTGAAACCTTAACAAATCAAGGATTTCAAATTCAGCAATTAAGCCAAGAACAAAATCCTGTGTATGCTTTAAAATTCGATGAAAATCAACATCCTATTATTTGTTTTTCAAAAACATATTTTGATGATTTTAATCCGAAAACCAATTTCTCAGCCATTATGACTTGCAACAATGCCGATGAAGGTTGTCCTATGGTTTTTGGTGCAGAATCTCGATTTCCAATCAAATATGATGACCCAAAAGCTTTCGATGGCACCGAATTAATGAACGAAAAATACGCAGAACGTAGTTTGCAAATTGCTTCGGAAATGTATTTTGTATTTTCTCAAATAAACTAAATCAAAATGAAAAAAAGATTAGGATTTTTAGACCGATTTTTAACCTTATGGATATTTTTAGCGATGCTAATTGGCGTTTCCATGGGTTATTTTATACCCAATTCAGCTGATTTTATCAACTCTTTTTCTTCGGGAACTACAAATATTCCTTTGGCCATTGGATTGATTTTAATGATGTATCCGCCATTAACCAAAATTGATTTTTCGCAAGTGCCTAAAATGTTTGAGAAACCAAAATTGCTTACCGCTTCGTTTTTTATAACGTGGATTGTTGGCCCTTTTTTAATGTTTTTATTGGCAACTTTTTTCTTAAAAGACTATCCAGAATATATGACGGGTTTAATTATTATTGGTTTAGCTCCTTGTATCGCTATGGTTATTGTTTGGAATGAATTAGCTGAGGGAAACCGGGAATTAACTGCTGGTTTAATAGGCATTAATAGTTTGCTGCAGGTGTTTTTCTTTAGTTTGTATGCCTATTTTTATCTTGAGATTATGTTGCCGTTGTTTGGAATTAAAGGTTTGCAATTAAATATAACTATTGCAGAAATTGCCAAAACCGTTGGGATTTATTTAGGCATTCCGTTTGCTTTGGCAGTTGTGAGTCGATTTGCCATTAAGAAATATTTGGGTGAGAAGTTTTTCAATCAACAATTTATTCCTTTTGTTTCTCCGATTACATTAATTGCTTTGCTTTTTACGATTGTAGTCATGTTCAGTTTAAAAGGTGAAATGATTGTTGATTTACCTTTAGATGTGGTTCGAATCGCCATTCCATTAGTAATTTTCTTCGCAATTATGTTTTTCTTGATGTTTTTCGTTTCTAAGAAAATCGGAGCCAACTACCGCGATGCTGTTGCATTATCATTCACCGCTTCTGGAAATAATTTTGAGTTGGCAATTGCCGTTTCTATTGGTGTTTTTGGTATTAATAGCGGACAAGCTTTTGCCGGTGTTATAGGTCCGTTAGTGGAAGTGCCCGCTTTGATTATTTTAGTGAATGTAGCGTTTTGGTTGCGTAAACGGTTTTTTACAAAGTGATCCAGGTTTAGTTGTATTTATTTTAGTTTTGTTCGGGTTTTGTTCGGTATTCCTTCGGTAAAACCCCTATTTTACCGAAGCCTACCGAACAACTACCGAACAACTACCGAAGAAATACCGAATAAAACTTCGTGTATTTACTAAAAATATATGTAAGGTATAGAGGTTGTAGTGTTTAGTTTTTGTT
>NZ_JBIISE010000033.1:0-20729 GCF_044341185.1 Flavobacterium sp.
ACAAAAAAAGCGACTATAAAGTCGCTTTTTAAAACATATGTTTTGAGAATTACTTTTTCCCTAAGTTTTTCATTTCTTTTTCTAACATATCGTAAAACTGGTCAATTTTTGGCATAATAATAATGCGTGTTCTACGGTTTTTAGCTTTGTTAGCAGGAGTATTATTAGCTACTAATGGAACATAAGAACTTCTTCCAGCTGGTATTAATTGTTTTGGGTTTACACCTAAATCGTTTTGTAATACACGTACAATTGCTGTTGAACGTTTTACTGATAAATCCCAATTGTCTACCAATACTGCGTTTTTAAATGGTACATTATCGGTATGACCTTCTATCATACATTCAAAATCAGGTTTGCTATTAATTACTTTAGCCACTTTAGCTAAAACAGATTTTGCTTTTGAATTTACATCATAGCTTCCAGATTTAAATAATAAATTATCTGCTATAGAAATCATTACTACACCTTTCTCAACATTAATATTAATGTCTGGATCGTCCATACCTACTTCACGTTTTAAACTTGTAACTAAAGCTAATGTTACGCTGTCTTTTTTAGTTAAAGCATCTTGTAAACGGGTAATTTTTAAATCTTTTTCTTTCAAACTCTCTAAAGATTTTTCCAAATTTTCAGAACCTTTAGCAGATAAAATAGCCATGTCTTTAGACATAATCATCAAATCCGAATTTGTTTTCTTTAAATACTCCAACTGTGTAGCTAAACTGGTGTTGTCTGTATTTAATTTTTCTTTTTCATCCAAACAGCTGTTTAATTTTACAGTTGCTGTATTAAGTAAATCTTGAGTCGCTTTTTCTTTAGCTTCAAGCATAGCAAATTTCTTTCTTGACACACACGAAGTAAGTACAAAAGGAATAATAGCTGCTAAAATTAATATTTTTTTCATTGAAATATATTTTTTACAAAGTTATATAGAAAAAATCATACCAAAGTAGGTTGAATGCTAAAATTTATGTTTTTTTTATGAAAAAGGGAAAATTTATATTGTTTTAAACGTTTGCTTCTTCTGAACAAAGTAGTTCCAAACGATAGATTTTGTGTAAAAATAATCTGTTTTTTGATTGTTGCTTCTTTTCTTTAGATTTCGTCCGATTAGATGATAAAAATAAAAATGAGCTTTTAATATGGCAAAAGTATGTATTATTTTTCCTTTAAATAAAAATTGAATACCTGCTAATCCATCCAAACACAAACGGATAAAAATAATTTGAATCAATTTTTCTTTAGGAAGATTTTTAGTTAACATCAATAATGAATTTCTAAAATTCAAAAATGTCTTCATTGGGTTGGCTTCATTTAAAGTTGCACCACCCACGTGATAAACAACCGAATTCGGACAGTATTTCACAACATAGCCTTGGTTGTTAGCACGCCAACATAAATCAATTTCTTCTTGATGCGCAAAAAAATCACCATCAAATCCTTGTAAACTTCTAAAAACCTCTTTTCTTATAAAAAAACAAGCGCCTGTTGCCCAAAAAATTTCAGTTTCGGTGTCATATTGACCCAAATCTTCTTCTAAAGTATTAAAAATTCTACCTTTACAAAACGGGAATCCAAACTTGTCAATAAAACCACCTGCAGCACCAGCATATTCAAAGTGTGTCTTCTTTTTAAAATCTAATAATTTGGGTTGTATGATGGCAGTGTTTGGTTCGTTGTCAAAAAGAGTTTCAATAGGTTGTAGCCAATTTTCAGTTACTTCAATATCCGAATTTACTAAAGCATAATAAGGTTCATCTACACATTTTAACGCTTCGTTATACCCTTTTGCAAAACCATAATTTCCAGTATTTTCAATAATTTTTATAGAAGGAAATTCATTTTTCAGCACGTCAATAGAAGTATCTGTAGACGCATTATCCGCCACATAAATAGTAGCATTTCCAGAAAACTGAATTACAGATGGTAAGAATTGCTGCAATAATTTGGCTCCATTCCAATTTAATATAACTACGGCTGTTTTAGTCAATGTTAATGTCAATTACAATATCAAAAATCAATTTTAATATCAAGTTTAAATTTTTCAACACAGATTTAAGAAATTATAAAAATTAATAAAATTTGTTCAATCTGTGCTCCTGTTTTTCAATGTCAATAATAAAATGCTATGTTTTCTATACAAAGCGAAGCTTCTAATGAAAATTAAAAACTATGTGCCTATGTGTTTAAAAAAATCTGCTAAATCTGTGTTCCTATTTAATGTATAATGGTAACTCTTTCAAGAAAGTATATTTCTCATTATCAAAATCCATTTGACAAAAATAATGATTTATTCCGTTAGTAACCATTAAATATGTGGCTTTCAGAGTAAAATTATATCTTGCAATTTGATCAAAAGTGTTTTGAGATATGGCTACATCCGGTTGTTTGCACTCTACTACCAAGAAAATACTACCATCCGAATTGAAAATTACAATATCATATCGTTTGCTCATTCCGTTAATTTTTACTTGTTTTTCAACGTTTATAAGCGATTTCGGATACTTGCATTCTTGTATTAAATACTGAATAGTATGTTGCCTTACCCATTCTTCTGGAGTTAGCACCACAAATTTTTTTCTAATTTCATCAAAAATAGCAACTTTATTTTCACTATTTTTGAACCGAAAGGAATACGATGGAAAATTTAACTTGTTCAATTTTTGTTGTTTGTTGTTTATTGTTTATAGTTTATTGTTGTATGGCAAAAATAGAAAAATTTGAGGATTTAGAAATTTGGAATATTTCTCGTGATATTTGTAAAGATATTGAAATCTTGTTTGAAACGACGAGTTTAGGAAAAAGATATGCATTAAAAGACCAAATGGACAGAAGTTCTGGCTCAATTATGGATAATATTTCAGAAGGTTTTGAAAGAAATGGAAACAGAGAATTCATTAATTTTTTAAGTTATTCCAAAGGTTCGTGCGGCGAATTAAAATCGCAATTATATCGATCTTTGGATAAAAAAATAATTTCTGAAGAACAATTTCGTATTACATCTGAAAAAATAGAATTAGTAAAAAACAAAATTGGTGCATTTATGAAATATTTAAATAATTCTGAAATTAAAGGTTTGAAGTTTAACAATAAACCATAAACAATAAACCAAAATGACAGAAGTAATAAAAATTGTTAACGATATTAAATCTAAAAATTACAAACCTATTTATTTTTTATGTGGGGAGGAAACCTATTATATAGATAGAATTTCAGATTTAATTGAAAAATCGGTACTTACTGAAGACGAAAAATCCTTTAATCAAGTGGTGTTGTATGGTAGAGATACCACTGTTGAAGAAATTGTTTCAACAGCAAAACGCTTTCCTATGATGTCTGATTATCAGGTGGTGGTTGTGAAAGAAGCGCAAAATTTATCTAAAACATTTGATAAATTCGAGTCGTATGCCGTGAATCCGCAACTAACTACTATTTTAGTTTTTGCCTACAGAGACAAACCTGATGGAAGAAAAAAAATATTTAAAACCATTAAAGATAAAGGTGTTTGGTTTGAAAGTAAAAAATTATATGACAATCAAGTTCCAGATTGGATTGTAAAAGTACTAAAAGGTCAGAATTACGGAATTGAACCTAAAGCAGCCGCTATGCTTTCGGAATTTTTAGGAACAGATTTAGCTAAAATTAATAACGAATTGGAAAAGCTAAAAATTGTTTTTCCTGAAGGTCATACTTTTACACCAAAAAACATTGAAGAAAACATTGGTTTTAGTAAAGACTATAATGTGTTTGAACTAAAATCAGCTTTAGCAACGAGAAATCAGCAAAAAGCCTATACAATCATTCATAATTTTGCGGCAAACCCAAAAGACAATCCAATAGTTGTCGTTAGCGGTCAAATGTTTGCCTTTTTTGCTCAATTGTTGCAATATCACGGATTAAAAGACAAATCAAAATTTAATGCTGCAAAAGTGTTGGGCGTCAACCCATTTTTTATGGATGAATATGCTACAGCAAGTAAAAATTATCCGATGCGAAAAGTGAGTCAAATTATTGAAATCATTCGCGATATGGATGTAAAAAGCAAAGGTGTAGGTTCTGGTTCGATGAAAGAAGCCGATATGTTGAAGGAGTTAGTATATAAAATTTTCAACTAAATAAATTAAGTTATTTACTTTCTTTAAAATTATAAAAAAACACGATATTTGCAATCCAAAATGTATAAAAACTAATAGAAATGAATAAAAATACAGTTTTAGCTTGGGCTACAGGAATAATGATTATTATGGGTATAATAATAATCAGTTTAGCCATATACAGATATGATGATGTAGCAGGTTGGGGCTTTGGAGCGGTAGGAATTGGTTTTTTTGCTAACGCTTGGGTATTCAATGCTTTAAAAGGAAGAATGTAAATCTAAATTACGAAATTTGAATTAAGATTTACGACAATTATAAAAATACAAACAAATAATAAACTACAAAAAATAATATGTCAGACGATAAGAAAGTAATTTTCTCAATGCAACGATTGAGTAAAAGTTATCCAGGAGCAGATAAACAAGTATTAAAAAACATCTATTTGAGTTTCTTTTACGGAGCTAAAATTGGTATTTTAGGACTTAACGGTTCAGGAAAATCTTCTTTGTTAAAAATTATTGCAGGAGTTGATAAAAATTATCAAGGTGATGTCGTTTTTCAACCTGGTTATACGGTTGGATATTTAGAACAAGAACCGCAATTAGACGAAACCAAAACGGTTATTGATATTGTTCGTGAAGGCGCTGCTGAAACGTTTGAATTATTAGCTGAATTTAATAAAATTAATGACGATTTTGGTTTGCCAGAAGTCTATGAGAATCCAGAAAAAATGGAAAAACTTATGGATCGTCAAGCGGAATTACAAGACAAAATTGATGCTTGTGGTGCGTGGGAAATCGATACTAAGTTAGAAATCGCAATGGATGCACTTCGTACTCCAGACCCTGAAACACCTATTAATGTGTTGTCTGGTGGAGAAAAACGTCGTGTTGCTTTATGCCGTTTACTATTACAACAACCTGATGTATTATTATTAGATGAGCCAACCAACCACTTAGATGCCGAATCGGTACTTTGGTTAGAACAACATTTAGCACAATATTCAGGAACGGTAATTGCCGTTACGCACGATAGATATTTCTTAGATAACGTTGCCGGTTGGATTTTAGAATTAGATAGAGGAGAGGGTATTCCGTGGAAAGGAAATTACTCGTCTTGGTTAGAGCAAAAATCTAACAGAATGGCTCAAGAAGAAAAAGTAGCTTCTAAAAGAAGAAAAAATTTAGAGCGCGAATTAGATTGGGTACGTCAAGGAGCAAAAGGTCGTCAGACCAAGCAGAAAGCACGTTTACAGAATTACGATAAATTATTAAACGAAGATCAAAAAGAATTAGACGAGAAATTAGAAATCTACATTCCTAATGGACCACGTTTAGGAACCAATGTAATTGAAGCTAAAAATGTGGCAAAAGCATTTGGTGATAAATTATTATACGACGATTTAAATTTTGTATTGCCACAAGCTGGTATTGTTGGAATTATTGGTCCGAATGGTGCTGGTAAATCTACCATTTTCAAAATGATTATGGGTGAACAAACAGCCGATGCTGGAACTTTTGATATCGGTGAAACGGTAAAAATTGCATATGTGGATCAATCGCACTCTAATATTGATGTGAATAAAACGCTTTGGGAAAACTTTTGTGATGGACAAGAATTAATTATGATGGGAGGACGTCAAGTGAATTCTCGTGCGTATTTATCACGTTTTAATTTTGGTGGAAGTGATCAAAACAAAAAAGTGTCTACGTTGTCGGGTGGAGAACGAAACCGTCTGCATTTAGCGATGACGTTAAAAGAAGAAGGAAATGTATTGCTTTTAGATGAGCCAACAAATGATTTGGATGTAAACACACTTCGTGCCTTAGAAGAAGGTTTAGAGAACTTTGCAGGTTGTGCCGTAATTATTTCGCACGACAGATGGTTTTTAGACCGTGTTTGTACTCATATTTTAGCTTTTGAAGGCGATTCACAAGTATATTGTTTTGAAGGAAGTTTCTCGGAATACGAAGAAAACAAACGCAAACGATTAGGTAAAGATGTTACCCCAACTCGAATTAAATACAAGAAATTAATCAGATAATTTTGTTATAAAGCAAAAGGGCTGTTTCATATGAAACAGCCCTTTTTGTATGTATTACTTTTTGTTGTCAATCCACTTTCTTGCATTCACAAAGGCTTCTAACCAAGGTGAAACATCATCTTTTTGTCCTCTGTCAGGGTAATTTGCCCAATTCCACGGGAACGTAGAACGTTCAATATGTGGCATCATTACTAAATGACGCCCCGTTGTGTCACACATCATCGCCGTATTATAATCCGACCCATTTGGATTGGCTGGATAGCCTTCGTAACCATATTTTGCAACAATATTATATTGATTTTCAGGCATTGGTAAATTGAATTTTCCTTCACCGTGCGAAATCCAAACCCCTAAAGTTGCTCCTTCTAAAGTAGAAAGCATTACCGAGTTGTTTTTTTGAATTTTCACTGAAGTAAAGCCACTTTCGTGTTTGTTAGAATCGTTGTGTTTCATTTTTCCGTGCACCTCGTGTTCAGGATTAATAAGTTCTAATTCCATCATCAATTGGCACCCGTTACAGATTCCAACAGAAAGTGTATCTTCTCTTTTGAAGAAGTTTTTTAAAGCAGAGTTTGCTTTTTCATTGTATAAAAAGGCACCAGCCCAACCTTTTGCCGAACCTAATACATCTGAATTGGAGAAACCACCTACAGCACCAATAAATTGAATGTCTTCCAAAGTTTCTCTTCCCGAAATTAAATCGGTCATGTGAACGTCTTTTACATCAAATCCGGCTAAGAACATTGCATTTGCCATTTCTCGTTCAGAATTACTTCCTTTTTCACGAATAATAGCTGCTTTTGGTCTTGCACCAGCAGGAATTACGGGTAATTTACCATCAAATTGCGATGGAAATGTAAATTGTAATGCTTGTTTATCAAAATTCTCAAAACGTTCTTTTGCTTTGCCGTTTTTCGTTTGTTTTTGATCTAATAAATAAGACGTTTCAAACCAAGTTTTTCTGGTTTCTGTTACCGAGAAATTAAACGAATCACTACAATTAGAAATGGAAACAATATCGCCTTCAGTAACATTTCCGATTTTAAAAATGGTTATGCCGTTTGCTTTAAATGTGGCTTCAACTTCTGCATCAGCTTGAAAAACCACTCCGATATTTTCATTAAACAAGGTTTTAACGGTATCGTTTTCACCTAAAACACTTAAATCGTATGCAGCTCCTAAACCAATTTCAGCGAACGACATTTCTAATAAAGTAGTAATCAAACCACCACTTCCAATATCGTGTCCAGCTTTTATTTTTCTGTCTTTAATTAAATCTTGTATGGTGTTGAATGCTTTTTTGAAAAATGCAGCGTCTTTAATAGTTGACGTTTCATTTCCAACTTTATTTTGCGTTTGATAAAATGAAGAACCTCCTAATTTAAATGTATCTTGTGATAAATTGATGTAGTAAATGTTTCCGCCATTTCGTTGTAAAACAGGTTCCACTATTTTAGTAATATTCGAACAATTTCCTGCTGCCGAAATAATAACCGTTCCCGGTGCAATAACTTCGTCATTTGGATATTTTTGTTTCATGGATAAGGAATCTTTTCCTGTTGGAATATTGATTCCCAATTCGATAGCAAAATCTGAACATCCTTTTACAGCTTCGTATAAACGGGCATCTTCGCCTTCGTTTTTACACGCCCACATCCAGTTGGCCGATAATGAAACCGAAGCTAAACCATCTTTTAAAGGGGCCCAAACTAAATTTGATAATGATTCTGCAATAGCATTTCTACTTCCTGCCACAGGATCAATTAAAGCTGAAATAGGAGCGTGCCCAATAGAAGTGGCAATTCCTTCTTTTCCTTTATAATCTAAAGCCATTACACCTACATTATTTAAAGGCAATTGTAACGGACCTGCGCATTGTTGTTTGGCTACTTTTCCACCTACACAACGGTCTACTTTATTGGTTAACCAATCTTTACAAGCCACGGCTTCTAAACGTAAAACGTGATTTAAATAGGTTGGAATTTCACTGGCTTTATATTCTGAATTACTATAATTTCTTGTAATTGTTTTGTCGTTCATTATGGTTTTTGGCGAACTACCAAAGAAATCTTCTAAAGCATAATCCATTGGTTTTTCACCTGTCGATTTTGATTCAAAAGTAAATCGATGGTCGTTGGTTACATCACCCACTTCATACATTGGCGAGCGTTCTCTATCGGCAATGCGTTGTAACGTTTCGATGTCTTTTTGACCAATAACCAAGCCCATTCTTTCTTGCGATTCGTTTCCGATAATTTCTTTCGCAGATAGGGTAGGATCGCCCACTGGTAATTTATCTAAATCGATTAAACCACCTGTTTCTTCCACCAATTCAGATAAACAATTTAAATGTCCACCGGCACCGTGGTCGTGAATTGAAACTATCGGGTTGTTATCACTTTCTACCAAGCCACGAATGGCATTAGCAGCACGTTTTTGCATTTCTGGATTGGAACGCTGAATGGCATTTAATTCAATTCCTGAACCAAAAGCACCTGTATCTGCTGAAGAAACGGCTGCACCACCCATTCCAATTCTATAATTTTCTCCACCTAATATAACTATTTTATCACCTGCTGTTGGTTTCTTTTTAATGGCTTGGTCTAATTTTCCATAGCCAATTCCACCCGCTTGCATGATTACTTTATCAAATCCTAATTTACGAGCCTCTTCTTCGTGTTCAAAAGTTAAAATAGAACCTGTAATTAAAGGTTGTCCAAATTTATTTCCAAAATCGGATGCACCGTTTGAGGCTTTAATTAAAATATCCATTGGCGTTTGGTACAACCAAGGGCGAGCTGCCATATCGTTTTCCCAAGGGCGTTCTTCATTTAATCGAGAATACGATGTCATGTAAACGGCTGTTCCTGCTAAAGGTAACGAACCTTGTCCACCTGCTAAACGGTCACGAATTTCTCCTCCAGAACCGGTTGCAGCGCCATTAAAAGGCTCAACAGTTGTAGGAAAATTATGTGTTTCTGCTTTTAATGACAGTACCGAATCAAATTCTTTTTCTTCGTAAAAGTCTGGTTTGTCAGCACTTTTAGGTGCAAACTGTGTTACTTTTGGACCTTTAACAAAAGCCACATTATCTTTATATGCTGAAACGATATCATTAGGATTGGTTTCAGATGTTTTTCTAATTAATTTGAATAGCGATGTTGGTTTTTCTTCGCCATCTACAACAAAAGTTCCGTTGAAAATTTTATGACGGCAGTGTTCTGAATTGGCTTGTGAAAAGGCAAAGATTTCAGAATCGGTTAGTTTTCTTTTTAATTTAGTAGCTAAATTGTTTAAATACTCTACTTCTTCCGGACTTAAAGCCAAACCTTCAGATTTGTTATATCCCGCAATATCGTCAATTTCTAAAATAGGTTCAGGTTGAATATGTATGGTGAAAATATCTTGATGTAATGCTGCATATTTTTGAAACAACATCGGATCAAAATCATTGAAATCTGAACTTACTTTTTCAAATTCTTCAATTCTGATAATTCCTGAAATACCCATATTTTGCGTAATTTCAACGGCATTAGTACTCCAAGGGGTAACCATAGCGGCACGAGGTCCTACAAAATTTTCAGAAATTGTTTTGTTGTTTATTTGTTGTGTTTCACCAAATAACCAGTTAAGTTTTTGGATGTTTTCGGTAGAAATTTCAGATTGAGACTGAACTGCAAAAACGGTATTGCTTTGGTTTCCAAAGAAAAAAATCATAAAGTTGAGTTGCTTAAACTGAATGTGATTTCAGTTGTGTTAGTTGTTTCTGATTGCAAAGTTAAACTTTCTTCTTAAAGTATAAAAAAAAAGAGCGGTAAAAACCGCTCAAAATTTTAAAATTATGGTAAATATTCATAAGCACCAATATCGGATGGATTTGTCCGGGTTACCCCAACAATATCTAATGGAAATGAATACGTATAATTGGCATTATTTCTACAAATGGAATTTTCATTAATACGGAAATCATTTATACTTGTGTTTTTAAATTCAGGCTTGTTTGAAGTAGAATTAGAAGCAAAAATACACCCTACATATTTTGATGTATTTGTAGAAAATTGATATAACGGATTCGCACTAATTTGGTTATTATAATCAACAAATTTAATCAAGCAATTATCAAATTTATAGTTGAATACGGCTCCTGTTTTTTCTAAAGCAATGCCGTAATTACTGGAACCATAAAAAATACAGTTTTTAAAATTCGCTTGTGTTAATGAAGTCTGAACTGAACTGCTTAAGTTTTCATTAGTTAACACCAAACTTGTTTGACTTGGAGAATTCCAATAATTGGCAAACGTACAATGCGTAAAGTCGTAACTTCCACCATACGTGCACGCTAAACTGGCTTGTCCGCAATTATTAATCACTACATTTTTACCTGTGATATTTCCAGTTCTTGCTAAAATTCCCACATTGGCACAATTATAAATTTGTACATTCATCATATCAATAGTTGGAGTTGTGGTTCCGTCGTTATTTGAAACCAACATACCAACAGTGGCATTTTTAATGGTTAAATTTTTTAAAACATTTTGATTGCTACCTCCCATAAACAATACGGCTAACCATTGCCCAGGTACTTCGCTATAATTGGGTTCTAAACGATCGCCTTCAAAAATTACTTCATTTTCTAAATCGTCGGTTGTAGATAAGGCGCCATTCACTTGTAAATGTGCATTTGCAGCAACAATTAAACCCGAATTAGCGTGAAAATGCACCCTTGTTCCAGGATCAATGACTAATGTTTTCGTTTCAGGAATTTTTGCGAATCCATACACTACATAGGGTTTTGAATTGGTCCAATGCAGCTCGTTTCCGTTTGTGGCATCTGTTTCACTTAAATTGGTTCCTGTAATGTTTGCGGGTGCTGTGTTTGTTCCTAAATTAATTTGTTCGTAAGTGTAATTATTTGGACTACCCGTTCTTTCTGGATAAATAAAAACGGCATCCTGAATTAAAGTAACCAATTCTACTTTTTGATAAGTATTGGTGTCGCCAAACTCAATTCTATCAGTATATAAAAAATCGGATGGATTGGCATTGGCAATATTTGACGTGATTTCAATAAAAACAAACAAACTATCTTTTGCTAAAAGCTCTACGTTTTCAAATTCTTTTCCAGGTATTCCATCTACCATTAATCTGTAATTTGAACTTTGCCCTTTTCCCAATCGCACTTTTGGAATAGAGATGTTTTTATTACTATTGTTATATACTTTTAAAGTATAAGTACTGGAACCAATATTTGTAAAAACGGTATCTAAATACACGGTTTCTTTGGAAAAAGTTAAGGTACCAATACTCGATTCAAAATCAAGCTCGTTTCTGCAAGATGTGAAACAAAAAGTAGCAATTATTCCAAGAAAAAGTAGTAACTGACGCATATATTTTATTGTTTTATGAAATGAATTCGCTTCAAATTTTAATATTGATTTGAGGTAATTCGTGGTAACTTGATTTTAAACGAAAAAAACTTCGTTTTGGTATATTTTTATTCGAAAATATAAATTTGTAACTTTGTAAAAATAACTATTTATGTTTAATAAAGAAAAATTTTTAGCACTTTGTAATGAATGGTCTAAAAATACGTTAATGGAAACCCTTGAAATCGAGTATATTGATGCCGGTGAAGATTTTCTAAAAGCAAAAATGCCAGTCAATTCAAGAGTACATCAACCCATGGGATTGTTACACGGTGGTGCTACAGTGGCTTTAGCAGAAAGTGTGGGAAGTGCCGCTTCATTAATGTTCATCAATCCAGAAAAACAAGAAGTTCGTGGTATAGAAATAAGTGCCAATCATTTACGTAGCAAAAGAGAAGGAACCGTTTTTTGTACGGCAAAAATTATACATAAAGGTGCCAGTATTCATTTGTGGGAAATTAGAATTGTAGATGAAAACGACAAATTAATTTCATTATGTAAATTGTCTAATATGGTTTTATCAAGAAGAGTTAAGTAATGAACTTGTTAGAAAAAGTCGATTTTTATTTTCAAAACCAATTGCCTTTTGTGTTATATGCCAAACCAAATGATGGTATTTTGCAAGGTGTTTTTCAAAAAGATGCGACTTTACATACATTTGAAAATCAAAAGGGGTTTGTTTTTGCTAGCTTTTACAAGGAAACAAATGTTGTTTTTCCATTAACGGATTCCGAAGTTTTTCAGGAAGAAATTATTTTTAATGTAGAAGAGCAAACTTTTAATGTAGAACATACTTCTGATGAAAACGCTCAAAAATCATTTGAAAATTTAGTTCAAAAAGCGGTTTCGGAAATTGAAAATGGGACATTTACAAAAATTGTTTTGTCTCGTAAAATTGAGCTTTCTCAATCGATAAACAGTATAAAATCGTATCAAAATATATTAAAAAAATACCCAACAGCTTTCCGATATTTATGGTTTCACCCAAAAGTAGGATTGTGGATGGGTGCTACGCCAGAGCAATTAGTAAAAGTTAAAAACAATACTTTTGAAACCGTTGCTTTAGCTGGAACACAGGTTTTTTCGGAGACAATTACTTGGCAAGAAAAAGAAATCGTTGAACAACAATTGGTAACAGCGTATATAAAAAATAGCACTGAAAACTTGGTGGAAAGCATACAATTTTCTGAATTGCACACACACAAAGCGGGTAATTTAGCCCATTTAAAAACAGATATAACAGGAAAGTTAAAATCAAATATTTCTGAAAACGATTTAATTAATGCCTTACATCCAACTTCTGCCGTTTGTGGCATGCCATTAGAGGCTGCCAGAAATTTTATTTTAGAAAGCGAAAAGTACAATAGGAAATATTATTCTGGGTTTTTAGGTGAATATAAAATGCAAGAGCAAACGAATTTATTTGTAAATTTGAGGTGTTGCGAAATTGAAAGTCAGAAAACAATTCTTTACGTAGGTTGCGGCATTACAAAAGATAGTCAAGCCGACAAAGAATTTATAGAAACAGAAAATAAAGCCAAAACGATTTTGAGTGTTTTACGTTATTAGTAAAACCTTTTAATCATATAAACTAATACCTTTTAAACCAGAAATATGAAATTAGACATATTAGCTTTCGGGGCACATCCAGATGATGTAGAATTAGGTTGTTCAGGAACACTTGCCAAAGAAATTTCTTTAGGTAAAAAAGTTGGAATCATCGATTTAACTTGTGGTGAATTAGGAACTCGTGGAACGGCTCAAACAAGAGATGAAGAAGCTACAGATGCGGCAAAAATTTTAGGCGTTTCAGTTAGAGAAAACTTGAATTTTAGAGATGGTTTTTTTGTGAATGATGAAACACATCAATTGAAAATCATTAAAATGATTCGTAAATACCAACCAGAAATTGTCTTGTGTAACGCTATTGCAGATAGACATATCGACCACGAAAAAGGAAGTAAATTAGTAAGTGACGCTTGTTTTTTATCAGGCTTAACTAAAATTGAAACCGAGCTTAATGGTGAAAAGCAAATGCATTACCGACCAAAATTAGTCTATCATTATATACAATGGCAAACAATTGAACCCGATTTTGTAGTAGATGTTTCCGATTTTATGGATGTAAAAATGAAAGCAGTAAAAGCTTATAAAACCCAATTTTATAACCCAAATTCTAACGAACCGAATACACCAATTACCTCAAAAAACTTTTTAGATAGTATTGAATACCGTGCTATGGATTTAGGAAGATTAGTAGGAGTGGAGTACGCTGAAGGATTTACTGTTGAAAGATATTTGACAGTCAATAGTTTAGGGGATTTGAAGTAAAATAATTATTTTTTTCTTTGCAAGTATGAAGTTTAGTGTTATATTTGCACCCGTATTTATACATGGTGGTTGTAGCTCAGCTGGTTAGAGCATCGGTTTGTGGTACCGAGGGTCGCCGGTTCGAACCCGGTCTTCCACCCAAAGCCTTACAGAAATGTAAGGCTTTTTTTTATGCCTTTATTTTAATTAGTATTGCATCAGAAAATGGAAAGCTATATCTTAGCCTAAATTCAAACTGGAATGCCAAATTGGAATACCCACATAAAAGAATATCAAAATTATTTACGTTTGGAACGTGGATTGTCTCTCAATACGATTCAAAATTATAGTTTTGATATTGAAAAATTAGTGGGTTTTTTGACAGAAAACAACTTAGAAGTTTCTCCAATAAAAATTACTGAAGAACAGGTACAACAATTTATTTATGCCATTTCTACTCAAGTGAATGCACGAAGTCAATCCAGAATAATTTCAGGTTTAAAGAGTTTTTTTAATTATTTAATTTTTGAAGAGTATCGCAAAGACACCCCACTTGAATTAATTGAAGTTCCAAAAACAGGAAGAAAATTACCCGATACCCTTTCTACAGAAGAAATAGATTTATTAATTCAAGCCATAAACTTAACTTCTACCGAAGGAGAACGAAATAAAGCGATGTTGGAAACCCTTTATAGTTGTGGTTTACGTGTTTCTGAATTGGTCACCTTAAAAATATCCGATTTGTTTTTTGAAGAAGGTTTTCTGAAAATTACAGGAAAAGGAAACAAACAACGATTTGTTCCTATTGGTTCGCCCACGCAAAAAATAATTTTGAACTATAAAAACTTCATTCGTACCCATTTACCTATTCAAAAAGGGCACGAAGATACCTTGTTTCTCAATCGTAGGGGAAAGCAACTTACTCGCGCTATGGTTTTTACAATTATTAAGGATTTAGCACTGAAAATCGATTTGAAAAAAACAATTTCACCGCATACATTTCGTCATTCTTTTGCGACACATTTATTAGAAAATGGTGCCGATTTACGTTCGATTCAGTTGATGTTAGGTCACGAATCTATTACGACTACAGAAGTCTATATGCACTTAGATAGAAAATTTTTAGCAGATGTAATGAACACCTTTCATCCAAGAGGAAAATAATTTTTTGTCGTTTTAAATTCGAAATTATTCTACATTATTTTTTCTGTAAAAATTAAAAAATTTTCATATTAATAAGTTTTAATGTAAATTGGTGCAAAATATTGATATTAAAATCATTAACTACTACATTAGATGAAAACGTATACTATTCAAGAAATAAATCAAGTAATAAAAGGTGAAATTGTTGGAAATACAACTGCCATTATTACTGCTCCAGAACAATTAGAAGTAGCAAAAGAGACTGAAATTTCTTTTATAGGAAACAAGAAATACGAAAAATTTTGGTCTACATCATCTGCTTGTGCAGCAGTTGTAAATCAAGATATAGCTATTGAACCAGGAGAAAATCGTGCCTTTATAAAAGTGTCAAACGCCGATTTGGCGATGTCACAAGTATTGGAAATGTTCGCTCCTCCGACTCCTGTTTTTTCAGTAGCGATTCATCCAACAGCTGTTGTTGATGCTTCTGCAAAAATTGGTTTGGGTACAAATATTGGGGCAGGAGCCTATATTGGTCCAAATGTAATTATTGGAGACAACGTACTTATTTATCCAAACGTAACAATTTTAGATGAGTGTACCATTGGAAATCAAACCACCATTTGGTCAGGAACTGTAATTCGTGAGCGTTGCCATATTGGTAGTCATTGTATTATTCATCCAAATGCAACTATTGGTGCAGATGGTTTTGGTTTCCGTCCAGATCCAGAAAGAGGATTGGTGAAAATTCCGCAAATTGGAAACGTTATTATTTGTAATGGTGTAGAAATTGGTGCCAATTCATGTGTAGATAGAGGAAAATTTAGTTCTACAATTGTTGGAGATGGTTGTAAAATTGACAATTTAGTACAAATAGGGCACAATAGTAAATTGGGTAAATTTTGTATTATGGCAGGGAACTCTGGATTGGCAGGTTCTGTAACGTTAGGAAATGGTGTAATTATTGGAGGTAGTGCTTCTATTAAAGACCATACTGTAATAGGTGATGGTGCGATAGTTGGTGCAGGTTCCGGCGTTACTGGCGATATTCCTGCAGGAAAAACAATGTTGGGGTATCCAGCAGTAGAAGCCAGAGACGCATTAAAACAATGGGCGATTTTGAAAAGATTAGTAAGAGATGCTAATAAATAATTATAAAAAAAACCAGCTTTCAAAAGCTGGTTTTTTTTATTCTTCTAAAAGCACTTCTAAAATACTAATTGCTGCTTCGCTAATTTTTGTTCCAGGACCAAAAACGGCAACAGCTCCAGCATCGAATAAAAATTGATAATCTTGCGCTGGAATTACTCCTCCAACAATTACCATAATGTCTTCTCTGCCATATTTTTTTAATTCTTCAATTACTTGAGGCACTAAAGTTTTATGTCCGGCAGCTAATGAAGATACACCTAAAATATGTACATCATTTTCCACAGCTTGTTTCGCTGCTTCGGCAGGTGTTTGAAACAAAGGACCAATGTCTACATCAAAACCTACATCGGCATAACCTGTTGCGACAACTTTTGCACCTCTGTCGTGACCGTCTTGCCCCATTTTAGCAATCATAATTCTTGGTCTTCTACCTTCTTTTTTAGCGAATTCGTTGGCTAATTGTTTTGCTTTTTCAAAACTTTCATCATTTTTTATTGCTTTACTATACACACCACTTATCGATTTAATTTGCGCTTTATGTCGTCCAAAGACCACTTCTAAAGCATCACTAATTTCTCCTAAAGTTACTCTATTTCTTGCTGCCTCAACTGCAATGGCTAATAAATTACCATTTCCTGTTTTGGCGCAATTTGTTAAATCTTGTATGCTTTTTGCCGCTTTAGCTGTATCTCTTTTTGCTTTTATTTCTGCTAATCTAGACACTTGTTGTTTGCGAACCATATCGTTATCTACATCTAAAATGTGTAATGGATCTTCTTTTTCTAAACGGTATTTATTTACGCCGACAATAATATCTTGTGTGCTATCTATTCGAGCTTGTTTTCTCGCTGCAGCTTCTTCAATTCGTAATTTTGGTATTCCTGCTTCAATGGCTTTTGTCATTCCGCCTAAAGCTTCTACTTCTTCAATTAAAGCCCACGCTTTTTCTGTAATTTCTGCCGTTAAACTTTCCACGTAATAACTTCCTGCCCAAGGATCTACTGTTTTACAAATTTTAGTTTCTTCTTGTAAGAAAATTTGCGTGTTTCTAGCAATTCTTGCCGAAAAATCTGTTGGTAACGCAATGGCTTCGTCTAAGGCATTGGTGTGTAAAGATTGTGTACCACCAAAAGCAGCCGCTGCCGCTTCAATTGTAGTTCGAGCTACGTTATTAAATGGGTCTTGTTCGGTTAAACTCCAACCTGAAGTTTGACAATGAGTACGTAAGGCTAATGATTTTTCATCTTTAGGGTTAAATTGCTTTAGTAATTTTGCCCAAAGCATCCTTCCCGCACGCATTTTAGCAATTTCCATAAAATGATTCATTCCGATTGCCCAAAAGAAAGATAGGCGAGGCGCGAATTCATCAATTTTCATTCCTGTTGATAATCCAGTACGAATATATTCTAAACCATCTGCAAGTGTGTACGCCAATTCAATATCAGCAGTTGCACCTGCTTCTTGCATATGATAGCCAGAAATAGAAATAGAATTAAATTTCGGCATATTATTACTCGTATATTCAAAAATATCGGCAATAATTTTCATAGATGGCGTTGGCGGATATATGTACGTATTTCGTACCATAAATTCCTTCAAAATATCATTTTGTATGGTTCCAGCTAATTGGTTAGGTGTAACACCTTGTTCTTCTGCAGCTACGATATAGAAAGCCATTATAGGTAATACAGCACCATTCATAGTCATAGAAACCGACATTTCGTCTAACGGAATTTGGTCGAAAAGAATTTTCATATCTTCCACCGAATCAATGGCTACGCCTGCTTTACCAACATCACCTTGTACGCGAATATGGTCTGAATCGTATCCTCGATGGGTGGCTAAATCAAATGCAACGGATAGTCCTTTTTGTCCGGCAGCTAAATTACGACGATAAAACGCATTGCTTTCTTCAGCAGTTGAAAATCCGGCATATTGACGAATAGTCCACGGTCTACGAACATACATTGTGCCGTAAGGACCTCGTAAATTTGGTGCAAAACCCGCTCCAAAACCAATGTGTTCTAATCCTTCAATATCTTCCTTAGTATAGGTGGATTTGATATCGATGTTCTCTGCTGTTTCAAAATAGGTATTAGCTCTTTGCTTTTGACTGACAGAAGGTTTTTTTAATGTTATATGTTGTATGTTTTTTCTCATAGTTTATTCTTCTAGAGCCAAACGTTCTTGTTCTACTTTTTCGGATAGTCTTTTTTCGATAATTGGTACAATTAACGTTTTTCGATCTTTAGTTTTTACAAAAGGAAACAATTCTAAATCGTGTTTCATTTTGTCATTTGGATTTGGGTATTTGTTTGTTCCAAGTAATATTTCTTTGCCAGAATTAAACAACGCTTGTTCTTTTTGTGCGCTTTCCGAAATTTTTCTTTGAATAGTGCCTTCAATTAATTGTGTGATAAAACCACCATTGGCTTCAATTTCTTTAAATAATTCTAAAGCTTTTTCTGCTAATTGGTCAGTTAAAGATTCAATATAATATGCGCCATCTGATGCATTATTTACTTTGTCGAAATAACTTTCCTCTTTTAATATTAGTAACTGATTTCTTGAAATTCTATCGCCAAATTCATTATCTTTATGGTAAATGGCATCATAAGCTAAATTAGAAACCGCATTAGCACCACCTAAAATAGCCGACATACATTCTGTTGTAGTTCGTAACATATTTACATTATAATCATATAATGTTTTGTTGCGTTTTGTTGGTGTGGCTATGATGTGACAATCAAAATTATGGTTGTATTCTGTAGCTAATGTTTTGAAAAGCAAGCGTAAAGCACGAAGTTTGGCAATTTCAAAAAAGTAATTGGTTCCAACGGCGATTTCAATAGTAATGGGTTGATTAATTACTGAAATTCTATTGAAATATTCATTACTATGAGCTAACGTGTATGCCAATTGTTGTACCATATTGGCACCAGAGTTTTGATAAATTCCAGCTTGAATATTTAAAAATGAACTTCTTGAGTTTTTTGAAATTTCATTTAGTTTTTGAATATCAGAATTTAAATTTTCGAACCAATTTCCATCTTTGCAAAGTTGACCAATAGGATCTACTTGAATGATAAAATTATAAGAATTAGTTGTAGCAAAATCATTTAGTGATTTCACATATTCTGTTGAAATAAAAGGTAAATCGAAGTAATAAATGACATTTTCTAAAGGCAAATTAGTCATTAGTTTTGCAATGTCAATTTTATCAGATTCTATCGTAAATAAAATACTTTCTGCTCCACGGTTTAAGCTTTCTTTTGCCTTTTTGTTTGACATTTGAATGTCGTGTACAAAAATTTGTTGTAATATAGTAAATGCTGTGGTATTTGTATTTGAAGTATAGGTTGAAATACTATCGTCTGAATGGTAAAAGGGTTTTACTTTTATTCCTTCTAAACTTTCCCAAATTAGTGTGTCATTATAATCTGCTCCTTTTAATTCAAATTGAATTTGTTGTTTCCATTGTTTAGATGAAACGGCATTAAAATCTTGAAATAATTTTGTTTTCATTGATTTGTTTTTGATTTGAAAACTTATTTTTGAAGGTTACTTTTTTGCTTCAAGTAAACTGTCTTTTATTTTATCTTCTTCAAATTCTATGATGTAAATATCTTCGCTGTCTTTTTTCATAAAGTACTTTTCGCGAGCATATTTTTCAGTCATATTATCGTTTTTTAAATTTTTTATTTTAATACTATCCTTTGCAATTTCAGATTTGTAATATTTTTTATTATCGTTTAATTCATTTATTTGTTGATTTAAAAAACGATGTTCGAAATAGGAATAATTATCAAAAAACAACATCCAAATAACGAAAGCCACAAGTGTTAAATAGTATTTATTTCCTAAAAAGTTTAGCAAAGGAAATTTTTGTAGAAGGTTTTGAAATTTCTTAAACATTATTTTTCAATTCGTTGATTAATTACAGCTCGTACTACATCAATGGCAACTGTATTGTATTTATCATTTGGAATAATGATATCTGCAAATGCTTTTGTTGGTTCAATAAATTGTTCGTGCATAGGTTTCAAAGTGGTTTGATATCGAGTTAACACTTCTTCCATATCTCTTCCTCTTTCGGCAATATCTCGTTTTAAACGGCGTATTAATCGCTCATCAGAATCTGCGTGTACGAATACTTTAATATCAAATAAATCGCGAATTTCCGGATTAGTAAATATTAATATTCCTTCTACAATCATTACTTTTCTTGGATGTGTACTTATAGTATCATCCGTTCTGTTATGTGTTACAAATGAATAAATAGGTTGGTCTATAACTTTGCCCGCTTTTAAATCATTTAAATGTGAAATCAACAAATCAAAATCTATAGCTCGTGGATGATCAAAATTTATTTTAGTACGTTCCTCATAGGTTAAATTGTTGGTTTCTTTGTAGTAAGAATCCTGAGAAATTACGCCAACTTCAGTAGATGGCAATTCGTTCATAATTTGATGTACAACTGTAGTTTTTCCACTACCAGTTCCTCCAGCAATACCAATGATAAGCATATAAAGTATCTTTAATTTACACAAAGAT
>NZ_JBIISE010000055.1:0-6942 GCF_044341185.1 Flavobacterium sp.
ATTTATCCTTGGAGTTTTATAATATGCTTTCTTATTTAAAAATGTTCTGTTTCTTTCAAGCCAATTAACCATTTTCTCTAACCGTATTTGCTCATTTGGCAATACCTTTTCTTTAACAATATCATAAATTAAAAACTCAAGAAGTCCAATAAAATTATCTTTAGATGCATATTCATTACCCAAGAATAATACAGACTGATAAGATAATAATGGTTCAATTTTAAACACATCCATAGTCAATAATTTATAACTAAGAAATTTATTGTACAAATTATAATTAGAAGGAAGAATAAAATTTCTATTTTTTTGATTTTCAACCTCATTGAAGCCTTCTTCAATCAAAAATTTAACTAAATTATCTTCTTCAAATTTTAAAGATTTCACTGATATAATATTATTATTTGACTTGTATTTCTCTTTCATTCTATCGAGAATTTCAAATGCATCAACATCATATACGTGTCTGTATGATGTTCTAAGGTGACTATCTTCTGTCATAACTCAATATAAATTAAATTTGCTGCATTTACCTTTGTTTCGCTTAATACTTTTGCATAAATCATTGTTGTCTCAATTTTTTTATGACCGAGCATTTTAGAAACAGTATATATGTCGACACCCTTATTTAGAAGTAAAGTTGCATAGGTATGACGAAAGTTATGTAGTGTTATTTTTTTGTGGATACCTGCTCTTAATATCCATCTTTTAATCTTGTCATTATTACTATCTGAATACTTTAAACCTCCAAAAATTAGTTCATTTGGTTTTCCTTTTACCCCAAGTAGTTTAACTGCTGTTTCGCTTATTGGGTGCATAATAACGTCTAAAGTTTTCTTTTGAATGATATGTATAAAATAACCTTTTGCTGTTTGTTGAATATCAATCCATTTTAAACTCTTAATATCAGACCATCTTAACCCTGTAAGCGCAGAAAAAAGGGCTAAATTTTTTAATGCTATTGAATCACATTCTGTTTGTGCCAGAATTTGAAGTTCTTCTTGTGTTAAAAACTCTCTCTTAGTTTCTTTTTGTTTGATTCCCTTAATGTGACGTAATGGATTTTCATTTAATTGTCTTCCATCAAATGCTTCGTTGATGGCACACCGAAATTTATTGAAGTAACTTAATGCAGAGTTTTGAGATAGCCTTAAGCCTTTAACTGTGTTTAATCGGTCAGCATGTAAAAGGTATTCTTTAAATTTATTACAAAAATCTTCAGTTATATCTCCCATTACACATTTTCCGTTAGTGAAGTCATTCAAGTATTTTAATGCGCTTAACCAATTACCGTAATTACCATCACTTTCTCTACGTTTTTCGCACAAATGTTGAAAAAAAACTAAAAAGTCTCGTTTCTTGTTTTGAGAATTGAAAATTCCATCTTGCTCATTTAATATGTCTTTTTCCCTTTTATTTTTAACTCCTTCAGCAAAATTAATATTCTCTTGATTATGGCGTTTTTGTTCTGCTGTTTTTGGTTTTTCATAAATATATCTGTTTAGATATTCTCTACGTGTAAATTTTCCATTGCTTCCTTTTATTGGGGGATAAAAGTCTAAAAACAAACTTTCTCTCCCATTGGCTATTTTCTTTTTTCTTAAATGAACTCCCATTTTCTATTTTATTATGTCGTTAATTACTTGTTTTTTTATTATTACTTTTCCCCCAATATTAGAAGTAGCAATCGTCTTGTTCTTTATGTACCTATATAAACTCATTCTACTAATTCCAAGTAGTAAGCAAGTCTCTTTAATACTTAAATACTCTTTAGATTGAATTAACTGCATATTTATTCCTACTGATTTCTCATATTCAATTTTTTGAGTATTTGCTATTTTTTGAGATTTCTTTTTTTTCTTGTATGCTTTTGCTGCACATTTTTGTGAGCAGAACTTTGTAACGGTAGTTTTAGCAATAAAACCTTTATTACACTCTAAACAAATTTTGGGTATTATAATGTTGCTGCTCATTTGTATAAATTATTGTAAAAATTTGTAACATAATGTAACAGGAAGTATCGTAATAATATATTATTTATGTAAATAATTGTACCCTGAAGCATTAAGATACATCAAAGATACAATTTTTATATTATTATATACAAGTAGATATTAATAAAAATAATTTTAAGTACTATATAAAGTCTTATAATATAAGGATTTGTATAGATTAAGTCAGATTGTTTTATATTAAGTAATAGTATTATTACTTTCCGATACAGAAATTAGCAAAAATATTGCCAAGTAACTCATCGTTAGTTACTTCGCCCGTAATTTCACCAAAGAAATATAAAGCACTTCTGATGTCAATAGCCATTAAATCAGATGAAATTCCAGCATCTAAGCCCCATTTTACTTTTTGAATTTCTTCTAATGCTTTTAATAACGAATCGTAATGACGTGAGTTGGTTACAATGGTTTCGTTATTGCGTAAAGCACCAGTGTTTACAAAGGAAAGTAAGGTGTTTTTAAGTTCGTCAATGCCAACTTTCTGTTTAGCTGAAATTAAAATTTGTTTCAGGTTTAACGTTTCAAGTTGTTTCTGAATGTCTGAAATTTCATTATTTGTTAATAAATCCACTTTATTAATTAGCACCAATAAGGTTTTAAGCGGATATTTATTTTTAACTTTTTCAATTTCATTTATATATTCCGAACCTGAAACCTGAAACTTTAAACTATCAAACAAATATAAAACCACCTGTGCTTGTTCAATTTTCTCAAATGTTTTTTGAATTCCGATGTTTTCTACCACATCTTTCGTTTCTCGGATTCCAGCGGTATCAATAAATCGGAAACCAATTCCGTCAATTACCAGTTCGTCTTCTATAGTGTCTCGGGTTGTTCCAGCAATATCTGAAACTATGGCTCTTTCTTCATTTAATAAAGCATTCAATAAGGTGGATTTTCCTACGTTGGGTTCGCCTACAATGGCTATTGGAATACCATTTTTAATTACATTTCCTACAGCAAAAGAATCTAGTAATCGTTTTAGAACAAATTCTATACGTGCTAATAATTCATTGAAGGCGGTTCGGTCTGCAAACGCTACATCTTCTTCAGCAAAATCAAGCTCTAATTCAATTAGTGAGGCGAAGTTTAAAAGTTCTTCACGAAGTTTTGCAATTTCGTTACTAAATCCACCACGCATTTGTTGCATCGCGATTTGATGATTAGCTTCATTATCTGATGCGATTAAATCGGCAACAGCTTCAGCTTGAGATAAATCTAATTTTCCGTTTAAAAAGGCACGTAATGTAAATTCTCCAGCTTGCGCCATTTTTGCCCCTTTACGAAGCAGTAATTGTATGATTTGTTGTTGAATAAATACAGAACCGTGACATGAAATTTCTACTACATTTTCACCTGTGTAAGAATTTGGACCTTTAAAAATGGAAAGTAATACTTGATCGTATGTTTTTGCACCATCCATAATATGTCCTAAATGAATGGTATGTGTTTTTTGTTTTGTAATATCTTTTCCAGAAACCGAATCAAATACTTCGGCAGCTATAGTAATAGCATCATTTCCCGACAATCTAATGATAGCAATAGCTCCAGCACCAGATGGTGTAGCTAAAGCAACTATGGTTTCTTGTAAAATCATATGATACGTTTTGTTTCTTGGCAAAGATAAAATTTTAGTACTTAGTAATTAGTAATTAGTGAATAGTTTTTTTGGAGAAGTTAATTTGTTACTGGTGGCTGAGGCACTCGAAGCTACCATTGAAATTTCCGGTGGCTTTGAGTGCCTCAGCCACCGGAAGTAATAATTTCCTATGCCACCGGAAGATTTGAACATCTCAGCCACTAATAAAAAAACCACAAAAGCAAAAAGCAATTGTGGTTTTAAGTAGTAGTTATTTGGTTGTATGTTTTAGTTATTTAGCATTACTGGCATTACTAACATAGTTACCGTTTCGCCTTCGTCTAATCCATCAATAGGAGTAAGGATTCCAGCTCTGTTTGGTAATGACATTTCTAATTGAATTTCATCACTTGTTAAGTTGTTTAACATTTCGGTTAAAAAACGAGAGTTGAAACCAATTTGTAAATCGTCTCCTTGATAATCACACGTTAAACGTTCGTCTGCTTTGTTTGAATAATCAATATCTTCTGCAGAAATATTTAATTCAGTACCTGCAATTTTTAAACGAATTTGGTGCGTAGTTTTGTTAGCAAAAATAGCTACACGACGAACCGAATTTAAAAAAGTAACACGACTTAAAATTAATTTATTTGGATTTTCTTTTGGAATTACCGCTTCGTAATTTGGATATTTACCATCAATTAAACGACACGTTAAGATGTAGTTTTCAAAAGAATACGTAGCGTTTGAATCGTTATATTCTACTTTTACTTCTGAATCTGAAGTGGCTAAAATTCCTTTTAAAATATTTAAAGGTTTTTTAGGCATAATAAATTCAGCACTTTGAGATGCTTTTACATCTGCACGAGCATATTTTACTAATTTATGAGCATCTGTAGCCACAAAAATTAATCCTTCTGTAGAGAATTGAAAAAACACACCACTCATTACTGGACGTAAATCGTCGTTACCCGTTGCGAAAATAGTTTTTCCAATTGCTGTTGCTAATACTTCAGCAGGAACTATAGTTGTTGAAGGATCTTCTAATGCTACTGCTTTTGGAAATTCTTCACCAGCAGCATATGCAATTGCATATTTACCAGAATTAGAACTAATTTCAACAGTATTGTTTTCTTCAACTGTAAACGTTAAAGGTTGCTCTGGAAATGTTTTTAAAATATCTAATAATAATTTTGCTGGTATAGCAACACTTCCTTTACTGTTTGACTCAATTTCTAAACTTGCCGACATAGTAGTTTCTAAATCGGAAGCCGAAACATGTAATTGATTATTATCTAATTCAAATAAAAAATTATCAAGAATAGGTAAGGTGTTGTTACTATTAATAACGCTTCCTAAAACTTGTAATTGTTTTAATAAATACGAACTGGATACTATAAAATTCATCATTTTTAATTTTTTTTCTTTTACAAATATAATGGGTTACAATTAAATCTAAAAATATACTTATTAACAACTAATACTTATATTTTTTCTTTCTTAAATACGTAAATATAAATCCGAATATTGCTAACAAAACAATTGGTAGCGCTACTGTTAGCATTTGTGTTTGATTGTAATTATCGTGTACGCTTTGTTTATCTAATACGGGTAAGGTTACATCTTTACTTCTAATGTTAATAAGTCCGTTATCATCTAAAAGATAATTTACGCTATTTAGGATAAATTCTTTATTTCCAAAAAATTGTCCGGTGTATTTGTCGTAACCTAATTCAATTGGTGCGCCTTTATCTATTTGATTTTTTATTACGTCTCCATCAGAAATTACAATCATTTTAGTTGGAACACTTTTATTTAAAAAAGTACCATCTTTAAAAGGCAATACTCGGTTGTTGTACATAGAAGTAAATGAACCTTCTAATAAAGCCGCTACAGGAATTAACCCGCCATTGGCATAGTCTTTCGGACTGGTTTCTTCTGCAATCATTTCCAAAGAAACTACACTTGGTGTTCCAATTACTTTAGAATACGGTGAACTTTCAAGTAAAATAGTAGTTTTAGTATTGGTTTTTAATAACTCAATTGGCGAGCAAAAATTGAATTTTACGCCATCGGTATTTTTTACGATAGGATGTTTTTTAGAAGCAGGATAAATAAATGGTGCCATTTTCCAATTATAGGTTTCCATCTGACTTTCACTGCCTTCTTTTCCAGAAGCTAATTTTATGGGTGTTCCGTATTCATCTTTAATCATTTGAGGATTAATTCGGAATCCGTATTTGAAAAACATATCCGTTAAATTCAAATCGTTATTGCTAACTAAAGTTGAACCTGATTCATTATACAAATTTTCCATTTCGGCATTAGTTCCATCTACTAACCAAAGCGTTTTTCCGCCTTTCATAATAAATTGGTCTAACACTTGTTTTTCGGCTTCAGTAAATTTTTCTCTTGGTTTCGCAATAATAGCCAAGTCGTACACATTTAATGCTTTTAATGTTTCATTAGGCTGTGAGGCTACAGAATCTAAAGTTATAGGTCCTATATAATAATTATCACGAATGGTTTTTAAAAAATCGGCAATATATATATCGTCTAACTCGCCATTTCCTTTGATGACGGCAATTTTACGTTGTTTTTCTTTTGATATTTTATGAATTGCTTCGGCAAAAGCATATTCTAAATGTTGCACGGAACTTTCTACTTTTTTCTCAGTTGAAGCGCCCATTAAATTTTTCAATAATTGCACTTTTGCACCTTTATCGCCATAATTGGCTAAAGCCCACGGAAAAACTACTTCTTGAGTTTGTTTACCTTTTTCTTCAACGGTTACGTTTATAGGTGTTAATCCTTTTTCAAAGAATTTTTTCATGACTTCCACGCGTTCTTCTTCTTTTTCAATCGGATTTACAAATTGAAACGTAATATTTGAATTGTATGCAGAAAATTCTTCTAATAACTGACGCGTTTCTGTCTGTAATTTCTTAAAATCGGCAGGAAAATTACCTTCTAAAAACACATCAATAATTAAAGGAGAATCTACATCATCAATTATTTTTTTAGTGGTTTCAGAAAGTGTATATCTTTTGTCTTGCGTAACATCGAAACGTTTGTAAATATAATAACTCGCAAAGTTTAAAATAAATAAACCAATCGCTAAAAACCCTAATTTTTTTAAACTATTTTTTTGAACGTCTTTCATTACCATTTAAGCGATTTAAGTTGATAAACAGTTCCAGCTAAAAATAAAATAGTGATACTAATAAAGTAAATAATATCACGAGTATCTAACACACCACGACTCATACTTTTAAAGTGAAAATCCATTCCTAACGTTTTGATAATTCCACTGAAATTACCAAATAAATTCGCTAATCCATCAAACCCAAAATA